>NZ_JAQITB010000003.1 GCF_028618515.1 Bartonella sp. ML69XJBT
GATCAGTACAGTTCAAAGTGATGCTTTATTGTGGGATGGGACTAAAGGCGCTTTTGTTGCAACGCATGGGAAAGATAATGACAAAAAAGCTAGCAAGATTACCTCTCTTCAGGATGGAGACATTAGTGCAACCTCAAGTGATGCTGTAGCTGGTAACCAGCTTCATAAATTTGGTACTGAAGTTGCGCAGTCTTTAGGTGGTGGTGCGAGCTATGAGAATGGCACATGGACAGCTCCAAGCTTTACGGTTAAGACTTTTAAAGAAGATGGCGGTGTTGCTGACTCGACTTATGACAATGTCGCGTCTGCCTTTTCCGGTGTTGGTGATTCATTCGAGAAAGTTAAAGATAAATTTGCGAATATTAAGGATGAAATTAGCAAAGAGATCAGTACAGTTCAAAGTGATGCTTTATTGTGGGATGGGACTAAAGACGCCTTTGTTGCAACGCATGGGAAAGATAATGACAAAAAAGCTAGCAAGATTACCTCTCTTCAGGATGGAGACATTAGTGCAACCTCAAGTGATGCTGTAGCTGGTAACCAGCTTCATAAATTTGGTACTGAAGTTGCGCAGTCTTTAGGTGGTGGTGCGAGCTATGAGAATGGCACATGGACAGCTCCAAGCTTCAAGATAAAAACAGTTAACGCGGATGGTCAGGAGAAGGATGAGACTTATCAGAATGTATCTGCTGCTTTTGAAGGAGTTGGCACATCTTTTACGAATATCAAAAATGAGATTACGAACCAGATTAATCATCTTCAGTCAGAAGATTCAGCGGTTGTTCATTATAATAAAAAGAAAGATGGTAAGACTGATTATGCCAATATAACTTTAGGTGGTAAGGGTAAAATCCTCACAGCGCTGCACAATGTTGGTGATGGTCAGATTGGTGACAAGTCACATGATGCAATTAATGGCGGACAGATTTATAAAATTGGTGAAGATGTTGCAAAATTCTTTGGTGGCGATGCAGCTTTTAACAATGGAGCCTTCACAGGACCAACCTATAAATTATCTGATGTTGATGAAAAAGGTAATGTTACAGATAAGCTGTTTAGTGATGTTGGCACAGCGTTTAGTGGTCTTGATAAGAATATCCAGCATGTGAACGATCGTATTAAGGAAGTTTCAGAAGGCGTTGCGCAGGATACTTTGAGTTGGAGCAAGGAGAAAGGGGCATTTGTTGCGGTTCATGGTGAAGATGGTGCAAAGAGCAATAGCAAAATCACGTCTCTTTTAGATGGAACTGTTTCTAAGGGTTCAACGGATGCAGTTACAGGAAGTCAGCTTTTTGATACAAATAAGACAGTTGCAACTTATTTAGGTGGCGGTGCTAAGTATGAAGAAGGTAAATGGACAGTTCCGAATTTCAAGGTAAAGACAATAAAGGATGATGGCAATTCTGGAGAAGAGAGCTACACAAGTGTATCTGCTGCGTTTGAAGGAGTTGGTACATCTTTTACGAATATCAAAAATGAAATTACAAACCAGATTAATCATCTTCAGTCAGAAGATTCAGCGGTTGTTCACTATGATAAAAAGAAAGATGGTAAGACTGATTATGGCAATATAACTTTTGGTGGTAAGGATGAGGTCCTTACAGCGCTGCACAATGTTGGTGATGGTAAGATTGCAGAAGATTCCCATGATGCGATTAATGGTTCCCAACTTTTTGCGACGGATAAAAAAGTGAGTATTGTGTCAGATAATCTAAAAGTTGCAGGCACAAATATAGCCAAAGTCCTTGGGGGTGGAGCTAAGTATGAAGAAGATAAATGGACAGCGCCAAGCTTCAAGGTAAAAACAGTCAAGGATGATGGGAGTGACGTTGAAGAGCAAAGCTATGAAAGTGTCTCTGCTGCGTTTGAAGGAGTTGGTACATCTTTTACGAATATCCATAAAGAGCTTAAGAATGAGATTACGAAAGTTGTAGGAGACAGTCTTGTTAAGCAAGATGCAGCGAGCAAGGTTATCAAGATAGGAGCGGAAAAGGGCGGTACGAGCATTAACATTGCCAATAGTGGAGATGCAGCGCGGAGCCTTTTAGGGGTAAAAGCAGGATTGCTTACAGAAGGCTCGACAGAAGCAGTGAATGGCTCACAGCTTTATTCGATGAGTAATGCGCTTGCGAGCTATTTAGGTGGTGGTGCTGGCTATAAGGAAGGAAAATGGAGTGCTCCAAGCTTTAAGGTTAACACTATCAGTGAAGATGGTAGCAAAGTTGAAGAGAAGAGCTATGATGATGTAGTGAAAGCCTTTGCTGGTGTAGGAAGTTCATTCACGAATATCCATAAAGAGCTTAAGAATGAGATTACGAAAGTTGTAGGAGACAGTCTTGTTAAGCAAGATGAGAAGACACGTGTCATTGCGGTTGGAGGTGAAAAGAGCGGCACAGAAGTTACTTTTGCAAATGTTGATCATGCAGCACGGACCCTCACAGGTGTGAAAGCAGGAAAGCTTTCAGATGTATCGACAGAAGCGGTGAATGGCTCTCAACTTTATTCATTGCATCAGAGGTTAGCGAGTTATTTGGGAGGTGGTGCAAGTTATGAAAATGATGCATGGACAGCACCAAGCTTTAAGATAGTGAGCTTCAAAGAAGATGGAAGTTCTGAAGAGACGATCTATGATAATGTTGCAGCCGCCTTTGCTGGTGTTAATAATTCTTTCACGAAGCTTCAACATGATCTTTCAGACAACATAGCGCAGAATGCATTGTTGTGGAGTGATGATGACAAAGCGTTTGTAGCAGTTCATGGCAAAGGAGATGGTAAGCATAATAGTAAGCTTAGCCACCTTGTTGACGGGGACATTTCAGCAGGTTCGACAGAAGCAATCACTGGTAACCAACTTTATCAGCTGGATCAGACGTTAGCGCTGTATTTAGGAGGTGGAGCGAAGTATGAGAATGGTCAATGGACAGGTCCTCAGTTCCAAGTAAGGCAGTTTAAGAGCGATGGAAGTTCTGATGATAGTAAGAGCTATGATAACGTAGCTGGTGCGTTTGAAGGAGTTAATGGAAGTCTTTCTGGTATGAATGATCGTATTAATAATGTAGCGCAGAATGTATCGTCGAACGGCTTAAATTGGAATGAAGAATTAGGGAGTTATGATGGTCGTCACAATGGGGTTGATAGTAAGCTTACGCATGTAGCGGATGGAGATGTATCGGAAGGCTCGAAGGAAGTTGTTAATGGAGGCCAACTTTGGGAGACGAATAAGAAAGTTGAAGCTGTTGAGGAGCGTGTAGAGAATATAGATCAACAAGTACAAGCGATTGAAAATACGTTTACGAATGATGTGGTTAAGTATGATAAAGGAGAAGATGGCAAGAAGACGAATAAAATCACGTTGGTTGGTGGTAATGAGAGTGATCCAGTATTGATAGAGAATGTAGGTGATGGTCGTATAGAAAGTGGTTCGAAAGAAGCGGTTAATGGAGGTCAATTGCATGATTACACGGACCAACAGATGAAGATCGTTCTTGATGATGCGAAGAAATATACGGATGATCGTGTGAATGATATAGTAAGCAATGGTGTTAATGAGTCCAAAGCCTATACAGATATGAAGTTTGAAACATTAAATTATGCAGTTGAGGATGTTCGCAAAGAAGCTAGACAAGCGGCGGCTATTGGTTTGGCTGTATCGAATTTGCGTTATTATGACATACCAGGATCTTTAAGTGTTTCATTTGGTACGGGTGTATGGCGCAGCCAATCGGCATTCGCTATCGGTGCTGGTTATACATCTGAAGATGGAAATATTCGTTCTAACGTATCTGTCACGAGTGCTGGAGGTCACTGGGGTGTAGGCGCAGGAATTACTCTGAGGCTGAGATGATAATGAAAAAAACGAATATTATGATAAAAAAACAAAATATTTTTGTGAAGGTTTTGTTCGTTCTTGCCTTATTAGGCAAGAACGAAAGTTTTGCCAACGAGAATAATAATATTTATACAGTGCAACCACCACATTTATCTATTCCTAAGGGAGAACCTGGTGAAACACGCCGTATCATTATGCAGTTTTTTCATTGGACGTTGATTTGCGATGAAAAACAAGATGAAAAACAGAAACTCAAGCGAGGCATATGTAATGTGACACAGACGGTTCATGATCAAGAGGATAATACTATTTTCAGTTGGTCTCTTGTTTCTACAAAAAATGGGCAAGCAGTAATGCTTTTGCGAACATTGCCAAATGCTGATACAAATGTTCCTATCCGAATGTTTATTGAGGGAGTTAAAAAGCCTATCCTTATTCAGTATACGCAATGTAATGAAACAGTCTGTTTAGCACAATCGTCTGTAGGACCAGTTCTTAGTAAACAAATAGAGCAAAACAAAAAGGTGCGTATTTCCTATAAAGTTAAAGAAGGAAAGGTATTTTCTTTTATTGTACCATTTCAAGGATTAAGTGCGGCACTTAATTCTCTACAACGATAGCTTATATCAAGTATTTTAACAAAGATTTTTCATAAATTATTGCATTATATTTCAGATGTAGTTGCAAATTCAGATCTAAATGAAGAGTAATGAGTAAAAAGTTCTACACGATATGATATAGAAGTGAATTCAAAGGAATGCATTTTAAAAATGTATAGTTACAATCAGATAGTATATGTAATAGAAAAATTAATTTAAATTTTTTCTACTAAGGTTGATAAAATTAGTGGCGTTAGTCATGAAAATTAAAAAAAATCATTAAGATAGCCCGTTGTAAATAAACAGAGTATGATTACCTCGAATACGAAAGAAATAGTTTATTTTATTTCTGCAAAAGTTCTTTATGAATTTTATAATGACATTATTTGACATCAATAATTTCTAATTGAAATGATATAGTCATTTTGTGTGATGGTATAAGAGATGAGTCATTTTACAAAATGCAATTACAACTCCAATATTGTGATCTCATGAGTACAAAGAAAAATTATAAATTTATTCTCTCTAAAATAAATATGCATTTCATGTGAATGAGGTAAAGAAATATTAAAAGGTTATAAAAGGGAATATAAATACTTCATTTATAGTTTCAGGTTCATAAAAATAAATACGGATTTGTGTAAATAGCAAAAAAATATTTCAATATCTGAATGGTACTAGCATAGAAATCTTAATGATAAAAAAATAGGTAATGTTTTCTTGATATTTGTCATTTAATACCACATTGTTACTTTAGCTTTATGAATGATCAGCAGAGTGCTCGCGTTTATTTATTGGGGGAAAATGCTTAAAGGATAGGAAAAATGCCTCCATTAAATTATAATTCAAAAGTGTCAAAGCGAGCAAGAGTGTATGATACGAAAGCAAATCAATTATCTGATAAGCGTGAGTGTAATAAAAATAACTGTTCTACATTATTACAGAGAGAGAGGGATTCTATTTCCGTTGATATAGAGAAACAACAGCGAAAAAAACACAATAAACAGAAACGGGTATTTATTCAATCAAATAAAGTTTTTGAATTGCATGGTCAAGAAATTGTAGGTGTAAAAAAAACAAAATGCATCAAATCTCCATTTCTTTCTCGGCTTTCTCAATTACAATCTCCACCTCTTTATGCTGCACTTGATTTAGGAACAAATAATTGCCGACTTCTTATTGCCTCTCCTAGCAAGCCCGGGTATTTCCGCGTTGTTGATGCTTTTTCACGTATTGTACGATTGGGAGAAGGATTAGTGAATAATGGCTTTCTGAATACACAAGCGATGGATCGCACAATTGAAGCATTAAAGATTTGTCATTTTAAGTTAAAACAAAAACGTATTAAGCGTTATCGCTTGGTTGCAACGGAAGCATGCCGTTCGGCGAAAAATGGTAAATATTTTATTCAACGTGTTTTGGATGAAACCGGTCTTGAATTGGAAATTGTTGATAGAGAAACAGAAGCACGTTTTGCTGTTTCGGGATGTGGTACGCTTGTTGAGCCAAATACTGATGCGATTGTGCTTTTTGATATTGGAGGAGGGTCATCAGAAATCGTGCTCCTTAATATTTCCAAAAAGCATTCTTTACGTTTAACGGAACAGATTACTGCGTGGACTTCACTTCCTGTTGGTGTTGTTACGCTTGCTGAGCGCTTTGGGGGAAATAATGTTAGTTTAGATAATTTTGAAAAGATGAAAAGTTATGTACGGAGTTTTTTAAATAATTTTTCAGAACGTCATAAATTAGGTGCTTTAGCTAAAGGTTCAAAGTTTCATCTTTTGGGAACTTCTGGAACGATTACGACTTTAGCAGGGATGCATCTTAATTTAGAGCGTTATGACCGGAAGCAAATTGATGGCATTTGGATGAGCGATGCAGACATTACTCTTATGATACAACGTTTATTATCATGGGATATGAAAAAACGCATGACTAATCCTTGTATTGGACGAGGTAGAGCAGATTTAATTTTAGCTGGTTGTGCAATTCTAGACGTTATTAGAGAAGTTTGGCCAAGTCAACGATTAAGAGTTGCTGATCGTGGATTGAGAGAAGGAATTTTGATAGAGTTAATGTTACGCGATGGTGTATGGCGTCGTCATAGGAAGGGAAAAAGGTTCAAACGCTAAGGCAGTTATTAGAGTCATGGAGATAATAAATAACAATGAAAAAAACGATAAAGACACCGACTGGTGGATATGGTGGTTCAGGATCACATGAACTATATCAGCGTGTAAAGAAGAAAGCAGGGACCATTAAAGCATCATCAAGAAGATGGTTAGAGAGACATCTGAATGATCCTTATGTTCATCAGTCGAAAGTGGATGGTTATCGTTCGCGTGCAGCTTATAAGTTAATTGAAATAAATGAACGCTATAAGTTTCTCAAAAAAGGTCAAAAGATTATTGATTTAGGAGCGGCACCAGGCGGATGGTGTCAGGTGGCAAAGGGTATCGTAGGGTCAAGTGACCAAAAACCTAGTGTAGTTGGCATTGATTATTTGCCTGTTGAGCCATTACCTGGGGTTGTGATGTTGGAAATGGATTTTTTGCACGCAGATACACCACAGAAATTAATAAGTGCTTTAGGAACAAAGCCGGATGTAGTGCTTTCTGATATGGCTGCACCAACAACAGGTCATCGTCAGACGGACCATTTAAGAACAATTTATTTATGTGAGGTTGCTGCTGATTTTGCCCTTTCAGTTCTTAAGCCCGGAGGGCATTTTTTAGCAAAGGCTTTTCAAGGGGGAGCCGAAAACACCCTTCTCACAACATTGAAACAGAATTTTAAAACAGTTCATCATGTTAAACCACCTGCAAGCCGATCAGAATCCGTGGAACTCTACCTTTTAGCACTTGGATTTAAAGGAAGAGAAGAAGATTAGTTTCTTTTTTTCAGAATATTTAAGTTTACTTACATATTTATAACATAAGGATGTTGTTAAACGGTTTTCGATAGTGTTGGTGATGTTATAAAATGTTTTTTTGTCAATAATGAAGACTGGTAAAATCGATGCATTGCTTATAAAGGTAAAGGGATTGATTTCTCAGTGAGCGTTTCCAATGAAATTTCTTGATCAAGCTAAAGTCTATATTCGTTCTGGCAATGGAGGGGCAGGGGCAGTATCATTTCGTCGTGAAAAATTCATTGAATTTGGTGGTCCTGATGGAGGCAATGGGGGGCGTGGTGGTGATGTGTGGGCACTGGTTGTTGACGGGCTTAATACACTGATTGATTATCGCTACCAACAGCATTTTAGAGCAAAAACAGGGGGGCATGGTAAGGGGCGTAATATGACGGGTGAAAAGGGTGATGATATCATTCTTAAAGTACCAGTCGGGACACAAATTTTTGAAGAGGATAATAAAACTTTAATCTGTGATTTAACACAAGTAGGACAACGTTATCGTCTTGCAAAAGGCGGAAATGGTGGTTTTGGAAATCTGCATTTTACGACATCTACGAATCGAGCACCTCGCCGTGCAAATCCTGGATTGGCTGGAGAAGAGCGCACATTGTGGCTTCGTTTGAAGTTAATTGCTGATGGGGGGCTTATTGGTTTGCCTAATGCTGGCAAATCAACTTTTTTAGCTTCTGTGACGGCAGCAAAGCCAAAAATTGCAGATTATCCTTTTACAACTCTGCATCCACATCTTGGTGTGGCACGTATTGATGCCCGTGAATTTGTTTTGGCTGATATTCCTGGCCTTATCGAAGGAGCTCATGAGGGTGTAGGGATTGGGGACCGTTTTTTAGGGCATGTAGAACGTTGTCGTGTTTTACTTCATTTGATTTCTGCACAAGAGGAAGATGTGGCGAAAGCCTATCAGATTGTACGTAATGAGTTAGAGGCTTATGGAAATAATTTGAGTGATAAGACTGAAATTATAGCTTTAAGTCAGATAGACACCCTCACTGTTGAAGAGAGTAAAGCCAAACAAGAGGTTTTGCAGAGCGTAACGGGTAAATCTGTTTTGATGTTTTCTGCGGTTAGTCATGAAGGTTTAGAAAATGTACTCCGTGCTGTTGCACGTGTTATTGAAATGGCACGTGAAGAGGATGATGGTGGAGAAAAACAGGATTGATGAGGATGGCAGTTGGTTTGCAAAAGCTTGTGCATTATAAACGCATTGTGATCAAAGTTGGTTCTGCGCTTTTGGTTGATCCTCAGACAGGTTTGCGGGCTGAATGGCTCAACAGTTTGATAAGTGATGTTGCCAAATTGCGTAAAAAAGGCGTGGAGATTTTACTGGTTTCTTCAGGGGCCATTGCTTTAGGAAGGACATTACTACAGCTTCCCAACGGAACTTTAAAATTAGAAGAGAGTCAGGCATGTGCTGCTTTAGGGCAAATTGAATTAGCAAAAACCTATGGTGATGCGCTTGCGCGGTATGGATTAAAAACGGGACAAATTTTACTCACTCTATTTGATACAGAAGAACGGCGACGTTATCTCAATGCTCGTGCTACGATTAATGTGCTTTTGCGTTTTGGAGCGGTGCCTGTTATTAATGAAAATGATACTGTAGCAACAAGTGAAATTCGCTATGGTGATAATGATCGTTTAGCAGCACGTGTGGCAACAATGATGGGCTCGGATCTTTTGATACTTTTATCAGATATTGATGGACTTTATACCAAGTCCCCCCATCGTGATCCAACAGCTGAATTTATTCCTTTTATTGCTTCAATTACCAGTGATATCGAAAAAATGGCGGATGTTGCTGCTTCAGAGTTTTCTCGTGGAGGAATGAAGACCAAACTTGATGCCGGGAAAATAGCCAGTTCTGCAGGAACGGCAATGGTAATTGCTTCAGGCAAGCGTATGAATCCTCTTGCGGCTCTTGATAGGGGAGAACGTAGCAGTTTTTTTGCTGCCAGTGAAAAACCGGTCAATGCTTGGAAAACATGGATTTCTGGTCATTTAGATCCATCTGGTATTTTAATGATTGATCAGGGAGCAGTTAAGGCTCTTGAATCTGGAAAATCATTATTAGCTGCAGGAATTGTTGGGGTTGAGGGAGAATTTAATCGTGGGGATACGGTTGCGATTATTGATGCAAACAGAGTTGAGATTGCTCGTGGACTTGTGAATTATGGCAAAGATGAAGTTGTCCGCATTATGGGGCGTAAAAGTGAAGAAATTGAATTTATCTTAGGTTATGAGGCACGCTCTGCTATGGTACATCGCAATGATATGGTTTTACGCTGCTTGACCGATTCTGCTTAAAAAAGTTATCTTTTATCTTCTTTATGTTTTAACAAAGTGGATAATACGATGGCTTTAAAAGAACAAATGAAGGACATGGGGCGAAAAGCGCGCCATGCTGCTGCGGCATTGGCTGTTATGTCTTCTGAACAAAAAAACAAAGCATTAGAAATGATAGCTTTAAGTTTAGAAGCTCAATCAGCTGAAATTTTACAGGCAAATTGTCAGGATTTAGAAAATGCTGCTCAAAATAATTTGAAGGCAGCAATGGTTGATAGACTTAAATTAGATGAGTCGCGTTTGCGTGCAATTATAGAAAGTGTCCACCAAATTGTTCATTTGCCTGATCCTGTTGGACAAGTGATGAGTGAATGGATACGTCCCAATGGGCTTCATATTAGCCGTGTCCGGACACCTCTTGGTGTGATTGGCATTATTTACGAAAGTCGACCAAATGTTACAATTGATGCAAGCGCTTTGTGTTTAAAGGCAGGAAATGCTGCAATTTTACGTGGTGGTTCGGATAGTTTTTATTCTGCCCATGCACTTCATTGTGCGTTGGTGAGAGGATTAGAGAAAGCTGGTTTTCCTAAAGATGCCATTCAAATGGTTGGAACGAGAGATCGTGATGCCGTTGGAGAAATGCTCAAAGGGCTTGATGGTATGATTGATGTAATTGTGCCTCGTGGTGGAAAAAACCTCGTTGCACGCGTTCAGTCTGATGCACGTGTTCCAACTTTTGCACATTTAGAGGGGCTTTGTCATATTTATATTGATCAATCAGCAGATTTAAAGATGGCGCGCAAGATTGTTTTAAATGCAAAGTTGCGGCGAACAGGTATATGTGGCGCTGTTGAAACAGTTCTTATTGACCGTAAAGCATTAAAAAAGTTTCTTCCTGTTCTCACAGATTTGCAGGAGAAAGGGTGTGAAATTCGCGCAACAGAAGATATTCTTTCTCTTATGCCAAGTTTCAAATTAGCCTGTGAAGAAGATTGGTCATACGAATATCTTGATGCCATTCTTTCTGTCAAAACAGTTGAAGGTATTGAGGGAGCCATTGCTCATATCAAGCGTTATTCATCAGGACATACGGAATCGATTATTGCTGAGGATAAAGAAATGGTGGAAAAATTTTTTAATCATTTAGATTCAGCTATTTTGCTTCATAACGCATCTACCCAATTTGCTGATGGAGGTGAGTTTGGTTTTGGGGCGGAAATTGGTATTGCCACGGGAAAAATGCATGCGCGTGGTCCTATAGGTGTTGAACAACTCACATCATTTCAGTACCATATTAGGGGAAATGGACAGGTTAGATCTTGAAACAGCTTTTTTTCCCGTGGAAAGATCGTATGCCCCATGTTGAAAGGTCCAATGTTGTGGGGCTTTTTGGGGGGTCTTTTAATCCACCTCATAAGGGACATCTTCTTGTTGCAAAAATTGCAATTCGGCGGTTGCATCTTGATCAATTATGGTGGATGGTAACACCACAAAATCCCTTAAAAGATCGTACACACTTACTCTCTTTAGAAGAGAGAATGCAGCTCTGTGTTCAATTGGTTGATCATCCAAAGATTCGTGTAACCGGTTTTGAGCAGACGATAGGCAGTAAAGTATCCGTGGATACGATTTCTCATATTCTGACGCATTATCGAGGTGTCCGTTTTGTATGGATTATAGGTGCAGATAGTTTTGCCACGATTCATCATTGGTATCGATGGCATGATATCATCTCTATGCTTCCTCTTGCGGTTATTGATCGTCCTTTTGTGCATATGTCAGCACTCTCTTCTCCTGTGGCACATATTTATCGTTCTTTTCGTTTAGATGAGAGAGAAAGTAGACGATTACCTTTTATGAAACCACCAGTTTGGAGTTATTTGCATGGGCCTTTGTCTTTTGAGTCTTCAACGAATCTTCGTTTAAAGAAGAACAATTTTTCTTGAACATTTTATTTTAAATGCCATAAAATACTGCTCTTCAGGATAGTGATATAAATTCAATTTTCTTTTGCATCAATTAAGTGTAAAAGAGTGAAATTAAATGGGACATTCAAGGTAGGGCTTGTTTAGTTAAGCTTATAATAAGCTTATAAAGTGAAGCCATCAAGGAGCTTAAGAGGGAGAGCAAATCTGAACCAATCTTATGATAGATTGGTGGAGGAGTGAAGATCTTTGTTCTAAAGGACAAGGAGGAGTATGGGGGATTCTCACTTCTTTTTTTACGAAGAAGTTCCTTTTATACTTTAAATGATAAGAAAGGATATTGGTCTGGAAAACCTAATAGAAAAACACTTTCACGGTATCGCATCACGCGCAGAAAAAAAAGTCTTTTCTGTGAGAGATGGTCTCAAAATTATTCTCAAGAGTTTAGAGGATACAAAAGCAGAAGATATTATCTCCATTGATATTCAGGTGAAGTCGTCTTTAGCTGATTACATAGTTATAGCTTCAGCAAATTCAAAGCGTCATGTCTCTGCTGTTGCTGATCATTTGTTACGTACTTGGAAAGACAAAAAATGCGGCTTTGCAAATGTAGAAGGGCTGGCCGGAGGTGATTGGGTATTGATTGATACAGGTGATATTATTGTTCATCTTTTTCGTCCGGAAATTCGTCTCTTTTACAATCTAGAAAAAATGTGGCTTACTCCAGATTTCAACAATACAAAATCGGTTCTCGTTGGAGATCATTAACATGCAAATTTCTATTTTTGCTGTTGGGCGTATGAAAAAGGGAGCAGAACATAAATTAGTTGATCATTATTTGGATCGTTTTTCTAAAAGTTGTGGAGCAGTAGGATTTCATTTAAAAAAACTACAAGAAATATCAGAAAGTCGTGCTCAAACAGCATACCAGCGTATGGAAGAAGAAGGAAGAAAGCTTATCGAGTTCCTCCCTGAAAAGTGTCGGTTAATTGTATTGGATGAGCGTGGAAAGTCAATTTCATCATCTGCTTTTGCTGAAAAACTGGGATTTTATCGTGATGAAGGCATCCGTGATCTCGTAATTGCTTTAGGAGGTCCTGATGGACATAATGAACAGATAAGAAGTCGTGCTGATTTTCTGTTGTCTTTTGGTTTTATGACATGGCCACATCAAATTGCCCGTATACTCCTTACAGAACAGCTTTATCGTGCTGTAACGATTGCAACTAATCATCCTTATCATAGGGCTTAAAATTTTTATGCGATTTTTAGCACTTATTTATGTATTTATTAATATTGTTTTAGCGGACATCATTTAAAGCATCGCTAGTTTATGCGATGATGCTTAATGGTTGGGCAAATGAAGAAGCTTCTTCATAGAAAAATGCGATGTTTATATGAGGAATGTGTGATATTTGTCGTACTGTTCTTGAGTATGTTTTTTTGCTGTTCTATCTTACATGCTGAGGATAGCATAAGAAGTGTAGAGACAGCACATAAAGAGTTGGTAGAAATTCGCCAAAATATTTCCATCTCGCGTGAACGTGTTGCTTTTCTTACACGTCAAGTTGAGCATTTAAAGAAAGATCAACATGCTTTAAGGGATGCACTCATAAAAACTGCTAAATTAGAACGTGCGATAGCAAATGATATTGCTGAAAGGGAAAAAAAGCTAAAAAAGATGATAGAAAAGCGGGCACAAATTCATCAAAGTTTAAAAAATCGTCGTGCTGAATTTGCAGAAGTTCTCGCTATCTTAGAACGTATGGGGTTAAAGCCTCCTCCTGCTCTTATGGTGCAACCTGAGGATGCGTTAGCTTCTGTACGGAGTTCTATTTTATTAGGGGCTGTCGTACCTCAGATGCAAGAGAAAACAAGGGACTTGACAGAGAGTCTCAAGGAATTGACCACTTTGAGTAATTCAATTGCTGCGGAATATGCAGCCTTAAAAACCAAAATGCAAAATCAAGCAGAGCAGAGAAAACGTTTAAAGCTTTTGTTAGAAGAAAAAGCCAAATTACAAAAAAAGTCAGAAGAGGAACTTACACAACAGCAACAAAACAGTATTGTTCTAGCTAAAAAAGCGCAGTCTTTGGAAGAATTGATTGTAGAACTTGACCGTCAATCAAAACTGAGTTTTGATACATCCATACAGGTACGGAAAAATTTACAATTGTTAGAGCAAAACAATTTTGAAAGCCGAAAAGGCTCTTTGCTTTTTCCTGTTGTAGGAACAAAAGTTCGGCATGTACACAAAAGTGCGCAGATTACACGCTTTGGTGAAATGGTTGAAACAGAAGAAGCTGCAGTTGTTATATCTCCTGCTGATGCTCTTGTTGCTTTTGCTGGACCATTTCGTTCTTACGGACAGTTAATTATTCTCAATGTTGGGAATGGTTATCATATTGTTCTGACTGGAATGTCGAGAATTAATGTCACTCAGGGGCAGTTTGTTCTTGCAGGTGAACCTCTTGGCACAATGGGAATGCAATTTATTGCGAACAGTGTTGCATTGGATATAGGCAAAACTGTTCCAATGCTTTACATTGAGTTTAGAAAGCAGGGGAAGCCTGTAAATCCAACTCCTTGGTGGCGGACTGAAAAAAACGAGAAGGAACCAAAATGATTCGTAAAGTTATTCTTTTGGTCGCTGGGGTATTGCTCGGCGCCAGTTCAATGATTATGGTGCAGTCTGTTGCTGCGAATAATGAAAATGATGTATATAAAGAGCTGGCTCTATTTGGCGATATTTTCGAACGAGTACGTATGCAGTACGTTACGGTTCCAAATGATAAAAAACTTATTGAAAATGCTGTCAATGGGATGCTCACATCACTTGACCCCCATTCATCTTATATGAATGCGCAAGAAGCCAAAGAAATGCGGGATTCTACGAAAGGAGAATTTGGAGGTCTTGGTATTGAAGTTACCATGGAGAAAAATTTAATTAAAGTTGTTTCTCCAATGGATGACACACCTGCTTCAAAAGCAGGGATTTTAGCAGGAGATCTCATTTCAAAAATTGATGGTGCACAAACTAATGGTTATACATTGAATGAAGCTGTTAATAAGATGCGGGGTGCGCCTGGCACACCAATTATGTTGACAATTATTCGTTCTGGTGTTGATAAGCCACTCGAAATTAAAGTTGTTCGTGATATCATCAAAGTGAAAGCGGTAAAATATCGTGTTGAGAACGATATTGGTTATGTAAGGATTATTCAGTTTTCTGAGCAAACTTTTGGTAATCTTCAGGCTGCAATTAAAGATATCCAATCTAAAATTCCTCAAGATAAATTAAAGGGGTATGTTCTTGATTTACGGCTTAATCCCGGTGGTCTTTTAGACCAAGCAGTAAATGTTTCGAGTGCTTTTCTCAATAAAGGTGAGATTGTATCGACCCGTGGGCGTAAAAAGAGTGATGTGACAAGATTTGATGCTAAACCAGGAGATATCATCAATGGAAAGCCTCTCATTGTACTTATTAATGGTGGTTCGGCAAGTGCTTCTGAAATTGTTGCAGGTGCATTGCAAGATCATCGTCGTGCAACAATTTTAGGAACACAATCTTTTGGTAAGGGATCTGTCCAAACAATTATCCCCTTGGGTGAAAATGGTGCTTTACGCTTAACAACAGCACTTTATTACACTCCGTCCGGCACCTCAATTCAAGGCACAGGGATTACACCTGATATTATTGTAGAGCAACCACTTCCTGAAAAATATAAAGGTTATGATGTAAAGGTTGGTGAATCTGCATTACAAGGGCATATCAAAGGGAAACGAGAAAATAATAAAGGTTCTGGCTCAGCTGCGTTTGTTCCGCAAGATCCCAAAGATGATGTTCAATTACATGAGGCTTATAAGCTGTTACGAGGTGAAATGGCAAATGCAGCATTTCCACCAGATTCCAATAAGGATGTTTTAAAGTAGAAAAGGTGTGTACAGTTTATGCATTTGGGAGGTAATTGAATGAATGCGGTGGTTAATGTAAAGGCGCTTCCTTATAGAAAATCTGTGGGGATTGTTGTCTTTAATCATGTGGGTGAAGTTTGGGTTGGGCGCCGTTTAATGACATGCGCTCATACCGATACTGATATGTCTCATCGGTGGCAGCTTCCTCAAGGGGGGATAGATGAGAATGAAGAACCATTTGATGCAGCATGTCGTGAACTTTACGAAGAAACGGGAATCCGATCTATAAAGTTGATTAAGGAAGCACAGGATTGGTTCCATTATGATTTTCCACAAGAACTTGTTGGCTGTACATTAAACAATAAATATCGTGGACAAATACAAAAATGGTTTGCTTTTCAGTTTACAGGAGATCAACATGAAATTGCTATAAACCCTCCACCAAATGGTCATAAAGCAGAATTCGACCAGTGGAAATGGGCTGATTTGGAAAACCTTCCCTCGATTGTGGTTTCTTTTAAAAAGCGTGTTTATATGCAAGTTGTCAACGAATTTCGCAGTAGCCTTAGAGGAATATAAAAGCTATATAATGATAGCAAGCTCTTTTTTATGAGGATGCTTGATATTATGTATAGTCATTAACATAATAACAAAAATGTTTCTCTTTTATGTAAAGAACTGGAATATAAGATGAAAAAGTTATTTAATTTACTTATAGTTTTTACTCTCTTGAGTATTTCTTCTGTTGCATTTGCATCAGATTCAAAGCCAGCTGCGACTAAACCAGCAGCAGCGACTTTACCAAATGGTGCTTCTTCTTTGACTGAGACCTATGGCTTGTGGAGCATTAGCTGCGGTATACAGGAAGGCAAGAAGATTTGTTTTATGGGCCGTCAGGAAGTGAATGATCAAGGTCGCGTGGTTGTGGCTATGAACGTTATGCTTAATGCTGATGGTGTGGTATCTGGTAATTTAACGGTTCCTTTTGGTATTTTAGTTTCTAAGCCTGTTCGTTTACAAGTCGATGAAGGGAAAGCTGTTATCGAGACCGGTATTCGCACTTGTGTACCAGCAGGTTGTATTGTTCCAATAGTTTTTGACAAAAATCATGTAGCAGCTTTACGCTCTGGAAAGCATTTGAAGCTAGCTATGACGATTGCTGCTCCAGGCGAACCACCTTTGAATGATTTGTTCGTTCAACTGAATGGTTTTAGTAATGCTCTTAATCGTTTGTCTGCTTTGCAGAAATAATCTATGGAATATAAAAAAGGCGGCCTTTTAAGGCCGTTTTTAGCCTGAGCGTTTTTTGTAATAAGCTTACGCTTAAAATAACAGTGTTGTTATAGAAGAGATTTTCAAAGTCTTTTGGAGATTCTCAGAATGTTTTCCGTTGCTTTTATTTTGGTAAGTCATTTTTTATTCCGATTATGAGTTTCATTATTATTATTATTATAGAAGTGAAGAATTGAGATGTTTAGATCCTTTAATTTGTAGAAAAAATGTTAGAGTATAAAACCATTGTTTAATAAACAAGCTCATTTTAATGAAAGTTCTCTATAAGATCTTCTCTTTCTTGAATAGAAAAAAGGATAAGGCATGGTTTATGCATTGCTTCAAGTGATTGATCTTATTTTAGATATTTATATTGATATTTTAATCGCAAATGTCATTTTTTCTTGGCTTTATGCATTTAACATCGTAAATGCACGAAATCGCTTTGTTGTTTTAATAGGAAGCTTTTTGTATCGCTTGACAGAACCAGTTTTAAGCCGTATTCGGCAGTTTTTGCCAAATCTTGGAACAATTGATATTTCACCTGTTGTAGTGTTTATCATTATTTATTTTATTCGTATGTTTATGTGGCGGGTTTACACAGATATGTATCTGTAAAGATATTGCATGAGATGAATAAAAATGTTTTATCGATTTGACACGAATGGTTTAATTTTATTTGTATATCTCATTCCAAAATCGTCTGTAGATCGCATAATGGGTGTTGAATGTAGAGATAATGGAAAGCAGTATTTGGTTATACGCTTGCGTGCTGTTCCTGAAGATGGAAAAGCAAATAAAGCACTTATCAAATTTTTAACGAAGCAATGGAAAATTCCATCTGCTTGTATTTCGCTTAAAAATGGCGCAACATCCCGTTACAAACAACTCTATTTTTCAAGACACTTAGAAGAGCTAAAACAAATATGGCAATCTTTAGGTGATTACACCTCAAAATAACAGCCCATTGAAAAAACAGGCTTTTATTTTTGAAGAAATCATAAATTTTCATGACGCTCAATGGCTTGCTTAATCAGTTCACACGCAAAATTTTTATCCCGCCAACCTTCAATTTTAGCCCATTTTCCAGGTTCAAGATCTTTGTAATGGGCAAAGAAATGCTCAATTTGTTTGAGTGTAATTTCGGGAAGATCTGTATAGTCATGGATATTAAGATAACGTTTTGTTAATTTTGGGGTAGGGACAGCAATAATTTTTTCATCTTTACCTCCATCATCTTCCATAATCAGGGCTCCGATGGGGCAAACATTAATAACACAACCAGGAAGGAGTGGACGCGTATTACAAATAAGAACGTCAATGGGATCACCATCATCTGAAAGGGTATGGGGGACAAAACCATAATTTCCAGGATAAACCATTGATGTATGAAGAAAACGGTCAACAAATAATGCTCCCGATTTTTTGTCCATCTCATATTTTATTGGTTGTCCACCAAGAGAAACTTCTACAATAACATTGATGTCTTGTGGTGGATTTTTACCAACGGGGATTTCTTTAATATTCATGTAAATATCCTTTCCAGAGTGTGAGGAAGTGAGGTCTCATAAAATATTTGACCGAAGAAGTTATGAAATTAGTTTGAAATTGATGCACGTGTTTTTTCAAAACGTTTGCGTTCATTAGGATCTAGATAAAGTTTACGAAGACGAATACTTTTAGGAGTTACCTCCACAAGTTCGTCATCTTGTATCCACGATAGAGCACGTTCTAATGTCATTTTAAGAGGAGGCGTTAATTTTACGGCTTCATCTTTTCCAGAAGCACGCATGTTGGTGAGCTTTTTTCCTTTTAACACATTCACTTCTAAGTCATTATCCCGTGAGTGGATGCCAATAATCATGCCTTGATAGACTTTAACACCGGCATCAATGATCATAGGCCCACGATCTTCAAGATTAAAAAGAGCATAAGCGACGGATTCACCATTATCGTTTGAAATCATCACACCATTGACACGACCACTAATGTCTCCTTTGTAAGGCTCATAGGCATGGAAAAGACGATTCATAATAGCTGTACCGCGTGTATCCGTTAAAAGTTCCGATTGGTAGCCAATAAGCCCTCGCGTTGGTGCATAAAAGACAAGACGGACACGATTTCCTCCAGAGGGGCGTAATTCAACCATTTCAGCCTTACGTTCAGACATTTTTTGAACGACAGTTCCAGAATATTCTTCGTCAACATCAATGACAACTTCCTCGATTGGTTCAAGAGTTGTTCCGTTTTCATCTTTTTGCATAACAACCCGTGGACGAGAAACACTCAGCTCAAACCCTTCACGGCGCATATTTTCAATGAGAACGGCAAGTTGCAATTCTCCCCGTCCTGAAACGTAGAAGGAATCTTTATCGGCTGATTCTTCAATTTTAAGGGCTACATTCCCTTCTGCTTCTTTAAACAAACGATCACGGATAACACGGCTTGTTACTTTATCGCCTTCAGTTCCAGCAAGAGGGCTATCATTGACAAGAAAGCTCATCGTAACAGTGGGAGGATCAATTGGTTGAGCAGTAAGAGGTTCATTGACCGCGAGATCACAGAAGGTATCAGCAACGGTACCTTTTTGTAAGCCCGCAATTGCTACAATGTCACCAGCACTACTTTCTTCAATAGGTTGCCGTTCCAACCCACGAAATGCCAAAATTTTTGAAATACGCCCCGTTTCTAAAAGCTTTCCATCTTGCCCAAGAACTTTCACACTTTGATTGGATTTTATAGTGCCTGAATGAATACGGCCTGTAATAATCCGCCCCAAAAATGGATCAGCTTCAAGAATAGTTCCAATCATACGGAATGGTCCTTCTGCTACATGAGGCGCAGGAACATGGCGGGTTACAAGATCAAACAAAGGACCAAGTCCTTGATCTTTTGGCCCTTCGGGAGTTTCAGCCATCCAACCATCGCGACCCGATCCATAAAGGATAGGAAAATCAAGCTGTTCATCACTTGCATCGAGAGCAGCGAAAAGGTCAAAAACCTCATTGATAACTTCATCAGCACGAGCATCAGCTCGGTCAATTTTATTGATAGCAACAATGGGGCGTAAACCGACTTTCAATGCTTTGCCAACGACAAATTTTGTTTGCGGCATTGGACCTTCAGCGGCATCAACAAGGACAATTGCCCCATCTACCATATTCAAAATACGTTCAACTTCTCCACCAAAATCAGCGTGTCCTGGTGTATCAACAATGTTAATCCGAGTATCTTTCCAAACAACGGATGTTACTTTTGCTAAAATTGTAATTCCGCGTTCTTTTTCAATATCGTTTGAATCCATCATACGTTCACTGGTACGCTGATTATCACGAAAGTTTCCTGATTGCTTGAGAAGCTCGTCTACGAGCGTTGTTTTGCCATGGTCAACATGGGCAATGATGGCGATATTGCGCAATTGCATAAATTTTCTTCTTTTCGTTTAATGAAATTTCACTTGAGGCAACGCCTTTGCGTCCTTTACCTTACTATTACAGAACCTTTTACATGTTTTTTTATAATTTTGGAAGAGAGGAAATATTTTTATAGCAAAGTGTTTACAAAAGTTTCTCATGTTCTGTTAGCCTAGAAGAATGTTATCAAAAATTTTTGAATATATGAACATTTTGTATAAAGGATGCACTCAGAAAATAAATAATGTCATTTGCTCTTTCTATAAGCAAAATGTATCATTGCACTTTTGCTTATAAATAAACATTGAGACACAATATAGTGGTATGCTTTGGATAACGATTGAAAGAGCTCAGTGTTTTGGGCAGAGTTTCATTTTTCTCTGCTAAATGAGAATGAGGATATTTATTTGTCTTTTTTTATCATTTTTCCTTAATTCAGCGTCGCATTTTTCAAAGTTATTTATCATAATATCTTTTAAATAGTGAAGCTTACGCAGTGTATTATATTATTAATATACAACCATACTTCAAGAAGATTCTTTACTTAGATTCATTTTCTCGTGTTATCCGTGAATATCATCAAAGCAAAGTCTATTAAGCATATTTCTAGTATGTTTGAAACTATAAGCTAGCCTTATATTTATCTATTTCCTATGACACAGCTACTCTTGTATTTAAACAAGTCATGCTTATTTTGAGTTATCATTGAATAATTTTTTAGTCTCTGAACGATGGAATGTTTGAAACAATACAATAAGATCAAAGAGCTTGGGTGAATATGCGTTGTTTATGGCTTACAAGTTAAGATATTGCTTCATGTATCATGCCCTTTATAAAGAGCAATATATCACTCTACAGCTTATTGATATATCAATCTAAAGCTATTTATAACACCACTCATGAAAGATATGACGCAAGATCATTGCTACTAGCAGCTTTAATTTATTCAAGGCATAAGCTAGCATTCATATGTTAGTTTTGGCTCTTAATATTGCCAACTGCTATTGTAGTGATATGGTAGATGAGAGGCATTTTACTTTTTTCTCAAACAGTTTTTATTTTACATGTTACCTTTTCTATGATGTGCAAACGAATAGGCTTTTTATGTTTTGTAATAAGACAGGTTTAAAATAACAGAAATTTGCTTTATTGAAGTTTCTCATTCAAGTTGTAAAACGATAAATTATCAATCAATATATTATCTAATGAAGAGATCTTAGATTTCATAAGACTTTTACTTTTCATGTTAGAGCAGAGTTCCAGACAAGATAAGGGAGGCAACAGAAAAATAGATTACGATTCCCATCACATCCACTAAAGTTGCTACAAGAGGTGCAGAAGCACTTGCTGGATCAAATCCAAAGCCTTTAAGGATAAAGGGAAGCATGGAGCCGGATAAAGAACCGAAGGTGACAATTCCAACTAAAGCTGCGCCTACTGTTATGGCAATAAAAATCCAATGTTCACCGTAGTTGTAGATACCAAGTTGTTGCCAAAGAGCAATACGCATCATTCCAATAATTCCCAGTAAAAGGCCAAGAGATATCCCTGCTGGAATTTCACGAATGATAATTTTCCACCAGTCTTTGAGTGTGAGTTCACGTAGAGCTAATGCGCGAATAATAAGGGATGTTGCTTGCGATCCAGAGTTTCCTCCCGAACTCATAATGAGGGGAATAAAGAGTGTGAGAGTAATGGCTTTTTCAAGTTCTGTTTCGAAATATTGCATAGCGGTTGCTGTTAGCATTTCACCAAGAAAAAGTAATGCGAGCCAGCCACCCCGTTTTTTCATCATTCCTAAAAAATTGATCTGCATATAGGGCTTATCAAGAGCTTCCATACCTGCAAATTTATAAGCATCTTCACTCATTTCATCAACCATTGTATCAAGGACGTCATCGACAGTGACAATCCCGATGACATGATTATCGTCATCAATCACCGGTACAGAGAGAAGATCATGGCGCTGAAAAAGACGTGCAATATCTTCATGATGTGTAAAGGGAGATATTGTAATGGGGGTGTCATGTGTGTAAACGTTGAGAATTTGCTCATCAGGAGAAGCAAGGATAAGATTACGTAGGGAAACAGCTTTGAGAAGAATGCCTGTTTTGGGATCAATGACATAGCTTGTATAAACTGTTTCACGTGTACGTTCGACATCACGAATATGATTCAGAGTTTTTTTTACGGTCCAGTTTGCGGGGATGGCTATAAACTCTGTAGTCATCAATGCGCCTGCTGTATGATCAGGGTAACTGGTCAGTTTTTTAATTTCAGAACGCGTTAAGGGTTTGAGCAATGCATAAAGCCGCGTACGGGTTTCTTTGTCCATTTCTTGAAAGACATCGGCGGCGGCATCAGCAGACATGCCATCAAGAATTTCAACAGAACGATTAACAGGAAGAAGTTCAAGAATAGCAGCTGGTTGTTCAAGTTCTGGTTTGTCGAAGAGTTCAATGGCATAATCAAGAGGTAAAAGGCTTAAGATAGCTACACGTTCCATGATATCGAGATCATTAATGATATCAATTGAGTCAGCAAAATGATGATTTTGTAATTCTTCGGCAAGAGCTTCAGGAGAAGAGTTTTTAAAGTCGAAGGTCGTTTTAATTTCAGTCATAATAAAGTACCTTCTGAAAGGTTAAAGAATTATAATTTTAAATCATGGTTCAAGATAAAACAAAAGTTGTGGAAGATTGAAGAAAAGCCCCTCCTAATTATATTCTCCCAATTGTTAATATTTAAAATTAAAGTCAAGGATAGATCGCATGTTATAAACAATTTCATGAATCAAATAGGGAGGGATTCTTATTTTTGTTTATTTCCCAGTGTTGAAGATATCCTTTATTTTTACTCCTACAATAGTGGTCTAAAAGGCATTTTAAAGCATAGTCATCATTTTTAGTGTATGATCAATGTGTATCGTAAAGGCGATAATTATACGTTAAATTTATAATTGGAGATAGGTCATATTATGACAAAAGCGGCAGTATTGGATTGGAAGGGATTTGCAGGGCTTCCTGATTTTTCTTTAATAAGTGATGAAGATTTTAAACCTGCTTTTGAACAGGCACTTCAAGAAGCAGAAGAAGAGTTGGAGACGATTGCAACGGTGCAAGAAACACCAACGCTTGAGAATTTTTTGCAGCCTTTTGAGCTTGCTGGTAAAGCGCTCAGTTGTGTATGTTCAATATTTTTCTTGCGCACGGGAGCCCATAGTAACGCTTTCATTCAACAGTTAGAACAAGAGTTTGTTGTAAAGCTTTCTCGTTATTCTTCAAAAATAATGCTGGATGCGCGGATATTTGCAAAAATAGACATACTTTATCAACAATCGCAGCAAGGCATGTATGATAGTGAAACAACACGTGTGCTTGAATTATGGTGGAAAAAGTTTGTTTGTAATGGTGCAAAACTAGATGAAAAAGGTCAGAAACGGCTTACTGAAATTAATGAAAGACTTGCTTTTCTAAATGCTACTTTTGGTCAGAATGTCTTAAAAGATGAAGCTGAATGGATTTTATTTTTAAAACAAACGGATTTATCTGGTTTACCTGATGATCTCATTGCTTCAATGAATGAAATTGCGCGTGAAAGAGGCAATGAAGATGCATATGCATTAACATTGGCACGTTCAATTGTTGAGCCATTTTTGAAATTCTCTCATCGTCGTGATTTGCGTGAGATTGCATTTCAAGCTTGGGCCAAACGTGGTGAAAATGAGAATGAAAACAATAATCGAGCGATTATTGTAGAGATCGTTTCACTTCGAGATGAAAAGGCTAAATTACTAGGATATAAGTCTTTTGCAGATTTGAAACTCGATAATACCATGGCCAAAAATGTTGATGCGGTTATGGATTTGCTTACACCTATATGGGAACGGGCGAGAGCTAAGGCTGCGGTCGAGCAGATTGAATTGCAAAATTTTGCAAATAATCAGGGCAGCAATGACACTTTAGAGGCTTGGGATTGGCGTTATTACGCTGAAAAACTTCGCTCTGAAAAATTTTCTTTCGATGGCTCTGAAATTAAATATTACTTTCAGCTTGATCGCATGATTGAAGCAGCTTTTGGTGTGGCAGAAAAGCTGTTTGGTATTACCTTTGAAGAAAAAAGCG
This sequence comes from Bartonella sp. ML69XJBT, assembly GCF_028618515.1. GTDB lineage: Bacteria > Pseudomonadota > Alphaproteobacteria > Rhizobiales > Rhizobiaceae > Bartonella. Next base: position 24,299 of record NZ_JAQITB010000003.1, read on the forward strand.
CTGTTACACTTTGGCATCCTGATGCACGTTTGTGGGAAGTAAAAAAATCTGATGGAAATGTGCTTGGACATTTCATTGGTGATTATTTTGCGCGTTCATCAAAACGGTCTGGGGCATGGATGAGCAGTTTGCAATCACAGCATAAATTGGATGGTGGACAAAAGCCTATTATCTACAATATTTGTAATTTTGCGAAGCCCCTCAAAGGAGGGATTGCTCTTTTATCCCTTGATGATGCGCACACACTTTTCCACGAATTTGGTCATGCATTACATGGTTTGCTGTCTGATATAACATGGCCGTCTGTTGCGGGAACATCGGTTGCACGTGATTTTGTTGAACTTCCTTCTCAACTTTACGAACATTGGTTAACTGTACCGGAGGTCTTAAAGTCTTATGCTACACATACAAAAACAGGGCTTCCCATGCCACAAACACTGATGGATAAAGTTTTATTGGCACAGACATTTAATGCTGGTTTTTCTGCGGTTGAATTTACCTCATCTGCTCTCATGGACATGGCTTTTCACCAAGGAAAAACCATACCGGATCCAACTATATTTGAGCATCAGGAGTTAGAAAAATTACAAATGCCTAGTGCAATTATCATGCGTCATCGTCCACCTCATTTTATGCATATATTTTCAGGAGATGGTTATGCTGCTGGTTACTATTCTTATCTGTGGTCAGAAGTGCTTGATGCTGATGCTTTTCAGGCTTTTGAAGAAGTGCATGATGTTTTTAATTCAGAACTTGCTGATCGCTTAAAGCGTTTTATCTATTCTGCTGGGGGAAGCCGCGATCCAGAAGAACTCTATAAAGCTTTTCGCGGACGGTTGCCTTCACCAGAAGCGATGATTAAAAAACGTGGACTATAGGAAGAGAACGGTATGGTGGGAGCCATGCCGTTATTTTTTCTAGCCAATGAAATTTATGCAAATTGTTATTCGATCAAAGACATATGAAAAGAGGATTTTAGTCTTTGAAAAAAGCGAAGATTCTCTATTTAAAAAAACATTAGGGAAAAGAAAAATTATCAGCGCGGTCTCTCTGATGACCATTGGGAGGTGACCACGATTTTTGTATGAAACTTGGCTCTATTTTGCCCACGAGGTGGGTATTTTGTTGCGCGATGTTATCGAGGCTCATTGGCGGTTGGCGGACAATATTGTCCAGCTGTTGTATAAGCTTTGGAACATTGGTATTATTTAAAATTAGACTTTCGTGGGAAGATGTATGAAAACTTAAGATATTTTCTAATTGTTTTTCTAAATAAGAAGCAAGTTTTCTTTTTCCTGCAGTGGTAAAATTGATACCATTAGGTGTGCGCAATCTAACGACTTTTCCATCTGTATCATAGCTTGAAAAAGAAAATTGCCCTTGTTCATCAGTAAAGCCGCTCCAAATATCAATGAAATATCCTCCTGCTTGTTCTGTTTTTTGTTTATAGAGCGCATTAAAAATTTTCATTTTTTGTGTCAAGGTATCATTGCCAAAAGCAGGTTGCCCCATCCATATCCATGGTTTTCCTGAACTATGAAGACTTTCAACAATTTCGCTAATTTTCTGTTTATAGATGTTGAGCCATTCTGTCTGAACCGTATTAAATATGCCATAAGATGTTGTGATTGGTTGATTATCATTTGCGCCGATCACCATGACAATAGCATCAGGTTTATTTTTATCAATGCGTTCAGAAATATTATTTTTCCAAGAAATATGATCAGTTCTAACTAAACCAGAAGCTGGTACTGTATCATTTATGATGATAACATCACTATTCTCGGTAAAAAGCTTTTTGAGTGCATCAGCAACAGCAGAAGCTACAAAATCTCCTATGACAAGAATACGTTTTGCATTTTCGCCTTTTAACTGTTGCTGGGGTTTTCTTACGACACTCTTTTTTTGTGGTTTATATATCTTTTGTTCTATAACTTGCGGTGGTTGTTGTTCGGCTGTGTTATGTTGGTACAACCATTTAAAGAAATTCGTAGCTTTACTTGGAGATGGTTGTATGACACTCACGGCAAAGAGAGAAAAACACAGGAAAATCAAGTATAATGAGCGGAAACAGGACAAATATTTTGCTCCAGATTATTGTTTTCTCAGCAAAGAGAGAACATTATAGGTTGGATAGCCATTTGCTGTTAAGCTATGGCGCTGCTGAAAAGCTTTGATAGCTTTTCGAGAGGCAGTACCGATTTTTCCATCAACTTCTCCTTTATAATAGCCAAGTTTGGCTAAGCGAGATTGCAATTCTTTACGCTCATGGAATGTAAGAGGGGGAAATGGTCGTTGCCAATCTTGAACTAATCTAGCATGTCCAGCAATACGGTGAGCGAGAAGAGCAACAGCGAAAGCATAACGATCTGCATTATTATAACGTTTGAGAACAAAAAAGTTTTTTGTTACTAAAAATATGGGGCCTTCTGGTCCATCTGGATATTTTAATATTGCTTGTTCAGAGAGTGCAGAAAGAGCTTGCCCATTTGCCTGTTTTACACCTAACTTCGCCCATTGCTCAAAGGAATGCCAACTTGCTGGAAGTTTTTTACCTTTTGGCACTTTAACTTCTACTCCCCAAGGAAGGTTAGACTGCCAACCGTTCATATAGAGAAGATTAGCAGCACTAGCCAAAGCATCTGGAACAGAGGTCCAAATATCGCGCCGTCCATCTCCATCCATGTCAATAGCATAAGCGAGATAACTGCTTGGAATAAATTGCGTATGCCCCATAGCACCAGCCCAAGATCCAGTAAGCTTTACACGTGTAATTTCACCACGTTGGAGAATTTTCATGGCAGCAATGAGTTGCGCGTGGGCGTATTTGGCACGTTTTTTATCAGCATAGGCGAGGGTTGCAAGGGAGCGAATAGTATCACGCATTACACCTTTATTTGTTAAAATCTTTCCATAATTACTTTCCATTGACCAAATAGCAAGGAGGATATTGCGGTCAACACCAAAACGTTTTTCAATTTGAGGAAGCCATTTTTGCCATTTTTTTGCTTGGCGTTGTCCTTCTACAATTGCAATATCATGAACACGATTATCGAAATAATTCCATGAGGGATCAACAAATTCTGGTTGGTATGCAGCTCTTTCTAAAACCTCTGGATCAATTGCATTGACACCTTTAAAAGCCAGATCAAACGTAGAGGGTGAAATATTATTAGCAAGAGCTGTTTTTTTAAATTCTTTAATCCAAAGTTTAAAACCACCATCAGCATGTAAAAATGATGTAGAAAACGTGAAAAAAGCAAAAAAGAGAGTAACTAAACCTATAATAAAAGCCTTCTGATTTGTTGATTTTTTTGCAGAAGAGAAAATTTTAGATTTCGTGCTGTGCATTTTAAAATTCCCCTCAATATTCAAGTATTTTGTTGTGCAAGAACTTTATTTTGTATTTGATCTTATTGAAACATGTTATCAAGCAAGTAAGAAAGGCTAAAACGGATTATTTATTTAGGAAGATTGGTGATAAATTAGCATACTCTTGTATCTCTTTCTTGTCCATTATAATGGCGATAAAAACAATAAGATGTCTTTTTTACTATTTAGTAAAAACATATATTAAAGCAAATCAGAAAGTGATACGGTGAATGAGGAGCAAGAGAGTGAGAGTGCATAAAATCCGGAAAGCAGTATTTCCTGTGGCTGGTCTTGGTACACGTTTTCTTCCTGCAACAAAAACAGTTCCTAAAGAGATGCTGACGGTTGTTGATAAGCCTGTCATTCAATATGTTGTAGATGAAGCACGTGAAGCTGGTATTGAACATTTTATTTTTGTTACTGGACGCAACAAAGCAGTCATTGAGGATTATTTTGATGCGCAAGTTGAATTATATACAACGCTTGCCGAACGTGGCAAGAGGGAAGAACTTGAACATTTACACGCCTTACAGCCTCCACCAGGGTCAACTTCTTTCACGCGGCAACAGCAACCTTTAGGATTAGGACATGCTCTTTGGTGCGCGCGCGAATTAGTTGGGAGTGAGCCTTTTGCTTTATTATTACCAGATATGCTTATACAAGCTAAAAAGAGCTGTCTTTGTGAAATGATTAATCTTTATGAGAAAACTGGTGGAGGAAATATTATAGCAGTCCAAGAATGCGATCCGAAAGAGGCGCATAAATATGGTATTGTTGGACAAGGCGAGCAGATTGCAAACGGTTTTAAAATCACAAAAATGGTAGAAAAACCAACAAAAGGAACAGCACCTTCAAATCTGTACATCAATGGGCGTTATATTTTGCAACCAGAAATTTTTAATATTCTTGCCAATCAAGAACGAGGAGCAGGAAACGAAATTCAATTAACGGACGCGATGGTATGGCTTTCAAAGGAGCAGGATTTTTTTGGTTTCCAGTTAGAGGGGCGCACATTTGATTGTGGTTCTAGAGCTGGTTTTATTGAAGCCAACGTTGCATTTTCTTTAGCACGTGCTGATATGCATAGCGAAGTTTCTGCTTCATTGAAAAATTTACTAGAAATCATTAAAGTTGAGAAATGATATAGATCTCTCGTTTAATTTCATTTATCAAGTTTGATCATGATAATACAGTCTCCTCATATGCCTTTGCAAGGTGCCGTTGCCTCAGCGCTTAAAACGCTTGCGAGTGAAAAACAAGGGATTAAAGCCCTTGAAGAAGCTCTTATCGGAAATCTTTCTTCCCCTTTTGAAACAGCTGTTCAAACCATTAGAAATGCGAGTGGTCATGTGGTAATTACAGGCCTTGGCAAGAGTGGGCATATAGGTACAAAAATTGCGGCAACTTTAGCTTCCACTGGAACACCTGCTTTTTTTGTTCACGCTGCAGAAGCTAATCACGGTGATCTTGGTATGATTGGCTCTGATGATGTTATTCTTGCTTTGTCATGGTCAGGTGAAACCTTAGAATTAAGTGGCATTATCAATCATGCTGCGCGTTTTCACATACCACTTATTGCCATGACATCGGGTGAAAACTCTGTATTAGGACGACAAGCTGATGTTGTCCTTTTGTTGCCAAAGATAGAAGAAGCTTGTCCTCACGGGCTTGCTCCGACAACTTCAACTATTATGCAATTAGCAATGGGAGATGCATTGGCTGTTGCTCTTTTAGAAATGCGTGGTTTTACTGCAACGGATTTTAAAATTTATCATCCTGGTGGTTCTCTTGGTGCAAGTCTGAAATATGTGCGTAACATCATGCATGAGGGAGATCGTATTCCTTTAGTTGCGCAGGGAACAACTATGACTGAAGCAATGAATGTTTTGGTTGAAAAACATTTTGGTTGTGTTGGCGTTGTGAACCAAAAAGGTGAATTAATCGGAATTGTGACCGATGGTGATCTTGCACGCAACATGCATTTTGATTTATCAAAATTTAATGTTGATGAGGTGATGACAAAAAAACCTAAAATTCTAGAGCCAGATATACTGGTTGGTGCTGCAACAGCATTTATTAATGATCATCATATTGGTGCGTTTTTCGTAGTTGAAAATAAGAAACCGGTAGGTATTGTTCATTTTCATGATCTTTTGCGCATTGGGGCTGCATAAGTGGGAGCGCTCATACCAGAGAGCGTTTTATTTTAGAGTAAAACAGCTGCAACAATAATAAAAATAAAATTTTATGAGGCAGTAGCTTTATAAGTACTTCTTGGAAAAGATGGCTGGTTGCATTTTTTATGGTGTTTGCAAATTCTACTTCACGGGGGTATGTTCCTTACATAAAACAGAACGCCATTGTGTTGTAAATTCATTACGCTTGTAAAAGAACATCTCTTAAGGCATCCAAATCCATTTCGTGACGCCGCTTGTGAATGGTATAACGATAAGAATCTATTAATACTATCATCTTTACGCTTATAAAGGAGCAAGTTGGCATCATCATACTATTTATCAGTGCTCGGTTGCGGCAGCCTTTGGTACTGGAGAGCATTCATGAGAGGCATGCTTACTTTTTTAAAGAGTTTTTTATCTACACGCTAATCCCGCTTGTAAGCTCTAAGCGAATGGCTGAGATTGATTCACTATAGGAAAGGATTGGAATGAAAAAAATCCTACGATATTCAGCTTTCTCATTTTATATGCAAATAATGAACGATCATTATAATCAATACGTTACCTATAAGGAACTGTATTATCTTTGCTATTTTAAAAGAAATTTGATCAGGAAGAGAGGTGATACCTCCTGATATGCAAATTTATCACATTTCTTGTAGAACCCATAGTTTTTATTATGTTAAAATTTTCTCTTAAGAGAAAACTGTGATCCTGTATATGATGAGCAGAACAGTTGCATTGCATTTTGTGACATTATACAACTGACTTTAGAGATTGTGCCACGAAGAATGGAGCGTATTTCAATTTCTATATGTTGAGCACTGACATAATTATAGGTACCTTCTGACAATTTTTCTTCTGTATCTGCTGCACGCGTTTCAAAAACACCTCTACGGAAAGAAGAAATAATACCATTTTCATCAACCCATTTACCATCAATTCCAGCCTGTATATTTTGCTCATAATGTTGTGAAAAGCTACAGGCACCTAACATCAAAGCGATGATTGTAAGACATAAAGTACGGTAGGTGTGTTTCATTTGTTTCACTCTATTTATGTTACTCTGCTCTCTAAGATCTATAACATTGTTAAATTATTCTATGAGTCAAGATAAAAAATTTGATAAAAATCAATGAAAAAGTAAAAAAATGGAAAAAAATGCCTTAATGTTGTATTTAATTAGCAGCTTGATGAAATTTGTATAAACACAAGAGGCGAAATATTTCTTATGGTTTACAACAATTGTTACATTAAGTCGTTTAGTAGTCTCAAAGGAGATTATTAAAATTATGGTTGGTCCCATTCTTGTTGCGAGTGAAGATTATGGAAGACGTATAGAGCTTTCTGCTATGCTTCGAAGTTTTAGTCACCGTGTCATTGAAGCAGAAAATGGCCTGCGTACGATTGATCTTTTACACAGACGTAAAAATATTATTCTTGCACTCATTGATGTTGCTATGAGTGATTTGGGGGTGGGTGATTTGATTAAAATGATTAGGGTTGCTGGTGTTTCTGTTCCTATTGTTGTGATAGCACAAAAAGAGAATCAAGATTTACTCCAAAAGGCTTTAACAGCAGGGGCTATTGATTATTGGATTTATCCAGTTACACCACTGCGCTTAAGGGTTACTTTGGATACTCTCTCTCTTTTATCAGCATTGGAGCGTGAGGTTCATTATACTCGGCGAAAAAATGAGAATCATTTGCGTTTTTCGGATCTCTGTATAAAAAGCAGGGCAATGCAGATAGTTCTGGAACAATCAAGGAGTGCAGCCTCTTCATTACAGAATCTTTTGATAGAAGGTGAAAATGGTACTGGTCGCGAAACATTAGCTCGCATTATTCATCATGAGGGTTTGTTATCGGATGGGGCTTTTGTTCGCTTTCAATGTTCAGCTCTCATAGATCCAGAAGAAGAAAGTCGCCAGTGGTTTCAAGAGTTTTTGCCACTGGTTTCTTCTCTTGAAAGAGGAACACTGTGTCTTTATGATGTTGATCGACTTGAGCCTATACAGCAAAAACGTTTTGCACGCTATCTTCAAGAGAGGGATGAGGCTACAAAGAACAATCCCCCCTCCGTTCGTGTCATGGCTATTTCAACGTCACGGCTTTCAGATCTAGTTAAAGAAGATTGTTTTTCGCACAGTTTGTTTGAACAACTTTCCCAATTATCAATCAGTGTTCCTGCTTTGCGGGAATTGAGAGACGATTTTCCAGAGCTTACACAACGTTTGATTGACCACATTATCATTGAAACAGGGCGATCGCATGTACATGGTTTAGCAGGATCAGCTCTTTCATTACTTATGCAGTATGATTGGCCTGGTAATCGTAACGAACTTGAAAATTTTTTATTTCGTGCGGTTTTACTCAGTGAGGGGCCTTTGTTAACGGTTCGGGATTTCCCTCAATTAATGGGAAATTCATTAATAGGTGTTCCAAATATTGTTGAGAGCGATGTTCAAGAAGATCATGAACAAGAATCGATACAATTTTTAAATGCTGATGAGCATGTGCGCACTTTTGCAGAGATGGAATATGATATTATTGAGAAAGCAGTAAAACATTATAAGGGACATATGAGTGAGGTTGCTCGCCGTCTTCGTATTGGTCGCTCTACGCTTTATCGAAAAATAGAAGCATTAAGAGCAATAAGAAACCAAGAACGAAAATAAAATCCGTGATAAATCTCCATTTATTAAGAAGTATAATCTTCGAAAAATTATAAGATCTTTTAATATCAGCAGTAGAAGGGGAGATTTTAAAAGAAGTATTGTATAATGCAGATGAGGCGTTGAGGATAATTTGAAATTTTAATAAGTATTAATTTTATTAAAATAAACTCAGTTTTAATGCTTCTTTTTTATTTTTCATAATTTGAGTTAAGTTTATTTTCTCTTAAGCAAGGGATGGCATTTTATCTATTGTAATGATTAAGATTTGATCATTATTTAAATATTATGGTTTGTATCGCTAGTGGTGCGATAGCTTTAAAATAGAAAGTTTGTCTTCTTTGACTTTTTTAGAGATTGTTATCAGTTTTACCATATCTTTTTTTATTGCGTCTACGTTGGCTATTTACACATATGGGCGTTTTATGAAAAACGCTAGGGGAGTGTGTTCTTATGCATTGGCTATTAAGAAAGATGAAACCAAGCTTGACCGTATCATAAGCCGATTGGCAGAGGAGACAGATGGGCTAGGAATTGATAAAGATGCTCTTTCACTCATCATTAGTAATTTGGATGCGTTTTGTGTTCGTGCGATAGGAGCAGCACAGGCTGGGCGTAGTCTCGATCTCATGTATTATATTTGGGATGATGATTTAACAGGGCGCTTATTATTAAGTGAAATAGTAGAGGCCGCTGATCGTGGTGTTCGAGTGCGTCTTCTTTTAGACGATATTAATGCTCAAGCCCGTGATCCAGCTTATATTGCCTTGGACAAACATCCACATATTGAAGTGAGAATGTTTAATCCAGGTCGATCACGAAAGGGGGGATTACGCCGTGGTTTAGAGATTATATTGCGGGCAATTACTGTAACGCGCAGGATGCATAATAAAGCTTTCATTGTAGATGGTCGAGTAGCTTTTGTAGGAGGGCGTAATCTTGCCGATTCTTATTTTGACGCTGGTAAAGAATCCCATTTTCGAGATTTAGATTTGATGTTAATTGGTCCTTCGGTTAAAAAGGTGGAAACCATTTTTGATGACTTTTGGAATAGCGCTGTCGTTTTACCAATTCATACTTTGGTTGTCCCTAAAAGTGCAAGCGATCTTGGCTATTGGAAGGATAAATTACGTAAATTTCGTGATTCCAAGGTTGCGAAAGTTTATCTCGACTATGTCAAAGAACATATTCATTTTGATTGTTTTATCCAAGTAGGAAAGCGGTTATTTTTAGCAGATAAAGTTGTCGTACTCTCCGACCCTCCGGAAAAAGCATTGCGCAAAAAAGCAGGAAATTGGCTTATGAAGGCACTTTCACAGGTTATTAGTGATGCGAAAAAAACCGTCCAAATTACATCGCCTTATTTTGTTCCAGGTAGAGTAGGTACGCAGAATTTGAGCAATTTGGTTTCAAAGGGTGTTGATGTCAAAATTCTTACAAATTCCTTAGCGGCCACTGATGTGGCACTGGCACATGGTGGTTATGTACCGTATCGTAAAGCGTTATTGAAAAGTGGTGTGAAGCTTTATGAGTTAAAACCCGGTGGTAATATGCACGGATTACGACTCTTTCGTTCAAGTAAGGCAAGTTTACATACTAAAGCTTTTTTAGTTGATCGTAAAACTGCTTTTATTGGTTCTCTAAACTTTGATCCCAGGTCAGCTGCACTGAATACGGAGATGGGTATCCTTTTTGAATGTGCACCAATTACAGCAAGATTAGATTTGCTTTTTTCTGAAGAAACAACTGGTGAAATGAGTTATCACCTCCGTCTTGCTGATAATAACCGTATTTATTGGGATTTTATTGAAAATGAAAAACAGCATAGCCTTGATTATGAGCCGGAAAGCAGTTTTTGGCGTCGTGTGTTTGCGAAAATAATAAGTTGGTTACCCATTGAATCACAATTGTAGATTTTATAAACTATATTAAAAAATTATTTTTCTTTTCATTTTTTTTGTGGCATGGCATAATTTCTTGCCAATCCACAACGTCTGAGAACCGCAGTTGTATCAAACTACTTGCGGTGTTTTATTATAAAAGGAATTTGGCTATGGCAAAGATTGTTGAAACGGCGACAGGTGTATTGGCATTGACTTTTGATGATGTGCTTTTACAGCCTGGTCATTCTCTTGTTATGCCTAGTCAAGTAGATTTGAGAACGCGTATTGCAGCTGATATCACGCTAAATTTGCCGTTGCTTTCTGCTGCGATGGATACTGTAACAGAATCGCGTTTGGCTATCGCTATGGCTCAAGCTGGTGGTCTTGGTGTTATCCATCGTAATATGTCTCCTACAGAGCAAGCTGAAGAAGTTCGTCAGGTAAAAAAGTTTGAATCTGGTATGGTTGTTAATCCAGTGACAATTGGGCCAGATGCAACACTTGAAGAAGCAAAAGCTTTGATGCGTTCTCATAGTATTTCGGGTATTCCGGTTGTTGAAAATGGAGCTAAAGGTGAGACTGCGGGACGGCTTGTCGGCATTTTAACGAATAGGGATGTGCGTTTTGCATCAGATCCAAAACAAAAAATTTATGAATTAATGACCCATGAAAATTTGATAACTGTGCATGAAAATGTCCAACTTAGTGAGGCAAAATATCTTTTACATCATCACCGGATTGAAAAGTTATTGGTTGTGGATGGCCAAAATCGCTGTGTTGGTTTGATAACAGTTAAGGATATTGAAAAAGCACAATTAAATCCAAATGCAGCCAAAGATTCTCAGGGGCGCTTGCGTGTTGGCGCTGCCAGTAGTGTGGGGAATGATGGGATTGAACGGGCTGAACGACTTATTGATGCAGGTGTTGATGTACTGGTGATTGATACAGCCCATGGGCATTCTCAACGTGTGTTAGAGACCGTTGAGCGAATTAAAAAAATGGCGTGTTCTCCAGCAGTTATTGCTGGTAATGTAGCGACTTCTCAAGCAACACAGGCGTTAATTGATAGTGGTGCAGATGCGGTAAAAGTTGGTATTGGTCCTGGTTCTATTTGCACGACACGAATTGTTGCAGGGGTTGGTGTACCACAACTTGCAGCCATTATGAGTGCTGCTGAAGTTGCTGAAAAAGCGGGTATTCCTGTGATTGCAGATGGCGGGATTAAAGCTTCTGGAGATTTTGCTAAAGCTTTAGCAGGTGGGGCTTGTGCTGCTATGATTGGTTCTCTTTTAGCAGGTACAGATGAAAGTCCTGGCGAAGTTTATCTTTATCAAGGGCGATCTTTTAAGGCTTATCGCGGTATGGGATCCGTTGGTGCTATGGCAAGGGGATCGGCAGATCGCTATTTCCAGGATGAAGTGCGTGATGAACTTAAATTGGTTCCTGAAGGTGTAGAGGGGCAAGTAGCTTATAAAGGCCCTATAGCATCGGTCTTACATCAACTTGCTGGTGGATTGCGTGCCTCAATGGGCTATGTTGGAGCGAAGGATTTGGCAGAGTTTCGTGAAAAAGCGACATTTGTTCGTATCAGCAATGCCGGACTCCATGAAAGCCATACACATGATGTTGCTATCACACGAGAGAGTCCTAATTACCGCGGCCCTGTCTGATGTGTAAGCGCATAGAGCTATGTGAGATGGTATAAAATCTTTTGAGAAAATGGAGCGAGGCTATCATTTTCTTTTTATGATTTCGTTTAATAACTCTAAAAGAGAAAGAATTGGAGGTTGATATTCCAATTCTTTCTGTGTGTTATACGAAATTAAGGGAATTAACTTTTTGTTGTCTTCCGCGCCGACTTTGATGCACGTTGGCGAGTGTTAGTCTGATCACTTTGGATGGATTTCTTTCCATTGTTTGAGGGCATTGTATTGTGACGGCTTTTAGATGAAGTTGTTTTTCCATTATTATAAGTGTTCATTATTTTCTCCTTTTAAATTATCTGGCTTAAGACCAGTATAGTAAAAACGGTCATGCCAAATAGTGGTTCCAAGCCTTTCCTAAAAAGTTAATATTTCTTGAAGAATAATATGGACGTGCTGGCCTTAACCGGGATGTTTTTGCATCTTTTCAGAAAGGTAGCATTTTCAAGATAGGAAAATATTGGGTGTCAAGTACTGTTTATAGAAAGCTCTAAGAATTTAATTTACAAGAAAATAAGGAGGGGATGATTTTTGCCTATCTTATAAAGTGTGTGCTTATTCTGTTATCTGTAAATTAACATCAAAATCTACCGCAGCCGTATGTTTGAGATAAAAATTGAGACGATTGAAAGTTTTGCAAGAAGTTCCAGCTTTTGTATAGTAGGGGCGAGCATATTGTATATCTCTGTTTGACTAATCTCTGGAAAGGTGAGACAGCCTCATTTGGGGGGAGTGTAAAGCTGTAAAGATAAAAACCGATTCTCACCTTTACCACTTTCATAAGCATCTATAGCAGTATCTTTTAAATAATGGAGATTACGCATTGTCTCATGCTTTTGTTTTTCTCGTTTCTCAATGTTCTCAAGCTCATTTCACTACGGAGGTTCGTGAATGCTATAAGGATAAAGCCATACCACCATCTTATCGCTTATAAAGGAGTAAAACCGGCACCATCATACTATTTCTCTCAATGTTACGAGGTTTTCGGCATTTGAGAGCGTTTATGAGAGGTATTTTTACTCTTTTCTTTAAGTGTTTTATTCAGCGCTAACTGTACTTGTAATCTGCAAGTAAGTAATTTGTTTGATTCAACATAGAAAATATTTGAAATAAGAGAAACTTACGATATTCAGGACTTCTATCCCACATGCAAATAAATAATTATCATTATAAATTAAAATATTAATACATATTTGGAAAGGTTTTTAAGAAGATATCTTACCTTGCAGGATCAAGATAGAATATGTGTATTTTAGAATAAGGGGAATGTAAACGGATAGCAGGTGAAATGAAGATTTTGAAATGCTAAATAAAGCGCGATCAGAATCATTTAGTTTCCAATGTAAATTTTGTAGAGTTTCGAGAAATTCCATTGGCGTTAAGAAAGATAATTTATTTTAGCTTAACTTATTGAGAGAGTTTATAAAAATTTAATGGGAGAAATGAATGCGCTTAGGTGGGCGTTTGCGTGCAGCAATGGATATCCTACAAGAGATAGAAACGCGGCACTACTCAGCAAGTGAAGCTTTAAAAGCTTGGGGGCTTTCTCATCGTTTTGCTGGTGCAAGTGATCGTGCAGCAATTGGTACAATTGTTTATGATGTTTTAAGAAGGCGTTATTCTTTACAATGGCGTATGGAGAGTGATGATATTCGGGATAGCGTTTTTGGTACTTTGTTAGACACTGGAACAATGACCATTGAACAAATTGATGGTGAATTAGCAGGAGATCGATTTGCTCCACAGCTCTTAGGAATTAAGCAGCGTCAATCATGGCAAAAACGGCAATTAGGTGATGCGCCAGACTATATTCGTGGTGATATTCCCCAATGGTGTAAAACACATCTGTATCCTGTATTTTTCGAAAATTGGATCGTAGAGGCAGCTGCATTAGCAACACGCCCTCCTTTAGATTTACGGGTGAATAGTTTAAAGGCAACGCCAGAAAAGGTTTTACAAGAATTAGTAAAAACCAAAGTTCAGCCATTTTCATGGTTTCCGCAAGCTTTAAGAATTGCCCCGCTTAAAAAATTTGCACGTCATCCCAATCTTCAAGTTGAATCGGCTTTTCAGAAGGGGTATTTTGAAATACAAGATTTGGGATCTCAGATTGTTTCTTATCTTGTCGAAGCAAAAGCCAATATGCAGGTATTGGATTATTGTGCTGGAGCTGGTGGCAAAACGTTAGCTTTAGCTGCTTGTATGAAAAATCAAGGGCAAATTTATGCCTATGATTCAAATGAAATCCGTTTGGCTCCTCTTTTTGAACGTCTTTACCGTGCTGGTGTTCACAATGTACAGCCATGTGGACATACAGAAGCATTAAAGCCGTTAGTAGGTCAAATGGATATCGTTTTACTAGATGCTCCATGTAGCGGTACAGGAACATGGCGGCGGCGGCCAGATACGAAATGGCGCTTGACACTAGAACAGGTAAGACAACGCCAAACAGAACAGAAGACTATTTTGCATAAGGCTATAAATTATCTTAAACCAAACGGGCGTTTAGTCTATATTACATGCTCTCTTTTTGTGGATGAAAATGAGAAACAAATTTCCCATTTTCTACAACAGCATTGCAGTTTTTATCCAATAAATATGCAGGCTCTTTGGCAGCAATATTTCAGTTCTTCACCGGTTCAACCGATTTTTTCAAATTATGGACTCACCTTATCTCCAGCAACAACAAAAACAGATGGTTTCTTTTTATCTGTGTTGCAAAAAAGATATTGAGATCTCTTTTCGCATTTCTTATCTTTAAATTTTACGAGAAAAACCTTTTTTAAGTGAAAAGGCTTGTGAAAAGGAAAAGATTGAATAATAAATCTTATTTGTTCTCATCTTATAATGATTGATTGGTTTTCTATGAGCGTAGCACATTCAGACACTGTTCTTATTATCGATTTTGGTTCACAAGTGACACAACTTATTGCACGGCGGGTGCGAGCAATGGGTGTCTATTGTGAAATTGTCCCTTTTCAATCTGCGTTAGAAGGCATGCAAAGGATAAGTCCTAAAGCTATTATTTTATCGGGTAGTTCCTATTCAGTTATTGATGATGGTTCACCGCGTATTCCGATGGAAATTTTTGCAAGGGGTATCCCAGTTCTTGGTATTTGTTATGGCGAACAAGTGATGTGTGTTCAGCTGGGGGGAAAAGTTGAATCTGGACATGAGCGTGAATTTGGGCGTGCTTTGTTGGAGATACAAGAAGACAGTGTACTTTTTGATGGTGTGTGGGAAAAGGGTTCTTGTTATCAAGTATGGATGAGCCACGGTGACCGTGTGACGACTTTACCAGAAGGTTTTCGTGTCATAGCAACATCAAAAGGCGCGCCTTATGCTGCTATTGCGGATGAAAAAAGGCACCTTTACGCAGTGCAGTTTCATCCTGAAGTTGTTCATACACCAGATGGTACAAGACTTTTGCAAAACTTTGTTCATAAAGTTTCTGGCCTTAAGGGCGATTGGTCCATGGCTTCTTATCGTGAGCAGGCAATTGCTATGATACGACAGAAAGTTGGAAAAAGTCGTGTCATTTGCGGTCTTTCAGGTGGTGTTGATTCGTCAGTTGTCGCTGTGCTCCTCCATGAAGCAATAGGAGATCAACTCACATGTATTTTGGTAGACCATGGATTGATGCGCAAGAATGAAGCTGAAGAAGTGCTCACACTCTTTCGTGATCATTATAATATAGAGCTTATTCATGTTAATGCTGCTAATATGTTTCTCAGTGCTCTAGAAGGAGAGACAGATCCAGAAAAAAAGCGCAAAACAATTGGTCGCCTTTTTATTGAAGTTTTTGAAGAAGAAACCAAAAAGATTGGCGGCGCGGAATTTTTAGCACAGGGTACGCTCTATCCAGATGTCATTGAGAGTGTTTCAGCCATTGGTAAAACGGTAACAATTAAAAGCCATCATAATGTGGGGGGCTTACCGGAACAAATGAACATGAAACTTGTAGAACCGTTGCGTGAACTATTTAAGGATGAAGTTCGCGCGCTAGGGCGAGAATTAGGGTTACCTGAACAGTTTATTGGGCGTCACCCTTTTCCAGGTCCTGGTCTTGCAATTCGCTGTCCAGGAGCTGTGACACGTGAAAAATTAGAAATCTTACGTGAAGCAGACGCCATTTATCTTGATGAAATTCGTAAAGCGGGACTTTATGATGAAATTTGGCAGGCTTTTGCTGTGCTTCTTCCTGTTCAGACTGTTGGTGTGATGGGTGATGGACGCACTTATGAATTTGTTTGTGCTCTTCGCGCAGTGACATCTGTAGATGGAATGACGGCTGATTTTTATCCCTACGATATGGCGTTTTTAAGCAAAACAGCAGCGCGCATTATTAACGAAGTAAGGGGTATTAATCGTGTTGTTTATGATATAACTTCAAAACCTCCCGGTACTATTGAGTGGGAATGATTGAAATGAAATATAAACCTTATTGCACCATGTATGATGAGTGAAGGAGAGAGCATTAATGGTGTTGTGTATGGTATAATTCCAAAGTTATTTCAGAAATGAGAGTATTGTTTAAAATTTGATTTTCAGAAGAGTAAATAAAGAATCATTTTTTAAAATCACTGTCTAATCAGTATGAATCAATATCATTAAAAATTGAGAAGTGTGAAATTTTGCATGCCTGAGAAAAAAATTGTTGCACACCGTGGTGGAGCTCATCTTTATCCTGAAAATACCCTTTCTGCATTTCTTAATGCTATAGCGTTAGGTGTTGATGAGATTGAATGCGATGTTCATTTACTGAAAAGCGGTGAAGTGGTTGTATTTCATGATTTTCGTCTAGAACAACTTGTTGGGAAAACAGGATATATTTATGATATTGATAATGAAACACGCAAACAACTCTGCGTAAGAGGAAGTATGGAAGCACCTCCTTTATTAGAAGAAGTGCTTGATCTTTTAGCGCCCACTAACGTTGCCTTACATCTTGAAATTAAAACTTGTGGTGAGGTTGAGCGTGAGAAAATTTTATCCCAAAAAGCACTCGCATTGATAAAAAGTCGAAATTTAGAAGAACGCGTTTCTGCAATCAGCTTTGATCCTGCAAGCCTTTGTCCCTTTATTGAAGCAGGAATAACATCTGGACCATGTCTTGATAGCTTTTCCGATAACATGGACCATCATTTTTCTGAGTGGAAACAATTGGGATATACTGATTTGAGTGTAGATGGGTCCACTGTTCCACAGAACTTTATTAAATCTGCCCTTGAAGCTGGCTTTACTGTAGGGGTATGGACAATTAATGGGAAAGCTCGACTATCGCATTGGCTGGATATGCCGGTTCATTATATCACCACAGATCAACCTGACCTAGCTTTACAATTACGTGCACAAAGATAAGTATATATCTATAAAATTTTACCCTCCTAGCAGAAATGGAATTAATAGGAGGGAGGTAAGTAAGTAAGTAAGAAACATTCTCTGATGATGTTTATAAGATTAAAGTTTCTACTTTATTTACTTATTATCTGTACGTTTTCCAGTGGTTTTATTAAAAGTATGAAAATTCTGATAAGGAACAGTAAAGCTTAGTTTTTGACCATAGTTGTGTGCCAAGCGCTCTTTTATTTCAATGGTAAAAATATTGTCTTTCCAACGTGTTAAAATATGGCTCCCTGTTCCAACAGGCTTAATAAGTTCAATTTGTGTGTGAAAGACAGGCCCTTGATCTGGATATTCTCCAAACAAAATGATTTCTGGTCTAAAAGCTAAAAGATCAGTTTCTGTATTATAAGATAATGGCTGACCTAAATGTTGTTCTAAGATTTGGCAATCAAGAAAATTCATAGGAGGCGAACCAATAAAATCAGCAACAAACGTTGTTGCTGGATAATCGTAAATTTCCATTGGCGTTCCAATTTGCTCAATAGCTCCGTTATTCATAACAACGATTCTATCCGCTAATGTCATTGCTTCTAGTTGATCATGGGTAACATAGAGGCTAGTTGTTCCCAGTGAACGCTGAAGTGTTTTAATCTCAATACACATTTGCGCCCGCAATTTTGCATCAAGATTTGAAAGAGGTTCATCGAAGAGAAAAACACGTGGTTGACGCACAATCACACGTCCCATTGCTACACGTTGGCGCTGTCCTCCAGATAATTGTCGCGGTTTACGATCTAGAAATGGCTCTATTTGCAAAAGTTTTGCAGCATGTGTGATACGTCGATTTATTTCATCTTTAGGTGTTTTACGATTTTTAAGACCATATTCTAAATTTCCACGAACTGTCATATGGGGATAAAGTGCGTAATTTTGAAAAACCATAGCAATGTCACGATCAGCTGGTTCACGCTCATTGATACGCTCATTATCAATAGTGAGTTCACCTGATGTAACTTGTTCAAGTCCTGCAATGATACGCAATAACGTTGATTTTCCACACCCTGAAGGCCCCACAAGGACAAGAAGTTCCCTATCGGCAACTGTTAAATTTAAATCATTGATGACCAGAATGCCATTGTCATACTGTTTTTTTATGTTTGATAACTGGATTATGGCCACAGTTACTTCTCCGTTTCAATAAGACCTTTGATAAAAAGTCGCTGCATGCAGATGACGACAAGAACAGGCGGCACCATAGCAACAACCGATACTGCCATGAGTATATTCCATTGAGGATCATGTTGAAGTGATTCTACGATAAGCTGTTTTAAAATAATAAGAATAGTTTGATGATTTTGATCAGTTGTAACAATAAGAGGCCAGAGATACTGTATCCATCCATAAACAAACATAATAATAAATAAAGCAGCGATATTGCTTTTACTGAGAGGAAGAAGAATATCTTTAAAAAATTTAAATGGCCCTGCACCATCAACACGAGCAGCTTCTAAGAGTTCGTCTGGAACAGTTAAAAAAAACTGGCGGAATAAAAATGTCGCCGTTGCAGATGCGATGAGTGGAATAATCATTCCGCTATAGGTATTTATCATACCTAATTGTGCGACGATTGCATATGTTGGAATAATGCGAACTTCGACAGGGAGCATCAAGGTAATAAAGATGAGAGCAAAAGCAGTTTTTCGGAAAGGAAAACGCATGTAAACAATTGCATAAGCAGAAAAGAGCGAAATAATAATTTTTCCAATGCTAATACCAAGGGCCATAATAAGCGAATTCATTAAAAGTGGACAAAGATTGGGTAGTCCGAGTTTTTCAAGACCATCACCAAAGATTATTTGATAGTTTTCCAGAGCATGCTTTCCTGGTAAAAGAGGAAGTGTTCCTGAACTAAATGCCGCTGAACTATGGGTTGACGCAATAATAGCAACATAAACTGGAAAACAAATAACTATAATACCAATAATAAGAGTGAGATGGGTTAGAAATTTCAAAATAGGGCGATTTTCAACCATAATTTGTTTCCTAATATTGCACGCGGCGTTCAATCCAGCGAAACTGGATAAACGTTAAAACAATAACCATCAACATTAATATTGTTGATTGTGCTGCTGATGCACCGATTATTTGGTTTTTAAAACCATCGTCATACACTTTGTAGACGAGAGTGCTTGTTGCACGTGCAGGACCTCCAGAGGTTATGTTATCAATAATACCAAATGTATCAAACATGACATACTGAATATTGATAACAAAAAGAAAAAAGGTTGTCGGTGAAATTTGTGGAAACACTACGGTCCAAAATCGTTTAAAGGGACCAGCACCATCAATTGCTGCGGCTTCTATTTGGGAACGTGGAACAGATTGGAGACCGGCAAGAAAAAAGAGAAAGTTATAGGAGATTTGTTGCCAACTGGCTGCAATCACAATAAGGATCATTGCTTGTGTACCATTAATACGATAATTCCATATAATACCGATTTTCTCCAACAGAACAGGGATAATTCCGATGGTTGGATGAAAGATAAACAACCATAATATACCTGCCAATACTGGAGCCACAGCATAAGGCCAGAGCAAAAGCGTTGTGTAAGCTTTTTTTGCGCGGATGACACGATCAACACAGACAGCTAAAAGAAGCGCGATCGTCATTGAAACAACAGTAACCGAAATAGAAAATATTGCGGTTGTAAGCAGTGATTTCAGATAAGCAAGATCAGAGAGAACATTTATATAATTTTCAAAACCAATAAAAGTTGTCGAAAAACCAAAAGGATCCTCACGCTCGAAAGATGATTTTATTGCTTGGGCAGCAGGCCAAAAGAAAAACAAAAAAGTCACAATGAGCTGAGGAAACAGCAGCCAATAAGGGAGTAAACTATTTTTGAAATATGCGTGCTTTTCTTGCATCCGTAGGGTTCTTTACACACAGAAACTTTATAAAGGTAAACAAATAAAAAGACTCAACTGCTTAATTAACCTTTGATCTTTAATGATGAAGAATAAAACCCTAATGATTGGCTTTTTCAAATTCACGTAAGAGCTTATCGCCACGTTTAACGGTTTCATCTAATCCATCTTTTGGTGTTTTTGAACCACTAAGGACAGCTTCTAATTCTTGATCAAGAATAGAACGAATCTGTGGTAAATTACCAAATCTTATACCTTTTGAGTTCACAGTTGGTGGGTTAAGATTAATTTGTTTAATAGCAATATCTGCACCGACATTTTTATCGTAGTAATGTTGTTGTTTGCTCAATTCGTAAGCAGCTTTCGTTGTTGGCAGGTAACCTGTTATCTGGTGCCATTTAGCCTGATTATCTGCTCTGGAGAGATATTTAAGAAAAGCAGCCGCACCAGCATATTCCTCAGGTGTATGACCTTTCAAAGCCCAAATAGAGGCGCCACCAATAATTGAATTTTGTGGTGTACCTTTTACATCATCATAATAGGGCAGCATACCAAATCCCACCTTAAACTGTGCTTCAGACAGGATTCCATCCCGAGAGCCTGAAGATTGCATAAAGATCGCGCAATTTTGCGTCATAAACATTGGTGTCGCATCTAATGCTCCAGCAGGACCACCATAGCGAAAAATACCTTTGTCAGACCATCTTTTAAGGTCGCTCCACATACGCACTTGCAAAGGTCCATTCAAGGTAAGTTTTGCATCAAGTCCGCCAAAACCATTTTCTTTGGTTCCAAAGGGCACATTGTGCAATGCTGAAAAATTTTCTATGCCAATCCATTGGGCTGCATAAGACATTGTAAAACCGCAGCTTGCAGCTTTAGTCTCAAGAATTTTTTTAGAAAAATTTTCTATATCTTGCCATGTTTTAGGTGGTTGCTCTGGATCAAGCCCTGCTTTTTTAAAGATATCTTTATTATAATAAAGAATTGGTGTTGAAGCATTGAATGGCATAGAAAGCATTCGCCCTTGGACATCTGAGTAATAGCCACTGATAGCAGGTAAATAATCTGTAGGGTCAAATTCTTGTTTTGTATCCTTCATAAGTTGATAAAGAGGATAAACGGCACCTTTTGCAGCCATCATAGTCCCAGTACCAATTTCATAGATTTGGGCAAGAACAGGTTGTTGTTTTCCACGGAATGCTGCAATGAGTGAAACCATACCTTCTTCATATTCACCACGAAATGAAGGTACAACTTTATACTCAGATTGACTGGCATTAAAATCGTTAATGAAACGCTCAGTTTGTTTTCCTAGCTCACCGCTCATAGAATGCCAAAAGCTAATTTTTGTTTGCGCAAACCCCGCTGTTGTCATACTGACAGTAATTGCAAACGCTGCTATAGAAAAATAAAAACGACTCATGGTTCCCCCTTTTTGAAGCGATAGAAGACAGACTTTCCCTAGATTTATGATATTACACATGAACATGCCATGACAGTTTTGTTTCAGAAATAGATTGGTTCATTTAAACAGGAACCAGCAAAAGGTCAAACGAATTTGTTTAGATTTACTTGTTTTCCTTTATGAAAGCTATCGTATGTTAACGAGATATTGCCCTGTAAACATCTGATAAAAAATAAAATGGTGTTGAATAAAGCAGTAGACAAGATCAAGGATATAAACAGTAAATGTTACTCAGTTATGGCTATTAGAGTATCCAGATTTACTTTTTCAAGAAAGAATTGTTTATTTTCTGTGCGAGTTGTCTTGTAACTGTGGAACAATAAGCTTGAGGTAAATTGTTTGTATTCCATTTAAATTAAGAAATTCTACTAAAGCAGATTTTTAAACTTATTTAAGAGATTATAGCCTTCCAAAACTTTTCTGATGCATTGCAAAATTATATGAAAATCGCGTTTTTAGGAATTAACGTATCTCATTTTAAGGTTTAGGAAACATCTTTAGAGCGTCTAAGAGTACCTTTTGTTTATAAAAGGACTTATTTATCATTTTTATACAACTTCAAACCATGATTTATAAGGTATTTTATGAGTATAAAAACAGAAAAATTATTACCCCCAAAATATTGATTTTAGGAAAAAAACAATTTTAAAACAAAATATAATTACACTTATTCACATAATGAGCTCCTGTTATCAATGCATATGGAAACAAATTAAAAAACAAGAAAGTGAATTCAAGTATAAATGGTGTTTTCACTTGTGACAAATTGATTGATCAGTATGAGGATCAGATTTTAAAAACGATAAAGAGGCATTTTGGTGATGGGTTTTGGATAATTTCTATAAAAACTTTAATTCGGAAGAGATTTTAAGCTTTTTTGTAGTATTATTCTGTTTAACACATCATAGGACATATTGGGGTGCCAAAAGAAGAATTTTTCCCATGAACGTGATTTTAGGGGCGCGTAAAAATGATAGAACAAACCATTTTCATGGAATAGAAGTAGGTATTCAGAAGAGTTTGCTGTTCTCTTAAGAATCAAGGTTTGTTCATTCTTTTATAAAATGCTTCTTAATGTTTTGTAATAGCGTCAATAATGGTATTCACATTATGTTCCATCATATCGAGATAAGTTGCAGCAGGACCGTTTTCGTTTGATAATGCATCGGAATATAATGTTCCACCAATTTTTAACCCTGTTTCTTTTGCAATCTGTTTTATAAGACGCGGATTAGAGATATTTTCAACAAACAGTGCTGCTGCTTTATTGGTTTTAATTTGTTTGATAAGTTTGGCCACATCACCTGCTGTTGCTTCAGCTTCTTTTGAAGTATTTTGCGGCGCAAGGATAGTAAAACCATATTCTTGGGCAAAATAACTAAAAGCATCGTGAGATGTGATGATGATGCGCTGATCTTTTGGGATTATGGCAATCTTTGTTTTAAGTTTTTCTTGTGTTTCTTTAAGCTTTTGGAGGTAGATCTTAGCATTTTTGTTGTAGCTTAGACAGGATTGTTGATCGATTTTACAAAAAGCAGCAGCAATATTTTTGATATAGATTTCAACATTAGGGATAGTTTGCCAAGCGTGGGGATCAATGTTACTGTGATGATGATGTGGTTGGGCACTCTGCTCTTGATTTTTCATTTTAAGGGGAGAAATATTGGCAGCCACTTCAACAAGAAGCGCTTTTGTCCCGCTTGCAGTGATAAGACGGTCAATAAATCCCTCTAAATGGAGTCCGTTGATGAAAATAATATCAGCATTTCTAAGAGCTTGGGCATCTCGGGGGACTGGTTCATAAGTATGGGTATTTGCATTAGGTCCGACAAAAGTAGTCATAGAGATATGATTGCCCCCTACATTTTTGACTAAATCTGCAAGAATAGAAAAACTCACAACAACTTTAATTGTATGTTGTGCAACAGCAGAAAATGGAAAAAGGACAAGCGATAAGAGGGTTCCACGTAGAATCAATTTTTGAATAAATTTAGACACATTATTTCCTTAAACGAGGGAGGGATGTACAAAACAGGTGAGGAAACCATGTCACAATAAAACCACGTGGACTGATAAAGCAGGAAAAAAGATAAATAGATCCTGCGACAATGATAATAGCAGGGCCGGAGGGAAGTGACAGATGAAAAGAAAGCAGTAGACCACATATACTAGCAATGATTCCTAAAAGGGTAGAAAGTATGCAGATAGGTCCCAAACGCGAAAGCCAAAAACGGGCTGTAATAGCTGGAATCATCATAATGCCGACAGAAAGTAATGTGCCAAGTGATTGGAAACCACCAACAAGATTTAATACAACGAGTCCAAGCAATGATATATGGACATATTTACTCAATGGAGAGAGCGATTTAAAAAAGAGGGGATCAAAGCTTTCTAATACGAGCGCGCGCCAGAAAATACAAAGACTGCATATTGTGATCAGCATGATCGTGGTGATGAGTAAAAGGGTTTGTGTATCCAGTGCAAGCACCGAGCCAAATAAGAGATGAAGCAGTTCAATTGTTGAGTTTTTCAGGGAAATAATAATGACACCTGTTGCAAGTGCAATAAGATAAAAGACTGTCATTGATGCGTCTTCTTTCTGAATACTATTTCGTGAAATAAGGGCTGTGGCCAAAGCAACAATGATGCCAGCGAAAATACCACCAAGAGTCATAGATAGTAGTGAAAATCCACTTATCAGAAAAGCAGCCGCAACACCAGGTAGAATGGCGTGGGATATAGCATCTCCTGTTAAACTCATTCCACGTAGCATCAGAAATACACCAACCGGACAAGCACTGATGGAGAGGAGGATTGAACCGATAAGAGCATTTTGCATGAAATGGAAATCAACGAAGGGGGCAAGAAAAAATGCGTACACGTCTCTATAACTCCATAGATTGCGAATCATTGAGAGAAAAATGTTGTTTTAGCGTGTTGATAGGCAAAGAGCTGGGTGTAAGAGGAGACATAATGTGATGCATGTTATCACAGAAGAATTGGGGTGTTTCTCCATAAAAAGCATGTTGTTGATGAATGTGAAGCATTTGGGGAAAACATTTTTGCACAATGAGGGGATCATGGAGTGCTGTAAGAACTGTTCGTCCTTGTTGTTGCCAGTGTGAGATTAGGGAAAGAAGATCTTTTTGGGTACTATAATCTACACCATTGAAAGGTTCATCAAGCAAGATAATATCGGCATCTTGTACAATAACACGTGCAAAAAGAGCACGCTGTAACTGTCCACCTGACAGTGTCTCAAGGGGATGGGTAGCGAGTGCTGTAAGTCCAACCATTTCAAGAGCATTCTGGATTTTAGAGTAATAAGGACGCTGGTCTTTCCACAATCCACAAAAAGACCACAATCCTGTTTGGATCAACATCCTCACATCAATGGGAAATGTCTTGTCTATGTCACATTGCTGAGCAAGATAAGCAATCCGGCTTTTCTTTGGCTTTATAACTTTACCTTTGAGAGGCTTAATCAAGCCAGCAATAGTTTTCAAGAGCGTAGATTTTCCAGAGCCATTATCACCCGTTATTGCTACCAACGAGCCAGCTTTTAACTTTGCTGAAAAGCCTCTTATTGCTATTCTTTTTCCATAGCCTAAAGTTGCACGTTCAAAATGCAGATCCATACTTGTTACCATCTTTGATTATTATCTCATAGACATATGTAATAATATAACGTTTGTCAATAAAACGTTATATTATTACATATGTTTTGGGTAGTGAGATTTTTAGCAGGAAGATCGTGGAAAATTAAAAATAATGATTGAATTTGCCTTGACGAAAGAGAGAGTGTGTATACTATATATAGTATCAAAATGATTGGTGATTCTAAATAAGCACAAGTGAGGGTGTAGTGTGTTTCGTTTGGTGTCTAAGTTATTTCCATAATGTGATTATAGAAGAGTTTATTAGCCAAGAGTAGAACAGTATTCTGGCGGGAAGCTCTTTTGGAAGAATTTCCTTTCGTTTTTGTAAGTTGATTTTTGTCGTAAGAGTAAAACTAAGCTATTGGAAAGCAGTGGCTGGGGGCGTTAGTTTTTTAGACAGCAGGAGGGAATTGTAATGCAGACAAAAGATTATTTTATAACTGAGAGGCTTTGCCATTTAAGTTGTAGAATGATCATTTATTCTCATCATAATTTTAAAATTATTTGATGGGGACTTCTATTCTATTCAGGAAGCTATGTGTTATTTGAATAAAGAGTATAGCTATATGTGTTTGCGTACGATTTCTGTTTTTTTGTTATCCTTGAGTATTTATAAAGTTATCAGAATGAACCCTTTGAGGGTTGATTTGTTAAGATTGTGAAAGTTGAAGAAAATGCCGGTCACTATTTATAGCAAACCATCTTGCGTCCAATGTGATGCTACACGTCGTGCCTTTGATGCTAAAGGTATTAATTATCGTGTTGTAGATATTTCCCGTGATGAACAAGCCTATCATTTTGTTCAATCTTTGGGTTATCGTCAGGTTCCTGTCGTCGTTTGTGGTGAAAATCATTGGTCTGGTTTTAGACCAGATATGATTAGTGGTCTTTGTGTTTAATGGGACTTATTGTTTATTATTCGAGTGCTACGGGTAATACTGAACATTTTGTTTCGCAGCTTGGTCAACGACTCTTCAAAATTGATAAGAAAAAACCGTCTGTGTTGGTTGATGAACCTTATGTATTGATTGTTCCGACTTATGCAGATGGTGAAGGAAGAGGAGCTGTGCCGAAAGCAGTTATTCATTTCCTCAATGAAAGTGAGAACCGCAAATTCATTCGTGGTGTCATTGGTGGTGGGAATCGTAATTTTGGTCGCTATTATAATTTAGCAAGCAAGATCATTTCTGAAAAATGTTTTGTACCTTGCCTTTATCGTTTTGAGCTGCGTGGAACTGATGAAGATGTTATTTGTGTAAAAAAGGGATTGGAAAGATTTTGGAAACAATTGGTATAGAACAGTCGCAAAAAACAGGTCAGATCACAGATTATCATGCACTGAATGCGATGCTTAATCTTTATGATGAAAGTGGTCATATCCAATTTGATATGGATAGACTTGCAGCGCGGCAATATTTTCTTCAGCATGTTAACCAAAATACGGTTTTTTTTCATAATTTGAAGGAAAAAATAGACTACTTGATAGAGGAAGGTTACTATGAAGAAGGTTTGTTTAAGCTTTATGATTTTTCTTTTATTAAGAAGCTTTTTAAGCGTGCTTACGCGTTTAAGTTTCGCTTTCCCACGTTTTTAGGTGCATTTAAGTATTATACCAGCTATACACTAAAAACTTTTGATGGAAAGCGCTATCTTGAGCGTTATGAAGATCGTGTGTGCCTTGTTTCTTTATATTTAGCACAGGGCAATAAGACTCTTGCTGAGATTTTTGTAGATGAAATTATTACAGGACGGTTTCAACCTGCTACACCGACATTTCTAAATGCAGGGAAAAAACAGCGGGGTGAGTTGGTATCGTGTTTTTTGTTGCGTGTTGAAGATAATATGGAGTCCATAGGGCGTTCGGTTAATTCAGCTTTACAGCTTTCAAAGCGCGGTGGCGGAGTAGCGCTTTGTTTGACAAATTTGCGAGAAGCGGGAGCTCCGATCAA
The DNA here is from genome assembly GCF_028618515.1 of Bartonella sp. ML69XJBT. Lineage (GTDB taxonomy): Bacteria > Pseudomonadota > Alphaproteobacteria > Rhizobiales > Rhizobiaceae > Bartonella. The sequence continues at coordinate 51,459 of NZ_JAQITB010000003.1, forward strand.
GCAGATAGAAAATCAATCTTCAGGTGTTTTACCTGTGATGAAACTGTTGGAAGATTCTTTCTCTTATGCCAATCAGCTTGGTGCACGGCAGGGGGCTGGTGCTGTTTATTTACATGCACATCATTTAGATATTATGAAGTTTTTGGATACAAAGCGTGAGAATGCTGATGAAAAAGTCAGAATTAAAACGCTTTCGCTTGGTGTTGTTATTCCCGATATTACTTTTGAGCTTGCACGTAATAATGAGGATATGTACCTATTCTCGTCGTATGATATTGAGCGCGTTACCGGCAAACCCTTTAGCGATATTTCTTTGACCGAGCATTATAGGTCTTTTGTTGATGATGCAAGGATTCGTAAAAAGAAAATAAGTGCACGTGTTTTTTTCCAAACCTTAGCGGAGATTCAATTTGAATCAGGTTATCCCTATATTTTGTTTGAGGATACTGCTAATCGAGCCAATCCGATAGCTGGACGTATAAGTATGAGTAATTTATGTTCAGAAATTTTACAGGTGAGTGAAGCAAGTGAACTAGAGACGGATTTAACATATCGCACTGTTGGAAGTGATATATCTTGTAATCTTGGTTCCATGAATATTGCCAAAGCAATGAAAAGTCCTGATTTTGGCCGAACAGTGGAAGCTGCTGTTCGTGCTCTTACTGCTGTTTCCGATATGAGCGATATTGCCTGTGTACCCTCCATTGCCAAAGGCAATGCTGAAAGCCATGCGATTGGTTTGGGACAAATGAATTTGCATGGTTTTTTAGCGCGTGAGAAGATCTATTATGGGTCTCCAGAAGCGATTGATTTTACCAATATCTATTTTTATACGGTAACTTATCATGCAATACGTGCTTCCAATTTAATTGCACGCGAGCGTAAGAAAATTTTTGCAGGATTTGAAAAGTCCGCTTATGCAGACGGTCGTTTTTTTGACAAATATATTGAGAAAGAATGGAAGCCGCAATTTGCACTTGTACAAGAGCTTTTTGCACGGAATAATATTGCTATACCAGATCAAAAGGATTGGCAGGAACTCAAGGATTTAGTTGTTGAGTATGGGCTTTATAATCGCAACCTGCAAGCTGTTCCCCCCACTGGATCTATTTCTTATATTAATCATGCGACCTCTTCTATTCACCCAATTGCTTCGAAGATTGAAATTCGCAAAGAGGGAAAAATTGGGCGCGTTTATTATCCTGCTCCTTACATGGATAATACAAATTTGGATTTTTACCAAGATGCTTATGAGATTGGTCCTGAAAAGATTATTGATACCTATGCTGCTGCTACGCAGCATGTTGATCAAGGTCTTTCATTAACGCTCTTTTTTCCGGATACTGCTACCACGCGTGATATTAACCGTGCACAAATTTATGCTTGGAAAAAGGGTATAAAGAGTATTTATTATATACGGTTGCGGCAAGTAGCGTTGAGTGGAACAGAAGTGGATGGCTGTGTTTCATGCAGTCTATAGGAGATAATCATATGACAAAGATTACAACCCAAAATCCTGTTGTTTGCGCTGTCAATTGGAATAGATTGCATGATGAGAAAGATCTTGAAGTATGGAACCGCTTAACTGGAAATTTTTGGTTGCCTGAAAAGGTTCCGCTTTCTAATGATATTCCTTCATGGTCAAGTTTGACGGAGGAAGAACGCAAGCTCACAATTCGTGTTTTTACCGGATTAACTCTTCTAGATACGATTCAAAATACCGTAGGAGCCATTGCATTGCTCGCTGATGCAATAACAGAGCATGAGGAGGCAGTATTGACAAATATTGCCTTCATGGAAGCGGTTCATGCGCGTTCTTATTCTTCTATTTTTTCAACCCTTTGTTCGACGGTAGAAGTTGATGATGCGTTTAGATGGTCAGAGGAAAATATTCATTTACAAAAAAAAGCCAGATTAGTGCTTGAACGTTATGAAGGCAATGATCCGCTAAAGAAGAAAATTGCTTCGACTCTACTAGAAAGCTTTTTATTCTATTCTGGTTTTTATTTGCCTATGTATTGGGCCAGCCGTGCTAAATTAACAAATACAGCTGATCTTATTCGGCTTATCATTCGTGATGAAGCTGTCCATGGTTACTATATAGGCTATAAATTTCAATTAGGGTTTGCAAAACTTGATGAGGACAAAAAGCAAGAAATTAAAGACTTTGCTTTTAACTTACTCTTTGATCTTTATAATATTGAATGCAAATATACTGAAGATCTTTATGACGCACTTGGATTGACAGAAGATGTGAAAATTTTTCTTCATTATAATGCCAACAAAGCCTTAATGAATCTGGGTTTTGAAGCTCTTTTTCCACCTGAAGTTTGCCGTGTTAATCCAGCTATTTTGGCTGCTTTATCACCAAACTCTGATGAAAATCATGACTTTTTTTCAGGAGCAGGTTCCTCGTATGTCATTGGCAAGGCAGTTGCAACGACAGATGATGATTGGGAATTTTAAGAGTTGTATACAAAGAGAAGGGCGCGGGGGATACCACTTAAGTCTTTGCGTATTTCTAAGCACTTAAAGCCATTTTTTTCAAATAAGTCGCAAACTTCTTTTTCTTGAAAGCAGCCGATTTCGACAGCAACATAACCTTCTGCTTTTAAGTAGTTTGCGGCTTTATCAGAAAGCTTTCGATAAAAAGTAAGACCATCTTTTCCACCGATCAGTGCACGCAATGGATCATAGAGCCGCACTTCTTTTGCAAGATTTTGGATATCTTTTTCTGGAATATAGGGTGGATTGGAAATAATAAGATCAAATTGACCTGTAACAGAATCAAACCAATCACTAAGAAGGGGTGTAAAACGATTGATAACATTTGCATTCTTTGCATTTTTTGTCGCTGTTTTGAGGGCATTTTCAGAAATATCAACAGCCACTGCATAAGATTGAGGAACTTGTTTAAGAATTGCAATAGCAATAGCACCGCTTCCTGTTCCCATATCCAGCAGTGTTATTTTTTCTGATTTTTCACTCTGTTTTTTGAGGAATGGTAAAACAAGATCTACCAATGTCTCTGTATCAGGACGAGGTTCTAATGTTTCTTGAGAGAGTGCGAAAGATATACCATAAAATTCTCTCACGCCTATAATACGGTAGACAGGTTCGCCAGCAATACGTCGTTGAATGGCGCTTTCTAATTGTGCAATTTGTTCAAAAGATAGGCAGAAATTTGGTTGAAGAATTCTATCCGCTGCATTTGTATTTGTGATCCATTCAACAAGTATTTTTGCCTCAAGATTGGCTTCAGAAACTCCCTGAGTACGCAATTTTTCTTGAGTTTGTCGGATAACATTGTTGAGAGTATGCGCGTTCATCCATGATCATCCATTTCCATAAGGAGGGCTGTCTGATGATCGGATATGAGTGCGTGAATGATCTCATCAAGCTCTCCTTCTAGAATGCGGTCAAGCTTATAGAGAGTGAGATTAATACGGTGATCAGTGATACGTCCTTGTGGAAAATTATAGGTACGAATACGTTCTGAGCGATCACCAGAGCCAACCTGATTTTTACGGGAAGCGGAACGTTCATTTTCCGCTTTTTGTCGTTTGATATCAAATAAACGTGCACGTAAAATTTGCAGCGCCCGTGCACGGTTTTGGTGTTGTGATTTTTCTGCTTGCACAACCATAATCCCTGTTGGAATATGCGTGATACGAACAGCTGAGTCCGTTGTATTGACATGCTGTCCTCCTGCTCCAGAGGCACGCATGGTGTCAATGCGGATATCTTCAGGACGAATTTCAATATCAATTTCTTCAGCCTCTGGAAGGACAGCAACGGTAGCAGCAGATGTATGGATACGTCCACCGGTTTCTGTTTCAGGGATGCGTTGTACACGATGAACGCCTGATTCAAATTTCAGTTTAGAAAAAACGCCTTTCCCTGAAATACTGGCAATAATTTCTTTATATCCACCAACTTCTCCCTCATTAAGTGAAACAACTTCAACTTTCCAGTTATGGGAAGCGGCATAACGCTCATACATACGGAAAAGATCTCCTGCAAAAAGTGCTGCTTCTAAACCGCCTGTTCCTGCGCGAATTTCAACAATGGCACTTTTTTCATCAGCAACGTCTTTAGGTAAAAGAAGAATCTGGAGTTCTTGCTCAAGTTGTTCTATTTTCTGACATAACAATGGTAATTCTTCTTGGGCAAGATGACGCATCTCTGTATCTGTGAGTTTATCACTGATAAGTGTCTCGAGATCCGTAATTTCTCTATAAAGAGCACTGAGTGTTCGTATAGAAGAAACAATTGGCTGTAGTTCTGCATACTCAGAAGCTAATTTCACATAAGTTTCAGCATCTGGGTTTTTTGCCATTTGGCTTTCAATTATTTCGAAGCGCTTTTCAAGCTGTCTCATACGATCTTTTGGCAAAGAAACCATGACAATATTAGCCTATTTTGTTGTAATACGAGCAATTGGTTGCCTTATAGCAATCAGATAAAGAGGCTAATAAAGCAGAAAAACTCTCTTGCCAATGAAAACTATAGATTTTTCGAGTAAACTTGTAGAAAATCTGCTTTTCATAAAGCGTGTTTTTGATGATACATGCGAGATGAGCTACTCAAGAGTTGTTTTTTTCCCATAAAGTTCAAGGCGATGATGAATAATATTATAGCCAAGGGATTTAGCAATTTCTTCTTGCAACTTTTCAATGATATCAGAATGAAATTCGATAACTTGCCCTGTTTCCACATCAATGAGATGATCATGATGTTGGCCATCTGCTTGCTCAAAACGAGAAGGGCCACCACTAAAGCTATGACGATGAATTGTTCCATTCCCTTCTAATGTTTTCATTGTTCTATAAACGGTTGAAAGCGAAATACTCGAATCTATTTTGTGAGCACGCTGAAAAATTTCAAACGCATTTGGATGGTCGTTTGTTTCAGCCAAAATATCAAGAATAATGCGCCTTTGACGTGTTACTCTTAGACCAGCAGCACGTAATTCCTTCTCATAATTTCGCTTTTTCTTCATCTTCTTCATTGTTTTTTTAAACGAAGGCACCATGACAATGTTTGTATTTTTTTTCTGAACCACAAGGACAACGTTCATTACGTCCCACCTTGCCCCATGTGGTAACGTCGTTGGGATCACGGTCTTTCGGGTTAACAATTCTATTTTCTTGTGTTCGTGCCCACAGAGTGGAAGTTTTTCCTTCCTCTTGATCATTTGGAACAAAGTGATCGACATCCGTTTGTACAGGCATGAGTGGCTCTGTGGGTTGCTGAATAATTTCAAAACGCATGAGTTTAGAAGTCACGATTCTGCGTAAACTTTTCAGCATGCTCTGAAAAAGTTCAAAGGACTCAGTCTTATATTCATTGAGTGGATCCCGTTGGGCATAACCACGAAAGCCAACAACAGAACGCAGATGATCTAAACTTACCAAATGCTCACGCCATAACGTGTCAATGGTTTCAAGTAATATTGCTTTATGAAAATAAGCCATGACCTCTGGAGTATAGCGTTCAGTACGTTCATTTTCAAGATTTGTAACAGCATTTGATACGCGTTCTAAAATTTGTTCTTCGGCAATTCCATCTTCTTTTGCCCATATCTCGATTGGAAGCTCAAGATTGAAGAGTTGGTGAATTTCCTCTTGTAGAGCTTTCACATTCCACTTTTCAGAATATGTTCCAGATGGGATATAAGCTTCTACGAGATCTTCAACCACTTCATTACGCATTTCAAGGATCATGTCTGTCAAATCATCTGCATTCATGACTTCCATACGCTGTTCAAAAATAACCTTGCGTTGATCATTCATGACATCGTCATATTTTAACAAGTTTTTACGAATTTCAAAGTTTCGTGCTTCGACTTTTTTTTGCGCCTTTTCGAGGGCTTTATTAATCCACGGATGGGTAATCGCTTCATTTTCTTTTAATCCAAGCTTTTGCAGCATACTATCCATACGGTTAGAACCGAAGATACGCATGAGATCATCTTGGAGAGAAAGAAAGAATTTTGAGCGCCCAGGATCACCTTGGCGACCAGAACGTCCACGCAGCTGGTTATCAATACGACGACTCTCATGGCGTTCAGTAGCGATAACGTAAAGACCACCAGCGGCTAACGCTTGTTCTTTAAGCTGTTTGACATCTTTTTTTATTTCTTCAATTTTAGCAGTCCGTTCTGTTCCATCTGGCATATCCTGTAATTCTTGTCGGATACGCATCTCAACATTTCCTCCAAGCTGTATGTCAGTACCACGACCCGCCATGTTTGTTGCGATGGTGAGAGCTCCAGGAACGCCTGCTTGTGCAATAATATACGCTTCTTGCTCATGATAGCGGGCATTTAAGACTCTAAAATCGGTAATGCCTTCTTTTCGTAAACGTTCTGCTAATTGTTCTGACTTTTCAATAGACGTTGTTCCAACAAGAATAGGTTGTCCTTTTTCATGCGCTTGACGGATATCACGGACAATAGCACGATATTTCTCTTCTGCTGTTCGGTAGATCTCATCATCCTCATCAACACGCTGTATGGGCAAGTTTGTGGGGACTTCTACAACCTCAAGGCCATAAATATTACTGAATTCTTCAGCCTCTGTTTTGGCTGTTCCAGTCATTCCAGAAAGTTTTCTATACATACGGAAATAATTTTGGAAAGTAATGGAAGCAAGTGTTTGATTTTCTGGTTGAATAGCAACATGCTCTTTAGCTTCTAAGGCTTGATGGAGGCCTTCAGAATAACGCCGTCCTGGCATCATACGACCTGTAAATTCATCAATGATAACAATTTCATCATTGCGTACAATGTAATCCTTATCACGGACAAACAATTTATGGGCTTTAAGGGCGTTATTGACATGATGGACGATAGCAACATTTTCTATATCATAAAGGCTTTCACCTTTAAGATATCCAGCTTGTTCGAGCATTTTTTCAATTTTTTCAGTACCAACTTCAGTAAAGGTTGTTGTTTTTTGTTTTTCGTCTATTTCATAGTCTTCTGGAGTTAAAGCGGGAATAAATGTATCAATAAGGTTATAGAAATCAGTACGATCTTCTAGAGGACCAGAAATGATAAGAGGAGTGCGTGCTTCGTCAATGAGAATCGAATCAACTTCATCAACAATGGCATAATGATGTCCACGTTGGACCATTTGACTACAATCAAAAGCCATATTATCGCGCAAGTAATCAAAGCCCAATTCATTATTTGTTGCATAGGTGATATCGCATGCATAGGCTGCTCTACGGGACTCACTATCAAGGTCATGGAGAATCACGCCTGTTGTTAGCCCTAGAAAACCGAAGATTTTTCCCATTGTTTCAGCATCACGGTTAGCAAGATAATCGTTGACTGTTACGACATGAACGCCTTTCCCTTCCAATGCATTGAGGTAAATTGGCAAAGTTGCCATTAATGTTTTACCTTCACCAGTGCGCATTTCAGCAATACCACAGTCATGAAGGACCATTCCACCAATAAGCTGTACATCAAAAGGACGCATATCATAAACACGCTTTGCTGCTTCACGGACAGTTGCAAAAGCTTCTGGTAGGAGCAAATCAACGGTTTCACCTGTAGCGAGACGTTTACGAAACTCGTCAGTTTTTTGACAGAGTTGCGCATCGCTTAATTTCACGAATTGTTCTTCTAACTCATTAATTTTTATAACTTTTTGGCGAAGAGCTTTGAGACGTCGCTCTTGAGCTGAACCAAAAAATTTGCGTGCAAAAACACCTAAACCGACCATCTCTGGTCCTTTCTTTTAATTGTTACCATTATGATTGGGTAATGCATATGTTATCCCCATATTCTACAATCCCAAAAGTGTTTCATAACTGGATGCAAGTGGTACCATTATACTTGTGGGTGTGCAATTTTTCATTTGATTGTAAAATAGAGATAAGAGGCGAAGTGCATCGTGTCAACTTTAGGAGTGCTTTTTAGTTGAGACAATACCAAGTAATTTACGATATAATATGTCATTTTCTATATTATTATGTTTTCTATGAGCATGAGATAGGGTGGTATAAACTAATATAAAAGGACAAGTTTATGCTTTTTTAAATAAAATTACTGATTTATTTATCTTTGTTTAGAGATTAAAATGCTACATTCAAATAAAATGAGAATTTTGAACCTGCCTTCATTTTTAAGGAGTATATTTATGAAATTCAACTTTATCACGCTATTTTTGGCATCAGCTGTATTGACAAGTACGAGTGTAGGGGTGATAGCCCAAGAAAGTTTGAATTCACCATCAGATGATTTAAAGACTTTGGAGAAAGCTTCAGAAAAGGCAGTTCCTTCTTCTCATGTGATGGCGGTTATTGATGGGAAGGATATTACTGCAGGACAATTAGATGATTTAGCGCTTGAAATAAATCCTAGTTTAGTACGTTTTCCTGATGAACAACGCCGTATAATGGTTTTAAAAGCTTATTTGGATATGCAGGCACTTGCGAAAGCAGCAAGGGACAAGGGCATCGATAAGAGTGAAGCTTATGATAAACGTATGGCGGTTATGCGTGATAATGTTCTTCAGCAGCTTTATTTTAAACAGACAATTGTTGATCAGATTTCTGATACCGATTTAGAAACTCTTTACAAAAAGGAAATTGCTGCTTTGCCTAAAGAGGATGAAGTAAAGGCGCGTCATATTTTGGTCAAAACGAAAAAAGAAGCAGAAGCTATCGTTAAGCGTTTAAATAAAGGGGAAAATTTTGAAGAGATTGCAAAAAAGACTTCAACAGATGGTTCTGCGGCTGTAGGGGGTGATCTTGGTTATTTTAGCCATGGTCAAATGGTCAAACCTTTCGAAGACGCTGCGTTTGGCTTAAAAGTTGGTGAATACACCAAAAATCCTGTTGAAAGTCCTTTTGGTTGGCATGTTATTAAGGTAGAAGATCGTCGTTTGAAACAATCTCCTGCATTTGATGATGTTAAAGAGATGTTGCGTACACAGCTGATAAGAGAGCGCTACCAAAAGCTGATTGTTGATTTGCGCAACAAAATGGATGTGCAATATCCTGATCCCAATGTGACAAAGCTTATGCAATCGATTAATCAGAATGGAACAGTACTTCCGGATGAAACAGCCGATGAAGAAGATACGGAATAATAATGAAGAAGAGGTAGAGAGTATTTTTGCTGGTGATTTGAGTGATTAGTTTTGTTCAAAAAGCTAAGCAGTTATTTATGTAGAGACTACTTATCTACAATCATTTTATCTATTTTTATGGAAAGCATAGAGTGGCTTTGAAAATATCTCCTTTGTCTCCGCAAAATATACCGGAGCTTCCGCCATTATCTGGTGTGCGGATAGCAACAGCTGAAGCTGGGATTAAATATAAAGGTCGTACAGATCTTCTTTTCATCATATTCGATAAGCCGGCAAGTGTAGCTGGTGTTTTTACCCGCTCAAAATGCCCTTCTGCTCCTGTGGAGCATTGCCGCGCATCGCTTCCTCACGGCGTTGCAAGGGGTGTGGTTGTTAATTCTGGGAATGCGAATGCTTTTACAGGACGCAAAGGAAGACACACAACCAATGAAATTATGTGTGCTGCAGCAAATACTTTGAAGGTGAGAGAAAATGAAATTTTTATAGCTTCTACAGGTGTTATTGGTGAGCCAATGGATGCATCGGCTGTTGTGAGTCTTTTACCAAATATGCTGGAGACGGCAAAAGAAGGGAATTGGTTAGAGGCTGCAAAAGCTATTATGACGACGGATACATTTCCAAAACTTGCTACGCGCAGATTTGATTGTGGGGGAGAGACTGTTACCATTAATGGAATAGCAAAAGGTGCTGGTATGATTGCACCAGATATGGCAACGATGCTCTCTTTTGTCATAATTGATGCGGGAATTTCTTCGGATATACTTCAAGCCTTGTTATCAGAAGCGGTTCAGGGGTCTTTCAATTCGATTACTGTCGATAGCGATACTTCAACATCAGATACACTCATGATGTTTGCGATAGGAAAAGAAAACTTTCCTCCCCTTACACAGAGATCTGATCCGCGTTATGGGGTATTCTCAAAGTACTTGAATGCGCTTTTACATGAGCTTGCCTTACAAGTTGTTTGTGATGGAGAAGGGGCGCGTCATTTAATTGAAGTGAATGTGATTGGTGCTACAACAGACAATGCTGCGAAGACTATTGCCCGATCAATTGCAAATTCGCCCCTTGTAAAAACGGCTATTGCTGGTGAAGATGCGAACTGGGGGCGCGTGGTTATGGCAGTTGGCAAAGCAGGTGTTGAAGTAGACCGTGATCTATTGACAATTTGGTTTGGTGAACATCGTTTGGCGATCAATGGTGAACGAGATCCTGAATATTGTGAAGAAAAAATAGCTGCTTATATGCGAGGAAAACACATCACAATTCGTGTTGATATTGGTTTGGGCATTGGCAAAGCGACAGTTTGGTCTTGCGATTTAACGAAGGAATACGTTATGATCAATGGTGATTACAGAAGTTAACAGATACATCATAAATTTGACAGCGGATATCTGTATATTTTTGAAGAATATGAGTATTTTAACTTTTCATTTTAGAGCAAGGGGTAATACGAAAGAAATGGTTATCTTTATCCCTTTTGGAGAGTGGTATGCATATAAAAAGTTCACTTCTTCTTGTTGTTGCATGTGCATTATTAGACCAAGATAATCGTGTTTTGCTTACAGAACGTCCTCAAGGAAAATCACTAGCTGGTTTATGGGAATTTCCTGGAGGAAAGGTTGAGAAAGGCGAAACTCCAGAGGCATCATTGATTCGCGAGTTAGAAGAAGAGCTTGGTATTCATGTTCAAGCAGGTAATTTACGACCCTTAACATTTGCAAGCCATAGCTATGAGACATTTCATCTCCTAATGCCATTGTATCTTTGTTACCATTATGAAGGTGTTGCTAGGGGACGAGAAGGGCAAGATTTAAAATGGGTTTTTATTGGCGATCTTGATGAATATCCTATGCCTGATGCTGATAAACCATTGGTTCAACGGTTGAAAAAATTTCTTCTTTAATAAGTTTTTGAAAAGACAATGCCCTTTACAAGTAAAAAATACTTCTTTCCATAAGTCCTTAATGTTAGAAAAGCCTCTTTTAAAGAGGAAACTTTGTAAGTTTTATGAGAAATTGTTCTTTTGGCGCAACCAATTTCTTTATCGCCAATATGTCGTAGCTTTACCCTGTCTTTTACATTCGACGTTGGGACATTCAAAAATATCCACAGCAACATTTAAAAACAATGGAGAGTGCGCAATGCCTCACGCTTTTGTTTCTCATGGTCTTTTAATAGAGGTATGTCCCTCATGTAATACAGAGGGCTATTGTGTTACACATTCACATTCTTGTAAAAAAAGCTTAACACTCCAAAACCTCTTTCACAAGAGTGCCTGTTCCTAATAATAATTTTCACCTTTATGCATAGATCACCTGTAATATACAGACTTTAATGCAAGCTATTTACTAAATTGGCTAGTGAGTTACACAATCCGCGAAAAATTTATGAGTGTTGATAAAAGCTTCCTACTAAATGTGAGTTTTAAGAAAAATCGAGTTATGAATTCTCTTTGATATCAATAAGTTTAAAAAAATGTTTGTAGCCCATAGAATCAATAACTTTCTTCTATCCACCTTATTATTTTTAAGGCATTTAAATCGACCTACGAAAAAATGCAGCAATAGAAATATTTGTTAATTATGCTCATCTATAAAAGTATCACTTACTTTCCTAGTATTGTAGACGGCGTTTTTCTACGGGATATTTCTGATATGTTTGAGCGATACGCATAATTGTTTCCTCTAGTGGCTCAATTGTCACGTCCATAGAAAACCCATTTGCATGAATGACATTCTCATGATCAACCATAATGGCAGCATGACCTTTCCAAAAGATCAAATCACCTCGTTGAAGTTTATCACTGTCTGAAAGTTGACTACCTATAGTTTTTTGCTGCATATCAGTATCGCGTAAAACCATTTGACCGGTCATAATCATAGAAAGCTGGATGAGTCCTGAGCAATCAAGTCCGAAACCACTGACACCACCCCAAAGGTAAGGTGTGCGGATGAACATTTCAGCAACGGCAACATAATCTTTATATACACGGCCAATGGGACTGAGATGATTGCTAATAATTGCTTTTCCGTTTCCAAGTATAGAATACATAGTATCACGGACTTCAACTTCATTAACAACACTTACCTTACTTCCCATGGATAAAGGATATTCCATTGATCCACGCAAATCAGCTTGGAAATATTGAAAAGTACGTGGTACTGAAACAATGTGTGTTTGTTTTACAGTTGATGTGCAAAGTGCTGTTGTATCGATATAGCCAACATAACCATCTTTGAGGGATTGTCCCCACGACATAGCTTCCCCTTGTTCAAAGATAAGAAGCTCTTCTCCAAGTAAGCATTCTGTTTGCATTTCGCTTTTTTTACTGTTTTCTTTAAACAGTCCAGCAACAGGTACATGAACGCGTTTTTTTTCACCTTGCACAAAGCGCTGCGCTGTGACTTCTGTTTCAAGACGTTTGTCAGCGAGATCTTCTCTGAATGCATGTAACCTTGGATCTTTAGAGATCATTCGCTTCTCTTTCATTTTTGTCTTTAAATAAGTTTATGACAACTGCAAAAGCGCAGAGCTTTTCATCTTTAAATAAAGCACAGAGCATCATTAGAGACGATAAGCAACCACTCCTAAAGCCTTACAATTGTCCATCTTTGTGGATATTTTGTGTCAATTTTTAGTTTTTAAAGAGATTATAAAGAGCACGAATAACTTGTGCAGATCCACCGACAGGATAGCCTGGTTTTTCTTTAGGAACCCACCCATAAAGATCAAAATGCGCAAAATGTTCGGCTCTTTCAACGAAAGAGTTAAGAAATAAAGCAGCCACTATAGAGCCGGCATAGTTATTTCCAGTTATGTTATTCAGATCAGCATTTGGTGAAGATAACATTTCCAAGTAAGGTTTCCAAAGGGGCATTTGCCAAAGAGGATCACAAACAGAGTGAGAAGACTGAGAAATCTGTTGTGCCCATATTGCATCATTACAATAAAATGCAGGAAGATCTGGTCCTAATGCTATCCGTGCTGCTCCTGTTAAAGTTGCCATACAAAGCATGAATTGTGGACTTTCTTCATCACCATAGGCAAGTGCATCGGCAAGAATAAGTCGTCCCTCAGCATCTGTATTGCCAATTTCAACAGTTAAGCCTTTACGGCTTTGAAGGATATCACCTGGTCTGTAAGCATGAGCAGAAATTGCATTTTCAACAGCTGGAATCAAAACACGCAAACGAAAGGGTAATTTTGCATCCATGATAAGCTTAGCCAGTCCCAAAACATGTGCTCCACCCCCCATGTCTTTTTTCATGAGTAACATGTTATTGGCTGATTTAATATCGAGTCCTCCAGTATCGAAGCTTACGCCTTTACCAACCAATGTTATTTTAGGATGGTTTTCTTGACCCCAGCGTAGCTCAATCAGTCGTGGTGCAGTACTGCTGGCGCGTCCTACAGCGTGAATCATAGGAAAATTATGTGTTAAGAGTTCATCTCCACAGATACTTTGGACATCAGCACCATAAGTTTTTCCCAATTGGCGTACTTCTTGCTCGAGGCTATCAGGACTCATATCATTGGCTGGAATATTAATGAGATCACGAACAAAAAAGACCGTTTCATAAATTCGTTGAAGCTCATCAAAATCAACTCTATCATTGACATAGATCGACAACGATTTAGAAGAAGAATGTTGACGATAGCGGTTGAATTTATAACTTCCAAATGCCAATCCAAGATAGCTCTTTATTTCGTGGGAGGCTGTGCCTTCTAAATGCCAATGTCCAGCAGGAAGATTTTTAGCGAGAAGCCCTGTGATAAAAGGTTCATCACCATTGCCAAGTCCAAAGAAAACTTTTTTTAAATGTCCTGTTTCATGCGGAACGAAGAGTATTTGTCCTGCTTTCCCAGTAAAATTGTTAACTTTCATCCATGCTGTTGTTGATGCATCAAGCGACAAATCAGTAAGACTTTCAGGACTTACCAAGAATATGGGGCAACTCTTATCCAAACGTTTTTGGCTAAAATGAATGTGATGTGAAGGCATATTTATAAAATCCTCATAGTCGTCGCAGTGCGACATATTCGACCAAATGGTTTTTTCCTTTGCGTAGAATGAGGTTAGACCGTGGTCGTGTTGGCAGTATATTTTCTTGTAAATTTTTCAAATTAATCGTTTGCCAAATATTTTCAGCAATTTTTAGAGCTTCTTTTTCATGCAGGAGTGCATAACGATGAAAATAGGATTCAGGATTTTGAAAAGCGGTTTTACGCAAACGTTTAAAACGTTCCAAGTACCAGTGCCGAATGACTTCTGTTTCAGCATCTACATAGATTGAAAAATCAAAAAAGTCTGAAACAAAAGGAATGACTTTACCATCTTTAGGAAGATCACTGACTTGCAGGACATTAATACCTTCAATAATTAAAATATCAGGACGGTCAATGGTAATAGTTTGATTTTCCAGAACATCATAGATCATATGCGAATAAAGTGGGGCGCTAACATTACCAACACCAGCCTTTATGGCAGAAAGGAAGTTCAGCAATTTTTTAATATCATAGGAATCAGGAAATCCTTTACGATGAATGCGGTTTTTTTGCTGTAAAACAGCGTTAGAATAGAGAAAACCATCAGTTGTAATCAAATCCACTTTAAGACTGGATGTCCAACGTTTCAAAAGTTCCTGAAGAATACGAGCGGTGGTTGATTTTCCTACAGCAACAGAGCCAGCAATCCCAATGATAAAAGGAGTTTTCTTCGTTCCTTCTTGGTGTAAAAATTTTTGACGCTTATAAAAAAGTTCCTGTACTGCTTCAACATGGCATGACAACAGACGCGATAAAGAAAGGTAAATACGTTGTACTTCTTCAAGATCAATAGGATCATCAATGGAACGTAACCGTTTAATTTCATCAAAGGTTAAGGTGAGTGGTGTATTCGCACGAAATTCTGACCATTCTTGTGCAGTAAAAACACGATAAGGCGAATATCGATCAGAGATTGATGTGACCAAGTTATCTTCCTGATCAGTTTTTGAGAGAATCGTATCAATCATTTTATAAAGTCGAGATCTTTTTTGCTGCAGTAACTGCTTAAAAATAAAGAAACAAGCTGTTTTGTATTCACATGAATTTTTTTCTGCATGTTTTTTCTTTTAAATCAATAATCTTTCGTTAGCTTATAGTCCAGTCATTCCAGTGTTCTTTAATTTGTGCCAAGGAGTTTCCTTGTGCTAAAAAAGCCCATAAAAGTAAACGCGCTTTTACTGCTGATAAATACCCAGACATAAGAGCGCCAGAAGCAAGTAAATCGACCTCTGAACCTTTATAGCCATAAGTTGTTCGGGTTGTTGAGCCAGTATAGGTACGGCTAGCAATAATGATGGGCATTTTTTGTGTATATTGTCGCACGATGTCTGCTTCTTCAAAACTACAGTGACCAGAGCCAAAACCAACAATGACAAGTCCAGCATAATATCCACTTTCAAGACAGAATTTCATTAACTGTGTATCAGAGGATAAAGAAGCGTGAAGGAGTGCAACTTTGTGATCGTAATTTTGAGGAAGATCAAATGTTGTGGGGAAAAACTTTCGATCATTAAAATAAATCAATTTTCCTTCCAAAATAGTACCTAAAATACCTATCATACCTGATTGAAATGTTTCAATTTTTACGGTATGGCTTTTCTGTACCCAATAAGGTGAATGAATGGTATCATTGATGACAACGAGAACACCCCTATTGCGACTTTGTGGATGAGTAGCGACACGCGTTGCTGCTAAAACATTAGCGGGTCCATCAGCACCTGCTTCATGAGGTAGACGCATAGCGCCAGTAATGACAAGCGGTTCCGCTCTATCCCAATAAAGAGAAAGAAAAAACGCTGTTTCTTCTAATGTGTCGGTACCTTGGGTTAAAATAATACCTTCGGCGCCAGCCTTTATCTGTTGTTTTGCCCACTCTATGATTTCAAAAAGAATTTTAAAAGATAAAGATCCACTGGGTAATTGTGTGAGTGTTTGTGCATGAACATGAGCAACTTTATTTAAATCAGGAACACTTTTGATGAGGATATCTGAGGTTAAAGTTGGTTGCATTTGGCCGGAATCGTCAGCAGCCATTGCAATTGTTCCCCCTAATGTTCCTATGGCTATTTTCTTCATAATCTTTCCCTTAGAAGATGTAGATTGTTGAAGAGAACTATTTAACAACAATTTACATTGATAACAATGCATTCATTTTTTTATTTTAACAAATTGAATTGTGCTAAATCATTGTGTTTTGCAATATATGTTCTTAAATAGAGACAATAATGATTAGATTTTACATTTGATGGAAAGAAATCAATATTAAGGAGTTTCCTTATGGCAGAACATAAGCCAGACATCATGTATGGTACAACTATTGTTACGATACGAAAAGGTGGCAAAGTCGTGATGGCCGGAGATGGTCAGGTTTCATTGGGGCAGACGATTATGAAAGGCAATGCACGCAAAGTTCGTCGTCTTGGGAAAGGCGGAATGGTTATAGCTGGTTTTGCAGGGGCTACAGCGGATGCTTTCACTTTGTTGGAAAGATTGGAAACGAAGCTGGAACAATATCCTGATCAGCTCATGCGTGCCTGTGTAGAACTTGCAAAAGACTGGCGGACAGATCGTTATTTACGTCGTCTTGAAGCAATGATGCTTGTAGCTGATAAGAAAATAACTTTAGCTTTAACAGGGCTTGGTGATGTCTTAGAACCAGAAGACGGGGTTATGGCAATTGGGTCTGGAGGCAATTTTGCTCTTTCAGCTGCTCGGGCACTCATGGATATGGATTTGGATGCCGAAACTATTGCGCGTAAAGCTATGGATATTGCCGCTAAAATTTGTGTTTACACCAATGATCATTTTACAATTGAAACATTGGATGCAGAATTATCTTCTTTAGAGAAAGCTATTTGAATGTGTGTTGTATTTTCCCCTCGTGAGACTGTTTCTGAACTTGATCGTTTTATTATTGGCCAAAATGATGCCAAACGTTCTGTTGCTATTGCATTGCGTAATCGTTGGCGTAGACAACAGCTTGATGGCCCAATGCGTGAAGAGGTTATGCCCAAAAATATTTTGATGATCGGACCAACAGGTGTTGGTAAAACAGGTATAGCGCGTCGATTAGCAAAGCTTGCTGGAGCCCCTTTTGTTAAAGTAGAAGCGACTAAATTTACTGAAGTTGGTTATGTGGGACGTGATGTTGAGCAGATCATTCGTGACCTTGTTGAGATTGCCATTTCTCTTGTGCGTGAAAAAAAACGAGAGGAAGTGAAAGTAAAAGCTCACATGAATGCTGAAGAGCGCGTCTTAGATGCTCTCGTTGGCAAGACAGCAAGCCCCGCTACACGTGATAGTTTTCGCAAAAAATTGCGCGAAGGTGAATTGGATGAGAAAGAGATTGAAATTGAAGTAGCCGATAATAATAGTAATAGTGCTTCGACCTTTGAAATTCCCGGTATACCTGGTGCACAAATGGGAATTATGAATTTGTCAGATATTTTTGGTAAAATGGGGAGTCGTACGAAGGTCCGCAAAACAACAGTAAAGGATGCTTTTAAGCCCCTCATGGATGATGAATCTGAAAAGCTCCTTGATCAAGATCAAATCATTCAAGAAGCACTTCGTGTTACTGAAAATGATGGAATTGTTTTTATTGATGAGATTGATAAAATTGCTACGAGGGATGGTGGAGCAAGTGCCGCTGTTTCCCGTGAGGGCGTTCAACGGGATCTTTTGCCTTTGGTTGAAGGAACAACAATTTCTACAAAATATGGTCAAATTAAAACAGATCATATTTTATTTATTGCTTCAGGTGCGTTTCATGTTTCCAAGCCATCTGATTTGTTGCCAGAACTTCAAGGGCGTTTACCCATTCGCGTGGAATTGAATGCTCTCACAAGAGAAGATTTGCGACGTATTCTCACCGAACCTGAGGCTAGTCTCATTAAGCAATATATTGCTTTAATGGCAACGGAAGAAGTTCATTTAGAAATTACCGATGATGCCATTGATGCTTTAGCAGATATTGCTGTAGATTTAAACGCAAGAATTGAAAATATAGGGGCACGTCGTTTGCAAACAGTAATGGAGCGTGTTTTAGATGAGATTTCTTTTACAGCACCTGATAAAGCTGGAACATCATTTAAAGTTGATGCAGCTTATGTCAGAAAATCGATAGGTGAGCTTGCTGCTGATATCGATCTTTCGCGTTTCATTCTTTAGAGTTATCATTTATTTGCATCTATCGGTGCGCTTCGATAACTTTGAAACCATGGGCTTTTTCATCTATGAGCACTGTGTGAAAAATGTCCTTTAGCAATATTTCATAAGGCAGGTGGAGGTTAGCAACAAGAAGCAGCTTACCACCTGGCTTTAGATGTTTTGCAGCATTTATAATAAAATGCTGCCCTAATGAGACATCTGTCGTTTGTTGCGTATGAAAGGGTGGATTTGAAATGATGGTATCATAGAGATCAGTGATAGGCTCATGGACAAGATCATGCCAATAAAAATGAATCGGACAAGAAGTTGTTATATGTTTAAGATGCTGCTTTGCAGCTGTCAAAGCATTGTAATCGGCTTCATAGAGATCAAGAGTTGTTAGTTTTTTGCTTTTTTCAAGTGCAGCATGAGAAAGAAAACCCCAGCCAGCACCAAAATCTGCAGTTTTTCCAGTAATTTTATGCATATGTGAAGCAAGCACGGCAGACCCAGGATCAATGCGACCATGCGAGAACATGCCAGAAGTGGTCTGAAATTTATTTTCAAAAGTGAGCGGTGGTGAACGCAATTGTGTAATCTTCTGTCTATCTATTTGTTGTGGAACTTGAAGCCAGAAGACTAGTCCATGGTTTTTGGATAATTTATCGGTGATGGGAATAAATGTTTTGACCCACTTCATCATTGAAGGAGCACCGGCAGTTTTATTTCCACCAATAATAACCCATCCACCAGGTTTCACACATTCTAATAAATCAAGAAAACAATTTTGGTTAAAACCACGATATTTGCTCAAATGTAAAAGTGCACCATCATAGGTGAAAGTCTTATCTATTTGAGGAGCACAATCAAACTGAGCATTGACAAATTTTAAAAAATCTGGTCGCCAAGGCGTAATAACTTTTAAGTTTTTTACCCATTCTGAAGTGGGAATTTCAGCTAAACCAAAACCCAACCACGATTGGTTTGGACTGGGAAGAGGAAGATTATGGTTCTCAAAAGGCAAAAAACAGTGACACATGTCAGTCTTTCAAGGCAAAAATGCCATTTTCATATGAAAATGGCATTTCATAACAAGAGGAAAGATTACTCTTCTTTTTTCTTACGACGACGCTTGTTCTCGGATTTATTTCTTTCTTCCACGCACTTTTCTTGTTCTTCTTTTACCGGACGATCTGCTGTAATTTCTTCACCGGTTTGTTGATCAACGATTTTCATTGATAAGCGAACTTTACCACGCTCATCAAAGCCCATGAGTTTCACCCAAACTTTATCACCTTCTTTAACAATATCTGTTGTTTTTGTGACGCGTTCTGATGCGAGCTGAGAAATATGAACGAGTCCATCACGAGAGCCAAAGAAATTTACAAATGCACCAAAATCGGCAGTTTTTACAACTGTTCCTTGGTAGATAGCACCAATTTCAGGTTCATCAACAATAGAATGGATCCAGCGCTTTGCTGCTTCAATAGTTTTAGCATCGGCAGAAGCGATTTTGATTGTTCCATCATCTTCAATATTGATTTTTGCTCCAGTTTGTTCAACGATTTCTCGAATAACCTTACCGCCAGAGCCAATCACCTCACGAATTTTATCAACGGCAATGTTCATCACTTCAATACGCGGAGAGAATTCGCTAAGTTCAGCACGTGCACTGGTTAAAGCTTTACCCATTTCATGAAGGATATGGATTCGTCCACCTTTAGCTTGTTCAAGTGCAATTTTCATAATTTCTTCGGTAATACCATCAATTTTGATGTCCATTTGCAAAGCAGTAATACCATTTTCTGTTCCCGCTACTTTAAAATCCATATCTCCAAGATGATCTTCATCTCCTAAAATATCAGAGAGTACAGCAAAGCGTTCACCTTCTTTAATCAAGCCCATGGCAATACCGGCAACGGGGCGTGCTAGAGGAACACCGGCATCCATGAGGGCAAGCGAAGTTCCACAAACTGTTGCCATGGAAGATGATCCATTGGATTCAGTAATTTCAGAGACAGCACGAATAGTATAAGGGAAAGATTCCTTCGTTGGCAACATAGGATGAAGTGCACGCCACGCCAATTTGCCATGTCCAATTTCACGGCGACCAGGAGAGCCAAGACGCCCTGTTTCTCCTACTGAAAATGGTGGGAAATTGTAATGAAGAAGAAATGTTTCCTTATACATACCTGTTAAAGAGTCAACATATTGTTCATCTTCGCCAGTTCCCAGTGTTGCAACAACCATTGCCTGTGTTTCGCCACGGGTAAAGAGTGCGGATCCATGTGTCCGTGGTAAAAGACTAACTTCTGACTGAATGGGACGTACTGTTGAAAGATCACGTCCATCAATACGTCTTCCCGTATCAAGAATATTCCAACGCACAATTTTTGCTTGCAACTGTTTGAAAACGGTTGCAATTTGATCTGCATTAAATTTACAGTCCTCTTCTGTTTCGGGCATAAATTTATTGATGACTTCTGTTTTCAGTGTATCAATGGCAGCATAGCGCTCTTGTTTATCAGTAATTGTATAAGCCTTTCGTATATCCTGTTCAGCCATTTCCAGCATGGCTTTTTCAAGATCAGAGAGATCTTCAGGAACGAAATCACGTGGATCTTTTGCGGCAACTTCGGCAAGCTTTATGATGGCATCAATCACAGGTTGCAAACCTTTGTGCCCAAACATAACGGCACCCAACATGATATCTTCTGGCAATTCTTGTGCTTCTGATTCAACCATCAACACAGCACTTTCTGTTCCTGCAACAACAAGATCAAGTTTTGATTCAGGCATTTCATCGATATGAGGATTGAGAACATATTGTCCATTACAGTAGCCAACACGGGCACCAGCAATGGGCCCCATAAAAGGAACACCTGATAGAGTTAAAGCAGCAGAAGATGCAATCATCGCAAGGATATCGGGATTATTTTCAAGATCATGCTGTATAACGGAAACAATAACTTGTGTGTCATTTTTATAACCGTCAGCGAAGAGGGGACGGATGGGACGATCAATTAAACGTGAAATTAAAGTTTCATTTTCTGTTGGCCTACTTTCACGTTTTAAATAACCACCAGGTATTCTACCAACAGCATAGGATTTTTCTTGATAATTAACTGTGAGTGGAAAAAAATCCTGGTCTGGTTTTGGACTTGTTGCCGATACAACGGTTGCTAAGACAATGGTTTCTCCATAGGTCGCAATTACTGCACCATCAGCTTGACGCGCTATTTTTCCCGTTTCAATGGTGAGTGGCCGACCGGCCCATTCAATTTCTATCTTGTGCGTTTTGAACATTTTTTATCCTTAATAACCAGTATTCACATCTTTGAGTGTTTATATTCTGGTTTTGCGTAGCATATTTAAAGCTATGGGCAGGACAACAAGACACTTCTGTTTTTTCGCGAGAAGAGAGAAATAAATCGCAATTTAAACGCGAAGCAACTAGCAATCCTGCCCCATGATGGTTACTCATCAGTTTAAACTAAAAGCAGCAAGCTAAAAAAATGGGTAAATTTTATCGAGATACTATCCACCCATTTCTCTTCTAGCGACGCAAACCTAATTTCTTGATAAGTGTCTGATAACGATTTTGGTCAACTCCTTTAAGGTAATCAAGAAGGCGACGGCGTTGAGATACCATCTTTAAAAGACCACGGCGAGAATGGTTATCCTTTTTGTGTGATTTAAAATGGTTCGTTAAATTGGAGATACGTTCAGAAAGTACAGCAACCTGCACTTCTGGAGATCCTGTATCACCAACCTTATTTGCATATTCTGCGATAAGAGCTTGTTTACGTTCAGTTGTAATCGACATCGTATTATCCTTTCAAAAAACAAAGAAACAAAAGCCACCCACAGCCGAGATGTCGTTCAGCAAGGGTCTATGAAGAAATAAGAAGAGTTCAAGACTCTTACTCATCTTGACACTTATATAGGAAAAGAGGTTAAAATGCTAGCCCTTAAAAGCATTGAAACGCTCCCTTAAATCAAGGGTTTTGTTTTAAAATAGTAATTTTAACAGGGTTGTATGAGAAGTTTTAAAAGAATTATGCATCCTTTTGATACAAAGATAACTGCTTTGCAGAGTATATGTATGATAACAAAAGCGATAAATACCGATTTGGAGGCAAAAGATGCAGAGCATTTCAACATTCGAACTTTTTCGTAATTCGGTATTTCGAAATTTGTGGTCGTCCACTCTCATTTCTAATTTAGGAGGGCTTATACAGGCTGTAGGAGCAGGGTGGTTAATGGCATTGATTAGTTCTTCGCATTCTATGGTCGGGCTTGTTCAAAGTGCTACAACATTACCACTTGTGATGTTTTCTCTGATGGCAGGGGCATTAGCTGACAATTTTAATCGTCGTCAAATTATGTTGTGTGCGCAAATTATGATGATGGTTGTATCAATGAGTTTGGCTATTTTATCCTATATGGGCTTTCTAACACCTTCACTTTTATTATGCTCCACGTTTTTGATTGGCTGTGGAACAGCCTTTTATAATCCTTCTTGGCAAGCGACAATAGGAGATATTGTGAGTAGGGCAAATATTCCTGCTGCTGTGAGTTTGAACAGTGTTGGCTTTAATTTGATGCGTAGTGTAGGTCCTGCTATTGGTGGTGCTATCATTGCAATGTTAGGGGCCGCCGCTGCTTTTTTATTCAACGCGATAAGTTACATTCCTTTAATTGGTGCTTTGTTTTTCTGGAAACCAAATTACGAAAACAACATCTTGCCACGGGAAAGATTTTTAGGTGCTGTCTCAGATGGTTTACGTTATGTTGCTATGTCACCTAATCTTCTCAGTATTATGGTCAGGGCATTTCTTTTTGGTCTTGGAGCAATCTCGATTTTGGCACTCTTGCCAATCGTTGTGCATAAAATTCTTGGAGGGAGTGCACTTCTTTATGGTACATTGCTTGGTTGTTTTGGCTTAGGGGCTATGACAGCAGGTATTATTAATTCATTTGTACGAAATTATTTTCGTTTAGAGACAATTATTGCCAGCGCATTTATTGGTTTTGCCTTTTCTTGCTTTATTTTAGCGATAAGTCGTTCATTGATTATAAGCCATATTGCCTTATTTCCTGCAGGCTTATCTTGGGTTTTGGCGTTATCATTATTTAATACATCTGTACAGCTTTCTACACCACGCTGGGTTGTCGCACGTGCTTTAGCACTTTATCAAACGGCATCTTATGGAGGGATGGCTGTTGGAAGTGCAATTTGGGGAGCTTTGGCTGATGGTTATTCTCCAACAATTGCTTTGAGTATTTGTTCTTTCTTCTTGGTTTTTGGTGCCCTTGCGGGAGTAAAGTTTAGAATTCAGGAAATTCCTCAGATAGATTTGGATCCACTTGATCATTTCAGAGAACCGGAGCTTTTACTTGACCTAAAAGCAAGGAGTGGTCCGATCATGATAATGATCGATTATCAAATTCATGAAAATGATCTCGAAGAGTTTCTCAAAGTCATGACACGTCGTCGTCATATTCGTTTACGTGATGGCGCTCGCCAATGGGTTCTCTTACGTGATCTTGAAAGACCTGAATATTGGACAGAAGCCTATCATATGCCAACATGGGTAGATTATTTACGCCATAATCACCGTCGTATAAAAGCGGACGCAGAGGTGAATAAACTCCTGCGTCATTTAAATCGTGCGCCTAACGGTATAAGAGTCCACCGCATGATTGAACGCCAAACCATACCACAAGCCAATGAGATGATTTTAAAGTCTTCTGCTGATCAATTACCTTGATAGTAAAAAGGCAAAAAGAATTTTCTTATAAAATATTCAATATGTGCAATACCATTTTATGGATAAGTTGTTATTATGAAAAAATCAGTAGCAATTTTAAAGGTTAGATAAACAGTTTATGCTGTTGGTAGGTTGAGGACAGAGTTAATTAAAAAAACAGTTAGAATTCGTGGGTATTGTAATTTATTTTAAGCTCAAACCTGTTTTTCTATTTCACAAAAATCTTTTAACACAGTATAGTATACTCGTATATCTAGTAATGATTAAAGAAGACAATTGAAAAAACAAGGTGTTTTTTTGTCCTTTATTGCGCAAGCAAGGATCGGACTTTTGAACGCATCGCAGATTTTAGGCATCCAATACAAATTATTGTAAAAGGCTAAGTATAAGACAATGAAAAGAGCTCTCTTCTCTTTATTGATAGATATAAAAAATATCTTTTTCCAAGAGTTTGTTGTGAAAAAGAATGAATTAGATTGTAAAAATTCGTTTTGGTTTGAACAGAATTTTTTCAAGAGTGCCTATAGCAAGAAGTTGTCCTTTGTAAAACACACAGAGCTCATCTTCATCAAGAGATACATTGTGATTATAGAGAGGCACTGGAGCACCCTTCATGACTCGCTGTGCTTGGGTTTCATTAAGAATGTAATGAGAGAGACAATCCACTGCAGCACCTGTTTCAATTAAAAGTGCATCAAGTGTTGAAAAATCTCTTTTGAGAGGAGTATCATTTTCATTTGTCACACTTTTATCTAGCCCTACTGCTTTTAGCGTGTTCCATGTGATGAGATCGTTTTCACAAAACGGTGCCACTGCGATACGTCTTAAATCAGCAATATGCCCATAACAACCAAGATCACGCCCCATATCACGTGCTAAGGAACGCACATAGGTCCCTTTTCCGCAGGTTATTTCAAAGATAGCACGCTCGCTGGTAGGAGTTTCTATTAATTTAAAAGTTTCTATTTCCACTTGGCGGGGTGGAATTTCAACAATCTCACCTTCACGGGCCAAATCATAGGCACGATTACCAGAAATTTTAATTGCCGAAAATTGCGGAGGTGTTTGCAAAATAACACCTGTATATTGAGGGAGAAGAGCACGTATTTCTTCTTGTGTTGGACGTTTGAGAGATGTTTTTGTGATTTCACCTTCTAGATCGTCTGTTGACCTCTCTTCACCCCAAGCAATTTGAAAACGGTAGGTTTTTGTACCTTGCATCACGTAGGGAACAGTTTTGGTTGCTTCGCCCAATGCAATTGGCAAGAGCCCAGAAGCAAGAGGATCAAGTGTACCCGCATGTCCCGCTTTTTGCGCATGAAAGAGCGATTTTATTTGTGAGACAGCTTCTGTTGATCTCATTCCTTTTGGTTTATCAAATATGACCCAACCAGAAACAGAACGGCCTCTTTTTTTGCGTTGCGGCGCCATATTTTAATCCTCAACTTCATCATTATGGTGGAGATCACGTGCCACCTCAGGTGAGCGAAGAAGAGCATCAATTTTTGAAAAATTATCAAAACTACTATCAAGTCGAAAACGCAGTTCAGGCATATATTTCATTTGTCGTAATGCATGACTGATTTCTCTACGGATAAAACGGCTATGTGTATTGAGAATATCGACAACATCAACATGCGATGCATTTTTAAGAGTACTAAGAGGAGAAATAAAGCAGGTAGCAATTTTTAAATCTGCTGACATGCGTACTTCAGAGACAGAAATAACCATATTTTTTAGGAGGTCCTCAAGTAAAATTCCGCGCTGTAGTATATGTGCTACTGCGTGGCGCACTTGTTCACCTACTCTAAGTTGCCGTTGTGATGGCCCTGCATTTTTCATTAAAGTTTTACCCTTATTACAACATCTCTTCTTTTGACCATCTTAAAAAAAATTAAGAAAGGACCGAGGTGCTATACACAAACCTAACAATTTTTTCCATTTCACGATAAAGCAAAGTTATTGGATTATTCTATAATGTGCGATTAATATGTTCAATACGGAAGGTTTCAATGATGTCTCCTGCACGTATATCTTCATAATTTTCGAATGCTATTCCACATTCTTGTCCACTTTGTACTTCATTGACTTCATCTTTGAAACGTTTGAGTGTTTTAAGTTTTCCTTCATGAATGACAATATTATCGCGGATAAGGCGAACACCAGCGCCTCGTTCTATTTTGCCTTCTGTGACACGACAACCTGCAACTTTTCCGATTTTTGTAATGTTAAAGACTTCTAAAATTTCGGCGTTACCAAGGAAAGTTTCACGCTGTTCTGGTGAAAGCAACCCTGACATGGCAGCTTTTATATCATCAACAAGATCATAGATGATATTATAATAGCGAATTTCAATTCCTTGTGTTTTTGCACAGTCACGCGCTTGTTTATTGGCGCGAACATTAAAGCCAATTACAGCGGAGTTAGAAGCTTCAGCAAGAGAAATATCACTTTCAGTGATACCTCCAGCACCAGAATGTACAATGCGCGCGCGCACTTCTTCGTTCCCTAACTTTTCTAATGCTGAAGCAATTGCTTCAATTGATCCTTGCACGTCTCCTTTAATAATCAGAGGGAACTCTTTAATACCGACGGTTTGTAATTTTGTCATCATTTGTTCAAGGGAACCACGAGAACCCGTTTGTCTGGCGACAGCTTTATCACGCGCTAATCGCTGACGGTATTCAGCAATTTCACGTGCTTTTGCTTCATGACTGACAACTGCAAAACGATCACCAGCTTGTGGCGTTCCTTGCATACCTAAAATTTCAATGGGTGTAGAAGGAACAGCTTCTTTGACATGACGACCATGATCATCAATCAAAGCGCGTACGCGCCCCCACTCATTGCCGGCAACAATAATATCAGAAGGATGTAATGTACCTTTCTGAACAAGAACTGTAGCAACAGATCCACGTCCTCGATCCAGTTTTGCTTCAATGACAACGCCTTCCGCTGTTCGTTGGGGATCTGCTTTCAGATCAAGAATCTCAGCTTGAAGAAGAATAGCTTCGAGAAGTTTATCAAGATTCTGTCCAGTTTTAGCAGAAACTTCCACTTCCAAAGTCTCTCCGCCCATAGTTTCAACAAATACTTCATGTTGTAGAAGTTCTGTACGCACTTTTTGTGCATTAGCAGCGGGTTTATCAATTTTATTGATAGCAACAATGATTGGTACACCAGCTGCTTTGGCATGATTAATTGATTCAATCGTTTGCGGCATGACACTGTCATCAGCAGCAACAACCAGAACGGCAATATCGGTAACACGAGCACCACGCGCACGCATAGCTGTGAAAGCAGCATGTCCAGGTGTATCAATAAAGGTAATTTTTTGACCGTTTTGCTCCACTTGATAAGCACCAATATGCTGCGTAATACCACCGGCTTCACCAGAAACAACATTCGCTTTTCGAATAGCATCAAGCAGAGAAGTTTTTCCATGGTCGACATGGCCCATAATTGTTACAACGGGAGGACGAGTTTGCATTTTTTGAGGGTTATCAGCGATATTAAAGATACCTTCTTCTACGTCAGATTCTAAAACACGTTTAACAGTGTGACCGAATTCAACAGCGATGAGTTCAGCAACATCAGCATCAATAATATCGCCAGGTTTCATCATTTGTCCCTGTTTCATCAGAAATTTAATCACATCAACGGAACGTTCAGTCATACGCTGTGCGAGTTCTTGAATTGTAATAGTTTCAGGAAGAACAACTTCACGAGAGATTTTTTCTCTTGGTTCTTGGTTTTGTGCACGTTTAAATTTCTCCTGCCTGCGGCGCATTGCAGCCATTGAGCGCCCACGTGCGTTACCTTCTTCGTCCAAAGCACTATTGAGGGTGAGTTTTCCACGGCGGCGCTCATCAGCGCCTTTTACAACTTTTGGCGCACGTACTTCTGATTTCGCAAGGTTAGCACGCCGGCTACTATGTCGATCGTCCTCTTTATTTTCATCTGTTTTGCGTTTTTCAATGACAGTTGTATTTTTAGGCGTGGTAGGGATATCTATAGGTTCTATAGGGACATGAGCAGGACTAAGATCAGGTGTTTGTACCGTTGGACTTTTGTTCTCTTGATGGATTTCTATTTCTTTTTGAATTGATTGCTGCAAACTTTCTTCATGCTCTTTTGCACGTCTTGCTTCTTCTTCAGCCCGTTCACGCGTTATTTTTTCTTGAATATGTGCTTCTTCTAACGCACGAAGCCTTGCTTCCATTTCAGCGGATGAGAGATTATTTTTAGCAACAGGTTTACTCGGCTTTGCTTCTTCAAATCGTGGCTTAGAGCGTTGAGGAGCTACATGTGGTTTTGTAATAGGCTGTTGTATTTCAGCTTTTTCATCAGGTCGCGTAATTTTACGCCGTTTAGTTTCAACAACCACAGCCTTGGTACGACCATGGCTAAAATTTTGTTTGACCGTACTTGTTTCTAGGACGGACCGCTTTAAGGTTAATGTCCTTTTGCCTGTTATTTTGTCGTTATTATTTTCACTCATTGTACTTCCTTCACGGCTTGTGCCGTTATTTCACCAGGCTTGCTGTGCTTTTCATCACGATAGGCGAGCAGTTTATGTATTGTTGTGAGAAATCCTTCAGCAGCTTTAGTGTCTAATAAGGCTGCATGCATAACAGGATTAGCACCGAACGCTACTCGCATTTCATCACTTGTAAATAAAGATATAGTTTTTATATTCCGATTTATTTTTTGCTGTATTGTATAGACGGCTTGTGCAATTTTTCGTTTTCCATCTTCTGTCGTTTCTTGGGCATGAAGTACGAGAATAACTTGACCAGAGCGGATAGCAGCATCAACTTTTGTTGCTCCCATGACAATGGCACCTGCTTTACGCGCTAAAGAAAGACTTGCAAGAGCGGTTTTTAGCAAAAGTCTATCAACAATATGCGCAAGATTTGGCGCAACCTCAACATCTGTTTTAAAACTTCTATGAAAAGCTTTCTGTTTAATTGCTGCTTCAATGGTAGAATGACGAGCACAAACCCAAACACCTCGCCCTGGCAAATTGGCTTTAAGATCAGGGACGATTTGATTATTGGGACCAATAACAAAACGGATCAGCGTCTTTGCTGAAGCGCTTCTTCTGGTTACAATGCAGGTCCGTTCATTCATTTAAAATTCATCCACGCTCTAATTGTCTCTTTTTTCATCTTTTGCAGAATTTTCACTTTCTGCAGGAATTTCTTTAACAAGATCAGCTTCATTTATCCAGCCTGCTTGCACACGTGCTGCTAAAACCATAGTTTCTGCATCAGCACGTGTAATATCAAATGGTGTCAGGATACCAGAAAAACTTTGTGTTTGTCCCTCTTTACGTTCTCTCCAACCAGCCAAATCATCGACTGCATATCCAGCAAAATCTTCTATTGTTTTCACACCGTCTTCGCCAACAGCAACCAACATAGCACTCGTCATTCCGGGCAGTGTTCGCAATTCATCAGAAACACCAAGTTCTTTACGCTTTTCATCAAGTTCTTTTTCTTTATGTTCAAGATATTCACGCGCACGGCTTTGAATTTCAGCAGCAGTTTCATGATCAAAACCATCAATGGAAGCAATTTCTTCAAGATCGATATAGGCGATTTCCTCAATAGAAGAAAAGCCTTCTGATGCCATAACCTGTCCGATCATTTCATCAACATCTAAGGATTCCATAAACAGTTTACTGCGTTCAGTAAATTCTTTTTGACGATTTTCAGACTCTTCTTTTTCGGTTAAAATATCAATATTCCATCCCGTTAATTGCGAAGCCAAACGAACATTTTGTCCACGTCGTCCAATTGCAAGGCTCAGTTGGTCATCAGGCACAATGACTTCAATGCGTTCGGCATCTTCATCAAGCACAACTTTGGAAACTTCAGCAGGTTGTAGTGCATTAACAATAAATGTCGCGGCATCAGGGGACCAAGGAATAATATCAATCTTTTCACCTTGTAGTTCTGCAACCACAGCCTGTACTCGGCTTCCTCGCATTCCCACACAAGCTCCAACAGGATCAATGGAGCCATCCCGTGAGACAACAGCAATTTTAGCACGTGAACCAGGATCACGAGCAACCGATTTAATTTCTATAATACCATCGTAGATTTCTGGTACCTCCATGGTAAACAACTTCACCATAAATTGCGGGTGTGTGCGTGAAAGAAAAATTTGCGGACCACGTGATTCACGGTGCACATCATTAACAAAAGCACGAATACGATCCCCATAGCGAAAGGATTCACGTGGAATTAATTCATCACGGCGCACAATAGCTTCACCACGCCCGAGATCAACGATAACATTGCCATATTCTACACGCTTTACTGTACCAGAAATAATTTCACCAATTTTATTTTTAAATTCTTCATATTGTTGGTCACGCTCTGCATCACGGACCTTTTGTACAATAACCTGTTTAGCAGATTGCGCAGCGATACGACCAAAATCCATAGGAGGCAAAAGATCCGCAAAAAAATCACCAACCTTTGCATCCGTTTGGCGTTTAAGTGCATCGGACAAGGTGATTTCATTTGTATAATCTTCAACGACATCAACAATTTTTAGCAGGCGTTGTAATTTAATTTCACCTGTTTTGGAATTGATTTCAGCACGGATATTGGTTTCTTGACCATAACGAGAACGTGCCGCTTTCTGAATAGCATCAGCCATCGCAGAAATAACAATTTCACGGTCAATTGACTTTTCACGTGCAACAGCATCTGCAATTTGCAGAATTTCAAGCCTGTTAGCGCTTGTAGCCATCAATTTTCTCCTTCTTTGTGCCACACGATAGGCATTTCCCAGTGATATTAACTTTTATAATTTGATGTCTGTTTTGAGATGTTAGAATTATCTTCGGGAATAACTTGTTGATTTAAATCTTTATTTTTTTTCAAGGCGTCGCGAATAAGTTCATCTGTTAATACCAGATGTGCATTTGTAATATCACAAAAGGCAATAGAGATATATAGTGCTTCTCCATAAGCGACTTTATCGGTGTTTAAAGTAAATCCATCTTCCGTGATATTGGTCAGTGTTCCACGAAATTTTCGGCGCCCATCAATTGTTTTGTTAGTTTCAATTTTTGCAATATGTCCCTGCCAATGCAGAAAGTCAGATTTTCTTACCAGTGGACGGTCAATTCCTGGAGACGAAATTTCTAAATGATATTTGCGCTCAATAATATTTTGCACATCAAGAAGGGGTGAAACAGTTCGGCTAACAGTTTCACAATCTTCCACGGTCATAGAGCCATCAGCGCGTTCTACCATAATCTGAAGTGTTAAACCATTTAAACCAAGAAGCTTCACACGAACCAAACGAAAACCTAGAGGTTTAAGCAATGGTATGATAAGAGCCCCAACACGTGCTTCAATGCCATCTTCTTCAAACAGACGTGGTTCATCAAGACTGCTTATTTTTTCAGTTTCGTTCATACATTTCATCCAAGTCATTTTTCTTAAGTTTTACGACATTAAAAAAGAGCGGGTCCAACGGCCCACTCCTCATCATAAGACCAAGAATTTACTTATTGATACTCTTAAATTCAAAATTTTTCAAGTTGTTTATAAGAAAAGCATTTGAGCATTTATTTTTTGATAAAGGTAAGATAAGTAGGTATCCGTCCTTCGCGTAAAGCTTTTGCTTCATAGCGAGTACTTATCCAGAGCGGATAAGGGGTTTTCCAATCTTTAGGTTTTTCTGCTTCCCACTCAAAGTGATTATGTTGTGCAAAATGGTAAAGGGTCCAATTTACATAACTGTCTATATCGCTAGCAAAGCGGAACTTTTTCCCTGTTTTAAGAACGCGAGCAAAACGATTAAGATTTTTTATGTTGATGAAACGTCGTTTCCAATGTTTCTTTTTAGGCCATGGATCAGGATAGAGGAGGTCTATTCCATCAAGTGATGCATTGGGGAGCCAATCAAGGAGATGTGTGGCATCATCGTCGTAGAGGCGAAGTTGATTTTGATGCTGTTTATGTTGTTCAAGAGATAGCAATATTTTTGCTATACCATTGACAAAGGGTTCGATACCAATAAAACCAGTTTGCGGACAATGTTCCATTTCATGAAGCAAATGTTCACCTCCACCAAAACCAATTTCAAGCCGAACTTCTTTTACTTTATTGGGAAACAAAGTTGTTAAGTCTAAGGGGGAAGGGGTATTTAAATCAATATGAAGAGTTGGGAGAAGCATTTTTATACGCGCAAGTTGACTGTTTCGCAGCCGTTTCCCTTGTCGGCGACCAAAAAAGGCTTCACGTGCACGTGTATTATGATCAATCATGGTATTTTAATCATCGTTTGAAGTGGTTTAATCAAATCAGTTTTTTCCCATGAAAACGAACCATCATCTTTTGGTGTACGTCCAAAATGACCATAGGCAGCTGTTTTTGTATAAATAGGTTTATTGAGATCAAGATGTTTTCGAATGCCTGTTGGTGAAAGATCCATTATTTTGCGAATGGTTGCTTCAAGAATTTTTTCATCGACTTTTCCTGTTCCATGGAGATTAAGATAAATGGATAGGGGCTGCGCAATGCCAATCGCATAAGAGAGTTGGATAGTGCATCGTTCTGCTAAATCAGCTGCAACAATATTCTTAGCAAGATAACGTGCGGCATAAGCAGCAGAACGATCAACTTTTGTCGTATCCTTTCCTGAAAAAGCGCCTCCACCATGAGGTGCTGCCCCTCCATAAGTATCAACAATAATTTTGCGCCCCGTCAGTCCAGCATCACTTTGAGGACCACCAATAACAAATTTCCCTGTTGGATTGATATACCAACGACATTGAGTCGAAATGGGAATATCATGTAAAGCCTGACGAATATAAGGCTCAACCACTGTACGAACTTTATCCGAATCCCAACTTTCATCTAAATGTTGTGTTGAAAGAACGATGGACGTTACCTCTATTGGTTTTCCATTTTTATACCGTATTGTTATTTGACTTTTAGCATCTGGTCCTAATTTTCCAGTTTCTCCTTCCCCTTTATGGCGAGCTGCAGCAAGAAGTTTAAGAATTTTATGTGCATAATAAATGGGAGCTGGCATGAGATCTGGTGTTTCACGGCAAGCATATCCGAACATGATGCCCTGATCACCTGCTCCTTCTTCACCATGCCGATCCGTAGCATTATCAACACCACGTGCAATATCCATTGATTGGGGACGTAAAAGAACATCAATTTTAACAGTCTTCCAGTGAAAACCTACTTGTTCATAACCAATTGCACGGATAGCACGACGTGCCGCTGCACGAAAACGTGTGGGATCAATGAACGGACAGCCATTCTCATCGTAGATAAATTCTCTATTTTTATCTCTTTTTAACAGTGTATCAGGAACACGCACCTCGCCCGCGATAACAACGCGGTTCACACTAACCAAAGTTTCACAAGCGACTCGTACCAACCATGGATCTGTACCAGTTTTTTGCGCTTCTCTATAGACCATATCAACGATTTCATCGGAAATACGGTCGCAAATCTTATCAGGATGTCCTTCCGATACCGACTCACTCGTAAAAAGATAATCTTGATGCGGCATAGGAACTCCTTCAAAAAAGAAAACCAACAGTTTATGAAATTGTCTATTAAAACTGCCCCTATTTGCCAATCCCAAGACAAATGGTCAATGCCCAATTTATAAGCTGGAGAGAAAAGACGGAATCTTTACTTTATGATTTGTTTGCCATATCTTCTTCAGACAATGCTTTTGCCAAATCAATAATTTTTCGGCGCACCTTAGCATCAGATATATTCGTAAAAGCACGCATTAGCTGGATTCCTTCATTGCTAGAGCAAAAATCCATAAAATCGTTATCGCTTTCAGCAAAGCCTTCTACATGTTGCGTATTCATGCCTTTATCAAAAAAGTAGGAAACAGGAACATCCATAATTTCTGCAATTGCTTGAAGGCGACTTGCACCGATACGGTTCGTACCTTTTTCATATTTTTGGATTTGCTGGAAAGTAACGCCTAATTTCTCACCTAGTTTTTCTTGCGTAAGTCCTAAAATATTACGACGTAAACGAATACGGGTTCCAACATAGATGTCTATAGGATCGGGTTTTTTTCTAGTCTCGGTCATAATGCAACTCTTTAATTTCCAGCACTTTTCTTCTAAACCAACACCATCTTGCTATGAAGCTGATTTATCATATAATTAAGATAATATGTAACACTTTTTCCCAACATTACCGGTACACCTAATGTAACACCGGATATGGGCATTTGAATCATTTAAGGTATTTTGTAGAACCAAAACCGATACGACACAATAGCATAAGAATAAATAAGATGAAAGTAGAGAATATTCTATATTCACTGCTTCCTATGGGCGTAATGGGTGATGGAATTGGTGAATCAATAATGCCAATAGCATTCTGTTGGAGAGCTACAATGATTCGTCCATAAGAATCAATAACAGCTGATATTCCATTATTGGCTGCGCGTATGAGAGGTATTCCCAGTTCAATAGCACGAAGCTGTGCTTGTTGAAGATGTTGATAAGGTCCAGGTGTTACACCAAACCATGCATCATTTGTGACATTAATGATTGCTTGAGGAGAGGAGCCTTTAAAAGTCATTTCATGGGGGAATATGACTTCATAACAAATCAGTGGAAGATAAGAAAAACCGTTTGGCAACGTGACAATTTCACGCGCACTTGCAGCGCTATATCCACCAATATTATCAGCAAGGGTATGCAATCCAATTTTTTCCAATAAATTTTGATAAGGGAGATATTCACCAAAAGGAACTAGATGCAGTTTATCAGAAGTCTTTAAAACATTCCCTTTATGATTAATAACGGCAATTGTATTAAAATATTGCATTTGTGTATTAAAAGAATCATTACTAGCACGTATGGCACCAATAATCGCCCATTGTTTAGGTTTTAGCAGAGAAGCGATACGCATTGTGGTTGTAGAGTTATCATAGAGAAGATAAGGAATAGACGCTTCAGGCCATACGATAAAGTCAGGTTCTCTATTATGTCCTGATATTGGTGTTGCACTCAAGCGCATATGGGCTGCAAATATAGCTTCTCGTGTTATATTACTCAATTTTATATCTTGCTGAATAGAAGGTTGAACAATACGCACCCAATAACCACTTTTTTGATTATCTGCTGTATTTGGTATGGTATTGAGGCGGTAAAATCCAAAACCACTGTGGACCAATATAAGTGATAAGCAGAGAGAAAGTGCAGCTTTCTTTTTTTCATCTGTTAATAAAACAGCCGGTAAACTGTAAACTAAGACGGCAAGAATATTCATGCTGTAAAGTCCAACAATTGCATCGGATTGCATGAACATCGGGGTTGGCATAGCTGTATAGCCAAGAGCATTCCAAGGGAATCCTGTGAATAAAAATGCACGCAACCATTCTGCTAATCCTAGCGCGAAGGCCAGAACAAAGAAGCGTGCTATGCCTTTTGTCCATAATAAACCGACAATGAAGCCTGCAAAAAACCAATAAAGAGAAAGGTAGAGAGGAGGACCTAAAATAGCAAAGGGCACTGCCCAACCAAAAGAAACGGGATCTGTGAATAAAGCATTGCACAACCACCAAAGGCTGCAAATAAAATAACTAAAGCCAAAGACTCCACAGCTGAGAGCGTAGGTAAGAAAACGTTTTTTATTATTTTGGATAGCGCGTATTGAATCAAGTAAAATAATAAAGATGGGGAAAGTTAAAAAGCAAAGGGGTGTCAAATAAAAGGGTGGAAGTGCAAAAGAAGTCAAAGCACCACAGAGGAACACCCACATTTGTCGCTTCCAGCTGGTAACAGAAAACAAGAAGAGTGTAAAATTGTTTAAAAAAATTTGGCTATTCTTTAGGGATGACATTGTTTTTAAAATTCTCATTTTCTGGAGTACGACAAATGCGCAATCGCTTAATCCTGCGTTTATCAGCCTCTAAAATACGAAATCGATAACCAGGCACGGCTTCAATAACTTCACCTTTTGCAGGAATGCGATCAAGAATAGAAACAATCAAACCACCAATGGTATCAACTTCATCACCATATTCTCCCACAATAAAATCGGGACCAAGAGCTTTTTCCACTTCCTTTAATTCGGTTCTTGCGTCAACAAGCCATTTATTATTATGTTCACGCACGATAGCATTGTTGACATTATCATGTTCATCTTCGATATCACCAACAACTAATTCGACAATATCTTCCATTGAAACAAGACCATCTGTACCTCCATGTTCATCAATAACCAAAGCCATTTGTGTTCGTGTGGTTTGCATACGTGTTAATAATTTGCTTGCTAGCATGGAACTAGGAACAAAGAGCACGGTTCGAATCAAACCCAATTCACCGATGGGGGTGTGCAAATGCGTATGATTTAACTGAAGAAAATCGGATTTTTGTTCAGTTTGGGTCGAGTTGATAATAAAACGAGTCATATAATTAAGGATATCGCGGATATGGATCATTCCTCGTGGATCATCTAAGGTTTCAGCATAAACAGGTATGCGAGAATGACCAATTTTTGCAAAACATTTGAGAGCTTCCTCAAGTGGAGTGTTTATTTCCAATGCTTTGATTTCGGAACGTGGAATCATCACATCATCAACACGTGCTTCACGCAAATGTAAGATATTATGCAGCATAGTACGCTCTTCAGGAGAGAAGAGGGCTGTGTCTTTTTCATTATCGGTTGTGAGTGCAACGGTAAGGTCATCGCGCAGTGATGTAGCATTGCGACCACGAAAAAACGAAAATAAATGATTTAACAGGGAATGTTTTTCCGTATGATTCGCCTGTTGAGAGGAATGTTCTTTAATAACAGAAGGTGTGTGATGATTATTGGGTGCATTTATTTTGTTTGCCATGATTTTGAAATCTTCAAACTTTCTTTTTTATAATAGAGGCATAAGAAACTTTAAATTGTATGATGATGATATGAATTTAAAAAGTTAAATTTTATCATTTCTAAAACAATTCAATATAGGGGTCTTGTATGGAAAGCTTTTGAAGAATTTCTCTTTCAAGTTTTTCCATGCGGTGAGCTTCATCATCTGTTTCATGATCATAGCCAAGGAGGTGAAGAACACCATGAACAATCATATGTGTCAAATGGTCTTGAAACAATTTTCCTTCTCTCTGTGCTTCTAGTAGAACAGTTTCTTGTGCAATAATAATATCACCGAGCATAAGTCCTGGAATCTGTCCAATTTTAATTGGAAAAGCAGGAAAGGACAAGACATTGGTGGGTTTGTTTTTACCACGCCATTGTGCATTGATCTGTGCCATATGTTGGTCATTCGTAAAAAGCAGGCTGACTTCGCTTACAACATCTTCTAACGAAAGATGATGCATTGTCGTTTTTAATGCTTTTTCAGTGATATTATAAAGTATTTGCTCATCATCCCATCCAGAGCTTTCAACAATTATATCGATAGTAATCATAACAAATGAAACTCACTTTTTTGAGGAAGAGCTTGAAGATGGCATTTTTTCAATTTGTACAGCAGAATCTTGATCATAAGCACGGACGATAGCGGCAACAAGGGGATGGCGTACAACATCTTTTTCATCAAATCGAATGATGGCAATATTTTCTACCTGTGAGAGAATACGTATCGCTTCGCTTAAACCTGATTTTTGTCCGCGAGGTAAATCAATTTGGCTTACATCACCAGTGATAATCATACGTGTTCCCTCGCCAAGACGGGTGAGAAACATTTTCATTTGCATAGGTGTAGTATTTTGTGCTTCATCAAGAATAACAGCGGCATGAGAAAGTGTTCGCCCACGCATGAAAGCAAGAGGCGCAATTTCTATGACACCGGAGGCTAAAATGCGCTCTACTTTTTCAGCAGGAATCATATCATAAAGTGCGTCATAAAGGGGACGTAAATAAGGATCAACTTTTTCTTTCAGATCACCAGGCAGAAAGCCAAGATGCTCTCCAGCTTCAACGGCAGGACGTGAGAGGATAATACGTTCAATGATACCACACTCTAGAAGCATTGCAGCATGTGCAACAGCAAGATATGTTTTGCCTGTTCCAGCAGGGCCTACACCAAAAACAAGTTCATTACGGTCCATTGCACGTATATAAGCATCTTGTGTAGGGGTCCTAGCATGGATTATTTTTTTATGGGTACTAAGTCGTGCTGGGCTATATTTTTTCCCATGTTGGATTGTTATTGGGGCTTCTTGCTGTTCTTGTAGCAAATTTGCCATAGCAATCGCTCCTTCTGTATCTGATAAAGTGAGCTCTTGATGTGTTTTTGCGCGTTCATAAAGCTGCTGTAATACGTATTGTGCCTGTTTTATAGCAATAATATTTCCACGGATGAAAACTTCATTACCGCGCGGATGAATGCTAAGTCCGAGTTTTTTTTCAATATAAGCAAGATTTTCGTCGAATTTACCAAAAACCGTTTTCGCATATTTATTGTTTTCAAAAATGAGAACAACATGATTAACATCTGATAGGTTTGCTTTTCCTAAGATATGCGTGTTTTCAGGGTAAGCATTTATTTTTTCTTTAACGCGCTTTATTTTTTCGGTTGAAGTTTTCAACCTATTCTCCCATATTTATATAAATTCTGCATACTTCCTGCAATAAACTTTATAGAAAACAATATATTTTTATAGAATGCATGGTTTAAATGTAATCATTTTCTTCAAAAATAAAAGAGCTTTTTAAAATCTCTGTTGTGAACGAGGCATGAAAGGCATATTTACACATTTGCCATTTCACCAACAAAGCTGTTTGAACTTGTATTTTTAATATGAATTGCCACTACATCTCCTGTCATAGCGTCTGTATTCACGACAACGGGCAAAAGCCAAGGTGAACGTCCTACCATTTGTCCTTCGTGACGCCCAGCTTTTTCGATGAGAACATCGGTTGTTTGACCAATTTTAGAACGCAAAAATGCATCTTGTTGCTCAAGGAGCAGAACTTGTAAATGCTGGAGTCTCGCATCTTTTACAGTCTCATCAACATGATTCTTCATTGTTGCACCAACTGTTCCAGGGCGGGGTGAATATTTAAAAGAATAAGCTGAACTATAGTGAACCTGTTTAACAAGTTTAATGGTTTCTTCAAAATCTTCGTCTGTTTCTCCTGGAAATCCTACAATAAAATCGCCTGAAAAAGCAATATCGGGTCGTGCGGTGCGAATTTTTTCGATAAGTTGAAGATAATCAATGCTTTTATGTTGGCGATTCATTGCTTTTAAGATGCGATCCGAACCTGATTGAACAGGCAAATGGAGATAAGGCATCAATATGTCAAGATCTCGATGCGCGGCAATAAGGCTATCATCCATATCTCGTGGGTGGCTGGTGGTGTAACGCAGACGTTTTAAACCATCTAGTTTGGCAAGATGATAGAGAAGATCACCAAGACGCCAAGTTTTACCATTTGCACTTTGTCCATGCCAACCATTTACATTTTGTCCAAGCAGCGTAATTTCTTTGACACCTGCTTCAATAAGTTGGCGTGCTTCTTCGGTAATTTGTTCGACAGGTCGTGATATTTCGGCACCGCGTGTGTAAGGAACAACACAAAAAGTGCAAAATTTATCGCATCCTTCTTGTACTGTTAAAAATGCACTAACGCCCCGTTTTCTGACAGCACGTTTATTATGCGGCGGTAAGTGAGCAAATTTATCTTCAACAGCATAGTCTGTTTCGATAATTTTTTTCCCCTGTTTTGCTTTTTCTAACAAATCTGGTAAGCGGTGATACATTTGTGGACCAATAACGAGATCCACGGTTGGAGCACGGCGTAAAATTTCACTCCCCTCAGCTTGAGCAACACAACCAGTCACACCAATCATCAAGGGTTTATCGGGGCTCCGTTCTTGACGTATCACCCGCAAACGACCAAGATCCGAATAAAGTTTTTCTGCTGCTTTTTCGCGAATATGACAAGTATTAACAAGAATAAGATCAGCATCATTTGGCGTTTGTGTCGTAACATAACCTTGCGCACTGAGACTATCAGTCATTCGCTGGCTATCATAAACATTCATTTGGCATCCATAGGTTTTGATAAAAACCTTTTTAGGAGGAACAGGAGGTATATTTTTAGGATCTGCTTTATTCATAGCATGTGTCTAAATGTTTTTGATATAAATCTCAATCTGTTTGCTGAAAAGTTTTTTCCATAACGATTGCGTCCACTCGGCTATTTTTTGTTTGATAGTAAGCAGGGCGTTTAGAAATTTTTTGAAATTTAAAACGTTGGTAAAGGTTCAAAGCAGAAAGATTTGTTTCTTCTACTTCTAAGAAGAGTTTAAGAGCACGCGCATTATGCAGATGGTGAAGTGTGCGATCAATAAGCAAGGAACCAATACCGTGTCGATGAAAATCAGGGTGAACAGCAATTGTGATAATTTCTGCTTCATCAAGAATAAGACGGCAAAGGCAAAAGCCTACAATTTGTTCAGGTTTTTCAATGAGAGAGGCTTTGTATCCAAAGATAGAACAATCTGTTAAGAAATCATCAAAAGCTTGCTTTTCCCAAGCAGGAAAAAAACAAGAGTGATGGATTTGATGAAGAGAAGCACTATCATCAATTTGGAGTGGAGAAACCTCAAAAAGCTTTTTTAGCAATAAAAATTTAGACATTATTTTTTCGTGGTAATGCAAAACCAGTTTGTTGTTTTGCATCGGCATTACGTAAATAGAGCGGGCGGGGTGGATCTTTTGGTTGTTTGTTTGCAGCAAGATGGGCATAACTTACAATGTCTGCTGCCTCACAAAAGCTTTGGTCTCGTATGATTTTTTTATTTATCTTATTGTCTATAATACGCTGTGCAATAATATCAGTTGCTGGACCGGTTAATCTCGTTTGTTGTGGTAAACCTTCGATGATATCCTCAATTGTTTTTAATCCTGGTTCTCCTAAAGGTGTCAAATCTTCATTGAAGTTTTGATGGTAGAACATATCTCTTCCTGCTTCAATGACGACAGTGATTGCTGATGCAGTATTTGTACTGGTTTTTGTTTGTGCTGCTAATGCTTCCAGGGCACTTATTCCGACAGCTGGTATCTCAAGCGCTAACGCTAAAGCGCGTGCTGTGGAAACCCCCACACGCACACCAGTGAAAGATCCAGGTCCAATATTGACAGCAATACGATCAACTTGATTAAGGGTCATGTTGGCTTGTATCATGACTTGTATAATATGTCCCATAAGCTTTTCTGCATGCCCCTTTTGCATGCGTTCATTGATATGCGCGATGATAGATTTATGACGAACGAGCGCAACGGCGCAATAAATTGAAGCAGTGTCTATAGCAAGAATAAGCATAAATATACTTTAGTTGAATAAAATGATAAACAAAAGGTCTATCGTGCTTTTTAGTTTTTTCATTTTGTAATAATTGAAGAAGATTGCTAGTGCAAATAAGCAGCAATATCTTTTTTCTTGGATACGGATTTGATTGTCATTCACATCCTTTTGTAAATTATAGTGCGTAAAAGAAATTTGAAAGGAGAAATTTTGAAGTCACATTTGTTTTTCTCCGATAAGAACATAGTCTGTATTGAGATGAGAGTGATAAAATAAAAAAGTAATTTTTATACATTGTATATTTCTATACACTGTTTATGGCAAATAATTATGTGCTGTAAAGCAGTTTAACAGTTTGCTACGTATATCAAAAGTGCATTTCATTTTTATCTGAAATGATAAGAAAATTTTTATAATTTTTCACTTGGTTTAATAGAAGAGCTTTCCAATATTGGTAAATCTACGGGATGATTGTATAGTAGGCTGAAAAAAGTAAAAATATTTGAGAACACATATTTCAAAATGTAATATGACTTAAATCATTCAATTGTATCATGATAAGACTACAAATTCCAAGGATAAGTATGGAGCAGGTTGAAGCCAAGATGACACGCCATCCTGCTTTTTTTAAGGATCGGATATCAACGCCTAGTCCCAAAGCTGCCATTGAAATGACAGTGAACAACTGAGCGATAAATCGTATGGGTATAAGAGCGCTTTCAGGAATAAGATCGCTGGAGCGGATCAACATCATAATAATAAAGCCAATGATAAACCATGGAACAAGAGTGTGTAGGCGCAAGCGGGTTTGGGCTGATCGGTGATAAATAATTGACAAGGCAAAAATAACAGGACCCAGCATGAGAACACGCACCAATTTAACAACTGTTGCAATTTGAACACTTATAAAAGAAACAGATGCTGTTGCTGCCAAAACTTGTGGTACGGCATATACCACCATGCCTGCAAGCACACCATATTGACTCAATGACAAATTGAGGAGAGGATGTAAAACAGGAAGAAGTAAAATAATAAGGATTCCTAAAAGGGCGGTAAAAGCAATTGATGCAGCGACTTCTTCATGTTTTGCTTTAATGACAGGGGCAACGGCAACAATAGCGGAATTACCACAAATAGCGTTACCACAAGCAACCAGCATTGCTAAATGTGAAGAAAGCCCGAAAATTCGGCCAATAAAAAAACTTATAAGAATAGTTACAAATATAACGAATATGATGCTAGCAAGCAAACTCCAACCGGCTGAAAAAACGGCGTGTATGCTAATGCTTGCTCCTAGAAGAACAATAGCAAATTCAAGAAGTGTTTTTGCACAAAAGGTTATACCTTTTTGAAAATATGTTGGCAAAGTAAAACAACTACGGATAATCGATCCTAAAATAATTGCTAAAACCAGACTTTCGAGCCATGCTTGCCCAAAAAGCTGTTTTTCTACAACTTCTAGACCATATGCTAATGCTGATATGAGTAAACATATCAAGATACCAGGAAAAAAGTCGTTTAAAAGTGAGAGATTTTTCTTTACCAATTTAATATTTCCCCCAAAAAAGAACAATGAGCAATGATAGCAAATAGAAGAGACAACAGCTAAGAGCAAAAAGTTTTTAAAGATTTGTTCTTGCTTGTAAGGCTGCTGCTAAAGTTCCATCATCAAGATAATCAAGCTCACCTCCTACAGGCACTCCATGGGCAAGTCGGGTCACTTTAACTGAAAAGTTGGAAAGCTGATCTGTGATATAGTGCGCTGTCGTTTGTCCCTCAACAGTAGCATTGACAGCCAGAATAATCTCTATAATTGAATTTTGTACAACGCGTTGTATTAAAGAAGTGATATTAAGTTCATCAGGGCCTATTCCATCTAAGGGAGAAAGACGTCCACCTAGTACATGATAACGTGCGGCGAGAGTTTTTGCACGCTCTAAAGCCCACAGATCAGCGATATCCTCAACAACAATAATTGTTGTATCATCACGGCGTGGATCTGTACAAATCGAACAAGGATCAATTGTATCTACATTTCCACAAATAGAACAAATGCAAACTTTATTTACAGTTTCCTGTATTGCTGCTCCCAAAGGTTCCAGCAGTGTTTCCTTTTTTTTGATAAGGTAAAGTGCTGCACGGCGGGCAGAGCGTGGACCAAGACCTGGTAACCGTGCTAAAAGTTGAATAAGACGCTCGATTTCAGGTCCTGCAATGTGTTTAGACATATTGTTGTCCCATGGGATTAAATAAAATATGCTTCATTAAAATGGTAGTTTGAAACCTGATGGAAGCGGTAATCCTGCTGTTATACTTTTGGTTTTTTCTGCTACAATAGCTTCCATCTTTGCTTTGGCTTCATTATAGGCTGCCATAATGAGATCTTCAAGGACTTCAACTTCCTCAGGCGTAAGTAGTGAAGGATCAATGTGAACCGCCGTTATAACATTTTGGCCGTTTAAAGTGATGTTGACAAGTCCTCCTCCAGCAGAACCCATGACTTCAATTTTTTTCAGTTCCTCCTGAATTGTTTGCATTTTTTCTTGCATTTCTTTGGCTTTTTTCATCATGCTCATCATGTCACGCATAGAAATGGGTATCCTTATTCATCATTAGTTTCACGTTCATTTTCAAAAGTATCAATATTTCTAAAGCTATTAGATGGTAAATCAAGGTCATTTTCTTGTTTATTCAGGCGAATATCGACAATTTTCGCTTCTGGGAAATGGTTAAGTATTTTTGCGATATCAGGATCTGTTTCTGCATTGGAAAAAAGAGTCTTTTGGACAGCTATACTTTCTTCCTGTAAGGTTGGTCCTCCCCCTTCACTGACAAAGGTTACAGTCCAGCGTTTTTTTGTCCATTGAAAAAGCATTTTTTCTATATCACAAGCAAGTGAATGTGGAGCGTCTTCAGAAAGCCTCAAGGTAATATGCCCTGGTTTAAAGGAAACAGGATGCACAAATTCTTTAATAAGGAGTTTGAAAGGCATCTCATTATACTGTTCAGCTAATTTAACAATATCGTGCAAGGAATTGATAACAGTGGTTTGCGATACAGTAATTTCTTCTGCATTCCTCCTAGAGGAATGTGA
Organism: Bartonella sp. ML69XJBT; assembly: GCF_028618515.1. Taxonomy (GTDB): domain Bacteria; phylum Pseudomonadota; class Alphaproteobacteria; order Rhizobiales; family Rhizobiaceae; genus Bartonella. The sequence continues at coordinate 95,926 of NZ_JAQITB010000003.1, forward strand.
TAAATGCGTAATATCTTCAGAAAGCTTAACAGACTTTGAAGTTTCAAGAGTGTCTGTTATTTCAGGAGTGTTGGTACTTTCAAAAACTTGAGTTTTAGCTGTCTCTTTTTCTTGTAAGGAGTGGCTAAGTTGTTTGCCTACGGATGGTTTGAAATCAGATTGATTAGCTGGCACGTTTGAAACGTTTTGGGAAGAATCGGCATATAGAGTTGTTACTTTTGTCGTATTATTTGCATTTGTGGACTCTTGATGAGATGCGTTTGGGACGATTGTGAGAGATGTTTTTTCTTGGCTAAGTTTTTTTAAGGCTTCATCAAGAGTAGGCAAATCAGCAGTGTGAGCAAGGCGAATAAGCAACATTTCAGTAGCTTGAAGTGGGTGCGCTGTCTGACTTACCTCTTGTAAGCCTTTGAGTAACATTTGCCAATTTCGAGATAACACAGGGACGGAAAGTTTTTGTGAAAAGCTTAAGCTTCTTAAGCGTTCCTCTTCGGTCAGTGAGAGATCTTCGGCTATCTCTGGAGTAAAACGGAGACGTGTGACCAGATGATTGAAATCGGCTAATTCTGTCAATATCGTGAGAGGATCAGCCCCTGCATCATATTGGCTACGTAATTCATGCAAGGCATTTACAACGTTGCCCTTCATGATGAATTCAAAGAGATCAATAATACGTGCTTGATCAGCTAGCCCTAGCATTGCACGCACTGCAACAGCACTAACATTCCCATTGCTATGAGCAATTGCTTGATCAAAAATGGATAATGCATCACGTACAGAGCCTTCTGCAGCACGAGCAATCATGGAGAGCGCTTGCTCTTCCACTTCTACCTTTTCATATTTTGCAATTTGGTACAAATGTGTACTCAAAACTTTTGCTTCAACACGTCGTAAGTCAAAACGCTGACAACGTGAAAGAATGGTAATAGGAACTTTGCGAATTTCTGTCGTTGCAAAAATAAATTTTACATGCGCTGGTGGTTCTTCAAGTGTTTTTAAGAGACCATTAAATGCCTGCGTTGAGAGCATATGCACTTCATCAATAATATAAACTTTATAGCGAGCAGAAACAGGACGATAACGTATTTGTTCAATGATTTCACGAATATCATCAATACCCGTATGCGAAGCCGCATCCATTTCTATAACATCGATATGGCGTCCTTCAATGATTTGTGTGCAATGTTCACCAAGTGTATTTAATACGGTTGTTGGTTGGTCAATATCTTTTGTTTTGTAATTGAGTGCACGTGCCAAAATACGTGCTGTGGTTGTTTTGCCAACTCCACGAATTCCTGTTAGCATCCACGCTTGTGCAATGCGACCTGTTTCAAAGGCATTTGTAAGGGTACGCACCATAGCTTCTTGACCAATAAGGTCAGAGAAATTTTGAGGCCGATATTTGCGAGCAAGAACACGATAGGTTGTTTCTACCGGCATATTTTCCATCAACGATTCCAACTTTGAAGCTCTTTATGCGTATAGTTCGATAATACAAAGGCACAGATTAATATCATAGTCTAATATAAAAGGATTTTTTCTCAATCAATTTATTTTTTGAAGGAATAGGACAATTTTCTTAAAGACAGCCCCAAACCTTTTATTGGCTTCTTGCACAACGCTGCTTTGAAAATTGAAAACACTTCACGAAGAAACAAAAAAAACGTAATTTACAGAAAGAAGTAGGAGGCTGGTACAATGACCCGTACAAAAACCCGTTGGGGCTGCTTCTTTCCAGACCTGACCCAGTTGGCGAGCAGTTCGTCCATCACCAACCTCCCATGCTCATATTGTCGATTTAAAATGAAAAATCAAGCTAAGAAACAAGAAATATGCTGCGAACAATGAAGAATTTTTCCTTTGTGCTTCATTCTGGTATTATGGGCGACAAGGGTGATGGAGATTCATCAATTTTTATGGGAAGAGCGCATTCTATTTGATTTGCTATGAACAAGATGGTTATATTGTTCGACATTAAGGAGATGTTTATTGACTAAAGTTTCGTTAAAGGAGGAGGAATTTATTTTTTTGAATTTCTTTAAGCAAAGAAGCCTGTGCTTGTCGCAAGAGCTTCACAATTAAATCTTCTTATCCATTGCAACATGAACTGTTGGCACGTCTATGAAATTTTTAAATGGTTTGTTCTAAGAAGATTTAAGCAGCATTCAAAAAAATATTAGAATCAATGTATCAAGAATCTCTATGCGAATAGACACATGTTTGAAAATCTTATTTCAAAGCTTTATCTAGTTATACTGTAAAACACTATCATTTAAGGTGAGGTGATATAAGGTATGTAAAACTTTACACATTAAGTATTTTAAAGCAATGGTGTGAATATTTAGGGCAGAGCTTGCACGTAGATTCTTGTAGAAATGAAATACATTGAGTGGTTAGCAGGTGGCAACCGTGAGATAAGAAGCTTGATTTTTTATAGACGGATATGATTAGAAATCTTCGTCTTTTGAAGTGGGAGGAGGTAACCAATTTTACATTGCGTACCTTAAAAAGTTTAATAGAAATAGTAAGTTATACCTTATGAAACTTGTTGTCATATTCTCTCAAGGCATGATAAAAAAATGCAGGAGCAAAAAGAAGTAGATAGGTGATTTAATAAGTTAAATTATAAAGAGAGTTTATAGCATTTTAAGATGATCTTCATGGCAAGGATGAATGCAATATTCTCATTTTAAAATACTCTGATAATCAAAATACAAAATAATTCATTGGCAGCAAAAGGCGTTCACTATTCAGTTTTTTTATTTTATTTTTCTGAACAGCGTGATTTTACGAACCAAGCACAAAGTTTAATCTCCCTAAAAATCAAGCGTTGATAATGTACAACGCTTGATTTCAAAAAAGCTTACTCCAGCATTGTTATAAAATCATGCAAGCCCAGGTATTGTTAGAATATTATTAATTGTAATCCCCTGTATCACAGTCTATTCCAATAATTTTTTTCTTAGTAATATTTTTAAAAATATAATGTCCTGATGATGGAAAACTTATATGGAGAGATTTTATACCTTTGAGTGTAAAGAGCTTATGTTCTTTATCATGTTTTATTTTCTTTTCATCATCCGCAACAATTTTAAGTTTGTCCAAGTCAGAAGGGGAAGAGTACGATAAAGAAAAGGATGCTTTTTTAGGTTTAAATGCTTTGCAAGCATATTCAACACCTTGATGCATTGTATTATCGGGCGTACCAATAGTAACACTTTCACTTGGCGCAAAATTCCACGCTCTCTCACCAAATCCAGCAAATGCAACATTGGAGCACGCGAGAATATTGACGGCGAATAATCCTTGAGTGATAATTTTTTTCATTATTTTTCCCTTTTGTTCTAAAATAGGGTTAATCATAAAGGAGTTTTCATCAATATAAAAGATCAAATTTTACTATGAAAAACAGGGCAAAATTGCAGTTTTTAGCTTTATAAAAATCGTTTTGATATTGCTTGAATTCAAGACAATTTAAATTATTCCTGTTTGATGTCTTCTAAAAGAAATTTCAATGGTTGTGTTAGCTTAGTTGGGAGATTGGCGCGCATCCCTTTAAAATAAATTGCCATAGATGATACATATCTTTCCAAAGAGCTTTTTGTATGGGAGAAATAGGATTGCTAAGGCAAATTTTGCCTTTGTGCTTGTATTTTTTCTCCTGCCGAATTTATGTTCTTTTACTTATATATGTTATTCATGGAAAATATTATCCGGAAAATTGAAAATGTCCATGAAGTGGTGGGATAGCTCATTTTTTCAGTGTTTATGATAAAGTTATGTTAGCAAGAAAAGAGCCTGCCTTGTCTATGAAAAGTGATACAATTGAATTATTTTCATAGAGGTGTGCGATCGTTTTGAGCCGGATAAATGCCGATAATGCGAAGTTCAGCAGAGAAGAAAGATAGCTCTTCTAAAGCAAGTTGCATCATGGGATCTTCAGGATGTCCTTCGATGTCAACAAAAAATTGTGTTGCATTGAAATTTCCACCAATTTGATAGCTTTCTAATTTTGTCATATTGATGCCGTTTGTGGCAAATCCTCCTAGAGCTTTATAAAGAGCAGCGGGCACATTGCGCACGCGAAAAAGAAGGCTAGTGATAATTTTTTCACCATTTTGTGGTTTAGGCACAGAGCGTTGAGAACGCGAAAGGATGACAAAACGAGTAATATTACGAGGATTATCTTCTACATTTCTTTCAAGAACATCAAGCCCATAGAGTTCTGCTGCGATGAGAGGAGCCAAAGCTGCTTGTGAACGCTTTGCATTTTGTTTAATAAATTTTGCAGCTCCAGCGGTATCAGGTGAAACAACAGGGAGCCAGCCATTTTTTCGTATGATTTTCCGGCATTGTGCAAGGGCATGCGTATGGCTATGAACGGTTTTAATTTCATCATGCGTAACGCCAGGTAAAACCATGAGTTGAAAATGAATAGGCAAAAAATATTCATCAATAATATAGAGGGATGATTGTGGTAAAAGATGATGAATATCCGCAACACGGCCAGCAAGAGTATTTTCAATAGGGATCATAGCAAGATCAGCTTGCTCACTTTCCACTAAGTTAAGGGCCTCTTCAAATGTTGCTGAGGGTACAGCATCCATATCAGGGAACATATTGGAGCAAGCGATATGAGAATTGGCACCATATTCCCCTTGGAAAGAGATTTTATTGGTTTTCTTAAGTGCTTTCATGCTAAAATCTTACGTACTCTTTCAAGGTCACTTTGTGTATCAACGCTTAAGGGAATAGTGTCGATGATTTCTACATCGATACGCATATTATGCTCTAATGCGCGTAATTGTTCAAGTTTTTCACGTTGTTCAAGTGGAGAAGGTTTTAGCGCCACAAATTTCTCCAATGCTCCACGCCGATAAGCATATATCCCAATATGATGGTAAAGGGGACCATCTCCATAAGGCGCGGTTGCGCGGGTAAAGTAAAGAGCACGAAGGCGATTTTGAGAAAGTGGTGAACCAATAATTTTGACCACATTCGGATCTCTCTTTTCATTTTCTTCATTGATTTTAGCAGCCAAGGTTGCAATATCAGTGAAGCTATTTTCCAAAGGGCGCAAAGCACTGATAATTTCATAGGGCGTTATTGTTGGCAGATCACCTTGTACATTCAAAATGGTATTGTAGCGTTGTTCAGGATCAATATGCATTAAAGCTTCATAAATGCGATCAGAACCAGATTTATGATCGCCACATGTTATGATACATTCATGTCCATAAGCTGTAACGGCTTTGGCGATATCATTATGATCTGTTGCTACGAGAGTCCGTCCGATTGCAGCTTTTTTCGCTTGTTCAGCAACATGAACAATCATAGGCTTTCCAGAAATCTCAGCGAGAGCTTTTTGGGGTAGACGGGTTGAGCCCATACGGGCGGGAATAAGAATAATTGGTTCAAGCGTCATTACAAAGTTCCAAATGCCATTGTGACGTATTTATAATGTTGTATGTTATAAGGAAAGAGCTTAAACTAGGAATGGTAATGAAAAGATGAACGTTTAAGTTTTTATGAATCGCTCAACAGTTGTTTATTTTGTGGTTTCTTGCCTCTTTGTCTTGATTGTTTTGCTGGGAATTTCCACACTTAGCGATATAGTCTATGATAACTCTCCATCGGTTCAACATTCTTATACGGTAACAAAAATTGATACATCCAAGGGAAAACAACAGGTATCGAGTCCTTCTTTATCATTAAATGAGCGTCTTCAACGGGGTAATCTTGAAAATGGGCGTAAAATTTTTCGCCAATGTGCTATATGCCATATCTCGGGACGCAATGAAGCTGGTCGTGTTGGTCCAGTTCTTTGGGACATAGTGAATCGTCCTTTAGCCGCGTCACCAAGCTTTGCTTATTCACGGGCATTGCGTGCAAATTCTCATCAAAGGTGGGATTTTACAAATTTAGATCGTTATCTACAATCACCACGTAGAGCATTTCCAGGAACAACGATGTCTTTTCGTGGGATAAAAAATGATCAAGATCGTGCAGATCTTTTGCTTTATTTACGCAGTTTATCTGATAACCCCATTCCTTTACCAATGGATAATAAAGAAGACAAACAAGATCAGACCAAAGATTAAGCTATTTCAGAAGTAAATCATTTTAGAAAGAGACGTGATTGATTTTTAGATTTTTATTTTTTTTGAGTATTCCGATGTGCTTTTAATCCACTCAATTCATCTGCCTTTATTGCATAGTGGAATCCGCTACATAAGAATTATGCAGATATTTATCCTTAACGCATTGGTTTATTATTAGCATGCGATAGTTTTTTATTATAAAAATATTCCATTAATACTTTAAGATTTATGCGGTTAATGATGCTGAAAAAAGCAATTTAATTTTTCAGATTACATCGTCTCGTTAACATGTTTTTATTCTTAAGAGTAAAAACATGTTACTTAAATTTTATCCATTAAAGAAGTGGGAGTGCATTGAATTTAATAGCACTTGGAAATTGGGCATGAGTGACAAATATTTTTCCATTTCCATTTCTTTTTCCTCTCTTGTTAGTAATAAAACAAAATATGCCCATAAGTGTGTTGGATAAAAATAATTAGCAAATTAGAAAACACAAACACTAAAAAACTCCCTTGAGAGTTTTTTTTGAAAACAAAATTGATATCATCTCTATATTAGCCCCTATCAAAGGGAGTAAATAAATATTTTAAAGGGTAAATCATTTGAATTTTGTTAAAGTTAGCAATAAATTATTCTAGGAATAAAGCGTGATAAGAACACGTTTTGCTTATCTTTCGAATATAAAAGAGAGTTCTAATTATGTATTGTTTCTTTTCTATTTTTGAAGGAGTTTCATGAATATTTTATAAAATTATTCACTCTCTGTCATAAAAGTGTACTGACAATTAATATTTTTTTATAGACAATTGGAAAATAACAAAAGAGATTAAGGGGAGGGTGTTATGGATCATATATTTTGTAACTAATGAATAATTTAAAAGAATTCTTTTTCCTGTGACAATTTCTCAGGGAAGAGTTTGTTTTGATGAGTACATGTGGGGGGAGAATGTATGGAACAGCAATATATTTTGGGAAAATACACCCGTGTTGTTGTTCGTGAAGAGGATGCCATTTTTGGTGCGGGCTCAAAACAATTTATTATCAAGGAGAGAAAATACTGGGAAAATTTAGTACTTATCGCAGCGCAGTGGATTGAGAAAAAGACGGTGGAAGAAGCTTACACTGCGCTATCATCCATCATGTTGAGAGAAGACTTTAACCACGCATTTGACTTTCTTTTTTCTAACCACTTTCTTGTTTTGGCTAAGACATCGGACAACATCTTCAAGAATCGATATTCAAGGAATCATCTCCATTATCAAAGTTATGGTATGGATCCAGAAACCATTCAATATACCCTTTCACAAAAAATGGTGGTCATTTTAGGGTGTGGTGGGATTGGTAGTCATGTATCAGCGATACTTGCATCCTCTGGCGTGGGAAAATTAATTCTTGTCGACAATGATGTGATCGAAATAAGTAACCTTACCAGACAAATTCTTTTTACTGAACAAGATGTTGGACTTCCTAAGACCACTGTTCTTCGGCGTGAATTATTGCAGAGAAACAGTGAGAGTGAAGTTACTGAGCTACAAATGTCAATAATGGACAAAACGGATATCAACAAATTACCCAAAGCTGATTTATGGATTATTTCTGCTGACACACCTGATCAGTTGATGCCATGGGTAAATGAGTGGTGTGTAAAGAATCAACAAGCTTATATAAATTCTGGGTATGTCAATGATATAGCTGCGTTTGGACCTTTTTACATACCAGGAAAAACTGGTTGCTATGCATGTGGTTCATCCATAGGAAATCTTCCTCCAAAAAGTGACGGTTTACTCTATGAGGCTTGCGCTGCTATTAATCATAATTTTAAAGTTGCAACGTTTTCTCCCGTGAATGCTCTTTCAGCTGCTATGTGTGCTAACGATGCTCTTAAATTTTTAGGTAATTATGGTGATCTCCTTTCCACGGATCGTCGTATAGGAATATGGAGTAGCAAGCTTTTCACAGAAGAGCGCTCCTTTAAAAAGATCCCCCACTGCAAAGTTTGTGGAACAAAACAATGAACAGATCTCGAACGCTTGCAGTAACCTACGGATCTTATCACGCGGTACGGATGTTAATCGGTGTTTATCATGCTATTTTTCTCATGTCTATGGGGGTTACTCTATCCCAATTGGCTTTACTTCAAGTCGCCTTTTCGGTAACCGTTTTACTTCTTGATTTTCCTTGTGCTGTTTTCGCTGACAGATATCGGCGTAAATATTCAGTAACGGTTGGGTTTTTTATGACGGGATTGTTTTATCTTCTCTGTCTTCAAGCCCCTAATATGATAGCGCTTATCATTGCACAAATCCTCTATGCAGCAGGAATTTGCCTCATTGCTAGCGCCATTGATGGATGGATTTATCATTTTCTAGGGCATCAACAAGATCGCTTTTCGTATTATGCACATCTCTCTCACCAGATAAACTCTTTCGGTAGCATTATCAGTGGTATCATAGGAATTGCAACGATCTATTATTCTAGGCAATATTTTATGGGGTATATTATCTCAGGCATCATGATGGGGGTAATTTTCTTTATATTTCTTATTGTTCCTGAAGAAAAAACATCTGTGAATGAAGGGACAAAAACAAAGACGATCTTGCAAAATGCTAAGGAAACGCTCTGGGTATTTAAAAACACCGTGGGTGGAGCATGGTTTATTTTGCTAATGTGTCTGTTCAGTGCTGGTATTCAGATTATTTATCACTTCTGGCAGCCAATAATACTCTCTGGTGGAAAGATTAGCCACCTCAACACTTCGCAAATGTTGACACTTATGTTTTGCCATATTGGAGCTTTCTCAGCGCAATATTTTTCTAATTTACTGATGTCTAAGTATCACGTACTTGATAAAAAATATAAGGATTATATGAAATATTTTTCATTTTTCTCTGCCCTTATGTGTATTGCTCTTTATTTTTTTGTCCATAGCAATCAAACCGTTCTAGCAATTATCGCCTTTTCTTTAATTCATGGATTTATTTGCACTGTACCGATAGGAGCAAAGAGTCTGTTTTTCTCAGAGCTTACCCAAAAACAAACTGGGCATATTTCTGGTATTATTGGTGCTGTATCTTTCAGTGGAAGAATATTTTCAATAACGGTGTTAAGCGCTATTTCATTTCTTCCTGCAAAAATTTCACCGTCTTGTTATCTTGTACTACCGACTTTAACTTTTTTCCTATGTGGTTTGGTCACCATCAGGTGGATGTCGCTCTCTGGTAAATCTATTTTGAAAAAAACAATATGACAAATACAGTTGAAAAATATTTGCTTCTGAAGTTTTGGAGATCAGAAAAATAATCAGGATTTATTTTACGAATGAAACAGGAAAATTTGTCGCCAGAAATTTTTCTATGATGTAAATTACTGAATACAGTGCACTGAAATCATATAGAATTCTGTATGGCTGAATTTGCTTTATTTCATCAAACACGGTTTCTAAGATTTCTCTAAAAAACTGCAACTTTACTTTCATTCTAGAGTATAGAGAAAAGAACTTTAACAGAAGTTGTGAGGATATGAAAAAAAAGAGATTATTGATATATTGACGCTTTGCATGAGATTTACCTCGTTCTTTTTCTCTGCTATGTTATCCCCATGAGTTTTCTCGTAGACAGAGAAAGCGCATCGCTTTTACATATGCAGTTATCCTTAAACTACGTTTTATCATGCTTGATGAACCTACGGCTTCTCTTGATGTAAGTGTGCAGCACAGATTATTGACCTTTTGCGTCATCTACAACCAAAATATCATTTTTGGGTATCTGTTCATGAGTCGTGATTTGAAAGTCATTAAAGCGCTTTCACGTGAAGTGATTGTGAAGCGTAATGGAGAAATGGTTGAATATGGTTCTGCTGATCGTATTTTTTCTTATCCCCAAAAATTTTTATACGAAAGTCTGATGACAGCAGCATTCTTTTTAGATTTTTGTTACCTATAGGAATGAGTATTATACGGACCATCCATTCTAGAAAAGATTTGTCTTAATCAATAATTCGCCAATATTTATGATCAGTTTAATAGCTTCTGTAGCGTTTTGGTGATTTGCAGTAAAAGATTGGTGTTTTCGGCTTCAGGAGATTTTGTAAGAATGTTACAAGTTTGTGGATTAGAAAAGAGCACATTTTCCTAAAATTCTTAAGGCGCATGGATATTTTTATTAGAATTTGACCGTTTATAGGTAATGACATTAAATTGCGCTGATAATCCATTATAGAAGAGAATTTTACCTACTAATGGTTCGCCAATATTTGTGATTAGTTTAATGGCTTCCATGGCTTGTAGTGTTCCGATCACTCCAGGTAAAATGCCGATGATTCCAATTTCAGCACATGTTGGGACAACACCAGGGGCGGGCGGACTGGGGAATAAGTCGCGATAGTGAGGATTATGGTCTTTATAAGGCATAAGGACTGTCAGTGAGCCGCTAAAACGTTCTACAGCACCACTTATTAAGGGTTTTTTACAGTGAGCAGCGTGATCAGCAAGCAAATAACGTGTGGTAAAATTATCACATCCATCAATAATAATGTGGTAGGCGTTGATCAGTTTATCCACATTACTTTTATCCAAGTGGATATTATGTTTTTCAACGCTAACATGGGGGTTTATGTCTTTGATAAAAGCAGTGGCGCTCTCCGTTTTACGTTGATGAATTGTGTTGGTTTTATGAATCACTTGGCGTTGTAAATTGGAAAGCGAAACGATATCATCATCAACAATTCCAAGAGTACCAACGCCTGCGGCAGCTAAATAGGTTAAGATAGGGGAGCCAAGACCGCCAGCACCAACAACAAGAACACGTGCGGCTTTAAGCTTTTGTTGTCCCGCTCCACCAATTTCAGGCAGAATGATGTGACGTGCATAGCGTTCAATTTCTTCACTGCTTAATTTTGTGTCAGTGTCTTGTATCATAGGCTTTCCCTCGTCATAGTTCTCTTTATGTACGGAATTTATAGCGCATAGACCAGTCTGTTTTTAGTATAAGGAGCTTTTATTTATGAAAATCGCCATTCAGATGGATCATATTTCAACCATTCAGATTCAAGGGGACACAACATTCGCACTTGCTTTAGCAGCGCAAGAACGCGGACACTCTCTTTTTCATTATACACCAGATCGTTTATCTATGCGCGATGGTTGTGTGATTGCATGGCTGGAATCATTAATGGTACGTGATGAAGAAGGGAATCATTATCAATTAGGCAAGCCATGTCGTACGCAATTGAGCGATATGGATGTGATTCTTTTACGGCAGGATCCTCCCTTTGATCTTAATTATATTACGACAACGCATTTGTTAGAACGCATTCATCCTCAGACTCTTGTTGTGAATGATCCAGCATGGGTGCGCAATAGTCCAGAAAAGATTTTTGTCACGGAATTTCCTGATTTGATGCCAGAAACTTTAATTACAAAAGATATTGAAGAAATAATGACTTTTAGAGCCACATTTGGTGATATTATTGTGAAACCACTTTATGGTAATGGGGGGGCTGGTGTTTTTCATTTAAAACAGGATGATCGCAATTTAGCATCGCTTTTGGAAATGTTTGCACAAATTTATCGCGAACCTTTTATTGTTCAGCGTTATTTAAATGCAGTGCGCAAAGGCGATAAACGAATTATTTTGCTTGAGGGTACCCCTGTTGGAGCGATCAATCGGATAGCTGCAGAAATGGATGTTCGCTCGAATATGCATGTTGGGGGGTGTGCAGAAAATATTGATTTAACAAAACGTGATTATGAGATTTGTCAACGTATTGGTCCAGCTTTAAAGGAACGTGGTCTTTTTTTTGTGGGAATTGATGTGATTGGAGATAATATAACAGAAATCAATGTAACATCTCCTACTGGAATTCGTGAAATAAAACGCTTTGGTGGGACAGATATTGCTCATCTTTTTTGGGATGTTGTTGAGGAGAAATGTTCAAGTTAAATTTATTTGAACACAGAGTTCAAACATGATTTTTTCAGAAAAAATCATTAATGTTACTTTTTATATTTGTTCTGCTACAAATATGAACTAGAATTAAAATTGTCATGTACTGCAAAAAAAAGAATTTGATTCACATTAAGGAGTTTATAGATGAGCAAATTATTATCAGTTGGGGTGGGACTGATTTTCGCGATATTGTTATCAGTGAATGTTAGCAACGCACGTGATCAAATTCAGATGACAGGTTCATCGACAGTTTTACCTTATCAAAAGATCGTTGCTGAGGCATTTGGAGAAATGTATCCTCATTTTAAAGTTCCTGTTATCGAATCGGGTGGAACAGGAGCTGGTATTAAGGAATTTTGTCGTGGCATTGGGGAGAATGCTATTGATATTGTGAATGCTTCTCGAGCAATGAAGTCTAGTGAATTAAAGTCTTGTTTTGATGCTGGCGTAAAAGATGTTGAAGAGATACGCATTGGATATGATGGCATTGTTTTTGCAACAGATATCAATGGTCCTGATTGGAAATTACAACCAGTAGATGTTTATAGGGCACTTGCTGCTCGAATTATGAAAGACGGAAAATTGCAACCCAATAACGTTTTAAAATGGAGCGAAATCAATGGTGCTCTTCCTGATTGGGCAATAGCAGCTTATATCCCTGGAGAGAAGCATGGAACGCGTGAAGTTTTTGAAGAAAAACTATTAAAAGCGGGTTGTAAAGAGAGTGGAGCAGTGGATGTGATGAAGTCTTTGGGGATGGATGAGAAGGCAATACATGCTGCGTGTGTTGCTGTGCGTAAGGATGGTAAAGCTATTGATATTGATGGCGATTATTCTGAAACATTCGCGCGTCTCACTTCTAATAAATCAGGAGTTGGCGTTTTTGGTTTATCTTTTTATCAAAATAATGCTGATAAGCTAAAAGTCGCAGATATTAATGGTGTTGCGCCAACCGTTGAAACAATTTCTAGTGGTCAATATCCCGTTTCTCGTCCCCTTTTTTTCTATGTTAAGAAAGCGCATTTAGGTATTATTCCAGGATTACGGGAATATATTGATTTTTTTCTTTCTGATCAAATGATTGGTCCAGATAGTCCTTTAGCTGAATATGGTTTGATTGTGGCTTCTGAAAAGGAGCGTCAAGCGCAGCGTTCTGCTTTTTCTGCTGGTAGAGTGATGACATTGGAATAATTTTTTGGATTTGCTAGTGTAGACGTTGTCTGTGCTGCTTTTTTACAAAAATTGAAAGACAATATGCACATTTCCGTTATTATTTTTCTGTTATTGCTTCTTGGTTTTTTTGGATTTTGTATTTCTTATATGCGGGCACGCACTTTGGAATATACGCAATGCAAGATGCATTCTCGTGTGTATTATTACGGTTGGTGGACGTTTTTAATGACGGTTATTCCACCGCTTGTTTTTTTACTTTTTTGGGAGAGTGGGAGTGCAATTTATTTAGAGTATAGTGCCTCTCGAGAGATTGGGACATATAGTGCGCATATAACAGGGCTTATAAATCACGACCTACTTTGGGGAACGCTTCGAAATTTGGTCAAAATGCTTCACCACTTTGAGGGAGATCTTGCTAATACTTCATATGAAGAAGTGCGTGCACAATTATTAGTGAAAGGATTGATTTTACCTTATGAAGCATCAGATGATGTGTTAAGGATAGCACAGTCATGGATATCTTCTTCTAGAAAGCTCCAGTTTATTGGTCATATTTTTCTTTTTGTCGTTGCATTCTTTGGTTTTATTTGCGGACTTATGCAAGTTGCTCCCCATCGGCGTGCGCGCAATAAGGTTGAATGTTTGATTGTTATGGGATTGGTTTGTGCATCTATTGTTGCGGTTTTGACGACAGTAGCCATTGCACTTTCTATGTTCTTTCAAACGATAAGCTTTTTTCAGTCTGTATCCTTTTCAAATTTCTTTTTTGGAACCGTTTGGGATCCGCGTTTTTCAGCGAGTGGTTCAGGGGATGGTGTGGGGCAATTTGGTTTAATACCATTGCTTGCTGGCACGCTTTATATAGCATTTGTAGCAATGCTTTTTGCTGTGCCAATAGGATTATTTTCAGCCCTCTATATGGCCGAATATGCTTCGTCTCGCTTACGTTCAATAGTGAAACCATTGCTAGAAGTTCTTGCTGGTATTCCCACCATTGTTTATGGTTTTTTTGCTTTGAAGGTTGTTGGTCCATTTTTACGTGATCTTTCTATTTCTCTCTCTGATGGTTCTGGTTTTATTATGGCTCAAAGTGTTTTGACCGCTGGAGTTGTGATGGGAATAATGTTGATACCTTTTGTTTCTTCCTTATCAGATGATGTTATTACAGCTGTTCCACGTATTTTGCGGGAAGGCTCTTATGGTTTAGGAGCAACGCAATCGGAAACGATTAAAAAAGTCGTGATACCAGCAGCGCTTCCAGGAATAATGGGAGCAATTTTATTGACAGCATCCCGTGCCATTGGAGAAACGATGATTGTGGTTTTGGCGGCAGGTGTTGCAGCGAATTTAACACTGAATCCATTCCAAGCAATGACTACAATGACGGTAAAAATTGTAAATCAATTGACAGGTGATTTTGAGTTTAATTCCCCCCAAACTCTTGTTGCTTTTGCTTTAGGGATGACACTCTTTGTTATGACTCTTTTGATGAATATTCTTGCTCTTTATATCGTACGTAAATATCGGGAACAATATGAATGAATGAAGATTTTCTTTTTCCTCGTCGCAATATTGGACTCAAACGTCGATATTGGGCTGAACGTCGTTTCCGCGCGTATGGTATGATTGCTATTTTTATTGGTCTCTTTTTTTTATTTGCCCTTTTATGGTCTATCATCAGTCAGGGTTATACAGCTTTTTTTCACAGTGAAATGACATTATCAATTTATTTGGATGAGAAGATTATTGATCCAAGTGGTTTGCGTGCAAAAAATCCGCAGGTTCTTATAACTGCCAATTATCCTCTTCTTGTACGCAATGCTTTGGTAAAAAAGCTTGGTATAGATCAAAATGATCGAGCATCATTGCGGGATGTTAACCGGATGTTTTCAAGTGGTGTGCGTGTTCAACTGCGTGAAATGGTGACCAAGAATCCAAAGCTCATTGGTACAATACAAAAAATCAAAGTCTTAGTGGCAGCGGATATTGACTCTGCTTATAAAGGGCAAATTAATTTACATGTCGCAGAAAAAAATCGCAAGGTTTCTAATCGCCAAGTACAATGGATGAAACGCTTAGCGCATGATGGCACACTTTATAAAACATTTAATTTTGGTTTTTTTACCTTTGGTGCTTCAAGTCGTCCTGAAACTGCGGGCTTAGGCGTTGCGATTATCGGCTCTTTTTACATGATAGCGATAGTTTTAGCGATTTCACTTCCCATAGGGATAGCAACTGCTGTTTATTTGGAAGAATATGCACGCAAAAATAAGTTTACAGATTTTATTGAAGTGAATATCAATAATCTTGCTGCGGTTCCTTCAATTGTTTTTGGTCTGTTAGGACTTGCGGTGTTTGTTAACTTTTTGGGGCTACCGCGTTCAGCCTCTTTGGTTGGTGGGCTTGTTTTAGCTCTTATGACGCTTCCTACAATTATTATTGCAACACGTTCTGCTTTGCGTGCTGTTCCTCTTTCTATTCGCGCTGCCGCTTTAGGGTTAGGAGCATCAAAAACACAAGTGGTTTTTCATCATGTTGTTCCCTTAGCTGCTCCTGGTATTTTGACTGGTACGATTATTGGTGTAGCTCAGGCTTTAGGTGAGACAGCTCCATTACTTTTGATTGGTATGGTTGCTTTTGTGGTCAATATTCCTACCACCCCTATGGATCCGGCAACAGCTTTGCCTGTGCAGATTTTCATGTGGGCAGGTGAAGCAGAGCGTGCTTTTGTTGAAAAGACTTCTGGTGCTATTATCGTATTAATGACTTTTCTTGCGGTCATGAACATTTCGGCGTTTTTTTTACGTCGACGATTTGAACGGCGCCAGTAATTTAGATAAAAGCTGATTTCGATAAAGCAGTAACAGAGATAGGATTTATATTTTAAACTAAGGTAAATTTTGTAATGAAAATTAAGATGCGTGGTCAAGATGTAAAGGTTTTTTATGGAGGAAAAGAGGCGCTTCATGGTATTACGCTTGATATTCCTGAACATCAAGTTACAGCTTTGATAGGGCCTTCAGGTTGCGGAAAGTCAACTTTTTTGCGTTGTTTTAATCGTATGAATGACACGATTGAAAGCGCTAAAATAACGGGTCTTATTACCTTAGATGGAGAAAATATTTATGACTCACGGATTGATGTTGTAGAATTGCGCGCCCGTGTAGGGATGGTTTTTCAAAAACCTAGCCCTTTTCCCAAATCGATATTTGAGAATGTTGCCTATGGTCCACGCATTCACGGTTTAGTCAAATCGCGTGGCGAATTGCATGATGTGGTTGAAAAGAGTTTAAGGCAGGCGGGTTTATTTGAAGAAGTAAAAGATCGCCTTCATGAACTTGGAACAAGTTTATCAGGAGGACAGCAACAGCGTTTGTGTATTGCACGTGCCATTGCTGTTAGTCCTGAAGTTATTTTGATGGATGAGCCCTGTTCGGCTCTTGATCCAATTGCGACAGCACGTATTGAAGAGCTCATCGATGCATTACGACAAAATTATACAATTGTTATTGTGACACATTCGATGCAGCAGGCAGCACGTGTTTCTCAATATACAGCGATGTTTCATTTAGGGCATTTGGTAGAAGTTGGTGCAACTGAAATGATCTTCACTTCACCAAAAGAACAACGTACGCAAGATTATATCACGGGGCGTTTTGGATAGGTGAATTGAGGAGAATAAGATATGTCTATGAACCATACTGTCCGTTCTTATGATGCAGAACTCAAATATTTGAAAGCAAGGATTACAGAAATGGGGAATCATGCAGAAAACATGATCGAACGTTCTGTTGCATCGATTGTGTGTCGTGATCTTCAACTTGCGACGGCAGTTATTGCTGATGATTTATTTTTGGATGAAGCAGAACGTGATATTGATGAGAAAGCGATTACCATTATTTGCAAACGCCAACCTATGGCTGTTGATCTGCGTGAAATTATTGGTGCCATTCGTATTTCTTCTGATCTTGAGCGGATTGGGGATATGGCCAAAAATGTTGCTAAGCGAACGGTTGCGCTTTCAGAAACGCGTCAACCTGCAGCTTTTTACCATGGGCTTGAAACGATTACAGCGTTAGCACTCAATCAGTTAAAAGAAGTGTTGAGTGCTTATAGGAGCCGTTTATTGGAACGTGTTGATGCCGTACGTGAGCGTGATGGTAAAATTGATGCTCTGTATACTTCTCTTTTTCGGGAGCTTCTGTCGTATATGATGGAAGATATGCGTAATATTACGGTTTGTACGCACTTACTTTTTTGTTTAAAAAATATTGAAAGAATTGGTGACCATGTTACCAATATTGCAGAGATGCTACATTATATTATAACAGGTCATCATATGTCTTCTGAACGCCCTCGCGATGATCTTACCTATAAAGTTGGGGTAGGTGAGCAAAAGATAGATTAACATTTTTCTTGAAGATACGAAGTATTGATCGCCTTTTTACAATACAGTTGTAAGCGGAATATGCTAGAGAATATTATGGGTAACGACAAAGAAGCCGCTAAAAAGTTTTTCAAGCTAATATCACGGATTTTAAATTCTTAATTTGACAGATTTGGGTATTGGGTAGTATCATTGTCCTTAATTTAGCTGGAGGGGGTATTCGTGTTGTCTTTTCGATGTTAATATAGATAGTTTTAATATTCCAATCTTTCTTTTATGGAGAATTGTTGGAGAGTTTCCGATTGTGCATTATTTTATTGCGATTTTAAAGTGTAAGAATTGATACTGTGTGGTTATATTCATTTTATGAAGAACAGCAGTATTTATCTGTAAATTAAGTTTTTTTATTTTTTATTGAGCATAAATGCCTTTTAGTTACTCCTTGTATTAAAATTTTACTAAGTTGTAACAATTAACCGTATACTTTCTTTGAAGGTACATTTAGAACACATTCAGATTTTAAATACTTCAAAGAGTTGGGGATCTGTTGTATAAGATGAAAAAGAATTTTTTGACTGTTTTTTTTAGTTGTTTTTTAGCGCCGTTTGTTATTGTTGGGTGTGCTTCAAATCATTTTAGTGTTGGAAATGTAAATGATGATAAGAAGACAGTAATGTATCCATTGACTGAGCGCCAATGTTTGATGCGTGCAATGTATTTTGAATCAAACCGTACCAGCCGAGAAGGAATGATTGCTGTTGGCACTGTTGTCATGAATCGTGTTAATTCAAGCGCTTATCCAAAAACGATTTGTGGTGTTGTTGGTCAGTACAAGCAGTTTGCTCCTGGCGTTTTAACACGTCCTATGCTGGAGCCTTCATCTGTGAACCGTGTTAGAGAGGCAGCAGATGCTGTTTTGCGCGGCGAACGGGATAAGAAACTTAAAAATGCTAAATTTTTTCATACCGCAGGTTTATCTTTTCCTTATAAAAACATGTACTATGTTCGTGTTGCAGGGGGAAATGCTTTTTATGAAAAGCGTTCACGTGATGGATCTCTTCAAGTTCCTACGAATGATCGTCCCTATGATGTTGCTTATGCTTTTTCTCAAGAACGCTCAAGAAATACACCGAGTTCCATGGATGCAAGTTTAGCAAATAAAGGAATAAAAACAGAGAAAAAACAAAATACATCTCCTTTAGTAGAAGTAGCGCAAGCAAAAGAGGTGCATCCTACATCTTTTTTTGTCGTACAAGTTGATAAAGTTCCCATTCCCACATCAGCGCCTCATCGTATAGAGAAGGAAGATGAAAGCAAAACAATAGCGGCTTATACTATGCCTTCATCGGATCAGTTAAATGCAATCGTTGCAATGTTAGAAAAACAGTACAGAATCCGGTAATTTTTTACAACTAAGAAGGGTATTGGTAATGTACTTTGATATTCATGAGACAATCTCACCTGAAATGCTTAATCGTCTTGCAGAAGTTACGGTAAAAGTTGGGCTAAATTTACAAGAGGGACAAGATCTTATTTTAACTGCTCCAGTTTCAGCATTACCTCTTGTTCGGCGTATCGCATATCATGCTTATAAGGTTGGTGCTGGTGTGATTACACCACTTTTTAGTGACGATATGTTATCGCTGACACGTTTTGAAAATGCCCATACGGCTAGTTTTGATTGTGCACCTTCTTGGCTGTATGAGGGAATGGCGAAGGCTTTTGAAAATGGAGCAGCGCGTTTAGCGATTGTTGGTGATAATCCTTTGCTGCTTTCCAATCAAGATTTTGATAAGGTTGCACGTTTAAATAAAGCCACATCAATAGCGTACCAGCCGGCTCTTAACCAAATATCAAATTTTGCTATGAATTGGTCCATTGTTTCTTATCCAACAACTGGGTGGGCTGAGGTGATGTTTCCCTCTCTGCCACTCCATGAAGCGATTAAAAAATTAGCTGATGCAATTTTTTCTGCTTCACGCATTACAGAAGAAGACCCAATAGAGGCATGGGCTGTCCATAATGCAACTTTAAAGGAACGTTCATCTTGGCTTAATGGACAGCGTTTTTCTGCCTTGCACTTTACGGGACCAGGGACTGATTTAATGCTTGGTTTGGCGGATGATCATGAATGGCAAGGTGGTGCATCCGTTGCTAAAAATGGTGTTGTCTGCAATCCTAATATTCCAACAGAAGAAGTATTCACCACTCCTCATGCTCATAGGGTTGAAGGTTTTGTTCGTTCAACGAAGCCTCTTTCTTATCAAGGAGCACTGATTGATAATATTGAAGTACGGTTTGAAGCAGGGCGTATTGTTGATGCACGTGCGTCAACAGGGCAGGAAGTTTTGCAACGGGTTTTACAAAGTGATGAGGGGGCAAGTCGATTGGGCGAAGTTGCTCTTGTTCCACATTCTTCCCCAATTTCCAAAAGCGATCTGCTTTTTTATAATACGTTATTTGATGAAAATGCTGCATGTCATATTGCTTTAGGGCAGTGTTATTCGAAGTGTTTTTTGGATGGAGCATCATTGACGGCAGAGGAAATTGCGGCACGTGGTGGTAATAAAAGTGTCATTCATATTGACTGGATGATTGGATCTGGTGAAATTGACATTGATGGTATTACACAAGATGGTATAAGAGTTCCTGTATTTCGTAAGGGTGAATGGGCTTAAAATTTTATTTTTTCAATAGCATTGCTGGAAAATATATAATATTAAAAAATAAATGCCTGAACTCCCTGAAGTAGAAACTGTTCGTCGTGGACTTGAGCCAGTTGTGACTGGCGCAAAGATACTATCTGTCACGCTTTATCGGAGAGATTTACGTTTTCCTTTCCCTGAGGCGTTTTCTGAGCGGCTTGTTGGTCAGACAATTATAGAGCTTGGCCGGCGTGCAAAATATTTATTGTTTTATCTTTCAAAAAATGAAACGATTTTAAGCCATTTAGGAATGTCAGGATCATGGCGCATAGAAGATGATCTTTTAAAAGAAGCATCTTCTACGATAAAGAAATTTGTTAAGCATGATCACTTTGTTATGGATATTCAGGCAAAGGATGGCAAAATTTATCATCTTACTTATAATGATGTGCGTCGTTTTGGGTTTATGCTTTTAGTAGATACAAGTAAGCTTTACGAACATCCCCTTTTAAAAAAGTTAGGGATCGAGCCTATAAGTAATGCGTTTTCTGGTCGTTATCTACAAAAGGTTTTCGTTAATAAAAAAATATCCCTTAAGGGAGTTTTGCTTGATCAGTCTATTATTGCGGGTCTTGGGAACATTTATGTTTGCGAAGCACTTTGGCGTAGTCGCTTGTCTCCACAACGCGGCGCATATACATTAGCGTTGAAAACGATACGTGCACGTGAATATGCAGATTCTTTAGCGCAGAATATACGGAATGTCATTTCTGAAGCCATTTTGTCTGGTGGATCTTCTTTACGTGATTATACGCATGTAGATGGCTCCCTTGGTTATTTTCAACATGCTTTTTCAGTTTATGGACGAGAAGGTAAGGAGTGTTTGCAATGTGGAGCACCTATTATGCGTATTTTACAGTTGGGGCGTTCAAGTTTTTATTGTTCACAGTGCCAAAAATGAATAAGATCCTTTGCAAAATTCTATAAGAGGATTAAAGTCGTACCTCTAATTATATGAGTTGGGAGGCTTTTTATGTTGAATAAAGTATTAACACATCTTGATGAAAATATAGACAAAAGCCTTGAACGCCTTTTTTCTTTTTTACGTTTTCAATCGATTTCAACAGATTCGGCTTATAAGGATGAATGTCGTCAAGCAGCTGATTGGTTAGTAGAGGATTTAAAAAGTATAGGGTTTGAGGCTTCACGGCGTGATACACCAGGTCATCCAATAGTTGTTGGGCACCATCCAGGACCTTCAGATGATTGCTTGCATGTATTATTTTACGGACATTATGATGTTCAACCTGTTGACCCACTGAATTTATGGGAAGATGATCCATTTACACCTTCTTTAAAAGAGAGAGATGGAGAAAAAGTCATTTGTGCTCGTGGAGCTTCAGATGACAAAGGACAGCTCATGACGTTTATTGAAGCATGTCGTGCGTTTAAGAAAGAAACGGGACAGCTTCCTGTTAAAGTTACTATTTTATGTGAAGGAGAAGAAGAAAGTTCTTCTCCTTCTCTTATTCCATTTTTGAAAGCAAATAAGGATGAGCTTAAGGCTGATTGCGCATTGGTTTGTGACACGGCGATGTGGGATGCAGATACACCATCTGTTTGTATTGCTCTTCGCGGAATGATGTCAGAAGAGATTATTATCACGGCAGCTAATCGTGATTTGCATTCTGGTGCTTTTGGGGGAGTAGCTGCTAATCCCATTCGTATTTTAGCTAAAATTTTAGCAGGACTTCATGATGAAAATAATAGGGTGTCACTCCCTGGTTTTTATGATGGGGTAGAAGAAACACCTCCACATCTTTTGCAAGCATGGGATGCACTAAATTGCACGGCTGAGAATGTTCTTGGTCCTATAGGACTTTCTATTCCTTCTGGTGAAAAAGGGCGAAGCATTTTAGAGCTTATGTGGGCGCGTCCTACAGCAGAAATTAATGGTATTAGTGGAGGCTATGAGGGAGAAGGGATGAAAACGGTTATTGCTTCTCAAGCGAGCGCAAAAGTATCATGTCGTTTAGTCCATAAGCAAGATCCAGAGAAAATACGCCAAGCTTTACGTGATTATGTACGCAGCTCAATTCCTGCTGACTGTACAGTTGAATTTAAGAATCATGGTTCTTCTTCGGCAATTCAACTCTCCTATGATTCTCCTTTTATCGAAGTAGCAAAGGGTGCGTTATCACAAGAGTGGGGATTACCTGCTGTATTAGCAGCTATGGGTGGTTCGATTCCAGTTGTAGCAGACTTTCAATCAATTCTTGATATGGAGACTGTTTTGGTTGGTTTTGCACTGACTGAGGACCGTATGCATTCGCCTAATGAAAAATATAATCTCAAATCGTTTCATAAAGGGCAGCGGTCTTGGGCACGTATTCTTGTCTCTTTAGCAAATAGGAGGGTAAATGGCTGAGATTCGCGTTCATCAAGGTGATTTACCAAACTTAGACAATTATCAGATTAATGCCGTTGCCATTGATACTGAGACTTTAGGACTACAACCATATCATAATCGTTTATGTGTTATTCACTTTTCTTCGGGGGATGGTACTGCTGATAAAAGATATATTTGAAAAACGCTTACTGTGTGAAGAACGAGAATATATTGCGAAGGCATGCTTTCAATTTCTGTCTATAAGGGCTGGACTTGATTTTTTGAGATTGCAGAGGGTGAGATCTTCTTTTTATTGTTCATAGTGCTAAAAATGAATAAGATCCCTTGCAAAATCCTGCAAGAGGCTTAAAGTCATGTCTTAATTATATAAGGATTGGGAGGCTTTTTTATGTTGAATAAAGTATTAACACATCTTGATGAAAATATAGACAAAAGCCTTGAACGCCTTTTTTCTTTTTTACGTTTTCAATCGATTTCAACAGATTCGGCTTATAAGGATGAATGTCGTCAAGCAGCTGATTGGTTAGTAGAGGATTTAAAAAGTATAGGGTTTGAGGCTTCACGGCGTGATACACCAGGTCATCCAATAGTTGTTGGACACCATCCAGGACCTTCAGATGATTGCTTGCATGTATTATTTTATGGACATTATGATGTTCAACCTGTTGACCCACTGAATTTATGGGAAGATGATCCATTTACACCTTCTTTAAAAGAGAGAGATGGAGAGAAAGTCATTTGTGCTCGTGGAGCTTCGGATGACAAAGGACAGCTCATGACGTTTATTGAAGCATGTCGTGCGTTTAAGAAAGAAACGGGACAGCTTCCTGTTAAAGTTACTATTTTATGTGAAGGAGAAGAAGAAACAGCCTCCCCTTCTCTTGTTCCATTTTTGAAAGCAAATAAGGATGAGCTTAAGGCTGATTGCGCATTGGTTTGCGACACATCTATGTGGGATGTCAATACACCATCTATTGCCCTTTCTCTTCGGGGAATTATGGCGGAAGAAATTATTATCACAGCAGCTAATCGTGATTTGCATTCTGGTTATTTTGGGGGAGTAGCAGCCAATCCCATTCGTATCTTAGCTAAAATTTTAGCAGGACTTCATGATGAAAATAATAGGGTGACACTTCCTCGTTTTTATGATGGGGTAGAAGAAACATCTCCACATCTTTTGCAAGCATGGAATGCACTAAATTGCACGGCTGAAAATTTTCTTGGTCCTGTAGGCCTTTCTATTCCTTCTGGTGAAAAAGGGCGGAGTATTTTAGAACTTATGTGGGCGCGTCCTACAGCAGAAATTAATGGTATTAGTGGAGGCTATGAGGGAGAAGGGATGAAAACGGTTATTGCTTCTCAAGCGAGCGCAAAAGTATCATGTCGTTTAGTCCATAAGCAAGATCCAGAGAAAATACGCCAAGCTTTACGTGATTATGTACGCAGTTCAATTCCTGCTGACTGTACAGTTGAATTTAAGGATCATGGTTCTTCTCCGGCTCTTCAGCTTTCCGATGATTCGTCTTTTATCCAGGCAGCAAAGGATGCGTTATCACAAGAGTGGGAATTTCCTACTGTATTAGCAGCTATGGGTGGTTCGATTCCAATTGTAGCAGACTTTCAATCAATTCTTGATATGGAGACTGTTTTGGTTGGTTTTGCACTGGCAGATGACTGTATTCATTCACCTAATGAAAAATATAATCTCAAATCGTTTCATAAAGGGCAGCGGTCTTGGGCGCGTATTCTTGCAACTTTAGCAAATAGGAGGGTAAATGGCTGAGATTCGTGTTCATCAAGGTGATTTACCAAACTTAGACAATTATCAGATTAATGCCGTTGCTATTGATACTGAGACTTTAGGACTACAACCATATCGTGATCGTTTATGTGTCGTTCAGCTTTCTTCGGGGGATGGTACTGCTGATGTGATACAGATTGCTAAGGGGCAAAAGAGCGCGCCTAATTTGGTTAAGTTGCTTGAAGATAAGGCAATTACAAAAATATTTCATTTCGGTCGTTTTGATCTTTCTATTTTAGCACATACATTTGGCGTAATGCCAGATGTCGTTTTTTGTACAAAAATTGCTTCAAAACTCACGCGTACTTATACAGATCGTCATGGATTAAAGGAAATTTGTGGTGAATTGCTGAATGTAAATATTTCTAAACAACAGCAATCTTCGGATTGGGCTGCTGAGACTTTATCACGTGCGCAAATTGAATATGCAGCCTCAGATGTTTTATATTTGCATCGTTTAAAAGATATATTTGAAGAACGCTTAAAGCGTGAAGAACGAGAACATGTTGCAAAGGCGTGTTTTGAATTTTTGCCTATGAGAGCAAAACTTGATCTTTTGGGATGGGCGGAGGTTGATATTTTCGCGCATAGCTGACTTTAAAATTACCTTTTAAAACCAAGGTAAGAAAAATGATTTAATACAGCAGAACAAAATACCCATGGTGTATGGGTATTTTGTTCTTTTTTCTATTTTGATGAGAGTATTTAATGACAGAACTCTTAGTTTAGTGTGTGTGTTATTCAATTTAAAGATCGCAAAATAAATATTTATAAAGATGTGCTTTTTTATATTTCTCACCGCTTTTATTTGCAAAAAACAGACAGTTTTTTAAGAAACTATCAGATAAGAGTGATAGGTTTACGGAAGAATTGCCATATCATTGTTACTTCAAGATATCGATTTATAAAGACAATTTATCTTTTTTCTTATTAAATGAGAGCTTTGAATAACGTAAGCTTTTCTCATTTCATACTTATTTACGGTAAAAATGATGAAAATTATTCGCTTATGCTTCATCAGTATAGTTTTAAAACTATTGGAGAAAGAAGTGAACATGCTTCTTATGAGTTCTTTCAAGTTCCAAGAGCTGAGATAATGTTTTAAGCCAGCAAATAGAATGATTTTGCCATCGTGCTATTATATATTGATTACCTTGAGCGATAGAGGATAAGGCAAATCTCTGCTAGAGAAGTGAAAGCGTAAACAGTTGTGTCGTTGATTTTATACCTAAGAGTGCATTATGTTTTTATTTATTAAAAAGTAAGTGATTTTTATGTCAGCATAGTTTACCAATTTCTATTTATTTTAAAATCACAGTATTCAAAACCTCATTTTTCTATGGAAATTTGCAATGAAGGCACTATGTAAAATCCATTATGGATATTATTTATATGAAAAGGATCTATGAACATGAAATATTTTATTACAGCTTTGGCCACTTTTTTTTCAATCTCTATAGCACAGGGAGCGAGTTTGTTAACTTCGCAACTAGGACAGGGAATATCTTCCACTGTTTCTCCTGAAAATCTTTTTTTGCAGAAACAACCGAACGGTATGTTATCTAAACTTTCGCAAACAAAATTTTCTCATTTTAATGATAACCAACGGGAAGCAGTTGTTGAATTGGTAGCTGTATCATCTTCTGGTAAAAGAAGAGGACGTTGGCCCAAACACCCAAGACCGCGTCCACGTCTATTTAATGGTCCTATGAGTTATAAATAAGTGCAGCAATAACGTTAAGATAAGAGATGTGTTGGCGAAGTCTAGAGAGGGGCTAGACAAAGGGGACTGAAAGCAGTGATTGTTGTCCGTGCAGTTGTCATGCCGATTTCTAAAAGCACAAATCGCTGCAGAGAGTCATGCGATAAAGCGAAGGAGAGTATTTATACCTTTAAAAGGATTATACCAAATGTGTGTTTACATAGTATAAAATAAAGAAGAGCACTGAATTTGGTAAGAGAAATATTCTGACGTTGCCAGAGCTTACATTCCATATCAAATGACTAAGGGGAAGAGAATTTTGTTTTTTTTATGAGTGTATCATTTTTACTACAGATATCCAGAGTTGGGGCTCTATATGAGACAAGGTGTTCAAATATTCAGCTATGGAGAGAAATTATGAATATGAAATGGTTAATAACAGCCTCTGCTTTCGCCTTTGTTTCAGTTTCAGCGGCGCATGCAGCAGATGTTGTTATGCCCCCCAGTCCTACACCTGTTGCACCAGTTATTGTAAATCCATCTTTTTCTTGGACAGGTTTTTATATTGGTGGTCAGATTGGCGGCTTTTCAAGTAAAACGAAGATGGACATCCTTACTAATGGAAAAACTATTCCTGTACATGACGACTATTTGCCTAAACTCTCTGGGTTTATGGGTGGTCTTTATGCAGGTTCGAATGTCGATCTCGGCAATGGCCTTATTTTAGGTGTGGATACAGATATCATTTGGACTGATAAAAATGATACGAAGACCATACAAGCATACGATATTGTTCCAAATCACGTGGCTTATGTTAATAAGATAGTGAAAGATGCTGGTATTAATATTGGTGAGAATAAAATTGAGGCTGGTGATAAGCGATCTCATAGTTTCACTTTTAAAGAAAAGTGGGCTGGTGCTACGCGAGTACGGATTGGTTTTGCTGCTGAACGTATTATGCCTTATGTTGCTGGTGGGATTGCCTATACACAGCTGCAAGATATCGCGTCGATATCAATAACCAAAAAGGGTTCAGGAAAAGTAATAGGTTCTGGTAACTTCTCTGATGAAACAAAGACGATGGTTGGTTATACTCTTGGCGCTGGTGTTGATTTTGCAATGACCAATAATGTTATCGTCCGTGCGGAATATCGTTATTCAGATTTTGGTAAAAAGAAATTCTCAAACGATGAGTATGAAACTTCTTACAAAACCAATGATTTCCGTGTTGGTGTCGCTTACAAATTTTAACCTATCGGTAAGCGAAGTCACTAAAAGACATAGGTTAATACCATAGTCTCATAGAGAAATTCTGTTTTTAGTTATGATTTGGTAATTTTACTGTGTTTATATTGTCACATTCCACATATTATTTGTATATGTGGAATGTTGATACATGCAGAGCATAGTAAACGGAAATTCATCAACAACAGATGATGATTTACTTATAGTATCAATGGGTTATAGTGATATGTAACATGCCATTTTCACGTAAAATCAAGTTATGAAGAGGTCTCGTTTTTTAACGGGACCTCTATTTTGTATAGCTGTGTTATTTTTACTACAGATTTTTTTTTCAGAGGCGTATAGCATTGCGACATAAATAAATATGGAGCAAAATTTATGAATATAAAATCTTTAGTAACGACCTCTGTCGTCGCGTTAATTTCAGCTTCTGCGGTACAGGCTGCTGATGTTATCATCCCTCACGAAACTGCACCTGTTATCAGTGCCCCAACTTTTTCTTGGACAGGTTTTTATCTTGGGGCTCAGATAGGTGGGCGTTCAATGAAATCTGACAAAGATTCCGGTCATTTTTCAAAAAACAATCTTAAGCTTTCCGGTATGCTCGGTGGCCTATACACAGGTTACAATGTTGATCTCGGCAATGGTGTGATCTTCGGCTTGGATACAGATGTTACTTTTGTTGGTAAAAAAGACACAATTGATTCCGGTAAAATGGTTGTTGGAGGAGGAACTGCTAAAAGTCTTCAGGAAATTAATAAAATCCTTACAGAAGCTAAGATCCCACTGAAAGATGGTCTAACAGTTGCAGGTATGGATGAATACACCGAAAGTATTACTATGAAAGAAAAGTGGTCTGGTGCTACACGCGTTCGCATTGGTTTTGCTACTGATCGTATTATGCCTTATATCGCTGGTGGTGTTGCTTATACGCAGATGCAAGGCATTTCCGCAATTGAAGTGAAAAAAGATGCTAATGCTGGTAATGATGCTAATAAGGTTATTGCTTCTGGTACCGTACATGATGAAACAAAGACTCTTGTTGGTTACACCCTTGGTGCTGGTGTTGACTTTGCAATGACAGATAATGTTCTGTTGCGTGCAGAATACCGTTACTCAGACTACGGTAAAAAGAAGTACTTTAAAGACACAGCTGAACTTCAATACAGAACCAATGATTTCCGTGTTGGTGTCGCATACAAGTTCTAATTTTGTAAAAACGAAATTATTCGGATAAAATAAATTACTAAGAAGCTCCGTCTTTGACGGAGTTTCTATTTTTCTGTTACTATATTATCACATAACTAATATTATTGTAGTATTGTGCATTAATTGTAGTAAAAGTATTTTATAAATAACAAACATAAATTATAACTATAGTATCAATAGGTTATGTATAAATTTAATTTGTAAGCTATTGTACAAAACAGAATTATTCAAAGGCTCTATTTTAAACAATTTTTATTTTTGTCATTGTGTTATTTTTACTACAGATTTTTTTTGCATAGGCGTATAGTATTGCGACATAAATAAGTATGGAGCAAATTTATGAATATAAAATCTTTAATAACGACTTCTGTCGTTGCGTTGATTTCAGCTTCTGCGGTACAGGCTGCTGATGTTGTCATCCCTCACGAATCTACCCCTGTTATCACTGCCCCTACCTTTTCTTGGACAGGCTTCTATATTGGGGGCCAAGTTGGCAATTTTTCAAGTACAACGAAGATAACTGTTCCAGGAACAGATACAAGAATTTTTACTAAAGATGAGACACCAAAGCCTTCAGGTTTCATGGGGGGTATTTATGCAGGTTCCAATATAGATCTTGGAAGTGGTCTGATTTTAGGTGTTGAAACCGATGCTGTGTGGGCTGGTCGTGAAGAAACAAAAAAAGCTGCTGGTGTCGATATAAGTTCTGCTCGCGCTACAGAATTGAATACAGCTCTTAAACTAGATCCAAATGCAGATAAGACCGGAGAGGATCATAAAGGTGAAAAACCTTTTAAAGAAGGTGCTACAGCAGGAGCTTTTAGAGGAAACGATAACGTAGTAGAAAGCTATGCTTACAAAGAAAAATGGTCTGGTGCTACACGTGTTCGTATCGGTTTTGCTGCTGCTGATCGTGTCATGCCTTATGTTGCTGGTGGTATTGCTTATGCACAAGTGCAAGGTGTTCAGTCGGTTTCAGGAACAGGACAAAGAGCTAAAGATAAAGGTGATGGGACAATAGAGGCAGGAAAACACGTTTCAGTAGCTTTACCTACTGGTACTTTGTTTGATGAAACAAAGACAATGGTTGGTTTCACCATTGGTGGAGGTATTGATTTCGCTATGACTGATAACGTGCTGTTGCGTGCGGAATACCGTTATTCAGATTTTGGTAAAAAGAAATTTGCAAATAATACACAGGAATTTAGCTATAAAACCAATGATTTTCGTGTTGGTGTGGCTTACAAATTCTAATTTTGTAAAAACGAAATTGTTCGTATAAAATAAATTGCTAAGAAGCTCCGTCAAAGACGGGGTTTCTGTTTTTTTTCTGTTACTATATTATCACATGACTTATATTATTTTGCATACAGAATATCATGACACATTGGTTTTAATAAAAGAAGTTTGTAAATAACAAACATAAATTAGCCCATAATATCAACGTGTTATCTATAAATTTAATTTGTAAGCTATTGTACAAAACAGAATTATTCAAAGGCTCTCTTTTAAATAATTTTTATTTTTATAATTGTGTCATTTTTACTACAGATTTTTTTTCATAGGCGTATAGCATTACAACATAAATAAATTATGGAGCAAAATTTATGAATATAAAATCTTTAATAACGACTTCTGTCGTTGCGTTGATTTCAGCTTCTGCGGTACAGGCTGCTGATGTTGTCATCCCTCACGAAGCTACCCCTGTTATCACTGCCCCTACCTTTTCTTGGACAGGTTTCTATATTGGGGGTCAGATTGGTGGTTTTTCAAGTAAATTTAAGGTAACGAATCCAGATACAAAAGAGAGAATTTTTACTAAAGATGGGGCACCTAAGCCTTCAGGTTTCATGGGAGGAATTTATGTAGGTTCTAATATAGATCTTGGTCATGGTCTCGTCTTAGGTATCGAGACAGATGCTATTTGGGCTGATCGAGGAGATACGAAAAGCTCTTCTTCAGAGACTCTTAATGCTGATGGCGCTATAGAACTTAATCAGGATCTTAAAGAAGCCGGTATTGAGTTGGGGGAGGCAGAGAAATTTGTAGCGGGTGACACGAGAGCGTACGGAGCCACTTTAAAAGAAAAATGGTCTGGTGCTACGCGAGTGCGGATTGGTTTTGCAGTTGTTGATCGCATTATGCCGTATATTTCTGGTGGTATTACCTATGCACAGATGCAAGGAATTGATTGGGTTTCAGGAATAAAAAAATCGGAGAATAATAAGCTAGGTAAGACGATCTCTGCTAATACATTTGATAAAACAAAAATGTTTGTTGGTTATACCCTTGGTGGTGGCATTGATTTTGCGATGACAGATAATGTTCTATTCCGTGCAGAATATCGTTATTCAGATTATGGTAAAAAGAAATTCGATAAGGATGGAAACGAATGTAGCTATAAAACCAATGACCTTCGTGTTGGTGTAGCGTATAAATTCTAATTGCTCTAAAAACAAAGCTAACTAAATTAAAAATAAATTATGAAGAGGTTCTGTCTTTGACGGGACCTCTATTTTTTTTATTTTTTTGTGAATGTGATATTTTTGCTACAGATATTTTACAATAGATGCACTATATACACTCCGTTTTGGATATTTGGAGACATTTTATGAATACGAAACGTTTAATAACGACATCTATTTTCGCTTTGATTTCAGCTTCAACAGTACAGGCAGCTGATGTGGTGATTCCTCATCAACCTACACCAGTTACTTCATCATCTTTTGTGGCGCCTACTTTTACGTGGGAAGGATTTTACTTTGGAGGAGAAGGTGGTGGTTTTTCAAGTAAAACTGATATGAGTATTGTTGGTAAGCACAAAACTGTACCACTGAGTAAAGATTTATCTCCTAAACTGTCAGGTTTTGAAGGCGGTTTGTACGCAGGTTCTAATATTGATCTTGGCGATAACTTTATTTTAAGTATTGATACGGATTTTATTTGGTCTGGACAAAAACACACAAAGACCATTACCATAGGTGCACCTGGAAACAGTGCAGTAGACAATTTGTTATCAAGAGCTCGCAAATCAACAGAATCAGTATCTTCAGCAACAAAAACTGATTCTTTAGTGCCAGCATTCTCAGAGGGGATGCCCAAACAGGAGTCAGCCAAAGTACAAAGAGTAGAGCAAAACGGAACATTACAACCAGCAATACCAGGACAACCAGAATCAAAGAGCTTGCAGGGAAGTGGAGTAGTATTAGTGTCCGCACCAGGAACAGCGGTAACATTATCAGGAGTGAACTCAACAAAAGCGAGCTCAGCAAGGGGATCGGGCACATTAGAATTGGGCAGATCAGAGGCGAACTCAACAGGATCGAGATCATCCGGAGCAACAAACTCATTGGGATCATCAACTTCTGCAACAGCCCCTGCAACAGGAGTGAGCTCATCAGGAGGAGCAGGCCCATTGAGATCATCAATTTCTGCACCCCCCTCTGCAACAGGAGCGAGATCATCAGGAGGGGCTGGCTCATCGGGATCATCAACTTCTGCAGCAATTCGTACAACAAGAGTGAACACATTGGGAACATCAGTAGGAGCAAGCGCATCAGGATTGGGCTCAACAGGAGTGGGCAGATCAGGGGCGAGCTTAACAGGATCGAGCAGATCA
The DNA here is from genome assembly GCF_028618515.1 of Bartonella sp. ML69XJBT. GTDB lineage: Bacteria > Pseudomonadota > Alphaproteobacteria > Rhizobiales > Rhizobiaceae > Bartonella. The sequence goes on from NZ_JAQITB010000003.1 coordinate 128,164, forward strand.
ACAGGAGTGAGTGTACTAAGAAGCGCCTCTACAGAGGAGGGCTCAGCAAGAGTAGTAGAAGCGCTATCAGCAACACCAAAATCAACAGAAGCACCAGCAGCGCCAAAGCCACCAGCAGCGCCAGAAACAGCAGCGCCAAAGCCACCAGCAGCGCCAGAAACAGCAGCGCCAAAGCCATTAGCAGCGCCAGAAACAGCAGCAGTGTCAAATTTACGGGAAACAACCGTACCGAAAAAACCACTGCTACTGGCGAGATCAGGGTCGTCTAGATCAGAAGTAAATGCTGCTAATGGTGGGGGAAATCATGCTCAGGGGCATGGTACCGGTACTAATCCGCATGGTTCAAGTGCTCGTCAACATGCTGGGGGTAATAATCCACACTCTCCTAATCCCCATGGTGTACAGAGTACAGCTGGACGTAGTGTGCAAGGTGCACAGGAGGAGCAGAATGCTTCTAATATGTATGGTATAGAGCAAATAAAAGAGATAGTTTCTGAACTTGGTCTTGAGGACAATGGTGCTGTTGGAACTTTAAGCCATACTTTGAAGCAAAATTGGGCAGGTGCCACACGGGTGCGTATCGGTTTTGCTGCTGATCGCTTTATGCCTTATGTTGCTGGGGGGGTTGCTTATACCCAGCTTCAAGACACTGTATCAGTATCATTTAAGAGAGATGATGGAACAGTAGTTGCTTCTAAGAACTTAACCGATGAAACAAAGACAATGGTTGGTTATACTATTGGTGGTGGAGTTGACTTTGCAATGCTCGACAATGTTATTTTGCGCGCGGAATATCGTTACTCCGATTTTGGTAAAAAGAAATTTGCAAAGGAAAAATTTGAAATTAAATACACCACCAATGATTTCCGTGTTGGCGTAGCTTATAAGTTTTAATTTGTTTTCAAGAATAAATTTTTGAGAGGTCCCACCAAGCGTGGGGCTTTTATTTTTTGAGAAGATCATTTTTGGCTTTCTTTTCTTGATAGTTTCGTGATAAAGGCCATAGCGTGTGATGATATATCTTCTTGATCGCTGCTTAATACGAATGATAAGCTCGGCTTTCCCTATAGATCAAAAACCAGAGTTGCAGGGTTCAGGGAAGTTATGCACAAATAAATTCGTAAAAGTGGACAAGGATATTTCACAATGACTGTGAAAAATGAAACAATAGATTATTCAAAAACGCTTTATCTGCCACAAACAAATTTTCCTATGCGCGCAGGCTTGCCGCAAAAAGAGCTTGAATTGATGGTTCGCTGGGAAGATATGGGCCTTTATGCACAATTACGCCAACAAGCAAAAGATCGTCCACTTTATATTCTTCATGATGGTCCACCTTATGCAAATGGCCATATTCATATTGGTCATGCTTTAAATAAAGTTTTAAAGGATGTGATTGTGCGTTCATTTCAAATGCGCGGTTTTAACGCAAATTATGTTCCTGGTTGGGATTGTCATGGGCTTCCGATTGAATGGAAGATTGAAGAAAAATACCGTGCAGGGGGCAAAAATAAAGATGATGTACCCCTTAATGAATTTCGACAAGAATGTCGCGAATTTGCACAACATTGGATAACTGTTCAAAGTGAAGAATTTAAACGCCTTGGTGTTATAGGAGATTTTAAGACGCCCTATACCACAATGGCTTTTCATGCAGAAGCACGCATTGCTGCTGAATTGATGAAATTTGCTCTGTCAGATCAGATTTACCGTGGTTCAAAACCTGTGATGTGGTCTGTTGTAGAGCGTACGGCTTTAGCAGAGGCAGAGGTTGAATATCACGATCATGAATCAGAGGTTATATGGGTTAAGTTTCCTATTTTTGAAACAGATTCTCGTGATTTATATGGTGCGCATGTTGTGATTTGGACAACGACACCGTGGACAATTCCGGGGAATCGTGCAGTAAGTTATTCTTCGCAGATTACTTATGGTATGTATGAAGTTGAAAGCGCAGAAAATGATTTTGGTCCTCAAGTGGGAGAAAGACTTCTCTTTGCTGATGCGTTGGCTATGGGGTGTGCAGAAAAAGCAAAACTTGTTTTAAAGCGGTTACGTATTGTTTCTGCGGACGAGCTTAAGAGGCTTATTCTTTCTCATCCACTGAAAGGTTTTGCAGGAAGTTATCATTATAAAATTGCGCTGCTTGATGGTTCGCACGTAACAGAGAGTGCTGGTACTGGTTTTGTTCATACAGCACCAAGTCATGGGCGTGAGGACTTTGAAATTTGGAATGCTTATAAGCCTTTCTTAGAGCAGATGGGTATTGATTCATCTATACCGTTTCCTGTTGATGATGCTGGTTTTTATACCAAGGATGTTCCTGGTTTTGGTCCAGATCGTGAAGGGGGACCAGCGCGCATTATTGATGATAATGGCAAAATGGGTGATGCTAACAAAGAGGTTGTTAACGCTCTCATAGAAGCCGATAAATTATTTGCACGTGGTCGTCTAAAACATTCCTATCCTCATAGTTGGCGTTCAAAAAAGCCGGTCATTTTTCGTAATACACCACAATGGTTTATTTCAATGGATAAAGATTTGGGAGACGGTTCAACTTTACGCAGTCGTGCTTTAGAAGCTGTTTCGAAGACGCGTTTTGTTCCTTCTTCTGGTCAAAACCGTTTATCTTCTATGATAGCAGATCGTCCTGATTGGGTTCTTTCTCGACAGCGATCTTGGGGAGTTCCAATTTGTATCTTTGCCAATGAGGATGGTGTTGTTTTAAAAGATCAGCATGTAAATGAGCGTATTTTACAGGCTTTTGCAGCAGAAGGAGCAGATGCATGGTTTGCTGAAGGAGCACGTGAGCGTTTTTTAGGGGATCGTGCGCATGAACCTTGGCTTCAGGTTTATGATATTCTTGATGTTTGGTTTGATTCTGGAGCAAGCCATAGTTTTGTATTAGAAGATCGAGCTGATTTAAAATGGCCTGCCGATGTTTATTTTGAAGGATCTGATCAACATCGTGGGTGGTTTCAATCTTCTCTTTTAGAAAGTTGTGGTACGCGCACGCGTTCTCCTTATAAGACGGTCGTTACACACGGTTTTACTTTGGATGAAAATGGCAAGAAAATGTCTAAATCCTTAGGCAATACAGTAGTTCCCCAAGAGATCATAAAAACATCTGGAGCTGATATTTTTCGTCTCTGGGTCATGACGACAGATTATTGGGAAGATCAACGTTTAGGTAAGAAAATTCTTCAAACAAATGTGGATTCTTATCGTAAACTGCGCAATGCAATTCGTTGGATGCTTGGAACTTTAGCACATGATGAAGGAGAAGAAATACCTTATTGTGCACTACCAGACCTTGAAAAACTTATATTACATCGGCTTTTTGAACTCGATAAATTGATTAATCAAGCCTATGATGCGTTTGATTTTAAAAAGATTATGCGTGCCTTGTTGGATTTTTCAATCATTGAGTTATCGGCATTTTATTTTGATATACGCAAAGATTCCCTTTATTGTGATGCACCTTCATCGAAAAAACGGAAAGCTTCTTTGCAGGTTGTTCGTGAGACTTTTGAGAGAATGGTAATATGGCTTGCTCCAATGTTGCCATTCACCATGGAAGAAGCTTGGTTAGAGCGTTATCCACAAAGCCAATCGGTACATTTAGAACAGTTTCGCCCTGCACGAGAGGAATGGCAAAACGAATCTTTAGCTGAACGTTGGAAAAAAATTAAGCAAGTCCGTAAAGTTGTGACCGGCGCTTTAGAGCTTGAGCGGGCAGATAAGCGTATTGGCTCATCTTTAGAAGCCGCCCCCATTGTTTTTATTTCTAATCCCACTTTGCTGGAGGCATTAGAAAATTTAGATATGGCGGAAATTTGTATCACCAGTGCCTTAACAATTAAGCGGGATACACTACCTGCTGATGCCTTTACTCTAAGTGATGTAGAAGGCGTTGCTGTGTATCCGGAGAAGGCGCAGGGAAAAAAATGTGCCAGGTCATGGCGTTATACACAAGATATTGGGAGTGATCCAGCTTATCCTGATGTATCTGCTCGCGATGCTGCTGCTTTGCGGGAATTACAGATGCTTGGAAAGATTTAAAACTTTAATGAGGAGGGTGAAATGAGGGTTTATAAAGAGTATTATTACAGTTTAAACTCTGTCATTGATGCGTATAATCTTTTATGATAAAAGGAGATTTCGTTGTTTTTCCGTGGGGGGTAAGTTTGTATGTGGAACAGATCTCCAATAAATGCGGGAAGATCAATTAGCCATATACTTAGGAAAATGAGATAAGCAATGAAAAAACGTGAAGTCAAAATATTGCCGGCAAGCATTTTGAGTATATGCTTTGTGTTAACAGGATGTGGTCTATCCGCTCCTACTTATGGGACAGATAAACCAGTTTCATTACAGTTTTTTGAAGATGTTGCTAACATTGCCTCACTAACACCGACAAATGATAATAGTCAGCTTGTCATGAAACCTCATCCAAAACTTGTGATGCCGAAGTCTGGTTCGCGCTTAGTTTTGCCAGTGCCGCAGCAAGATACAGCAGCATCGAAGCAATATTCTGGTAGTAGAAAAGTTTCTGTTCTTCCAAAAAAACAATTATCAGTTAATGAGTATACCAATGCTGCTGATTCAGACAATATTTCACAGTTGAGAGCGAAGCAACGGCAAGAATATTTACGCCGTCAAAGAGCACGCCTGGGAAGTGCGAAGCATCGTCGCTATCTCACTGAGCCACCTTTGAGTTATCGTCAACCGGCAAAGATTGCACCTGTTGTTAGATAACAGTCGAAGGGTTACAAGGGTGTGAGAAAAATGCTCTGAAAATGAATTTAGATAAAAAGAAGAGCTGTTATTTTTTTAGAGTTCTAATATTGTGAAGAGATAGGTGTTAGAAGTCCGGAGAGGAATTTTTTAACACCGTTTTTGTGCAAAAAAATCTTTAAGCAATTGGGATGCTTCTTTTTCTTTAAAACCAGAATAGATTTCTGGTTTATGATGACAGGTTGGCTGTTGATAAAAGCGTGGACCATGTTCAATAGCGCCTCCTTTGGCGTCGTTTGTTGCATAGTAAAGGCGTCGTATGCGTGCAAATGAAATGGCTGCAGCACACATTGCACAAGGTTCAAGGGTTACATACAGATCGCAATCAGGCAGCCTTTCGCTTTGGAATGTTTCGCAAGCCATACGAATGACACGCATTTCTGCGTGTCCTGTAGGATCATATGCGGCTTTGGTGTAATTACCAGCACGTGCAATGATTGTTTTGCCGCGTGTAATAACGGCACCTACTGGGACTTCTTCTTTTTTTTTTGCCCATTGTGCTTCTAAGAGGGCTATTTCCATAGGAGTTAAAGTCATAGAGTTCTTTCTGCTAAAAGTGTAGAAGTAACAAGATTCTCCACAGAGAACAGTACTAAATGTGTGAGTTATAATTCTTTTATAATGAATTGATATTATTTTTAAAATGTTTAAATCAACTTGTAAGGAAATGGGTACATTATTATTGCTAAAGGATAGAAAATGATAAGTGGTTATGTTACTCCCCCTTATCAGGATAATCGGTATGGTGTGGGGTGACGATTTTTGAACGTATTGGAAGAGGTTGGTGTAAAGAGCAAATGAATGAAAACAATGAGAGTGAGCGGATTGCTAAAAGATTAGCACGCGCAGGTATTGCTTCGCGTCGCGATGCAGAAATGATGATTGTTGCAGGTCGTATTGTTGTTAATGGTAAAGTTGTGACGACACCTGCTTTTAATGTTGCTTACTCTGATGTTATTAAAGTTGATGGTAAACCTTTGTCTCCTATAGAACGAACGCGGTTATGGCTTTACCACAAGCCGGCGGGGCTTGTCACCACGAACCGTGATCCTGAAGGTAGACCCACAGTGTTTAGCAATTTGCCAAAAGGAATGCCTCGTGTTCTTTCGGTAGGAAGGTTGGACATTAATACAGAAGGGCTTTTGCTGTTAACCAATGATGGTGGTTTATCGCGCGTATTAGAGTTGCCTTTAACGGGGTGGGTGCGCAAATATAGGGTTCGTGCCCATGGACGAGTAAAACAGAGTGCACTTGATAACCTTAAAAATGGCATAGCTATTGATGGTATTTTCTATGGTGCGATTGAAGCATCAATTGAACGTGAACAAGGATCAAATATATGGCTTTCTGTAGCTTTACGTGAAGGAAAAAATCGTGAAATAAAAAAGGTTCTTGGTGCATTAGGATTATCAGTTAATCGTTTAATCCGTGTCTCTTATGGCCCGTTTCAGCTTGCTGATTTGGAAGAAGGAGGGGTGCGTGAGATAAAAGGTCGGATGTTACGTGAGCAATTAGGTGAACGTTTAATTATGCAAGCCAATGCAAATTTTGATGCTCCTATTCTGAAACCCTTTTCAAATTCTGTAGTTATTGCAGAAAAACGAAGCGATAAAGATTTTGTTCATAACAATGAAGGTTGGATTTTCTCAAGTGGGAAAGAAATACAGCGTAAAAAACAAGGTGGATCTGCAAAACATAATCAATCACGATTAGGAATAACATCTGATGCAAAATTTATGCGCAAGGATAAGAATGAGGAAGGAAAAGGAGAGCGTTTTTTGCCTCGTTCGCGTCGTTCTAATGTTTGGATGGCTCCTGGCGCACGTCCACAGAGTACACTCAAAAAATCTTTCTATAGTGAAAAATCTTCTTATGAACATAAAAACAGTTTAGCAGATAAAAGATCTTTCCGTAAATCGAAAGAAAAGCTTTCAGATGTTCCATTGCAGAAAGAAAGCGATACTCGTTTTGATCAAAAACATGGTAAAAAATCTTTTGCTGAAATGCGTTCTGTTGGCAAGAAAGGGCGTTTTTTTAAGAAAAAAGAAAAGGTTATGGAAGGCAATAATGATAAACATTCTTTTGAGGATAAGAAAAGGGCTCAATCATTTACTGGTTCCATGAACAAATCTAAAACATATAAGGGAGCGGCAAAAACAGTGAAGAGATCTGGAGGACGAGGTGCGGATCGTCGGCGGTAAATTTGCTGGGCGTGTTTTGTGTGCACCCATGGGACAGTCAATTCGTCCAACAAGTGATCGTACGCGCGAAAGCCTTTTCAATATTCTTGCCAGCCGAGAAGAGCAATTTTGGACCAACAAACGTGTTTTAGATCTTTTTGCTGGTACTGGTGCTTTGGGCATAGAGGCTCTATCGCGGGGGGCAAAAGCTGCTGTTTTTGTTGAAAACTCTGTTGAGGGGCGTGCACTCATACAAAAAAATATTGAAGCTTTTGAATTGCAATCCATGGGGCGCATTTTGCGTCGTGATGCAACAAAACTTGGCAATATTGGCACGATGCTCCCATTTGATGTCGTTTTTGCAGATCCTCCCTATGGACATTGTTTAGGTGAGCGTGCTTTTGTAGAGGTGTTACAAGGGGGCTGGGCAAAAGTGCATGCACTCTTTGTGCTTGAAGAAAAAAAAGATGCAACGATTCATTTACCTGAGACTTTTTATCTCGATGATGAGCGTTTTTATGGTGAGACAGCAATGCGCCTTTATAAACTGCGATCATAGATTTAGGCTTGAGGAAGTCCTCACTTTTATCTGAGAGAGTGAGAAAAATTATTCTATATTACTTTTTATGAAATAATTGCTATTTTAGTCAACAGTGGCTTTTAAATTGTTCAAGAGATGCGAAAGCTTTATACTTCCTTATTTTATCACCCGTATATAATTAGATATATTTTTCTATACGATGCAGCTAAAGATAGAGAACACGATATAAATGCTTTGACCAATACAAGATTTTAATGTCAGTCAAGTAATATCAAGAGAAAGTATTATTACTCTTTGTTTTTGGCGGTCGAGATAATATATTGATTTATAATAATAAATAATCATTCATTCATAGTGAATAATAACTCTGAATACAGTAAATTGTTCTCATCTCAATCTCATATTGCATCAATGAAAATCACTTCCTTGCACCCTATAGCGGGGAAAGCGTGGGGATAAAAACACTTCAAGAGAAGAGTAAAAATATCTTTTATGAACACTCTCAGGTGCCAAGAGCTATTGCGATATTGGGGGCAGGCAAATAAGCTTGATGGCGATAGTTTGCATCGTCATAAGCATAAAGAAATGATGCACGAAGGCTTTTCTTATACTATCATGAGCCTATTACGAAATGGGCTTGAGTAAATTGAGAAATATTGAAAAAAAGCGCATATCTTGGCAAGACAATGGCATTTTGTCGCGTTCTGTTTTGCATAAGCGGCGTGTTTCCATGAAGAACGCGCTAAAAAATAACATGAAACAATGGATAATTTCTGTGAGATAAAACTCTTGATAAGATTATCTCAAGACGCAATCTTTAAAATTGAATGAGTTAATAATTCTATGTCTTTTCTCTCTGCACAAATTTTATCACATTTAAATCCTCTTTATCATGGGGTAATGATCTTACACGTTTAAAATAAAGATTAAGTAGTGTATAAAATCACAATTTGAGGTGGTTTTTATAAATCTTTTAAGGGGGGGGAGAAGATATGGCTTATGCAACCAATAAAGCAGATATTGATGATGCGATTTATGCTCTTCGTTTACGCCTTAAAATACTTGATCTTATTAGAAAAGCAAAATCTGGTCATACGGCTGGAAGCCTTTCCTGTATTGATTTTATTTATATCTTATACAAACATATTCTTCAAATAAATCCAAAGCGTATCCATGATCCCAATCGCGATCGATATGTTCAAAGTAAGGGGCATGCGGTTGAAGCATTATATATTGTATTATCAGAAATGGGATATTTTGCCCCTCAACTTCTTGATACTTATTTAAACTTTGGTTCAGATTTTATTGGTCATGTCACTAAAAAAGTCTCTGGTATAGAACAAAGCACAGGTTCTCTTGGGCATGGTTTATCTCTTGGTGCAGGAATGGCTCTTTCTGGACAGCTTAATTCTCAATCTTATCGTGTTTTTGTGCTTCTTGGTGATGGCGAAATGACAGAGGGTTCTGTTTGGGAAGCTGCACTTTTTTCAGCACATTATAAACTGAGCAATCTCATCGCCGTTGTTGATAGAAATCGGTTACAAATTACAGATAAAACGGATGTCTTAATGAAAACAGAGCCCTTAGCAGATAAATTTACAAGTTTTGGCTGGCATGTTGTAGAAATTGATGGTCACGATATGGCCCAATTGAAAACATCATTAAAATTACTTCCATTTCATCAGGATAAGCCAACAGCAATCATTATGAATACCATAAAGGGAAGTGGAATTTCCACTATGGAAAATGACATAATTTGGCACCATAAAGTTCCAACAGATGAGGAATATAATCTTGCTGTCAAAGAAATTGAAACAAAAATTCAATTAATGGGAATATGAGTGTGGATCATCTTCATCAAAAAACACAAAATGCCGTGAAGTTTTCAAACCTCGAAATCTTAAATAAGACTCTTATAAAAATAGCGCAATTTGATAAAGATATTGTTGTTTTAACAGCTGATTCACGCTTATCTGGAAAGATTGATCAATTTGCAAAGCTCTATCCAGAGCGTATTATAGAAGTTGGAATTGCTGAACAAAATTTAGTAGGTGTTGCTGCTGGTCTTGCTTCATGTGGCAAAAAGCCTTTTGTTGTTTCGCAGGCTTGTTTTTTGACAACGCGTGCCCTTGAACAAATAAAGGTAGATGTCGCTTATTGTGAAAATCCTGTTCGGTTAATTGGTATTAGTGCTGGTATTAGCTATGGGCCACTTGGGGCAACCCATCATGCTATTGCCGATTTTGCTTCGCTTCGTGCCATTCCCAACATACACATTATGGCTCCTGCCGATAATAAAGAAACAGAAGCTGCAATTCTTTCGACGTTAAGCAGTCCTATGCCTGCTTATATACGTTTAGGAAAGCGTGCTCTTACAAATATTCATAAAGATGCTGCAAAAATTGATATCAATAAAGCTTCTGTTGTAAAAAAAGGAAAAGATATTCTCTTACTTGCCACTGGTGAAGCGGTGCAGATTTGTCTTAAAGCGGCTGAAGAACTCAAAAAATATGAAATTATACCAACAGTTGTCAGTGTACCAACAATTCGCCCTTTAGATAACGCATCTGTATTAGAATTTTGTAAATCCCACCGTTCTGTCGTTGTTTGTGAAGAACATAGCATAAATGGAGGGCTTGGAGAAGCAATTGCGAGATTACTCATGGAACAGAACATTGTCTGTAAATTTGTTTCATTAGGAATACCAGATGAACCAATCTGTAATGGAAGTCAATTAGATGTTCTAGCACATTATGAAATCAGTAAAGATGGTATAACGAAAAAGGTACTAGCAATGATATAATATACACAAAACATGAAACTTGCTTGCTCATGTGTTTTCCAGCTTAAACAATAACGTATTGAGAATGCAAAAAATGAGATAAATAAGCATATTAAATTGCGCTTTTTTATTGCTTAAAAACGGATTTCACCAAAGCCATATCATATCCATAGAATATATGATTCAATAAATTCCACATAAATTATAGCTCATAATAACACATATTATTTTTTAATAAAATTAGTTTATATGCATTAACAATTTAATTGTAAATTAAAATAACACTAAATAAAATTTATAACTTTAATTTTTATAACAATATAAAAAAATGATTAAGATATTATTTTAAACGTTTTTATAAATAGGAGGGGAAAATGCTCATAGCATTATTTATAAGGATTTTTTCTATATCAACAGTTATTATGACTTTAATAGCAGCGCTTGTTCATTATTATTAGGCTTTTGTCTTTCCTATTATCGTAGTTATGCTGTAAAACACTGTTATTTGAGGTGTGGTGATATAAGGTATGTAAAATTTTGCACATTAAGTATTTTTAGGTAATGTAATAAATGCTCAGAGCAGGATTTGTCCATAGAACCTCTGAAATGAATCATACAAATGGTCAGCAGGTGGCGTCTGCTAGACAAGAAACTGGATTATTTATAGACCTTGCACTGGTAGGAAGCTTCGTCATTTGAGATGTGAAGAGGGGAACAATATAGTTATGAGGCATTTTCTATCACTTTATAGAGAAGATTTTTGAGCTGTTCGCTTTAATGTTAGCTGTTAACATGTTTGTGAAATATACAAATATGCTTCTTTATAAAAAAGATTTTTTTCTTTTTAAGTAATAGAGGATATTGTTTTTATTGCTCAAAAACATATGAATTTGCCAAACTTTCGTGTGTAATATCTTTAACTGTGCGAGCACCGGTTAGTGTCATAGCGACCCGCATTTCATTTTCGAAAAGATCAAGCAGTTGAACAACACCTTTCTCACCGGCTGCTGCAAGTGCATAAACAAAAGCTCGACCAATCATAACAGCATCCGCACCCTGTGCTATCATACGTACAACATCAAGACCAGAACGCACACCAGAATCCGCTAAAATAGTCAAATCTCCCTTTACAGTTTCCGCAATTGTTGGCAATGCCCGTGCCGTTGATAAGACACCATCAAGTTGACGTCCTCCATGATTGGAAACAACAATACCATCAGCACCAAATTGTAATGCTTCTCGTGCATCTTCTGGATCAAGAATACCTTTCAAAATCATCTTTCCCTTCCAAAAGTCTCGAATCCATTGCAAATCACGCCAACCAATTGAGGGATCAAAATTTTCTCCAAGCCAACCAACATAATCGTCCAATGCAATCTTTTTTTGCAAATAGGTAGAAACATTTCCAAGATCATGTGGACGTCCCATAATACCAACATTCCAAGCCCAATGTGGATGGGTAAAAGCTTGTAAAACACGGCGTAACCCAGCATAAGGACCAGACATTCCAGAATGCGCATCACGATAACGTGCACCAGGAACTGGCATATCAACTGTAAAAACCAAAGTGCGTATCCCAGATGCCCAAGATCGTTCTAATGCATCACGCATAAATCCGCGATCTTTGAGAACATAAAGTTGAAACCAAAATGCACTTCCAACAGCTTTTTGCACTTCTGCAATGGGGCAGACTGAAACTGAGGATAGAGTAAAAGGTATCCCTTTTGCAACGGCAGCGCGTGCAGCTTGTACCTCACCACGACGTGCATACATGCCAGTTAGTCCAACAGGTGCAAGTATAATGGGTAAATGAAGTGTTTGATCAAAAAGCTTAAGTGAAAGATCAACTTTATCAATTTGCTTGAGAATCCTTTGGCGTAGTGCAAGCGCTTGAAGATCTGTAAAATTACGTCGCATCGTTTCTTCAGCATAAGCTCCACCATCGATATAGTGAAAAAGGAAAGGAGGAAGGCGGCGTTTTGCTGCTTTACGGTAATCAACTGTTGAGGAAATAATCATGAAGTGCACCACTGTTTTTGAATGAAAAGCGAAAACACTCTAAAGCGAATAAGAACCAATCCGCACGCCTCCAATGAGACGTCTTCCCCAATATTCTATTCAGTAGAGGTAGGCAATTAAGATTGCAACTCAAAAAAACACATTGATAACAACAACATCTTTATTGTTCTTTTCTAGATTAAAAATCTGATGGTGATACGTCTTCATCAATAACCTCCCAGAAATGTTGTTTTAGTCATTTATTTTCATTTTAAATTAGTATTTCTCTTAATAAACTATAAAAGTACCTCATATGACAGTTTATACAAGTCACATTGAGTATATATCAAAAAAAATCCCTCCTCTAAAGATAAAAAACGTATTCATAGAATGTCTGATAGGCAGCTAGAAATGCTTTTCTACAAGCGGACTGAATAATGCTAGCTGTTTTTCTAATTTAAATTTATCAAATCATAGATTTCTTGATTAATTTAAGGCACTTTAAAGAATTTTAAATAATAAATACATATAAAGAGAAAAATCTCATTTTCTTTAAAAATTTTCTACGTATACTATAAATTGATTATAGACAGAGAATACAATTTATTGATTCTTATCAAAGTGAGCTTTGAACAACAGGTGAGCCATATCTAAAAAGTTATGAAGAATACTATATGGGAAAAATGTGTTACTGCTCTATCAACAAAAACGTCTATTTTTATTTTTAACGATATTTTATAATAAAACAAAATGTATGATATTTTTTACAATTTGTAAAAGTGAAACGCGTAGTGGCAAGAGACTTTACGCATTCAGTTGGAGGAATGCACAAAGTAAGAGCATATAATATATGGAAAAACTAAAGCTTTTCTTTTACTCTCATAGTTTTTTGCAAATATTTTACCAAAGCTTGTGTTTTCACATCATTTAAAATGCTTGGATAATTTTAATCCCTGCGCTTGATAATGTGATCCAACCTCATGCCCATAAAGTGTTGATGGTCGATTAAGCATATGTTCATAGACGAGACGGCCAATAATTTGTCCATGCTCCAAGATAAACGGAACTTCGCGGCTACGTACTTCCAAAACCGCTTTTGCTCCTTTTCCACCTGTCTCCATATGTCCAAATCCTGGATCAAAAAAGCCTGCATAATGTACCCTAAATTCACCAACTAAAGGATCAAAAGGCGTCATTTCAGCGGCATAAAGTGGAGGAACATGGACAGATTCTCGAGAGACTAAAATATAAAACTCATCAGGATCAAGAATCAGTTCTTTTTGACCTCGGTCAAAAAGCGGTTCCCAAAAATCTAGAATGTCTGCAATAGCACGTTTATCGATATCAATAACACTTGTATGGCGTTTACCACGGTAGCCCACAAGCCCGTTTTCGCCCCCTTCCAAATTAATAGAAAGCCCAATGCCACCCACATTAATATTAGGTAAATCATCTGATATAAGCGTTTCTTGCCGATGCAAACTATGGAGCTCAAGTTCATTTAAAAAACTGTGTCCTTTGCGAAATCGAAGCTGAGACAAACGTGAACCAGTACGTACCAAAATGGGAAATGTGCGTGGACTAATTTCAAGATAAAGTGGACCATGATAACCAGCACAAATCTTATCAAACTCCTGAGCATTGTCGGTAATCACACGGGTAAAAATATCTAATCGTCCGGTAGAACTTTTAGGATTAGTAGCTGCAGATAAAATTTCTGGTAAAGCCAAACTTTCTAAAAGAGGAACAACATAGACACAACCTGTTTCTAAGACCGCTCCATTTTGCAAATCAAATTCGTGCAACTTTAATCGTTCGAGTTTATCGAGAACTTTTACATGAGCTCCTGGCATAAAAGAAGCGCGGATACGATAAGCTTTGGTTCCTAAACGAAGATCAAGACTTGCGGGTTGTATTTGGGTTACATCAAATGGCAACAGAGCCTTAAGAATATGATTATCAATTAAAGCTTGTATATCACTATCTGCCAAAATACCGCTTACACGCGCCATATGTTTTGCCTTCCATTTTTACGTTATTTCTTTTTGTCTCAGATGATTGATGAGTGCAAGACATTTTAGGAAAATAACAATGATTTGCTTCTCATTTTACCAATCAACTTTCTGCTGTAGTTAACCATAGAATGCCACAAACAATGAAATAACATTTGATACAATATTCCTTGAAAATAAATAAGTTTTTTGAGAATAACAGCTTTCAATATATTCTCATTCTTGAATGTTGCACAAATGATGTTATCATAATTCAAAACTTCTCTAGAATCCTTAGGAATCTTGTTAGAATTTATGATGATCATACGCCATCTCAGCGAAAATATTATTAATCAAATTGCAGCCGGTGAAGTTATTGAACGGCCTGCAAATGTTATCAAAGAACTTGTTGAAAATGCCATTGATGCGGGAGCAACGCGCATTGAAATTATTACCGCAAATGGTGGAAAAAACTTTATAAAGGTGAGCGATAACGGCTGTGGTATTTCTGCAGATCAGTTAACATTAGCCGTTTCTCGTCATTGTACCTCAAAAATTACCGATGATGTGCACAATATCTGCTTCCTAGGCTTTAGAGGAGAAGCCTTACCCTCTATTGGTTCTGTTGCTAAACTGAGACTCATTTCACGAACGCAGGATGCTGATAATGCTGCTGAAATTATTGTCACAGCGGGAAAAATTGTTGGACCAAAGCCAGCTGCTGCAAATCCTGGAACGATTGTTGAAGTACGTGATCTTTTTTTTGTTACTCCAGCACGGCTGAAATTTATGAAAACTGACCGTGCTGAAACGAATGCGATTACCGATATGGTGAAACGCATCGCTATCGCATTTCCACATATTCGTTTTTCTCTTTCAGGCTCAGACAGAACTTCTCTCGAACTTCCTGCTACAGAAAATAATACCCAAGGACAATTACAACGTATTACGCAAATTATGGGTACAGAATTTGCTCCCAACAGTATAGCACTCAATGCGGAACGTGAGTCAGTTCGTTTGACGGGGTTTGCTTGTTTGCCTACCTTTAGTCGTAGCAATAGCCTCCACCAATTTGCTTATGTTAATGGGCGTCCAGTACGCGATAAATTTCTTTTTGGAGCAATTCGAGGAGCCTATGCTGATGTCATGACGCGGGATCGTTATCCTGTATGCATTCTTTTTATTGACCTTCCTCCCGCTGATGTAGATGTCAACGTACACCCTGCCAAAGCAGATGTACGATTCCGTGATTCAGGTTTCATTCGCGGTTTAATCGTTGGAGCAATTCGTGAAGCATTGCATCAAACGGGTGTTCGCTCTACTTCAACGCGTTCTGAAGCCATGTTAAGTGCATTTCAAACACAACAACCATTGAAAAATTTTCACAATACACTTCCACCTTCTTCTTATAGACCGCAGCCTCACCATTTGTCATCTGTATCAATGGTGCACAAACCATTGGATATGACCAGTTCTTTTTGTTTAAAAGAAGATACACCTCCTCTGATAGAGGGGTTAGATACACCAAGTGGTGATGCCTACATTTCAAATATTTCACCTTCACCAGAAGAATTGTCTTATCCGCTAGGAGCTGCCAGAGCACAAATTCATAAAAACTACATTATCTCTCAAACTCAAGATAGTTTGGTTATTGTCGATCAGCATGCTGCTCATGAACGATTGGTTTATGAAGCACTTAAGAATGCGCTTTATTCCAAACCGCTTCCTTCACAATTATTGCTGATCCCTGAAATTGTAGAACTCTCTCAAGAAGACGCAGCGTGCCTTTTAGCGCACAAAGATGCTTTGCAGAAATTTGGTTTGGGTATAGAGCCATTTGGACCTGGTGCAATTGTTGTACGCGAAACCCCCTCTATGTTAGGAGAAATTAACGTACAAGCTCTCATTAAAGATCTTGCGGACGAAGCCGCTGAATATGATACGACAAACAATTTAAAAGCAATGCTTGATTATATTGCTGCAACAATGGCTTGTCATGGCTCAATACGATCAGGACGTCTTTTGCGCCCTGAAGAAATGAATGCACTATTACGGCAAATAGAAGCAACTCCTCATACAGGAACATGTAATCACGGTCGTCCTACTTATATTGAACTTAAATTGGCTGATATAGAACGGCTTTTTGGTAGAAAATAAATGATTATTCACTGCTTTGGAAAGAAATATTTTTTCACAGTTTACTCTCGACTTTATAAGGCATGTTATGGCACTTTACTTGCGTAATCTCTCATAACAATAGTAAAGGGAATATAAAAAAATGTTTTCCAGTGGTGAACGCCAAGCAAAAATTCATTATACTAATAATGGGTATAAAGTCATAGAATATGGAACCTATACGCTTTGTGCTGTTAGTGGACAAAAAATCCCAATAGACGATTTGAAATATTGGAATCATCACCGCCAAGAAGCATATGCAAGTTGTGAAATTTCCTATCACCGCGAGCTTGAATGCAACCCGTATCTCAGCCAATTATTAAAAGATTAGAAAAAATAACCAATGGAAAGCTATAAATTGAACTCTTTAAAGGGGATTTTTACGCTCTCTAAAGCGAGTTATGACCTCCTCAAGGAGCATACGACAAAAATCTTTTTGAGAAAAATCAACTTGGGTATCAAATATAATAATATTTTTTAAATCTTTTTGCATATTGCTTGTTTGTATACGTGCATAATCCTTAGCAGTTGTCGCCAGCCATAGATTTTGATTTTTAGCCTTTTGTGCAAGATTTTTTAAATCTGTATCGGTAAAAAAATAGTGGTCAGGATAAGAATAAGTTTGCACCACATGACCGGACAGTTCTTTAATAGATTTAAAAAATTTATCTGGATGGCCAATACCTGCAAAAGCCAAAAATGATTTGCCTGCAACCTCATCAGACGCGAAAGATTTAAGAGAGGCATGATGCAAAGGTTTTCCTGTACGTGTGACAAGAAAAGAAACCTTATCTTGCGCATTCGAATCACCAATCAATAAAACACTATCGGTTAAAGAAAGCTGTGTGTCTAATGGTGCACGCAAAGGTCCTGCTGGGAAAACCGCTCCATTACCGAAGCCACGCATCGCATCTACAACAAGCAATGCATAGTCCATATAAAGACGGCGGCTTTGAAACCCATCATCCATTAAAATTAAATTACATCCTGCTTGTTTAAGCAGCCTTACTGCAGCATAACGATCAACGGATATAGCAACAAAAGCATGTCGTGCAAGTAAAAGTGCTTCATCTCCAACATCGTGCGCATTATCATATTTTTTATTGACAAGATGTGCTTTCTTAATCGCGCCACCATAACCACGCGAGACAACACCAGGCACGAAACCAAGTTCTTTAGCTACTTTAGCAAAAGCAATGACAACGGGTGTTTTACCAGCACCACCACAGGTAAAATTACCAATACACAAGACGGGAAGATCAATAATAGGAGGCTGTTTTGTCATATGCCGACGTGAAAAATAACCATATCCCCAAGAAATTGGAGCTAACAAAACACGCAAAAAGCTTTTGTTTTTCCACCAAAAATGTGGTGTGCTAATGTGCATGTCACCTCCGATGTTGACTTAACCCAGTTTGTATAACAAGGGGGTGCAAAAATGGCTCAAGAAGTTTTAATGTACGCTCAAGTGCACCCGCCATACCCGTTGCAATTTCATAGGCTTTATCAACCATTTCTTGTCGTAATGCTTCATTCGTTAAAAGCTTATACACTTGAATAGCAAGCTGTTTTGTATCTTGAATCATATAGGCTGCTTCACGCGCCAAGAATTGTTCGAACATCTCTTGAAAATTTGAGACATGAGGTCCCGTTAAAATAGCTGAACGAAAAAATGCTAATTCCAATGGATTATGTCCACCGTCTGCACATAATGACTTTCCAATGAAAGACACTTTTGATAAGCGAAGGAAAAGCCCCATTTCTCCAATCGTATCGCCCCATAAAATGTCTGTATTCGCCTCTGGAACAGCATTATGACTTCTACGAACAAAACGTAAATTTTTATTATTGCATTTCTCAATGAGGTCTTCTAAGCGTTCAGGATGACGAGGCACAATAATTGTCAACAAATCTGGCAAATAATCTTTAAGAATCCTATGAACTTCAAAAGCGATTTCTTCTTCTCCCTCATGGGTTGAAAGAGCGGCCCAAACTGGACGATTACCGATAGCACTACGGTAATGTGTATGTAATACTTGATCTTCAACGGGTAGAACATCAGCCTTAAGATTACCAGAAAGCGCAACAGATTTTACCCCAAGCGCATGGTAATAAGCGACATCTCTTTCATTTTGACCAAGAACGAGATCAATATGCTTAAAGATATGTTTAGCAAGAGCAGGGCGTTTTTGCCAAGCTTTAAAAGAACGTTCAGACATATGAGCATTAACCAAAATCTGCGGAATATGCATTTTAGCAAGTTCTTTAATACGCAGAGGCCAAATTTCTGATTCACAAACCAATACGAGATCAGGTTTCCAATGATTGATAAAACGGCGCATTGCTACATCTAAATCCAAAGGAGCATACTGATGAATTAACCGATTACCAAACAGTTTTTTTACAAGAGAAGAAGATGTTACAGTACCTGTTGTTAATAATACCTTGATTTTCAAGGATAAAATATAATTAATAAGCGGAACAAGAGCAAGTGTTTCTCCAACACTAGCTGCATGCAACCAAGTAAGAGGACTTTGAGGTCGTTCTTTATGGCTTTTTCCCAAACGCTCTTTTTGACGTCCTCGCTCTTCTTTTCCACGGACAGTACGAAGAAACAAATAAAAAGGGACAACAGGACGTAAGCAAAAGCCAATCATCCGATAGATTAAAAAAGCTGTTTGTGCTTTTAGTTCCATTATTAAAATCACCTCATATCATCTGTTTTGAGACGTCTGTAAACTTTTTTATTAAATGATGTATCACTCCTTTATGAGATCAATTTTTCTTCTTTCGAATAATGAAGTACGCCTCATATTTTAGGCAACAAAAACACCTTAGTCATGGGAATAATTTGGAAAAGTAGACACACAATTCTATACCATGTTTTCAAGAATCTTCTCCTATGAAAATGCATGCACACAGAGTATGATAGAACAGGTAAATAATTTAGCTAATAAAATAATCCTTTTTCTCATTTTACAGGCTTTATATCCACAATTATAATATTTTTTTCAGACCTAAAAATGCATTTTGCCCATGAAGAGCTCTCCTATCCATATGTCGCGATAGCTCTTGCATTCGAGAGCATTTATAAGAAACATTCGTCCTTGCTCAGACGTTTTATATCCACATGCTCATCCCGCTTGTTATGTGCAAGCGAATAGTTTTAATTGATTCACCATGGGAGAGATCTGAAATGAGAGTACCTTACGATATTCAGAGTTTTTCTTTAATATGAACAAAGATAAATTATGATTATAAATCAATATATTTTATCCATATAAACACAAAGTATTTTTACACCGCCTTCTGAAATCATGCACAAACTTAAGTTTTCACCTTTTTCCAAAGAGGGCATCTATTTAGTGAGTGAACAAAACAAAAATACGATAACAGCTTTTTCATTTTGAAAATAAAGAAAAGAGTTTACGATACATCATTCATACAAAAAAGTGATAAGAAAGAGATTATAAACACCCTATCTTTTTATAATCTTATCTCAAACTTTCAATTATGATTATCCAATAAACAAAAAGCAATCTATCCACAGAACAAAAACGATCCAAAGAGTGTTTTCATTAGTAAGTATTGCTTTCTTCGCTAAAAATACCTTGCTTTTTTTCTGAGCTCTTTTACTCATCTTGCGATTAAATCTAAAGAATTCAATTTTTCTGCACTTGATGTCGCTGAACATAATAATAGAATACGCAAGTTTCATTATGCATCGTCTGTTTCACTGTCAAGAATGTGCTGTAAATCTACAATGTAATAACGTTGTAATGCGTTGTCTACACTACTTTGTGCTTTTGCTTGCCACGCTTCTCGGGCGGACTGATAATCAGAAAAAATACCAACAACATCTAAGTTATCAATATTCTTAAATTGATTACTATTAAGATTTTTTAACTCCCCGCCAAATACAAGGTGCAAGCATTGTTTTTTCTCAGTGGCTTCAGTCATATGTGCCTCCATATCATAAAGAAATTTTAGTGTATTTTTTATGTGATGAAACTGATTTTATGTGATTAAACTAACTTGGCTTGACGAACAACATCTATCATATCTTGGCAGCAATTATTTTTACCAGCAATTAAAAACCCATATTGATAAGATTCAATTCCGTAAGATATAAAAGGTGTATCAAGCGCTAAAAAACATCCCCCGCATTCCTGTAAAATAAGATCAGCCGCAGCAATATCCCATGCATGACAATTGGGACGAATCAACACAATATCAATTTCATTTTGAGCCACAAGAACAATACGATAGGCAAGAGAAGGAATGTAGTGATAAAAATTGACTTTATTGCACAAATCATTCGGTAACTTTTGTACGAGTGATTTATCAAGTGAGACTGTATACTTCCTGTGGATCTGAGATACCAAAAGAGGAAGTTTTTTACCATTTAATGTTGCACCTCCACCAGTGACAGCAGCATAAACATCTCCCTTAGCTGGACATTGCACAACACCCACAATAGGGCGCCCGCTCTCAATAATAGCAATCGAAATACACCAATAGGTGCTGCCTGAGAGAAAACCACGCGTTCCATCAATAGGGTCAACCACAAAATAGCGTTCATAAATTTTTTGTTTCCGATCATCTTTCGTTTCTTCTGAAATCCATCCATAACTTGGGCGGGCTCTAAGAAGTTTTTCTTTCAAAAAGTCATCAACGGCAAAATCTGCTTCACTGACTGGTGAATTTCCTTCTTTAATCCAAACATCCAACGTACATCCAAAATACTTCATTGCTAAATCTCCTGCTTCTCGACAAACATCAAGCAAGAGGTTTAAGTCAGAAGAATGATGCGTGTTATTTTCCTGCAAGTGTCATTCCTTCAATTAATAATGTTGGAGCTGCTGTACCATAACGCCGATCGATATCATTTGCAGGTGTTAAATGCGCTAACATATGAAGCAAATTGGAACCTAACGTTACTTCGCTTACAGGATAAGCAATTTCACCATTTTCGATCCAAAAACCAGATGCACCACGGCTGTATTGTCCTGTAACAAAATCAATACCATGCCCGAATAGTTCTGTGACATAAAATCCACTTTGCAAACCTTTTATCATATCATGGGGTGATATGAGCCCTGGTTCAATAGCAAAGTTGGTACTTGCTGGCTTAACCAACGATGCTGAACGCACACCATGACCATTGGTTTTAAGTCCCAATTCACGTGCTGAAGATGATGAAAGAAGCCAGTTTTTTAAAATACCATTTTCAATAATATTTAATGTTTGTCCCTCTACTCCTTCTCCATCGAAAGGGCGCGAAGCATTCCCACGCAGTCTCAAAGGCTGATCTGTCACATGAACATCTGGTTTCATCACCGCTTTACCTAAGAGATTTTGTAAAAGACTTGTTTTACGTGCTACAGATGCTCCATTGACCATAGATGCAATATGTCCCGCGATGCCACGAGCCGTACGTGGAGAAAAAATAACATCTACAGTTCCTGTGGCAGCACGAATTGCTCCTAAACGTCGAACAGCTCCAACACCAGCATTTCTTCCCACAATTTCTGCTGCTTCCAGATCAGAAAAATGTAAGGCCGTTGTATAATCATAATCCCGTTCCATCGCAGTACCCTCACCAGCAAGAGCACTGCAAGAACGTGAAAAACCACTGGATTGGTAGGCACCACAAAAACCATCACTGGTGACAAGAACAAATCCGCTATGACCATAAGCTGTCGCTGCTCCACCAGAATTGCTTACTCCTTTAACATCGAGGGCTGCTGCTTCTATTTTTAAAGCATCTTCTGTGAGAAAATGACTGTGCGGAACAAAATCATCAAAAAGATCGAGATCTTTAGGATGTATCACCAAAGATTCTTTATCTGCCAAACCTTCGAATAAATTGTCTGGAGAAGCTTTGGCCATTGCAACAGCACGTTCTGCCAATTCTTGTGGATAAGCTGCTAAATTAGCAGAAACACTTGCCACTTTTTTTCCGACAAAAACCCTTAATGTAAAATCATTACTCTCTGAAGCTTCTGTTGATTCGACTTTTCCAAAACGAACCGATACACTGGTAGAATGTGTACGAACAATAATAGCATCAGCAGCATCTGCCCCAGAACGTTTTGCCGATTCAACCAATGAAGCAGCTTTATCAATCTGGTTTTTGTCAGTCATCACGGACTCCCTTAAATTTAATTCCTCATATGGGGAAGCAATTGGGCAAATTTATACAAAAGGTGACTTTTGTATATTCATCGATAAAAAATATGTATCATGGACGCATTTTTTTTCAACGAATTAAGCAATTTCCTTTTTAGCGTCTTTTCAAAAAGGTGCAATATATTATCAATTTTTTTAGGTTTCAATTATTCCAATCCACGATATGTTATTACACAAATTAAAATTGCCTTTATCATCAAACCAATAGGAAGTTATGCGATAACACTTGGCTTCATTTCAATTTTTCAAGCATTCCAATAATTGGAAGATGTCCTAAATGATGTTTCCTTTTACCACGAAGCATTAAAGCGACTTTTACATTACTCTCCTATGGCATTCTTTAATTCTCATGAAAACATGAGGAAATGCTCCTCTAATACTCCTTCTTTAACATTTATGAGCTTTCTCATCATAAATACAATAATAATGAAACACAAATCATAGAAAGTGTAAAAGATAAGTTCAGTCGTTATAATTTTATCAAGAACAGCAGTCATTATTTTGTTTAATATACATAATGTCAACACAGACTTTTTTCATATTTTAGCGAAATAAGTTATTATCATGACATTCGCTCTCGATGTCACCGGATATAAATGATAATATCGTGCCTTTCTTATGCATCATATTTAACCAGCTACGATGTTATTAAATAAAGCCTGAGTGTCTTATTAAATTCTGATAGAATAAAAACGATACCTTTTTAGTTTTCAACAAAAGAGATATTTTATGAGTCTTTTTGTGATAAAGTAAAATTAAGTAATTTTTATAAAAGTTTTAGTATAGAAGCGGTTTTATACAATGATAAGCTTTAAATAAATAATCCCAAAATGCTCTGTGAATGGTTAGCTCATAAAATACCCATAATTCAAAGATTTAATTCTCACGTAGGCGACAACGTCTACATTATTTCTTTTTACAACAATATCGATTTTCTTTATAAATGAGGCATAACTACGAGATAGTTTTATCTCCAGTAAGAGCGCGCCGACTCATTTCAGTCATTGCATAGCGGAGATGTTGCTTAATTTTTGTGCCAATAATCATTCCAAAGAAAGGAGAAAGTAAGCCAGACATCGTTACCGTATGACGAATTTTATTTTTTGAAGAGTTTGAATCCGTTGAAATAATATACTCATGATTAAAATTCATGTGCGTAAAAGGAAGTCTAGTATAATCAGAAAAGCAAACATTTTTTATAACTTTATCAAGTGTGAAAGTTACTTTCGGTCCTTTTTTAGGTTTCATTTGCCCCGTTGCTCCTACTTTGAAAGCACCAGAGAGTTCTACCCACTCAAGTTCGTAATCCCAGCACGGCCAAGTTGTCACGTCTTCCCACATAGCCCAAATTTGCTCAGCACTTGCTTCTGTGTTAATTTCTTCACTATATGTCCATTTAAACATGAGAGTCCCCTTTATATTACAAAAATTCTTATTCTAGTGATGAAATACATAAATATTCAAGCTAAAAGCAATTCTGAAATTTAACATATGCCCTTCTCTTGCAGTTTAGTTTCAAAATAGGAGTATCGTGACAAAGGGTGAGTTGATACCAATCTATTATTTTAGACCATGCTTTAATTCAACAAAGATACTCAGTTATTTTAAATCAATATTCTTTAAATACTTGGAAACAACCAAAACAGTTAAACAATTAGCCATCATAAATCCCCATTGCTTTGCGAATTTTGGCGGCATCAAAAGCGGTAATTTCAAAAAAACCCCGTCGCGCCAACACTCCCCAATGAGGGTTTGTTAAAAATTCAAGACCCTGAATCTCTTTTAAAATAACAGGTTGTACTTGTTTGTGAAAAATAACATCTTTTCGAAAAGGGCTGAAATGAGGCATTTGCTCCACTTGATAAATATGATTATCCTTAAATATACACTGAAACTCTACTGTTTGCAGAATCTGTCCAGTACCCATTTTGCACCGTGGACAGTAAATGAATACTTCATCTCCTTTAGAGGTCTTTCGGAGTGGTCCAGCTTTACCGTGACAGACTTGAAGAAAGCCAAATTGTGCGGCAAGGCGTGCGTGCTCTCGAGAAATTACAGCTATCCAATGTTTCATTTATATTCATTCTTTCACAAAATGAGTAAGATTTTTATACTTAAAATATCTTTTTTAAAGTTATCTAGTAACGAAGGTGATTTTTTCACATTGATAAAGATACAGATACAATTTGAGTAGCTTAAAATTGTAAATTTCTGCTAAGAAGTTAATAATATATTTTGTATGAACAAAAAGAAATTAATCGTAAGAAGTCATCACAATGAGTATGGAATATGATTGCTTAGTAAGGAAAGCTCGTAAAAAATTATTGAGTTAAAAAACTTCAGGATTTCTAAATTCTTTCAAATAAACTATTTTTTAGCGCATTCACGTTTAAAAGAAATTTGTTCCATTTCTACAAATCATCACATTACAATTGCTATCATTTAAAAACATAAGACAAAGAGAGTTCGATACAAGAAGCAAAAGAGTGTGAGAAAATAAATTTTATTTGGTTTTGTCATAAGTATTTGATAAAAAATGAAATTTACGATTTTTCTATAGCTTTCACTTATGAATAAAAACAGCTTATATACAGATAATTTGCCAGGATCATACCTTCGAAATCATATAACATTTCAAATGACAGTTTTTTAAATCTCTGTTGAAGCAGCTTACAATTTTATATAGTATAAAACAAGATTCAAGCGTATGTCAAAAGGCGGGTCAGTTAAATAACTTATTATTTTCGCTTAAAAAAATAAAACGGTGCCCATGTCAGGCACCATTATTACATTTGCCAGCCTCCAATGTTGTGACAGACCTTGCATTAAGACGGTTCATAAGAGCCATTTTTACTCTTATTATACAGTTTTATTCACACGTCAGCTCCGCTTTTGACGTGCAAGAAAGTGATTTTGATTGATTCAAGATAGACAGATTTGAAATAAGAGAATCTTACGATATTCGGGACACTCATTCAATATGAATAACGCTAAATTATCATTATAAATCAATGTGTCGTTGGTTCATGCAGACAGAGATAACCACCAGCGGTGATGTGTTTCCAAAGCGTGGTAACAAATCGCACATCATCTGCGGGCGTTCCAGCATCAATCCAAGCAAAATCTATTGGTCCCCAAGATTTGA
>NZ_JAQITB010000030.1 GCF_028618515.1 Bartonella sp. ML69XJBT
AATTCTCAAAGGTGTCGAAGGCAAATTTATCTTGAGTCTGAATGATTGTGATGCTGTAAAAGAGATCTTTAAAGATTTTGACTTTTTAGAAGTAGAGACCCTCTGGGTATGTGGTATGGCAAAAAAACTCCCCGAAAAGAACTTTTGATTCGCAATAATTGAGAGCTACATTGAGAATCCTATTCCCTCGTTTTTATTCTAACAACCCTCACCCTAAAAAAAGATATATAATTACAGTAAGTTACATAGATAAAAAAGATTATTATGATACCTGCGAAAGAGCGTAATGAAATTAATTGGGATACTGCTAATAGATTGCTAGAGGAAAACAAAGACTTTTCTCATTATATTAAACTTATTCGTCAATTTTATCAAACAGGTGAGATTCGCCAGTCTGATTGGGATCATTTCCCATAAGAATATCCTGCTAGTTTTTATCATTCTTAAAAAAATTGCTCATTACATTTTGAAAATGTATTTATTAGCTCCTTAAAAGTAACTCTTTCATTAGCTGTATATATTGTTTTTGAGAGCAACAAAAAGTAGCATTCAAAGGCGAAAAGCTTTTGGTTTCGCTACCAAAAATATTTTGTTTAGATTGGCAGATTAATTAAAAATTTTAGATTACGAATATATCAGAAATAGACATAAATTCCTCCATCTTTTACAAAAAATTACAGACTTTAAATAGCTTATAAGAGGCTTATTCTTCAATAATACCGCATGCTAAACGCGCGCCACCCCCACCAAGCGGTAATGGTTTATCTGATTGGTTATCTCCTCCTAAATGAATTATTAGAGAATGTTTTTTTATTTCAGAGATTTTTTTAATTCGTGGGGCAAGAACGCTCATTGTTGATTGCCCTTTATCATCAACATAAAGTGCTGGTAAATCACCCAAATGGCCATGAGTATTATAGGGGCCAAGATGTTTATTGGTATGTTCAGGGTCGTAGTGTCCACCTGCAGCACCACCAACGACACCGTCTTTCATATCACATGAAGGGTTTTCGTGCATATGAAAACCGTGCAAACCTTCTGGTAAGCTAGACAAATTAGGTGTGAAAATTAAACCACGACTATTTTCTTCAATTTCAATTATACCAATAGTTTTTTTTATGTCGTTCTTTTCTAGCTCATAAATCTTTACTTGCATAGAATTTGCTAATGCAGCAGAATGATAAGTAAAAATCACAAGTGAGGATAAGAGAAGGCATTTTTTATTCATATAGCACCTTTTATACTTTTGTTTTACATATTAAATATAAAAGCGCATCTATACTTTATAAATATAATATACTTCTTCTTAAACTATATTAATTATACTTTTTTTGAAAATTATAATTAATAGAAAAACGCTCTAAGTTCAAAACGGCTTTCTTTATACGCTAGTATGTTTCAAAGGATTACTCCTATTTATCAAAATAATGCAGCTTTTATAGAGTTATAACTATATTTCACTTCCATTTCTTCAAGAGGTGTTTCTAAAAAACAGATTTTTTAAGATATTGTGCAAAATCAAATTAAGGAACTTTTGAGATAATTTTGCTCGTACGATATTCATAATATGGTACAGATGTTCATAACAATACGCTTATGAAAGTCGTAAGAGAAATAACTATCGTGGTCTATATAAATATTCCATAAAAGAATAAAATGCACCGACAAAAATACCTATTATTGATCCTATCATTGCACCGATTATTATTCCGATGAAAAATGCTAGACCTATCCCCATTGTAATGATTGGACCAAATCCTGGTAGAGCAATGTAACCATAAGTTGCGAGAATTGCAGCAACTGCTCCTGATAAACTACCATTTAAACTTCCTATAAAAGCGGGCTCTTTGAGGAAATCCAAAATTTTTTTTAAAAAAAATCTCTTACAGTTATGGGAATCAATATTGCTATAAGTTTTAAAATGAATCATATTTTTTTCTTTTATTTTGAATACTAACTGTTCCAGAATAATCAATTGATATGAGAAAAAGCTCCCTTTTAAACTCTACCAAAGCGCGCCAAATACCTTTATCATCAAGACGCAATCGTTTAATATTTGTAAAACCATTTTGTATGAGACAATTTTTAATTTGCAAAGCAGTAAATGAATTTTGTCCTGGTTTAGTAATATCTTTCGTGAAGCTATATGCAGAAGCTTTACAATAGGGAGCATAAAAAAACTTACTTATTGAAGCAGTGACTATAGATGAGAGGCATAGAATTATTATAAAAAGAATACTTGATTTTAAAATTTTACTTAATCTCATCTTATTACCATCGGTTGAAACAATACTTCATTAACCTTTGTATTGCCAACAAGTTCCCAAAGCTATTTTATTTTCAATGGTGTACTTAATGAAGAAAGTTTTTTAAAATTTACGTTAAATAGCAAAAACCGTTTTTTCTTTATTTTTATTATGAGAGGGGAGGCAATTTATCAAATTCTGCTATTATTTTTTAATAAAAAAGTCTGATTTTTAATATTTTTATAAACGCCGGTAGGATATATCTTCTGAATATCTCATAATTTGGATTATACAAAAACTTTTCACGCACGCTATTTATGAAAATAGTATATTCTTATGCATGATAATACATATAAATACATCAAATAATTCTTCCCAAGGGAATGAGGGTTACTAAAACATTTTAATAACTTCCTGCCTGTAATTCTCTTCAAATATATTATTCTTTAAATTTTTTGTATGAGTTACTATTTATGTTAGCGGAAAATTAAAATATCCAATTAACACTTGTTTTTTCTGTTATGTTCCATCGTTTTATTTCAATGGAGTTGTTTAGGTGATTTGATTGGGAAGATTTGCATAATTTCTTTAAAGCCGTATCCAGGATACATTCCTTCTCGCATAAATAAATTACGTAACGGTGAGCAATTGCGTAATAATCCAAATCCAATACTTCGTATAATGTGGATAGGCAGCCTATTAGAAAGTAAAGAAGAGTTGAGCATATGAACAGATCCACTTCGGATCAATATATCAGGTCGGCGGTATTTATTATAATGGGCAACAATTATTTTAGAATGAAAATCAGATATTTGGTTAGGTAAAATATCAATCAAAGTTTCAACATCACGAAATCCTAAATTCAATCCTTGGGCTCCAATGGGAGGAAAAACATGAGCTGATTCACCCACTAAAACCGTTTGGTTGGCTGCAAAACGATGAGAGATAAGTCCTGAAAGAGGCCATGCTTGAATTGGTGTTTCTAATGTGAGTGTTCCAAGCATTGATTGCATCTGCTCTTCGATTATTTTTGCAATTTCTGTTTCTTCCATATTTAACAATTTTTTCGCACGAGAAGAACTAACAACCCATACAAGACTGGATTTTTTTCCTGGTAGTGGAACCTGCGTCAATGGACCATGTTCTGTATGAAATTCAGTTGATGTATTTTGATGAGAAAAATCATGAGAAAAATTGAGAACAAGAGCTTTTTGTGGATAGTCCCACTGTCTGGTAGCAATACCCGCAGCTGCTCGTGCTAGAGAGTGCCGTCCATCAGCAGCAACAACAAGTGATGTTTGGATAATTTTATCATCTGCAAGCGTAATGTGTACATGACCGTCTTTCTGTTGAAAAGATTTTGCCAAAGAAACAAATCTTATAATATTGGGCATATGCTCAACAGCAGTAATTAAAGCGTTGTTTAACTCTACATTAGGGATATTATAACCAAAAGCCTCTTCACCAATTTCAGCAGAAGAAAAACTGACGCTAGGAGCGTGCACAATCCTAGAGGTGATATCTATAATTCTAATAAAAGATAAAGCCGCTGCATGTTCTTTAAGAACATTCCAAATATTAAGTTTTTGTAGCATACGCACTGCTGGCATCATAAGAGCAGTTGTCCGTAATTCACCTGCATGAGCGGGTGGTCCAATAAGATAAACAGAATAGCTTTTATGTGCAAGAAGAAGTGCTGCTAACATACCGACTGGGCCAGCACCAATAACAGCGATGTTTTTATATTCGTTTTTTTCAAATGTCACAACGACTTGAGCCTTTTTTCATTTACTAAATATTTTAACTTTTCTAAATCAACAATCTCTTTTTATTGTATGAAATCCTTCTATTATATTATGTAATAAGTAATGCGATATAAAAAAGTAACCTTTTTATGATTTTTTTACGATAAATTATACAATCGGTAAAAATGGTGTGTTGGTAGATGAATGAAAATTTAAGAGACGAGGATAAGAAAATTTTGAAACGTAAGCTAACAAAAAAAATCAAAAAAAATGCTGATCGTCTGCGTCACAAAAAAGTAACGATGCCACAAGCAAAAGCTTTTTCTGTTCATTTACTAACAGCGTCAGGATCATTTTTGGCATTTCTTTCCCTCATCTCTGCATCTCAAAAAGAATGGAATGCTATGTTTTGTTGGCTTGGGCTTGCGCTCCTCGTTGATGGTATAGATGGTCCAATTGCACGCAAACTTGACGTTAAATACGTACTCCCAACATGGTCTGGGGAACTTTTAGATAATATCATTGATTATGTCACCTATGTTTTAATTCCAGCTTTTGCGCTTTATCAAAGCGGTTTAATAGGTTCAGGATTATCATTTTTATTGAGTGCAATTATTGTCATTTCATCAGCTATTTATTACGCAGATACTGGAATGAAAACCAAAGAAAATTTTTTCAAAGGATTTCCTGTGGTTTGGAATATGATGGTTTTTACACTTTTTGTCTTAAGACCAGGAGAATGGATCACTTTTACCATTATTGCTTTATCGGCGATCATATCTTTTTTACCAATTTATTTTATCCATCCAGTGAGAGTTATCCGCTTGCGTAAGCTTAATTTTCCTATTTTTCTTTTATGGTGTTCCTTTGCGGGTGCAGCATTTTTTTACCAATTAGATGCTCCATCATGGGTTAAGATAGGTATTTCAATTACAGGAATTTATATATATTGTATTGGTGCCATCATGCAATTATTTCCCAAATTAGGAGAAAAAAGTATAATAAAACAATAAAATAGATATTTTAGAACGGGGATAAGATGCAAATTGATTTTGGAGCAGGTGATGACATTTCTTTTACAAAAGAGGGCCATGCTGGTATCATAAGGCTTACACGTCCTTCAGCATTAAACGCTCTTAATGGGCGAATGGTTTTGGCTTTTAAAAAAGCTCTTAGCACATGGGAAAAAGATGATGAAGTTTCTTGCATTTTAGTTGAAGGAGAGGGGCGTGCTTTTTGTGCTGGTGGGGATGTTGTAGAAATTTACCATATGGGAAAAAAAGCCTCTTCTTACCAATATTTTAGCGATGAATATCGCTTAAATGCTTATATTAAACGTTTTCCCAAACCTTATATTTCTTTTTTGAATGGTATTTGGATGGGAGGAGGGGTAGGTATTTCTCTATACGGTTCTCATCGAATTGTTACAGAAAATACACTCTTTGCTATGCCTGAAGGTGCTATTGGATTTTTTCCAGATGTTGGTGCAAGCTTCTTTTTACCGTCTCTTCCAGATCATTTTGGTATTTATCTTGCATTGACCGGCGCAGGCATAAAATGGGGAGATTGTTTAAATTTAAAATTAGCAACACATGCTGTTCCTGAAATTGAATTAAAATATATTAGAAAGGCGATTATTGAACAAGGAGATCCGAAATTAGTTTTAGGCGAGCGAGCAATTACAAAAGACTATGAAACAAGTCATGAAACACGTTGTATTATCAGGACGTGTTTTAGTGCTCATACGTTGGAGGAATGTCTTGAATTGCTTCAAAAAAAAAGCGATGAAGGTATTTTATTTGCTAAAGAATGTTACGATATTTTACAGGTACGTTCTCCAACAAGTTTAAAAGTTATTTGGAAACAAATGAAACAAAATCCACCTCAAACTTTGGAAGATTGTATAAGAATTGAAAATCGTATTGCGCATCATATGATAAATTCTCATGACTTCTATGAAGGAATACGTGCAATGTTGATTGATAAGGACAAAACACCGAAATGGCAACCAGATAAACTTTCACATGTAACAGATGAAATGATAGATGCTTACTTCAAACCTATTGAAAAAGAATTATTATTTTGAAAACGCATCCTCAAAAACAGATTTCAAGAATCCATTTAATTTACAAATGTTATTTGCGATTTTTAGCGCTCATTTGCTTAAGCTTAAGTATTTTTTATTGGATATGTCTTGTTGGTGTATTTCCAAACTCTTTATGGCGTTTTGACCTTATGCCATGGCACTGGCAGTTCGCATCTGCCACATTAGCTATTGTTTATCCTATCGCCTTAATTGGACTTTGGATGTATTCGCTGTGGGGAATTGTTTTATGGTGCATTGCAGCACTAACCGAAATATTAACGATGTATTATGCCAATTCTATTGATCAATCTTTTGTATTGCTATTTCATGGAACATTATTTCTCATTTTTATGATACTACAAATGATAATCTTTTTAAAAAGAAATCGTACAAAAGACGAAAAGACGATTAGATAAAAAACATTGCGATTTAAGTTTTCGGACCAGTTATTTCTGGTCCGATTTAAAATCTTAAAGGTCAAAAGTTTTTTCTTAAGAAAAAGGTACCCACCATAAATCCCAAGGACTAGTGGCTTTTGTTGAAAATATCCATAGTAATGATGCTATCGTTCCCCAAAGTGCTGCTGCCATTAAAATATATCCTTTCTATTAAAAGTTCCATAATATATATTATGCGATAATATGATTACGATAAGAAGAAGATCGTTGCCAAATAAAAAACAATGTGAACCCTACTTTAGACACATAATCATATTTATGGCGCATGTTTCTTCTTTTAAACAAAATTATGTCAACAATAAGGCATAATTTAATTTATTTATTAAATTGGCATAGTTAAAAAAATAGCTTTAAGTAAAAAACAAAATTACTTAAAGCTAAATGTATAATAAAATAAAATAATTACTGTGCTAATTTACAACGTTTTATATGTGCAAGATCACTCAAAACAGCATTTCGGTTATTTAAAGCCGAAATTTCATTGCTTTCACTTGATTTTGCATCTATAAAAAACAGAGCAGGTAAAAATATAACACCCGTTGCAGCTAAAGCTGCATTTTTACCTCTTGCTTTAGAACGCTCTATAATAGTGTCATTAATCTGACGTTTATTAGCATAAAATTCTCGTTGAATATCAGCACAACTCATTGCACCATCATGTATTGTTGTAACTGAAATATTTTTTTCTAGACGCCCCCCACATGCGGATAAGGAAATCGCTGAAATTATAATACATATTGCCCGCGTAAACCATCTATACATAAGAAACCTCACTTTTAACATAAAAATAACACAAATAAGACAAAAATGAAGTAAAGGAAAGATAAGACTATTCAAGAAGGTTTTAGTTAACAAGAAATATGTGTTTTCTAGATTTATGCATCTGTTTCAAAAATAAGTCCTTGATATGCAGGTTTAACATGCGGTGGAACAGAGTTTATCACCTTATTGTAATCAAGCGATCTGTCCATATGTGTGAGGATGGCTTGTTTAGGCTGTAAATATTTTATCAATTGTAATGCTTGAGCAACGGAAAGATGACTTGGATGCGCTTCAAATTGAAGAGCCTCAATAATGAGAACATCTAAGTTCATGAGTTTAGGTAATGTTTTTTCAGGAAATTTGCTAACGTCTGTACAGTAAGCAACATTACCAATACGAAAACCTAAAGAATGAATATTACCATGATATTGTAAATGCGTATTGACAGTTATCGTCCCACCCTGCCCGTGAATTCTAAGTTGACTATCTTCATTGATGAGATGTTCTTTTAAAATAGGTGAATAAGATGAACCTTTGGGAGATTGGAAACAATATCCAAAAGCATTTTTCAAATGTTTGAGTGTAAAATTATCTGCGTAAATATCGATTAAACATTTTTGTGCGAGTGCATAACTGCGTAAATCATCAATACCATGAATATGATCTGCATGAAAATGCGTATAAAGTGCAGCATCAAGATGGTTTACACGGGCGTTGATCATTTGTGATCTAAAGTCTGGACCAGTGTCAATAACAATTGTTGTTTTTTTTCCTGATGGTTTAATACGATCGACTAACAGAGCACTTCTATAGCGTTCATTTTTAGGGTTATGAGGATCACAAGCGCCCCAATCACCATTGGGGCGTGGCACTCCCGGAGAGGGACCACAGCCTAATATTGTGAAACGGTATCGATCAAACATAGCTTTTGCCTTATTTCATTTTGCTAAATAAACGAAAAGCATTTTGCGTTGTAATCTGAGCTATTTCTTCAAGACTTAAACCAATTGTTTCAGCTAAAATAGCAGCTGTATAGCGTACAAAAGAGGGTTCATTTGTTTTTCCTCGATGAGGAACAGGGGCTAAAAATGGTGCATCTGTTTCCACCAATAAATAGTCATGAGGTATAGTTTTTGCTATCTCACGGATCTCAAGCGCATTTTTAAAAGTCAGAATACCTGAAAAAGAAAGATAACCACCAAGTTCAATGCCTGCACGAGCCAGTTGCATTCCAGAGGAATAACAATGAAGTACAAATGGAAAAGTACCTTCTTTTATTTGTTCGCGTAATATTTTTTCCATATCTGAATCAGCATTGCGTGAATGTATAACAAGAGGCAGCTGTGTTTCTCGAGAAGCGATGATATGTTCCTGAAAAACTTTCTTTTGCTCTTCTGGCGAAGAATAATCATAATAATAATCAAGTCCCACCTCCCCAAATGCAACAATTTTAGGATGCTTTGAGAGGTGAATAAGCTCTTCAGCTGTAATATTTTGTTCTTCATGGGCACTATTGGGATGTGTCCCAACGGAACAAAACACTTGATCATAAGTCTGCGCAATTGCTAAAAGCTTATCCAATTTACGAACGTGTGTTGAAATCGTTATCATACGTTCAACATCAACATCTAAAGCTCGTTGGATAACCCCATCCAAATCTTGTGAAAAATCTTCAAAATCAAGATGGCAATGTGTATCAATGAGCATGATGATTCTCATCTTTCTTCAAAATATAACGGGGAAAGATTGGTTCTGGTGGTGGAAGATCAAGACCTTCTTGAATTTTTGCATGACTTATATGATATAATGACCGATTATTTTCAGGAATAGCAAGGCTGTCGAGAAGTTTAGCTGCTGAGTGTGGTATGAAAGGCAAAAGCATAATTCCTATTCGCCGCAATGTTTCTGCAGTTATGTAAAGAACTGTAGAAAATCTTTCTGGGTTATTTTTCCGTAAACTCCAAGGTTGTTCACTAGCAAAATAGCGATTAGCATCTGCTACGACTGAAAAGATAGCGGAAAGTGC
Organism: Bartonella sp. ML69XJBT; assembly: GCF_028618515.1. Classification (GTDB taxonomy): domain Bacteria; phylum Pseudomonadota; class Alphaproteobacteria; order Rhizobiales; family Rhizobiaceae; genus Bartonella. The sequence goes on from NZ_JAQITB010000030.1 coordinate 9,324, forward strand.
TAAATGCATCTCGTGAGAAGACATGGCATCACGCACAAGCTCAAGTGCTTGAAGAGATTGTTCTAAAAGCTGTTCATCTTGGCTTAAAAAAGCCGCTGCTATAGGAACTTTTGCATGGCAATTTTTGGCAATCATAGATAAGGAACGCTGTGCTAAATTCCCAAGATCATTAGCAAGGTCTGCATTAATGCGATTTACAAAACTCTCATGGCTATAACTGCCATCTTGTCCAAATGGTACTTCACGAAGCAGAAAATAACGAAACTGATCAAGACCATAGTGATCAACGAGTTCAAAAGGATCAACGACATTTCCAATGGACTTTGACATTTTTGCACCACGATTGAGCAAAAAACCATGAGCAAAAATATGCTTAGGCAATTCAATTCCAGCGGACATTAAAAATGCTGGCCAATAGATGGCATGAAAACGAAGAATATCTTTTCCAATGATATGCGTATTTGCAGGCCAAAAATGACGTTTTGTCGCGTTTTCATCAAAAAAACCAATTGCTGAGAGATAATTGGTAAGCGCATCGACCCAAACATACATCACATGCTTTGGATTATTTGGAACAGCAACGCCCCAATTAAAGCTTGTCCGTGAAATAGAAATATCTTTTAAACCCGATTTGATAAAACTGATAACTTCGTTACGCCGTTCAACTGGAGCAACAAAATCAGGGTGTTTTTCATAATATTTAAGAAGGATCGTTTCATAACGGGAAAGTCTAAAAAAATAACTTTCCTCTTCGTTCCACTCAACCGGAGAGCCTAACTCCTTTTCGCGACGGATGTTGTCTTCTCCAACTTCAGTATCTTTCTCTTCATAATATGCTTCCTGACGAACGGAATACCAACCACTATAACGACCAAGATAAATGTCGCCATTTTCCTCCATTTTTTTCCAAATTTCTTGACAAGCTTTATAATGGCGCTCTTCTGTTGTACGGATGAAATCATCATGAGAACAATTTAAGACTGTAAGCATTTTTTGAAACATAGCACTATTACGATCTGCGAGTTGCTGAGGTGTCATATTTAATGTTGCTGCTGTTTGTTGCATTTTTAAGCCGTGCTCATCCGTACCAGAGAGAAAAAATACATTTTTCCCATCTAACCGTTGAAAACGGGCGAAGACATCACTTGCAATTGCACTATAGGCGTGCCCAATATGTGGAGTGCCATTAGGATAAAAAATGGGAGTTGTTATGTAATACGTGTCATGCATGTCATACTCGTTTTGTAAAACGCTATAAAAGATATCTTGACATAACGCCTGTTAATTACATTGTCACGGAAAAAGCTCATCTTCATGCATGATCTTATGCACTTTAAAAAGCAAGTTAATAATGAACTGCTTCTTATCAAGATTAAATGATTGTATTTCCCCTATTTCTTGATGAATCTCCTGCCACAGTTGCGCGCATTTTTTTGAGAGATTTAACTCTCCCTTTTCAACAAGCATGATAGCTTTTTTTTGAATTTTATCAAGAATTTCATCACAAAATTGTTGAAATTGAATCATAGAAGAAAGAGAGGAAAGTGTTTGTGCAAGAGTATGTACAACAGCTGGATTACAAACAGATTGCTCCAAAAGAGTATCCAGAGTTTTAACAATTTCAAAACCGCCATGGCAAAGAAGTAAAGCAGCTTTTCTAGGATTTCCTTTGGCTCTTTGAATAATCATTTGAAGAGTTTCTTCATCAGGTAAATCTTGATTTAAAAAAATATGTGTAATGACTTTTTTCATCTCATCATCATACAATGGTCGCAAAGAAACCTGCTGGCATCGTGAGCGAATTGTTGGGAGCAATCTTCCTGAAGAATGTGTGATGATAATGAATAAAGTTTTCGCAGGAGGTTCCTCAAGCGTTTTAAGAATTGCATTCGCCGCATTTCTGTTCATATCTTCTGCGGGATCAATAATAACAATACGCCATCCATTGTCTTGTGATGTTTGGTTTAAAAAATGCATAACATCACGAATGTCATCAATGAGTATCCCTGTTTTAAACTTTTGTGTTTTTAAATCGAAGCGACGTGAAATGTATAAAAGCCCAGGATGACATCCTTGCATCATTTTATGCCATGTAATGGAATTATGCTCTGGTTGTAAAAAGTTCCCCTTCTGAGAGCTTAAAATATTCCAAGCAAGGTGAAATGCCAATGTAGCTTTCCCAATACCACGCTCTCCTTCAAATAATAAGGCATGATGTAAACGCTCCTCCTCACGCATTTGTGCCAAAAAATGACGAGCAGCCTCATGACCAAAAATCACATTATTCTGTGAAGAGGATAAAACTGAATCGATATCGTCATATTGGCGCAAAATATTTACATCACTCATAAAAGTTGATCCAACAATAGCTGATGACAAATATTTTTTATTTTCTGTGCGATAGTTTCTACAGCATCGGTGGCATCAATCACACGAAATCTATGAGGCTCCTGCTTTGCTAATTGCAAGAAAGCTTGGCGCCTTTGTTCTTGAATTTCTAAATTATCTTTTTCAAAATAATCAATCGTTTCAGTTTTCTTTCTTCGCACTTTTGCACGTTTCATACCATATATTGCTGATATATCTAATAAAAATGTTAGATGAGGCCTTATTCCATTAAGCGCTATACATTCTAAAACAGAAAGAATGGAAGAGTTTACCTTATCATTCTGTCCTTGATAAACTCGTGTAGAATCAATAAAACGATCGCATAAGATCACTTTGCCTTTTTGTAAAGAAGGCGCGATCACTTCACTAACATGGTCTGCGCGTGCAGCTGTAAACAAAACAGCTTCCATGAAAGGACCGTATTGTTGTGCCTTCCCTGACAACAAAGCATATCGAATTGCTTCAGCACCTGCTGTTCCGCCAGGTTCTCGTGTTGTAATAACATCATAACCTTGGCTCGAGAGAAACTCAGAAAGCAAAGAAATTTGTGTTGTTTTTCCTGCGCCCTCCCCCCCTTCAAATGTGATAAAATAACCTGACACCTATAAACCTTAATCCTTAAAAGCCTGTACTATAAATATTTCCGTAACCATCCAATTGTTATTTCATAGAATGCATTTCTAACTTTTGCAAAAAAGCTTCCTTCCTGAACATTGTTTCCAGCAAAAACAGGTTTTTCGAGAAGAATCCTTTTATCTTCTAAAATTTGCAGAACACCGACCGGTTGTCCTAAAAGGATAGGAGTTTTTAATGGACCATGATATTTAATTTTTGCTTTAATATTCCTCTTTTTTTCATTCGAAAGCATAAAACTTACCGGCTCTTTAACAATAAGAGAAACAGAATTTTGCGTCCCACCATAAACAGAAGCATAGCCAACGGTTTCTCCTTCGCTAAAAATTGTTTTAAGATCAAAGGCTGTCATTCCCCATTGAAGAATGTGTTCTACTTCTTTTGTATGCCCTTTACCCTCTTGCAAACCATTTATTGCTAAAAAAAGACGTCGATGATTGTTATAAACAGAAACAATCATTGAAAAACCTTCATCTTTACTATAGCCAAAACCAAATCCTTCTACACCAATTTCTTTGGAAATAAGAGGATTTTTATTACGTTGAAAAATATTATTCCACGTAAAATGAGGCTCGCGGTAAAGTGTATAATAATCGGGATATTCACGAACAATATGACGTGCTAATATCATCATATCGCGCAATGTCACAAATTGTCCCTCCTCCGGAAGCCCTGTTGCATTAACAAAATGACTATGTGATAATCCAATTATTTTGGCTCTCTGATTCATCAGTTTTGCGAAATTAGCCTCATTTCCGGCTATGCCCTCAGCAAGGATAATGGCAGCATCATTTCCATTGACAATAATGAGACCACGCAAAAGATCAGAAACACTAATTTCTGTCTTTACTTTTGCAAACATAGTGGTTGTACCAGAAGGAGCTCCACCTTTGTGCCACGCATTTTCACTCACCTTAAATTTTTGTGTACTGCTTAATAAACCTTCTTTTAATTGATAAAATATGACTTCAGCTGTCATCAATTTTGTTAACGAAGCTGGGAAAAAAGCAATATCACTTTGTTTTTCAAAAAGTATTGTATCTGTGTCATTATCTATTAACAGTAACTGTGATGCAGAATTTTGAAAATCCTGTGCTCTCCCCCACCCATCCAATATCAATATCCCCAATAAGGTGAACAAAACCCTTAATGTCGTATGCATAACCGCTTCTCCCATCTTTAAGAAGCAGCATAAAGAATCTTCTTATACAAGAAAAGATTTGTTTGACTGCAAATGGATAATCCCATCACAAGAATGAAAACAAGTCTCTACTTTTGCACAGCATTATCAAAATGAATCAATATACTATACTTTCATGTTCGTTTCTCAAGTAAGATTTATTTTGAATTTTACGCATTAAAAGTGCCCTCTTTGTTTCATACAATAAAAAGCACACTTCTTCATTTAAACCAAAAAGTTGATTATAATGAATAAATTTTGATCATCTATAACCTGAAAACATATCAAAAACAAACATCACTCTTTCTTATAAAGAGCCATAATCAGTTAACTCTTATTTTCTTGATTGGTTTGTTTATAAAAGCCACTTTTTCAAAGAGCATTGGCTTACTAATCAAAACTGGACCACTTTCCGGTAATTTTACTGAAAAAGTTTTATTGGACTGTTTTTGTTTACTTATAGCTTTCTCCAATCGCCTTTGCAGATCAGCATCAAGTCTTTCGAGTACGATCTTTTCTTTTTCTTTTGAAAGATCCGCTAATGTTAATGAGGATGAAACATCACTTCCTGATGTGTAAGAAGCCATTAAATAAGCGCCATCATAATGACCAATAGGCGCTTCAGAAATATATTCCACTTTAACATTTGCTACACCTACATTTGCATAACCAAGTATCTCTGCAGCTTGCTTTGATAAATCAATGATTCTATCTTTCATAAAAGGACCACGATCATTCACTCTAACGATGATGGAAGATCCATTTTTGAGATTCGTAACACGAGCATAACTGGGTAACGGCATTGTGGGATGAGCAGCAGTCAAGAGATTCATATCATAGACCTCACCATTTGCGGTTAAACGCCCATGAAAATCTGAACCATACCATGACGCTTCTCCAACACGTTTGTAGGTTGGGTCATTTTGCGGATAATACCATTTTCCTTTTATTTGGTAAGGTTTACCGACAACAGCTCGCCCCCTTTTCTTTTCTTTTGACTGGTTTTGCCCACTGGAATTTTTGTTAGGATTAGGAAGAACGGGAGTTTTTATCTCACTAGCTCTATTATTGTAAAAACTTCTTATTACAAAATGTGCTGTTTCGCTTGCGCAGCAAGATACCAATAACTGGGATACAATAACGACAGCAAGAAATTGAAATGTTGAATTAAGAATGAAAGTAAACTTTTCTTTGCTATTTAAAAGCATTTGTCAGCCCGCTTATTTCTAATTGAGTATTTACTACCAAAAACCACACCGCACTTTCTTTATGCGATAGAAAAATTCATATTTTCAGATGATTCCCCTCGCGGGTTCACTATATCCTAAAGATTTACCATTTATCAAGAAATTAATACATTGTTAATATTTCTGTGCTTTGCAAAAAAGAAATGCAATGTTATCAAAATAGAAATAATGAATAAAAAACAAATAAATTAATATGTTAATAAAAAAAACATGATATCATCATATAAATTATGAATAAGTAAGATGATTCTTATACGGTTTTAAAGGGGCTTTGTAATTTAGCGGTTGATAATGCTCTTTTAAACAAAAATTCTACTTTTAACTTAAAACCACCAAAATTCTTTAATGTAGAAGGTTTTCTACTATGGACCGAAGAAGATATTGAAAATATGTGATCAATATTGGTCTTACCCATGAGTGTGTATAGATTGATATTTTTCTTTACACAGGTTTTCGCCGTAGTAACATCGTTCGTATCGGCTGGAAAAATGTCAAAGATAATATCATTCATCCCAAGACAGAAAAGAGTCAATTTAAAGCAGATGTTTTTCTGCTTATTTTACCGAAATGAGAAAAAATCCTTTTAATTGCTCTCATAGGTGATAAAATATTTATTTGCGAAAAGAAGGTAGATATAAGCTTGTTAAAGAAAGTTTTGAAGCCTGTTTCATGAAGCATGTAACCAAGCAGCTATGAAAAATCAGCGCACGATTTGATAAAATGAGCAATAACACATGCAGCCAATGCAGGAGCTACCGTATCACAAACTTAAAGCACTTTTTGTTTGGACGCTGCAATCATTATATTTGTTAGCCTCTACTATTGCTACAGCCTTTGGCACCTGAGACTCTTCATAAGAGACATTGTAGTTCTTTCTTAATAGTTTTTATCCACATGCTGCCCCCGCTTTTGATCTGCAAGAAATGATTTTGTTTTATTGAATATAAACAGCTTTGGAATGAGAGAATGGTATGGGTCTCTCTCATTTAGCATAAAAAAATGAACTCTCTTTATAAATCAGTGTGATGCCTCTAAGTAGAAGAGTCAGCACAGAATCTTTTCATACCAAAACAACGGCTAGAAAATAATAAACAATACATTAACAAAAAACTTCAAACTATAAAAAGGAAGCAAAGTTTTTGAACTTTTATATAAGCTATTAATTTGGTGAGCGCGCAGGGATTCGAACCCTGGACCTACTGATTAAAAGTCAGTTGCTCTACCAGCTGAGCTACGCGCTCCCACACAAGCCATTTTGCTTGTCGAAAGTGAGTGGAACATACGGTTGACTTTTCATTTGGTCAACACCTTTCGAAAAAAAATATTATTATTCGGTTCAGTTATCAATACTTTTCTGTCTTTTCTCTTCACTGTGAATACAATTTTTCCCCTGTTTTAAATTTGAATAAAAGAAAAAATGATCAAGATAAAATGCATCATGACTTTTACAGCATGAAAAAGTGCATATTTCGAAATAATAAAAAGAACAGGAAATGTATAAAAACAGTCAACTTGAGTTAATAAAGAATCAAAAAAGTAACAAATAGATCAATGGATGGAAAAAAATAATTATATTTTTTCATAATTATTAAATTAATAAAGCCCTCTGATGTGACAGAGGGCCTATGCAGGGGAATAACATTGGGTTCAAGCAATGTCAAAAAAACATGAGTTAAACAAATTAAAAGACCGAATTAGATATGCAAACTCACATCTTAACACAACACTTGGTATAGAGACAATGAACCCCTTTATACCAAGTGAGCCTGCCACTGTTAAGAATGTAGGTAAGATTAGCAGAGAATTAAAGAAATGGCAAAATCAAAAGAAATTTAAACAGAAAAAAGAAAATTTTTCAATAAGAGCTTTAAAATTTAATGAAATCGTTCCAAATAATGCTTTTCAATTTAATGCATATCCTGAAACTCCGAAACAACTTGAAAATTTTAACAAATATTTAAAAAAAATAATATGATTCGTTTTATAATTTAATGTATAGAGCAAAAGAAAGTATAGATTTACCGTAAGAGAGGTATTATACTCTCTTCATGAGAAATTTAACTTTCGTGAAATATTGGTAAATAAGTTATCGTCTCTATTAAATGAATATAATACTATTTATTTTAATTCTTTATGATAGAAATTGCAATATACTTAAAAGTATTTTTGAAAGAGATATAACTCTTTTTATTAAATT
>NZ_JAQITB010000031.1 GCF_028618515.1 Bartonella sp. ML69XJBT
CCGCTTTTGACATGCAAGGGAATGGTTTTGATTGATTCAAGATAGAGAGATTTGAAATGAGAGAATCTTAGGTTATTCGGGGTTCTAATTCAATATGAATAACGCTAAATTATCATTATAAATCAATATCTTGTATCGGTCATGCAAGACGGCAACTCAAATTCCACCTTACCAGTGCTCTTAATATTGGGTGTAGTCCTGCTGAGCTGATTGAAGTAATGATACAGTTGGCACTTTATGCAGGGTTTCCAGCAGCCTTAAATAGTGTTTTTGCTGCAAAAGAGGTCTTTGATGAAAAGCAACTAGACTTCATATCTAGTTGCGGCTCGCCATTAGTATGCGAGGATCGCTACGAATCTGGACTGAAGGCACTAGAACATATTGATGGCCCCGATGGACAAATGATTATTAAGACACTGGGTAGCATTGCTCCAGACTTAGCTCGTTTTGTTGTTGAGTTTGGGTTTGGTGATATCTACACACGGCCTATCCTCAACTTCTTTGAACGGGAAATTATAACGGTGGCAGCGTTAGGAACGTTAGGAACTGCGATTCCACAGCTGAAGCTGCATATACAGGGTCTGCTTAATGTAGGTGGCACGCCCGAACAGGTGATTGAATTAGCAATTCACATTGCTCCTTATGCAGGCTTTCCTGCAGCGATTAATGTCGTTGAAATTGCTAAAGAAGTTTTTGCCTCACGCAAGGAGACATAGAGAAATTTATTTGCCAGCAACATCATTATTATCAAAAGCGTGATACTTACGAATTTAATTTTTTTCTTAATTTCAAGGAGAATTTAATGTCTACACCGTATCTTTTAATTACAGAAATATATCCTAAATAAAACCAAACTCTTACAGTAGCTAAGAAATGGAGGCAGATCACAGCAGAAAAATCTGAGCAGCAGGCTACGGTGTCTGTATCTCTTGATAATAGGACTGTTCTGCAGTTGAGAGCCTTGCCCTCATTAAAACAGATTGAGAGCTTGCCGGGGATATGGGAGCTTGAATTAAAATTATTGGGAGAAGATCTTGTGAACGACTTTCGTCGTCAACTTTTGACCTATGTTGAATCGGTAAAAGTGCTCAAGCAGTCTTTGCCTAGCACACCGTATCTGCAGCTGCGTCATATTGAGGTTCCTCCAAGCCGTTTTATCTCCTACCGCCAATGGCGAGACAAAACCATTTTTGACGTAGTACGCAAGGCATCTGAGGTTGAAGAGTTTATTGCTTATCATTCCATCATTAGTACAGAGCCGGGTTTATGTTTCTCTCCGGTTTTTCTGTTGATCCTGAGATCTATAAGAGCCTTTTTTCTTCTCCGCGCTATCAAGAGATAATTAAAAAGGCCGGAGACAATTTTATCACGGGTGGAGAAGGTGGACTTTATACAAAAATTTACAAACGCTTTATTAATTAACAACGAACTACGTCGACAGCTGTAAAACTAAGCTGCAGCTTTTGGTTTGAGTGGAGGGTAGTGATTGCTAAAAATGAGCGCTTACTCTTCTATAATATTACCGAAAAGCCATGTATGTTTTAAGTAATGTAATTATTTTGGTAAATTTTTGCTTATATTTGATCAATAACGTAGTTACCGATTTTTAAAGCCATATAATAATTTTATGAAGAGTATGTTTTTATTTCAAATAAATCAAAGAGATATAAAAAGAGAGTTAAAATTAGTTATAATTTTGAGGCAGGGAGCACAATGAAAAATACATCTAATAAGAAAATTTTTATAGTTGGCAATAAATTTCATGAATTTAGTATACATGAAAACGTTAAGACTTTTGGGGAAATTTTAGAGATGATACGTACAAATTCCTTTGCCAATTTACCTAGTAATAGTCAACTTGTTAGCGGTCAAGGGTTAACAGAAGTTCAAGCTCAAGCTCTTTATGACCAAGGACTATATCCACTCGCAGCCCACGGGATTGATATTTCTCCTCTACTACAGCGTCCACTTCGCGTTAGCCGCCTGCAAAGTCATAAGCACTACATCAGAAATGCGATTATCTCTCACCCGAAACGTTTAGATGAGCATAATTTTGAATCTCACTTAATATTGGATGAACGGTCAGAACTAATGAATGATCATCAAACTGGACAACATATACAAGGTATGGTGTTGATTGAAGCAGCTCGTCAAATGTTTTTAGCAGTTACTGAGGAATATTTTATCGGAGATAACTGGACGGAGCCGTATTACTTCGTGTTAAATAGCCTGGCTGCCAATTTTACAGGGTTTGTATTCCCTCTTGACGTTGTTTTTAACTATCGAATTAACTCTAGCGATATATCCAGATTATCTCGCCTTCACTTCGATATAACTATATCAGTTAACCAAGGCGACACGAGCGCCGCTACTCTTTCCTTTCAGTTTACTGCTTATCATGCAGAAAAACTAAAGAAGAATGAACACAAACAAGCGATTAAATTTCTTAACAAGCAAACAGGTAGGGATTCTGTCTCGCGGAAAGCTGAGAACCTTGAAAATGTTTATCTTGCGTAGTGGCATTATCTATGAAAACAATAATGTACGAACTAAGTTTGACTACACAAGGACCGACTTATCCCCCGAGCGAAGTAATGGATGAAAAGGGAAATTTTATTGTTATTGGACAAATCAATCGCATGAATTCCCATGGAGAACTTACCTCAGAGTGGGGAAGAGCTTTGGTATCAACCTCTACTGTAACTCCTGAATTCGGCAAGAATGCTCCCTACGATATCATAAAAGAACTTTCAGATCCTCTTTCTAGTAGTGATGCCTCTCTTGTATTACATACTCTGCCCTTACCATTACCATGCAATAATTATCCAGTAATATTTGCACCAGCGCAATGCCCCAATGCGAAAAATATTTATCTGCCAAGCTATGGCTTCCATGAAGTACCAATACCAGACGCTCGAAGCCAAGATGGTAGAAAGATTACTGCGCCGATAACCCTTGAACAATGGTGTAAAGCGAAAGGATCCATGGAAGTTTCCGTCCCTAACGACCAACGAACAGGACATTTTCGTTTTGAATTTTTGGGGTTAATTCCTAACAGTCTTTACACAATTATGGCACTACGGCAACATGATCTGAATCCCCATGCACCTACACGACCCGGCCCACTTGGTCTTCCCAATATACTACTGGCAGATGCTGATGGGCATGGCTTTTATCAAGCAATATTACCCAATCCGTTTCCATCTGTGAACGATCCCTCTGCTAATCGAATAGTAAATATCGTCTTGCTTTGGATGAGTTATCAAATGAATCGAGGCGGTGCGATCGGATGGTATGGCTTAGGAGGGGATGTCCACGCGCAGCTAAAGCTCAAAAAAACAGGTTTCTGGGAATTCACAACAAAGGATTAATATTACGAATAAATCATATCCATGCTTATAAAGAACAAACAACATTATAAAGTATTTAATTTTTTTTGAAGGAAGAAATTAATAATGAGCCTTGCGTATGCATTCTTCGATGTAGATGGCACCCTTATTCGGAGCAAAAGTATGCTCGCTTTCCACGATTTCTGGTATAAATCTTGGCTAGGTTTTTCAACCAACGCTCACCAAGAGGAATATGCAGATACTACTGCTATTTTACGTGCACACCATGATAACCAGAGTCCGCGCAGCGTAATAAACCGTCGCTTTTATGAATTTTTTGCCGGACGTGCTGTAGCAGAAGTAACAAGATGTGCAGAAACTTGGGCAAACCGCGCGTTGATTAATCCTACTTTCTTAATCCAAGAAGTAGTAACAGAATTAAAATCCCATCATAGCCAAAAAATTGAGCCGGTCTTAGTATCCGGCTCTTTTATAGAAATTCTAGCCCCCATTGCAGAACATCTAGGTGTACCTTACATCTTGGCCACAAAACTATTGCATGATGGGCAAAAATATAATGGCCGTTTCGTTCCTCCGCAAACGATCGGCATTGGAAAAGCGCTTGCGATTCAGGATTTTATTGAAAAACATGGTGGTGACCTTAAGAACTGCTGGGCCTACGGTGATGATATTTCCGATGAGCATATGCTGAAGCTTGTAGGTCATCCTGTCGCTGTTATTGGCGATCCTTTGCTTGAGGCGTATGCTCACAAGCATGGTTGGCGCTGTTTAAATCTACCTAAAGAATCACAAACTCTAGCATTCTCCTCTAAAAAGGTATTTCCTTTTAGTGAGACGTCTTTACATGAAATATCAGTTCTTTAGTTATTCAACCTAATCACAATAAACTTTAAGGCTATCTTATTATTTAAACAATTTAATAATACTCAATACATTAAACATAATACAGTAATACATAATGCATGGCTAAAAATAAACTAGCTGAATATTAATGATTACAACTTCAGGTATAGAAAATGCTAAACGAAATGATAAAAAACACGACCGGAATTTACTCACAACAACAGAAACGTATTTTAGTCACAGGAGGCGCTCGCGGCATCGGTAAAGCAATTGTTCTAAACTTATTGAAAAATGGTCATAAGGTAGCAAGTGCAGACATCATTGACATAGAACTACCAACCTCCATCGATACGGCAAGCTTATGTAAATTGATTGTTGATATCCGCGATAAAGAAGCCATTGACTCTTCTGTCCATAAGGTTATCTCAGAATTTGGTGGTCTTGATGTCTTAGTTAATGTAGCAGGCATTTGTTATAGTGGCGATCCAGAAACAATTGATGCTCAAGAATGTGCTGAAACATTTGATGTGAATATTAAAGGAATGTTCTATATAACAGCTGCTACTTTACCCTATCTAAAAAAGGAAATTCGCGCCGATATTATAAATATTTCATCCATATGGGGTGTAGAATACAATCCTTCTTTAATTTCATATTCTTCTTCTAAATTTGCTGTAGAGGGCTATACTGGTGGGTTGCGCTTATGGGGAATGCCACAAAATATTCGTGTTTGTTCAATCCAAGTTGATAAAGTTAATACGGATTTTCGTCGCAATTTTAAAGGATTCCCAGAGATACCTCCAGAGAATCTTGCCAAAATGCTTCACCCAGATGACATTGCTTCCGCGGTCAACTTTATGCTTTCCTCATCTAATACCGCACAAATTTCTTCTATACGTCTCGATGCTCCACTTTGGTATCAAGTATAAGGATCTATCCAATGAAAATCACGCCCAGAATAGCTCTTGTCTTAACCCTCGTAGGAACCTTTTTTTGGGGTTCCAATTTCCAAGCCACTAAGATAGCTTTAACGACTGTTTCTCCATGGACAGCTTCTTTTGAGCGGTTTCTCATTGCCGTAATCGCCATATTTTTAATTATGATTTTCAAAGAAGGCTTGCGGTGGCATGTTTTATCGCAAAATTTTATTTCTTATATTTTCCTAGGGATTATCGGTGTGGCAGGGTTTAATGGCGCTTTATTTGTTGGCTTGCAAACGTCAAATCCCATAACAGCCTCCCTCATCATGGCGACAACCCCTATTAGTGCTAATATTATTGAAGCTATCATGAATAAATCTTTCCCAACCTGTGAGAGGGTTATAGGGATGCTCATTAGCATGTTCGGGGTCTATTTAGTCATAACAAATGGGAGATTTTTGTCTAACCATGTTTCCTTTGCCAAAGGAGATATTATGATTCTTTTAGGTTCCATTGGTTGGGCGTTCTATACCGTGGGCACGCGGTCATTTGTCAAGAACGCAACCCCGCTTGAAACAACAAGCTGGACGATGCTCTCTGGCACCGTCGCCCTTGGCGTCCTAACCTTTTTATTCGAATCCCCTCTTCAAGAAACGATGTCTATGTCCGGCGCTAGTTTATTCGCACTCCTTTGGATAGGGGGTGCAGGATCAGTTTTAGCCTACCTATTTTGGAATATTGGAATAGCGATCCGAGGTCCGGGTAAGACGGCGATATTTTTCAATTTTGTACCTATTTCAGCCTTATTGGTGCAAATCCTGTTCGGCTTCATCCCTCAAATCATGCAAATCATAGGCGTTTTTGTTACGATTTTTGGAGTTCTAATCGGACAAGGCTATATATTCAGCTTACTAGGATCTAGAAAAGCCGTTCCCAATGCGCATAAAGAGTAATATACTTTTTAAGATGAATGGAAATTGGCGTGTTATTTTTCGCTTTATCGGAACAGATGTGGAGCTTGTTGATTATCAAGATTACCATTGATGAAAGGAATGAAAACAAATGACGCATAACCCCGCCCATTCTAGTGAAGTTCTAAAAGTAGCTTTTTTAGAAGAAATGGGGATAACAATACAAAAATTAGCGTATCGTCTTCATATAACAAAATACGTATTTATTGTCAAATAATATTTTATCTTTTTTTGTATTTTTTAAATACGTTGTGTATTGATAATATCTTATGATTATGAATTGCTTCTTTTATATTTATATGCGTTTAAAGCTATATTATGGGCTTTATGAAACGATTGCGTTATGTTTTGAATCTATACATCTATAATATTTAAAAAGGCTCTCATTATGCGTATTTTAAACTTTATAACCTATCAGTTTTTTTACTAAATGAATTTAAATTTTTTTGTGAATTTTGTTTATAATACATTTAAAATTTAATAGCCTCTTATAGGTGCTCTCTTTATAATCAATGCGTTCATTTACAGTTTAGTTATTTGAAGCTGCTGTTTTTACGCATTTTCTATAGCTGTTATATGCTTTATAGCCATGGCATCATTTTTCATTTTCATAAGAGAAACGATAAGTAGGATAATTGTAATTTATAGACTGTTATGAAAACATCTAAAGAGAGATTGATAATTATAGAGATCAGTAAAATTCCTTTTAATAGGCTTTTGTCAGTGATGTCAGTTTTGTCAGTTCTTTTTAGACCCTCTATTATTTTTTTTGAATGGTAAAAAATTAAAATCAATATATTTCAATATGTTAATATCTTTAAAACATAACTTATATCAAGAGTACAATCTTTAAAGATAGCCAATGATGTGAATTGATTAAAACTTGTCAGTTATGTGTTAGTAAATTGAACTGACAAAAGTGATCATTTTAATGAGTCATTAAAACGTGTCTTATGAAAAGCATATGAAATTAAAAACTGATTACGTTATCAAAATCCTTTTTATGAATTTTATCAGTTCTTTTGAATGATAACCTTATGATTTAGAGAATGATTACAACGTGCTTTATGAAAATCATGTGATCCTTTAAAGCCTTTCAAAAGATGGTTTGTAACTCATAAGAAATGCTATCAAGATCATTAGGTTATGAGTTTTGGGGGTGCTTTTTGTACGTATTATTTTATTTTTTTAATCCAAAATAAAAGTTGTTATATTTCAATAAGTTAATGTTTCAAATAAACAACCTATATTAAACACAACACATAAATACAATCTTTAATATATATTTAAGAGGGTTTTGTAGGGTTTTTGGGGGGGGTGAGAAACCTTCAAAACCTATAAGTAATATAAGAAAATGAAGATACAAAACTCTCTTTCAAGAGATTTTTTGAAAGCTATAAAGCTATCATTTGAGATTACGGTATAATCTTTTAAAGGCAATGTAAAAAAATCTAATTCACTTTAAGAGTGGATTTCTTATAAGTCTTAAAGCAATCCAAATGACAGTGTTTAAAAACGCAATGATAAATTATTTCTTTTAAGATTGTATCTAATTAACTTACAAAAGAGGTATAGCTATATTCTATACCCCTTATGAGTTTTAAGGTCTTATAAGCTTATTCAGTTTCTTTAATTTCTAATTTTGGTAGGTTCTTAACAATCTTCATTGTCTCTAAACTTACGGTAATAACCCTTTGGAATAACTCCAATGGATAAGCAGGGTTTCCAACGGTTTCAACAGCATAGCGATTAGCATCATTCACAATGCCACTCTTTTTATCAGTCTTTACGCATTGACGCCCCATAACCCATTCAAGGGCGGGTCTACCATTTACGATATACTCATAAGCTTCAAGAGGGATATCTGTTATGATGATGTTGCTGTTATAAATAACAGTGGATTTATCCTTTTCCTTGCTATTCTTAATTTTTGCGAATTTCATTTCATTCACGTAATAAAACTTTTCTGGATTAGAGATATCAGTCTGTTTTGGATTACCCTTTTTAAAGGTCACTGGATAAGGTTTCACATCTTCATAATTTACATGCAAATGACCCAGTTCACGCCCTGCTGTTACAAATTTCCAAAAGTCTTCAGCAGTTTTAACACAAGGGATACGAGGCAACTCTTTACATAAATTATCAGCATAGCGTGTACGGTAATCTTCTGAATGTAAGAGTCCGTAAACATAATAGAATAGATCATCTTTAGTTATGGTTTCATTCGGATAAGCTTCTTTAAAATGGGCTAGTCCTTCATCAGTTATGGCATCACGCCTTTGTAAACCAACATTTTTACTTTCTTCTGTAGCATTTGCAAATAAATGGGATTGTTTCCCACTTTTACTTTTTGAAACCGTAGTTTCTTCATAAATATATCTTGGAAAGCATTGACCGTTCTCTATCATTTGGAAATCAGGCACTGTCTTAATCATGATGACAGAAAAATCTTTCGTTGCTCCTGTACCTGTAACTTGTATTACTCTATTTTCGACCACTTTTCCCATAGGAAATATTCGAGGTATTTGAGAAACTCTATGATTAAAAATATTATTATAGTAAAGCCATTGTTGGGTGAAGGGACGATAAAGACTTTGAACTAAGCAATCATTCTCAAATTCAAAAAATTTTCCTCTTATTAATTCTTCTTTAAGACTACTACTCCAACTGATCTTTTGGGCATTTGTATTGACAAAATCATTCACAGCCTTTGCACGCGCTTTACGATCAGAATGTGGATAGGCATCATTAAAACGTTCCATTTCACTCTTATAAAAAGTAATCATATTATACATGTTTTGTGATAGAATTTTACGACTTGAATTATACGCCCAAGCATCACGACTTGTTATGATACCGCAAGAATAAGTCTCAAAGAGCTTTTTATCATACCCTTTTTTATCACCTAGAGCTAGGAATGTCTTGAAACTTTCATCACGTTGATTGATCCAATCACCATGTTTGTCTGGTGTGATCATTTTCCAACCTTGTTTGCTCCGTGTAATACCATTAATGCTACCAAGGGACTCGATTATTGTAAGCTTTTCCTGTCTCGTGAGATAATCTCCAATATCATGGAAATATATTTTTCCACGCTGTTGAGATTCTGGATTTTTCACGAGAATGGAAATCGCTATAGGGGCACGAGAACCTTCTCCAAAAATCTTACCACCTTCTTTTCGAGATAGTTCTCCAGAGGTTCGTTGATTACCCCGTAAATGGAAAATATAAAGGCTACTAAATTCCTCAACGAGGCATTTTCGTAAACCATCCATAGCGTTTGCATCTACAAAATTTGCATTTGTAACAAAACCAATAACACCACAATCTTTTATGCGGTCACTTGCCCAGCGGATAGCACGAATATAACTGTCATAAACTCTATTAACATTACTTGCTCTGGATTGAGCAGCATAAGTTTCGCCGATACGTTTATCTAATATCGGATAAGGAGTATTTTTTGCATTATCATTTTCACTTTTTTGTCCAAAAGAATAAGGGGGATTTCCAAAGATAACCTTGATATCCAGTTTCTTTTGATGTTCTAAATATTCACTGTTTTCTTTAAATAATTTTTGTAGCAGACTTTTTTCTTCAAGCATCTGAAACGTATCAGTTAAACCAATATGCTTAAAAGGAATATACTCTCTTTTCATAAGACTATGATAAGTCGATTCAATGTTAATAGCTGCTATGTAATAAGCTAAGAGAACAATCTCATTGGCATGAATATCATGACGGAATTTATATTCCATATCCTCTGGTTTTATGAGATTTGATTGTAACAGCCGTGTGATGAAGGTACCAGTACCCGTAAAAGGGTCGAGAATAGAGACACCACGTGATCCTAGGCTTTTCCCAAATTCATTGCGTAACACTTCATCAACAGAATGAATGATAAAATCAACAACCTCAACGGGGGTGTAAACAATTCCTAATTTTTCTACCGTACGGGGAAAAGCCTTGGTAAAGAAATCTTCATAAAGCTTGATAATAAGGTTTTGTCTTGCTTGGGGGGAGGTAATCCCAGAGGCACGGAATTTTACACTGTCATAAAACTCTTGTAATTCTTTGGATTCTTCCTCAATATTTGTTTTATCCAGTTCTCTTAAGATCTTTTCCATCGCTTGCGAAATGGCATTGTTTTGCACAAATTCATTGCCCTCAAACAAAGCTTCAAACACCGGACGCGTTACAAGATGTTGCGCTAACATCTCAACGGCTTCTTCTTGCTTTATCTCACTGTTTAAGTTGTTTTTTAATTCTTTATAAAACGCATCAAAGGCATGATAAGCTTCGCTTGTTCGATCAGAAAGCATAGTTTGAAGGCGTGTGATATGATTTTGTGCAATCTCAGCAACATTGCCAGCCCATATGCCCCAATAATCACTCATGGTAGATTTTTTAACAATCAGTGTTTTGAGAGCATTGGGAAACTCAACAAAAAAGGGTAATCTTCCTGTTACGCTATGACTATGTTGCGGTTCATGAGCTTGTGTCCCAATATGAAGTCCGGATTTTTCCGATTTTTCGTGGAGCGGGATTTCGTCAATAACCGTGGTGACATTCTCTAATTCGGTCTTTTTAGAAACTGTAACAATGTCGATGATAGAACTTACGTCTTGCCCTAAAACCATCTGGTTAAGGGTTTTACTAAAATTCTCATCATGGGCAAGTAAAGCATTGAGAACTTGCCAAACAACACTGTACTTTTTATTGTTCTTTAATGCCTGTTCTGGTGAAACACCAGCAGGAATACCAACTGGCAAGATGATATAGCCCATTTTTTTACCTTTTGCGCGACGCATCACACGTCCTACCGCCTGTATCACATCCACTTGGCTTTTACGCGGGTGTAAAAACATAATGGCATCAAGGGAAGGAACATCAACACCTTCTGAAAGGCAGCGTACATTGGTTAATATACGGCAGACATTCTCACCCGCATCTTCTTTCAACCAATCAAGTTTTATTGTACGCTCTTTGGCACCAGACTTTCCATCAATATGGTCTGCTTGACAGTTAAGAGGGGGAATATTTTTATGGTTTTCATGAAGATCAAGTAAATCTTTCTTAACTTCTTCATCGTTGAATGTTCTACATATGCGTTTAGAAGTATCAATATCTCTACAAAAAGCCAAAGCCCGATGCATGGGTCTTGTATCATCCCCAAGATCAATTTTCAGATCCATTTTGGTAAGGGCTTGATAACAACCCATGATCTTTGTTCTATCATCAAGAATAAGTTCATAATTCTTATCTGTCATCAGATGCTGGATAGATTTACTCACTTCTCCTTCATCAACACCTAAAACGATAATCTTATAGGGCGTTAAAAGTCCATTCTTTACAGCATGGGAGAAACTATAAGAATAAAGGATTTTGCCATAAAGCTCTTCATCATCCATAGAAGCCAGAACGGCATCAATCTCATTAGCTTGTTTTTTAGCATTGTCACTAAAGATACGAGGCGTTGCTGTCATATACAGACGTTTCTTGCCCCGAATAAGGCTATTATTATGAACCTTGATAAACTCAGATTCACTCTTGTCTGTTCCTAACACAGCTCCAGTGGTACGGTGTGCTTCATCACAAATGATCAGATCAAATTCGGGTAAAGCATATTTCTTTTGCGCATCCGAAATCACTTGAATGGAATGGTAGGTAGCAAAGACCACTGTCATTACATCAGGAGAAGTCTTATTGGCTTTTTCTCCAAGCTTTTGAGAATCTGTTGTTGCTGGTAGAGCGAGATCCGAGACATCGAGTTCGGCAGCATCATCTTGGGCTTTACGACGCTTGCCAACTTGTGTATCAGAACACACCGCAAAGGAACGCAAGGGTATCTCTGTATCTGCTGTCCATTCTCTTATTGTTTGTGACATTAAAGAAAGAGAGGGGACAAGAAATAAAACACGTTTACCTTGACCAGCAAGAGCTTCTGCTATCTTCAGACTGGTAAAGGTCTTTCCCGTTCCACACGCCATAATCAGCTTACCACGGTCTGCTTCTTGTAAACCGTCACAAACAGCTTTAAGCGCTTCTTGTTGATGATCTAAAAGCTTTTTCGGTTCTTTTTTCTTAAGAGTAGCTTCCCCTTTGCTTTCAAAGGTTGTCCAATCTATTTGACTGTTTTCCAGATCAAACAGATTAATCCGTTGAATGCGGACCCCTTGTCCTTCACAGGTGAGATCGGCATTGTTACTCCAATTACCTTCGGTGCTATCAACCAGAATACGGCGTGTGAAGATCTTTTTTCCCGAGGCAGCAATAAAGCTATCAATATCTTCTTTCTTGATCTGATGATTTGCACTATAAAACTTACATTGAATAGCGGCATATCCTTCTTCATCACGAATTTTAGCAACCAGATCAATGCCGATATCACGCCCATCTTCTCCATGCTCTTTTGCCCATTCACAATAAGTTTGAACTTTTTCATATTCTTGCTTTTGTAGAGGGTCTTGCATCAAATAAGCAATTACAAACTTTTCAAAAGAAGTTCCTCTATCGCGCGCACTTTCTGTATGATCACGGTAGGATTGTAACAGAGAGCGTAATGTTAGTGGTTTGTTATGAGATTGAAGCATTTATAATAAAACCCCACCGCTTTATAAGCGTTGATCTACCGATGTCAAAAAAACTCTAAATGGAATTTGCTAGATCTATTTAAAACAAATAGCAATAATAAAATAAAAAAAGGGTGCTAAAGACCCACAACCTGCTTAAAAAAAATTTATAAAGGCTCTTTATCCACAGCCTATGACGTAAGTCAGATCAACAACAGAATAGTGAAATTTGCTATTTATTTCACATATCATTCAAGACAAATGCACTATGTGTTTAAAAACATCAGAATGATCATTTTGATAGGTTTTATGCGTCATTGAAATGAACACTTTTGTCAGTTCAATTTACAGACACAAACTGACAAATATATATTATTGATTGAATTTATGGGTTGCATCTTAATAAGGGTTGTATCATTAAAATACTAACATATTGAAATATAATGTTTTTAATTTTTTACCATTTAAAAAAAATGCTATAGGGTTTAGAGTGCACTGACAAGACTGACAAAACTCTTTTTACAAAGTCACTCAGATCATTTGCTTTTGGAGAAAAGTTCTTTGATGAGAATGCCATAAAAAGAGTTTTGCGTGGTTGTCTTAAGACTTCAAAAGAGTTTTTTTATTGTTTTATGCTGTTGTTTTTGACCAAAGGATACCACTCATAGCGTCTATCAGGACGCCGACCTAATTCATTCCCCTCTATAGGAAATTCACGAATATAGTTACAACGGCATAAAAGCTCTAAAGCTTGCTTAACGGTTTGATTGTCTTTTAAAGACCTCCAACACTGTCTATAGATATCTCTTGCTGTAAAAACATCGGGTAAATGATCACAACGTTCGACAATCAATTTTGCCCGCTCTGCTGTTAATTGATCACATGCCGCATAGAGCCTTTTGACATGACTTAACAGATATTTTTCCCAACGCAAGGCTGTTGTAATGGCATAGAGTCCAATTTCAAAACGACCACTATCAAGAAGTTCAAAAATCAACGCAAGAGTTGGTATGGTTTTATTCATTTTCAAAACATGCGATTGTAAGCTTTCTGAGTGAGTATCTCTCTTTATAGCTTCCTATTAGGAAAAAAACAAAAAAATAACACTAACCATTTCAGATTTTCATAATGAAGAAAACTTTTTAGTTTTTCTGTTAGTGATGAAAATGTATTTCAAACAATAATGAATATATTTTCAATTAATTTAAGAATTTCGAATACGAATTTGATATATACAAAGATGACTTTAGACCTAGCTAAATATTGCTATGAAGAATACAAACAGAACTAAGAAAATGAAAAATGAAGTTTTTTGATTGGATAGAGAAAGAAATTAGGACGATTAACATCCAGCAGGGATATTTTCATTTAGCTATTACTTTTAAAGATGTGTGAATAAATTAATGTAAAAAGCTTTGTTATGAATACGTTATTGAGTTAGAAATCTATACCAATAGCTTTGGCTTGCATCTTTTCGTAGAGTTTTTGCATTGCCTTGATATTTTCTCTTCGCACATCAATAATCGATTTTTCAATGTCTGTTAAATGTGCTTTGTCCAGATTTCCTAGTCGTGTATAATGAGATGCCATTGCTTTCCGAGCTTCATCATAAGGTAATCCGCCTTTTCGGTGCTTTGATAGACTATGTCCCCTATTTATCGCATCATATTTCTCAGGATTGGAAACCAGTTTTATGTGATCCTTAACAACACCTATTTCAATTAATGCTGTTTCAAGACTACTGACCATAGCTTTACTATTAGCATACCGAAGCAAATCATCCTTTATAAAGTCACTTTCCGTATCAATAAGCAATGGTAAATCACTATTTTTACCAACATTACGAATATAATCACACAAATTACTTCGTACATTATGTAATTTTTGAGATACCAATGTCTTTTCAAGATCTTGTACTAGTACACTTTGTTGTAAAAAAAGCTTTTCTAATTTATCAGAAATGATGACCTCCTATTACAACCCCTTTATCTAACCAGTCTGGACCATATTCCTCATCAGCATTCTTTGTAGAAAACCCCATATCACGAATAAACTGTGCTCCACGTTGATGTCTAAGATGTAGAAGTGCATGTGCTGGATATTCAGCCATTGCTAACCACTCCCACGTTGTTTTGTTATCATTCGCCTTGGAAGCTGCTTCTGCTTCAACCATATAGATACTGTTTTGAGGGAGACCTCCTGCTCGTAATTCTTCACGTTCAGCATCCGTCATATAACTTTTGGGTAATTTCTTTTGCATAGGAAATTCCTTTCTGTAATCTGTCTTGAAATATTAATCTAATGGTTAAATCTGATCAATCAAATTTCCTATGAATTTTTCAATTTGTTGTTTGAAATGAAAATAAGATATCTGCTTTTATCTTTAATCATTTTTTATTGAACATGACAAAATTTTACGTTTGTTTACGTGTTCTCGTATAACAAGATACAGACAATCAAAAACTTGGGATTGTTAGAATATGCTAACAAAAATGGTTTTATTTCACTCCATATTGAAAGAGAAACTATCAATAGAAGAAAAGAGTGGTGCAAGCATAAGCTTGATACTTTAATCGAAAGAAAAAAGCAGGGGAATTGTTATTGACACCTAAGTTTTCTCATATAGCTGATTTTTCTTTTAAACTCTTAAAGCTGCTAGTGAGCGTAATTTGTAAAATAGGCTAATTTATTCAAAAATAGACTAGGCAATTGATCATCATGGGCTGGACAACGGGCACTTCCATAATGCCCATACCAAACCCCACGCAAGGCATTTGTGATGCCCCGAGCATTTATATAAGAAAACATGTTTTTTATCCTATGATATATTGCACCATAGAACGGATTTTGCTATTCATTCTTTGAGTGAAAATGGGAAACCTTGTCCGTCCTTACGTGACAAGGTTTTCTTTTATGCGACGTCGTTATAACGTTGCTGTTTTGCTTGCTCTATGACATTCAAAAGATCCGATTGTAACCAGCGCGATAAAAAGCCAAATTTTAAAGGCTTTGGTAAAGAGCCATTGGTCACATGACGGCGGAATGTTGAAACACTCATATGAAGCAATTTTGCACTTTCACGGTCAGTTAAAAGAATATCGTTTTCTGTCATTATAATTTCCTTTCAAGAGTAAAAAATGGGAACAAATCATAAGTATTTATTAACCATATTTTTGAATCACTGGAAAGGTATTTAGTCTATAAAAAACAGTGTTTTATTATACATTTTCTGATGTGATAATTTATGAGTCTCATTGAGAAAGAATGAGAGAAGAGAGAGCTAAAGTTATCCACAGATAATGGGGTATTGCACCCCATATCTTAAGCTTGACCCGTGACATAAGCCG
>NZ_JAQITB010000032.1 GCF_028618515.1 Bartonella sp. ML69XJBT
TGGTCACATGACGGCGGAATGTTGAAACACTCATATGAAGCAATTTTGCACTTTCACGGTCAGTTAAAAGAATATCGTTTTCTGTCATTATAATTTCCTTTCATAATAAAAAATGGGAACAAATCATAAGTATTTATTAACCATATTTTTGAATCACTGGAAAGGTATTTAGTCTATAGAAAACAGTGTTTTATAATACATTTTCTGATGTGATAATTTATGAGTCTCATTGAGAAAGAATGAGAGAAGAGAGAGATAAAGTTATCCACAGATCATGGGGTATTACACCCCATATCTTAAGATTGCCCAGTGACATAAGCCGCCCATTTATCCATATAGACACGACGCTGTTCTAAATAATCAGTACGACGATAGGAGCGCTCTACTTTACCACCCACTGTATGAGCTAGAATAGTTTCAGCGACCTCATAGGGAGCATCGGTTGTTTCAGCAAGCCAATCGCGTAAACTAGAACGAAAACCATGGGGACGTGCTTCAACTCCAATCTGTTGCATATATTGTGACATGCAATTCTCACCAAGAGGACCGCGACCAGTTGCAGAAAAAAAGAAATCATTGCGTGAAAGCGAGCGTGCTTGTTTTAAGATTTCTAATGCCTCTGTTGATAAGGGCACGCGAAATTCTTTTGTTGTATCACGCTTTCCTTTCATATTCTCAGCAGGAATTGTCCATATATCCCCGTCAATCTGATCTTTATGAATATAACGTAAAGGACGTGTACGAACCCCTGTAAGAATAAGCAAGCGCAAAGCTAAATGTGTCATTGTTATCGTTTTACTGAGTGTCTGATAAAAAGCAGGAATATCTTTCCAATCCATAGCTGGTATATTTTGTGTTTTATGGAGTTGTTTACCTAAAAGAGCACGTGCTTTTTCTGTTGCTTGTAAATCAACATCTAACCCTAATGCAGCCGCATGTTTGAGACAAATATTAAGACGATTCAGTGCTTTCTCTGCTGTTGCAGCTTTTGTATGCCAAATAGGAGTAAGAACATTGCGTATCTCTGTTTGTGTAATCTCTGAAACGGGCAGACAACCTAATTTTGGGAGAATATAAAGCCGTAAAGGTAAAAACCAGTCTCCAGCCTTACCATCATCTTTTAATTCAGCTTTACGACTTTCAAAAGCATCTAAAGCAATATCTTTTAAATAATGGAGATTGCTTATTACCTCACGCTTTTGTTTTTCACGTTCTTTAATGGGGTCACGCCCTTCATGCAAAACAGAACGCCATTGATTTGCTAATTCACGGGCTTTTTTTAAAGAGACATGTCTTAATGCCCCCAAGCCCATTTCGCGACGACGCCCGTGAATGGTATAACGATAAAGCCATTGAGCACCCCCATCTTTACGCTTATGGAGTAACAAGCCGGCACCATCATTATATTTGCCAGCCCCCAATGTTGCGACAGATCTTGCATTAAGACGGTTCATAAGGACCATTTTTACTCCTTTCTTATACAGTTTTTACCCACACACCAGCCCCGCTTTTGACGTGCAAGCAAGTGATATTAATTGATTCAATCTGAGAGGGTTTAGAATGAGAAAACCTTACTATATTCGGGTCTTTAATTCAACATGCAAAACAGTAAATTATCTATATAAATCAATGTGTTGCTAGCACCCGGAATACCAACGCGAGGGCGCTCGCAACCGGTGGGAGGGGAAATGCAAGGTAAAAATTCTCATAATGACAAATTCATTGATCAATTCGTTGGCAAAAAAATTCGCTTCAGACGAAACATGCTGAAAATATCTCAAAAACAATTAGGACAGTCTTTAGGAGTAAGCTTCCAGCAAATTCAAAAATATGAAACAGGATTAAATCGTGTTGGAGCTGGGCGTTTAAAGGAAATTGCTGATATCTTAAATGTTCCCATTGCCTTTTTTTACGCAGATCTCTTTACAAAACAACATACTCCCACCCATCATGATGAAGTCATCTCAAGCAGAGAAGAATATCTGCTGCTCAAAAGATTTCGCGTTCTCACCTCGATAAAACGCAGAGCGATTTTACAACTTATCTCTGAGCCAAGTGAAAACTTTTAAATTATGTACTAGGGTCATATTGCCTCAATGCTTTATGCCGTTATTTTTCGCGTATTTTAATAAACACATCCTCCACAAGGAATAAAATGCACAATCTTAAATCAATAATTCTTAGAAGCAATCAAATCACTAAATTCACCGGTTGCAGTGTTGTAACCAAAGGTATCAGCATTATTTTCCAACACTTTGCCAACGATAATCGCTGCTTCTTCACCGGAGTTGCTTGCAATTTGACGTGCTGATGCTTGGAGAGCACGACGGACGATATTAATACCAGCTTCTTGATCAGGATTGTTTCCTTTAACAGTCAGCGCATTTACGACACGCAACAACGCGGCTCTACTATCAGCAACTATTATTTCAGTTGTGATCAGAAGGCTGGAAATTGAAACAACATTCTGCAAAACAGAACGCTACAAAATATTATCGTATTGTTCGTGAACATATTTGCTAAAGCTATCTCTTGTTGCTCTCAAGTTCATTTTGCAATGCTGCTCATAAACTCTATAATGGTAAAGTCATACCATCATCTTCACGCTTATGAAGAAGCACACTGTTACCTCAATGTCGTGAGAGCTATTGTATTTATAAGAGGTATTTTTACTGTTTGTTTCCTGCTTATACTTCAAGAGTTTTTATCTATATATCAATCCTGTTTATGGACGTGCGCGTAAAAAGTTTATCTGCTTCACTATAAAGGGGATGAGATGAAAGAAGCGTATGGTATGTGAGAGTTCGAAATAAGAAAATTTGGTTTTCGAAGCCTTTATTCGGCATCTAAAATGGTGAGCTATCAATATGTTCATGAAAAACAGTTGGGAAGAACCTGTTATGGCTTTGTGGGGTGTAAGAGGCTCTCTTTACAAATATGCTAGGGTTGAGAAAATCTTTTACTTGTCCCAGAGGTGTTAAGATTTTTGAAGGTGTAGGTAGACTGTTAATGATACAATGACCATCGGACCGCGAACAGCCCGATAGTTAAAAAATTTGTTTCAAAAAAATTCATATCCGGCTGTTTACTTTGGAGCAATCATCTTTTTGGGATCAACCAGCCGATCATAATCCTCTGCAGGAACACCTGCTTTGAGTGCTTCAGTACGCAAAGTTGTATCATTTTTATGCGCTGCTTTGGCAATTTCGGCCGCTTTCTCATAACCAATTTCTGGGGCAAGTGCTGTCACCAGCATCAAAGAGCGCTCCATGAGAGTGTGAATATGAACCCGATTAGCACGTAATCCTTGGACACAATGGAGATCAAAAGAGCGCATGCAATCACCAAGGAGCGTAATTGATTGTAAAACATTATAACCAATGACAGGTTTATAAACATTGAGTTCAAAATGCCCTTGGCTGGCAGCAAATGTTACACTGGTATGATTACCAAACACTTGGGCTGCAACCATGGTCATTGCTTCACACTGGGTGGGGTTAACTTTGCCTGGCATGATAGAAGAGCCTGGTTCATTTTCAGGTAGGCTTAATTCGCCCAAACCTGAACGTGGACCTGAGCCCAAAAAGCGGATATCGTTGGCAATCTTAAACAGATCAGCAGCGAGAGCATTGAGACTACCATGGAAATGGGCAAGGGCTCCATGATGGGCAAGCGCCTCAAATTTATTGCTGGCGGTTTTAAAGGCAACCCCTGTAAGGGTGCTCATTGTTTGCGCAAAAGCAACATCAAAACCCTGTGGTGCATTGAGCCCTGTCCCGACAGCTGTTCCACCTTGGGCAAGCATCTGGACATCGGCAAGAGCTGTTTCAATACGCTGGCGATTGGCTTCGAGTGCGGCGCGGTAGCCTGAAAATTCTTGTGCTAAAGTTAAGGGTGTTGCATCTTGAGTATGGGTACGCCCGATTTTAATGATATCGGCAAATTCTTCTTCTTTTTTCTTTAAAGTGGTAATAAGAGCTTCAAGAATGGGAAATAAGTGTTGGCGTGTTTGCAGTGTGGTGGCAATGTGAAGTGCTGTGGGAAAGGAATCGTTTGAGGATTGGCTCATATTGACATGATCATTGGGATGAACAGGGCTTTTGCTCCCTAGTTTTCCTCCCAAAAGCATGCTAGCATAGTTGGCAATGACCTCATTGACATTCATATTGCTTTGCGTACCAGAACCCGTTTGCCAAACAGAGAGCGGAAAATGTGTATCAAATGCACCGGCGAGCACTTCGTCAGCAGCAGTAATGATGGCTTTGCCAATGTTTTGCGGAAGTTTCCCTTTTTCCATATTCACAAGGGCTGCGGCTTTTTTGATAAGGCTTAAGGCATAAATGATAGTGAGTGGCTGTTTTTCACTGCCAATATTAAAATTATGCAGCGAGCGTTCAGTCTGCGCTCCCCAATAACGGTCTTGACGTACCGAAATCGTCCCCAAGCTATCCGTTTCCTGACGTGTTTCACTCATGATAAGATCCTTTTATGTTGGCAAATTAATAAAAAGCTAGATAATGCAAAATAGGAAAAAGAGGCAAGACTTCAAAGTCTTTTTAAGGTAAATTATTTTTAAGAAGAATCCTTGACATTGAGAAGAGGCAATTTTATATCTTGGGCAGTGTTAGCACTCATACTTTGAGAGTGCTAGCAAGGACTTAAGATTAATGCAATTATATTAAGTTTTAAGGATTTTGAACATGGCTAATATACAATTCCGCCCGCTTCACGATCGTGTCGTTGTCCGTCGGGTTGAATCTGAAAATAAGACTGCTGGTGGGATTATCATTCCTGATACAGCAAAAGAAAAACCTCAAGAAGGTGAAGTTATTGCTATTGGCAATGGTGCTCTCGACGATAATGGAAAGCGCGTGCCTTTAGAAGTAAAAACAGGTGACCGTATCCTGTTTGGAAAATGGTCTGGAACTGAAGTAAAGATTAATGGGGAAGACCTCTTAATCATGAAAGAATCGGACATTATGGGAATTTTGGGCTAGTTTTAAGCCTTTCAATTCTTCCATTTTATATTATTTGAGATAACTCCAAGGAGAAATTAAATGGCTGCTAAAGAAGTCAAATTTGGCCGTGAAGCGCGGGAGCGTTTGTTGCGCGGTGTTGATATCCTTGCTAACGCTGTAAAGGTAACCCTTGGCCCTAAAGGGCGCAATGTGGTGATCGATAAATCATTTGGTGCACCCCGCATCACAAAAGATGGTGTATCCGTTGCAAAGGAAATCGAACTAGAAGATAAGTTTGAAAATATGGGTGCGCAAATGTTGCGTGAAGTTGCTTCTAAAACCAATGATATTGCTGGGGATGGAACAACAACGGCAACGGTTTTGGGGCAAGCTATCGTACAAGAAGGTGTAAAAGCCGTTGCTGCAGGCATGAACCCAATGGATCTTAAACGCGGAATTGATGCTGCTGTGGATGAAGTGGTGGCAAATCTCTTCAAAAAAGCGAAGAAAATCCAAACTTCCGCAGAAATCGCACAAGTGGGAACAATTTCCGCAAATGGTGCTGCAGAAATCGGTAAAATGATCGCTGATGCCATGGAAAAAGTTGGCAATGAAGGTGTCATTACCGTGGAAGAAGCAAAAACGGCTGAAACAGAATTAGAAGTCGTTGAAGGTATGCAGTTTGATCGTGGATATCTTTCTCCTTACTTTGTCACCAATGCGGAAAAAATGGTGGCGGATCTGGACGATCCTTATATTCTTATTCACGAAAAGAAATTGTCTAATCTACAATCTCTTCTTCCAGTGCTTGAAGCTGTTGTGCAGTCTGGCAAACCACTTCTTATTATCGCTGAAGATGTGGAAGGTGAAGCTTTGGCAACACTCGTTGTCAACAAATTGCGCGGTGGTTTGAAAATTGCTGCGGTGAAAGCACCAGGATTTGGTGATCGTCGTAAAGCTATGCTTGAAGATATCGCAATCTTGACATCTGGTCAGGTTATTTCTGAAGATGTAGGCATTAAGCTTGAAAATGTCACTTTGGATATGCTTGGACGTGCGAAGAAAGTGAATATTTCTAAAGAAAATACCACGATTATTGATGGTGCTGGACAAAAGGCTGAAATTAATGCACGCGTCAATCAGATCAAAGCTCAGATTGAAGAAACAACTTCTGATTATGACCGTGAGAAATTACAAGAAAGACTTGCTAAGCTTGCTGGTGGTGTCGCTGTTATCCGCGTTGGTGGTGCAACAGAAGTTGAAGTAAAAGAAAAGAAAGACCGCGTTGATGATGCCTTGAATGCAACACGGGCTGCTGTGGAAGAAGGTATTGTTGCTGGTGGTGGAACCGCTCTGTTGCGTGCTGCAAATGCACTGACTGTTAAAGGAAACAATCCTGATCAAGAAGCTGGTATTAATATCGTCCGTCGTGCTCTTCAAGCACCAGCACGTCAAATTGCAACCAACGCCGGTGAAGAAGCAGCTATTATCGTTGGTAAAGTGTTGGAAAATAATGCTGATACTTTTGGTTACAACACTGCAACCGGTGAATTTGGTGATTTAATTGCTTTGGGAATTGTTGATCCTGTGAAGGTTGTACGTTCTGCTCTGCAGAATGCTGCTTCAATTGCGAGCCTTCTGATCACAACCGAAGCAATGGTTGCTGAAACGCCAAAGAAAGATACCCCAATGCCTCCAATGCCAGCTGGCGGAATGGGTGGAATGGGCGGAATGGATTTCTAATCTCCTTTCCTAAAGAAAAAAAGAGACGGGCCTATTGGCCCGTTTTTTTTATACTTTTCTCTGTTTTATAATCGCAGTAAATTCGTTAATTTGATTGCTTT
This sequence comes from Bartonella sp. ML69XJBT, assembly GCF_028618515.1. Taxonomy (GTDB): domain Bacteria; phylum Pseudomonadota; class Alphaproteobacteria; order Rhizobiales; family Rhizobiaceae; genus Bartonella. Next base: position 6,803 of record NZ_JAQITB010000032.1, read on the forward strand.
TAAGAATGGTTGATCTAAGGGGATGCTTTCTGCTCTGCAGAATACTGTTTCAATTGCCAGCCTTCTGATCACAACTGAAATTAATGGTTGCTGATAGTAGAGCCGCGTTGTTGCGTGTCGTAAATACGCTGACTGTTAAAGGAAACAATCCTAACCAGAAGCTTAATATCATTTACTGTATTCTCCAAGCATCAACACGCCAAATTGCGATCAATGTCGGTGAAGAAGCTGCAATTATCGTTGGTAAAGTGTTGGAAAATAATGTCAATATTTTTGGTTACAACACCGCAACCGGTGGATTTGCTGATTTGCGTGCTTTCAAGAATTGTTGATTTGAGGAGGCACATTCTGCCTACGAATGTTGATGAACAGAGTTTGTAACACTCTAGTACATAATTTAAAAGCTTTCATTTGGTTCAGAAAGTAATTGTAAAATCGCTCTGCGTTTTATCGAGGTGAGAACGCGAAATCTTTTGAGCAGCAGATATTCTTCTCTGCTTGAGATGACTTCATCATGATGGGTGGGAGTATGTTGTTGTGTAAAGAGATCAGCGTAAAAAAAGGCAATGGGAACATTTAAGATATCAGCAATTTCCTTTAAACGCCCAACTCCAACACGATTTAATCCTGTTTCATATTTTTGAATTTGCTGGAAGCTTACTCCTAAAGACTGCCCTAAGTGTTTTTGAGACATTTTCAGCATGTTTCGTCTGAAGCGAATTTTTTTGCCAACGAATTGATCAATGAATTTGTCATTATGAGAATTTTTACCTTGCATTTCCCCTCCCACCGGTTGCGAGCGCCCTCGCATTGGTATTCCGGGAGTAACAAGCACTGACCTCGAATCAGCATTTTGCTTTTAGTGCTTACAGCACTTGGACATAGCAAAATCTCCCGGAATCCCGGGACACCCGCAAAGCGGGACAAATCTATGTATCGAGGTTTCGGGCTTGTCTTCCCTATTGGTCATTGCGTATACGACCAAAACACCCTTTAACTCATAAAGTAATTTCAGGAAATTTACAATAAAAATGAACACGAGCTTGTTTTATGAGAGGTGGGATGCTTTTGATGCAATAAAAAAGTACTTATAAGGGGAATGACAGTAAGAATGCACAATGCATGCTGATAAACAAAGCCTGTGGGGGGGCGCATGATTTTAAAAGTTTTCATTTGGGTCAGAAAGTAATTGTAAAATTGCTCTTTGTTTTACTTTAGCAAGGACTCTAAAATTTTTTAAAAGCAGATATTCTTCTCTGCTGGAAGCTTACTCCTAAAGACTGCCCTAAGTGTTTTTGAGACATTTTCAGCATGTTTCGTCTGAAGCGAATTTTTTTGCCAACGAATTGATCAATGAATTTGTCGTTATGAGATTTTTACTTTGCATTTCCCCTCCCACCGGTTGCGAGCGCCCTCGCGTTGGTATTCCGGGAGCTTGAAAGTACTGAAACCTAATCAGCTTTTTTTGCTTTTAGTGCCTAAAACACCTGGACATAGCAAAAACTCCCGGAATCCCGGGATACCCACATCAGTGGATCTATTTACACGCTAGAGCTTGGGGCTTTCAGTTCCCTCTTGATCGCCGCGTATGCGATCAAAGCATCTCTCAATTTATAAAGTAATTTCAGGAAATTTACAATAAAAATGAACACAGCTTTTCTTTAGATAAAAGGCGGCATGCTATTCATTCAATCAGCATTTAAAGGGATGCTTTTTTTTTAATACGCTGTATGCTGATAAACAAAGTCTGTGGGGGGCGCATGATTTTAAAAGTTTTCATTTGGTTCAGAGATTAATTGTAAAATTGCTTTTTGTTTTACTTTAGCAAGGACTCTAAAATTTTTTAAAAGCAGATATTCTTCTCTGCTTGAGATGATTTCTTCATGATGGGTTGGGGTGTTGTTGTGTGAAGAGATCGGCGTAAAAAAAGGCAATGGGAACATTTAAGATATCAGCAATTTCCTTTAAACGCCCAACTCCAACACGATTTAATCCTGTTTCATATTTTTGAATTTGCTGGAAGCTTACTCCTAAAGACTGTTCTAATTGTTTTTGAGACATTTTCAGCATGTTTCGTCTGAAGCGAATTTTTTTGCCAACGAATTTATCAATGAATTTGTCGTTATGAAGATTTTTACCTTGCATTTCCCCTCCCACCGGTTGCGAGCGCCCTCGCATTGGTATTCCAGGAGCTTGAAAACACTGAATCCGAGTCAGCATTTTGCTTTTAGTGCTGGGAAGCACCTGGACATAGCAAAATCTCCCGGAATCCCGGGATACCCACATCAGTGGGTTTATTTCACGCTCGGATTTCAGGTTTTCAAGGCCCTATTGGTCGCTGCGTATACGACCAAAACACCTTTTAATTCATAAAGTAATTTTAGGGAATTAGCAATAAAAATGAAGTCCGATTTTCTATGAGAAAAGATAGCGTGGTCTTTATTCAATCAAAAAGCGTGCGAAAAAGACAAGCTTTCAGAATTCTCGAGATAGCTATTTTGTACATTGGCTTTAATATTGCCATTTTTGCCAGTAGGACTTCGTTTTGCAATCAAATCGATGCTTCAGCTTGAAAGAATACAATCTTCTCAAAATAAGGCGCGCTCTTTTAACAGAACAAACGCCCCCTTCCCCAAAGACATCAAAGCTTCTTTAAGAATCAAAGCAGTTTTCTCACGTGATAATATCAGGACGTTCACGCCCCAATTGCTGCTCTATGTTCAACAATTCCAGTGCTGCCTTTTGTAAAGGTTGAAGCACTTTTTGCGGTTCTTGATGATGTTTCCAGGGATCCCTCTCAAATTGTTCAAAATAAAGCCGTAAAGTAGTACCCAATGTTCCTGTCCCCGATAAGCGTACCACAAGCCGTGCTCCATTCTCAAAAAAAATACGTATACCCTGCTTTATGCTCACACTCTGATCAACGGGATCGTGATAGGTAAAATCGTCTGCTTTTTCCACCCGCAACCCAGCAATTTCCGTCCCCTCCTGTGGTAAATCCACACGCAATTTCTCTATAAGCGCTTCTGCTTTATCATTCTCCACGCTCTCATAATCATAACGTAACGTGTAAAAACGCCCATAGTTTTTCCAATACTGCTGCACAATCTCTGCAACAGATTTTCCTGTGAGAGCTAAAAGATTTAACCAAAATAATACAGCCCACAAACCATCCTTTTCGCGAATATGGTAAGAACCGGTTCCAAAACTTTCTTCACCACAAAAAGTCACCTTTCCCGCATCCAAAAGCGATCCAAAAAATTTCCACCCCGTTGGCGTTTCAAAACACTTTAATCCTTTTTTTTCAGCAACCAAATCAACAGCACGCGTTGTTGGCATAGAGCGCGCAATCCCCACAATGCCTTGGCGATAACCTTTAATCAGATGGGCATGCTCAACCATAATAGCCAAGGAATCAGAAGGCGGGACAAATTGCCCACGCCCAATAATAAGATTACGATCTCCATCCCCATCCGATGCTGCCCCCATATCAGGTGCCTGCTCAGACATCAATAAATCATAAAGATCTTTGGCATAAACCAAATTGGGATCTGGATGCCCCCCTCCAAAATCTGGCAAAGGAATACCATTAACTACCGTTCCTTCAGGAAATCCTAAACATTTTTCAAAAATCTCATGGGCATAAGGCCCTGTGACCGCATGCATAGCATCAAATCGCAAAGTAAGCCCTCTCTTAACAGCTTGAGCAATGCAATCAAAGTCAAAAATCTCCTGCATCAAAGCAACATAATCCGCTACAGGGTCAATGATATCAATCTGCATAGACCCTAGAAAAGTTGTGCCTTCTCTCTCTAAATCAACATCTGCAGCCTCAAAAATTTTATAACAAGAAAGTTGTTGTGAGGCTGCAAAAATAGCTTCACATAGGGCTTCGGGAGCAGGTCCACCATTAGCAATATTATATTTGATACCACAATCGCCCTCTTTTCCCCCAGGATTATGACTTGCGGAAAGAATAAATCCCCCATAAGCATGGGTTTTACGAATAAGATGTGAAACCGCCGGTGTAGAAAGAATGCCCCTTCTTCCCACCTTAACACAAGCAACACCATGAGCCGCCGCCATTTTCAAGACCGTTTGTAAAAGAGTGTGGTTGAAATAGCGCCCATCGCCCCCAAGAATAAGCAGCTTTCCTTCAACAGAGCCAATAGTATTAAAAACAGACTGTATAAAATTTTCCACATAATGGGGCTGTTGAAAAACCGACACCTTCTTGCGTAAACCAGACGTTCCAAGTCTTTGATCAGCAAAGGCCATGGTTAAAACTGTCGTTATCATCACAAAAACGCCTTTAAAATATTTTCTTTAATGTTAAAGTGAATATCAGCCAAAGTCGACCATTAATTCCACTTGACGAGATAACGAAATACTTGCACACTTAAACAGAAGAGCAAGGATTATTTAAGGCCCCCTCTTTAAAGAGTCGTTAAATACCAAAACTGCTAAAACACAATTTTCATAAAAAATACAGGAGCATAGTTATGATAAAAAGAACCGTTCCCAATACCACCTTTCATACACGTATCCGTGATGAATCGATGGGTGGAGATAATCCTTATCGCTGGCAAGAAGTGAGTAGCGATGCATATTTTAAAGGAAAACGGGTCATTCTTTTTTCTCTTCCTGGAGCCTTTACTCCCACTTGCTCAACCTTTCAACTGCCTGATTTTGAAAAACTCTATGATGAATTTAAAAAAGTTGGCATTGATGAAATTTATTGTCTTTCCGTCAATGATGCTTTTGTCATGAACGCTTGGGGTAAAACGCAAGCTATCAAAAACATCAAATTAATTCCTGATGGCTCTGGTGAATTCACCCGTAAAATGGGTATGCTGGTTGCGAAAGACAATATTGGTTTTGGCATGCGCTCATGGCGTTATGCCGCTGTGATTAATGATGGTGTCGTTGAACAATGGTTTGAAGAACCAGGCTTTGCAGACAATTGTACAACAGACCCCTATGAAATTTCTTCTCCACAAAATATTTTAAAAACCTTGAAAAGTTAATTTGAAGACTAATTATACAGTTATCAAATGCAAACTTTCTAGCATAAACTCCTTCTTAGGAAGGAGTTTATGTTTTTTTTGCATTTTATGGATGATAAATTGAAAAATCTGTCGTCCCTAATATTTGCAACAACCTGTAGCACCTGAAACGATTCATAAGAAGCATTTTACGCCTTTCCTCTATGGTTTTTATCCACATGTTCATCCCGCTTGTAACGTGGCAAGCGAATGGTTTTGATTGGCGCAATATGGAAGAAACTTACAATATTGGGGATTCATTATTCAATACGAATAACGATAAATCATCATTATAAATTAATACATTATCCAATATTTACGCAACAAGAATATGCGATCAACGCATCACAGCCCCCATCATTACCATCAAAAGACAAATTTTTCTTCACCCTCATCAGAAAATATCAAAAAGCATACTCCCCTCAACCACAGCCCTCATATAATAAAGCAATATATACGCCCTAGCAGAAGGATCAATTTTAATCTGATGACCGTTCACTCTCAATTTTATCCTTTAACGATCACTGCCTCTAAAGAAGAAGATTTCTTTTTAAACATAACCGCTAAAGCAGTCGTTTATTTGGGTGTTCTACAGAAAATAATGTCTTCTCTTCTTCCTCTTCAGAGAACTCAAAATCTTCATCACCTTCAGGAAGTCCAAAGATATCTGGATTTATAAAATAGCACCCTTCTTTTATCCCCTTTGCAATAATTTTGTGACGTTCTAATTCGCTGAGACCTTTTTTAAAAGTTTCAAAACTAAGATAGTGCGATTCTTGAGTTGAAAAATCGCAATCCAAAAATTCATCGAGAACATTATGATCTAATGTAACCTGATCAAACCATAAATCCATCTCATCTTCCTCTGATATTTTCGCCACTTGCCACAACATAACAAAAAAACTCTTTAACCCAACAAATGAGAGCCCAACAATCATCCGCCGACTTTCAGGCGCTCCAGAAAAAGTAATTTGCGGAAGATTTTCAAATCCAAAGTGTGAGGGAGGAAGCTTAAATGATTTTCCAATATCCTCAGGACTTTTAAGAATAAAAGGATTTCTTTCATAAAGCACAGTAAAATCATATTGAACCATTGTATTTCTCCACTAAGCAATTCATTTTATGAAAAAATAAATATTATCAATTAGTTGCTATTATAGCAGCTTACAATTGATGCAAATATTTTCCTGTAAAAAATTGTTCGATTTAAGTTGTTTCATTGTTTTGTGAAACACTAACAAATCTTTGAGAGAAAATGCTCTAGGTCTCTCTTATAATCCGCACATACTAAATTATGTATGGTGCACAAGAAACCCAAAAAAATTTTATATCAGCAGATGAGAAAATAGCTGTTTAACAAAGATGAACGATCAATATTTTTATAAATGATCACCATCCCCTTTTCTAAAAAAAAATGATATAAGTTAGGGAACTTTCACGCATATTTTGTTTAGGAAAACGCCCTCATCGCCTCCTCAAAAAGGCTGATTTATTTAGTACATAAAACGCTTTCGCCCCTTAAAAAAACATTTCCATTTTATACAGCACAAGCTTAAAAAAACACCACAACTTTGTCCTTGTGCATAAGCACATGCAAATACGCAAAGTACAAATCCTTAAAATTGCATGGAGAATGACAGAAATCCAGCTAAACAATTTTAAAAAAACTTTTATTATAACCTACTTTGGGCTGCCAAAATATCCTGTACGGTCTGGACCAATTGATCTTCATCAACCGTCACTTGCGCAGGTCTGCTTTCACGCCATGTTTGATTATCCTTAATTTCATGAGACAATCGGGCACCTTCAATCAAATCTTTGATCTGTATTTTTCCACTCTCGCGCTCTTGTGAACCTTGAATGACCACACAAGGCGCCCGGCGGCGGTCAGCATATTTCATCTGCGCCTTCATCCCTGCTGCCCCCAAATAGAGTTCAGCACGAATTCCAGCATTACGCAATTGCATGACCATTTTTTGATAACGCGCAACCATTTCTGGTTCTTTATCCATCATCAGCACCACAACAGGTCCCGTCTTTTCTTTGATAGGCAATTTGCCAAGATTTTGCAAAGCAGCGATTAAGCGTGAAACACCAATAGAAAAACCTGTTGCCGGAATATTTTCGCCACGAAAACGTGCCACCAAACCATCATAGCGCCCCCCACCACCAACGGAACCAAAAACAACTTTTTGTCCATCATCATTGAGAACATCAAAAAGCAAAGCCGCCTCAAAAACAGGTCCCGTATAATATTCTAACCCCCGTACCACCGAGGGATCAATTTTGATGCGGTTTTGAGCACTATTTGCGGCAAAGATTGCCTGCATCTCCTCAAGCTCACGCACCCCTTCAAGCCCTTGCTCACTCTTATCAATAACTTGTCTAAGAGCATCAAGCGTTTCCTCTGCCGTTTCAGCTTCTACGGTAAGCAAAGAAAGAATACGATCTATCTCTTTATCCTTAAGCTGTGCCCCTTTTGTAAAATCACCACTCTCGTCCAAACGCCCTTTGCCCAACAGTAAACGCACCCCTTCAAGACCAAACTTATCCAGTTTATCCATTGCACGAAGAACACTTAAGCGCTTTTCAACTTGATCATCTCCCTGCAAACCAATCAACTCTAAGACACCCTCGAGAATTTTTCGATTATTGAGCCGAATAGCATAATCATCATGCTGAAAGCCCAATTTTTCTAAACTATCGGCTGCCATCATGCAAATTTCGGCATCCGCAGCAACGGTTGGTGTACCAACAATATCAGCATCAAACTGCATAAATTGCCGAAATCGCCCTGGTCCGGGTTTTTCATTGCGGAACACAAAGCCCAAGCGATAACTGCGATAAGGCTTTGGCAAAGTTTCAAAATTCTCTGCAAAATAACGAGCAAGAGGTGCGGTGAGATCATAGCGCAAAGACATCCATTGCTCATCATCATCTTGTAGCGAAAAAACCCCAGCATTTGGACAATCTGAATCAGGTAAAAACTTGCCCAACACATCCGTATATTCAAAAATCGGTGTCTCCAGCGCTTCAAAACCATAAAGTTCATAAACTTCACGAATCTGAGCAATCATGGTCTCCGTTGCATATAATTGTGCACTTGTGCGATCAACAAAACCGCGAGGTAAACGTGCTTTGGTTTTTTCCGGTGATGATGGCATAGAATTCTCTAACAACAATTTGTCTCCACAGATACTATGTGTCTTATCTTATAGCAATAAACCCTGCAATAACTTTATCAATGACAAACCTCATATACACCAGTGTAACACACAAAAACCGTTGCTTTACAAAGGCAATGTAAACCACCTTTAGATAATCGCCTTTACAAAAATTTGTATTATGAGTACCGTCATTCTCTTTGCCTCCCAGAACATCCCTTTGTCTTGAGACGATTCATAACGACCCTTTTTATTCCTTATCTTCAGATATTCTTACCCACACACCACCACTTATGACTTACAAAGGCATGATTTTTCTTCATTTATCATGGGAGATATTTGAAATGAGAGAAGCTTAGGATATTTTTAACTTTTATTTCAATATGCAAAACAAAAATGATCTTATCATGCCATAAAACAGTTTCGTTTAGGATAACGATACAAGATATTATAAGTTTACACATTCCGTATTTTGAGAATGCGTTGTGCATATTCAAGGTAGTCCACGCCCTTAGAGTCTCAGTAAACCATACAAATGATCAGCAGATGGTGTCCACCAAAAAAGCTTGATTATTTACAAACCAGCATGAGTAGGAATCTTCATCATTTGATGATATGAGGAACAAACCAACTTTGTAAATCAATCTCTTGACTTAATAATGGAGTAAACTCTGTCTTGGTATTTTTGCACACATTCACAAATACTATTGAGAAATCAGAGGCGCATATCCTCTCAACCCCTCGTTTTGTT
>NZ_JAQITB010000033.1 GCF_028618515.1 Bartonella sp. ML69XJBT
CAATGTTTTTACAGTATAAATCTAAAAATTATAGTAAAAAAGAAAATAATAAATATTATTAAAATTATTTTTGTAATATTATCTACAACTTCTTTTTTGATATTCGTTATTATTATGCTTTATAAATATAATTTACTTGATAATGTATTGAATTATATAAAATAGTTTGTTTTAATTATAATTTATATTATTATTTGAAAATTTTAAGTGAGCTTATTTTTCAATTTTGGCGAATGCTGCAAAGAGTAAAATAAAGATTCATATCCTCCTCTTTCAATAAACAAAAACAATGCTTTCATCTGGTGTTGCACAATAAGCCTAGAGCTATACAGATGTTATTGCTTATCAATGATAAAACTCATGTGATTGATGTATAGAAATTACAAAAGATTGAAAGAGTTTTCTCTATGTTCATATTTTCTCACTAATTCCTTTTGAAGAATAATAAAAAAGAGAAAATAAGTGGGAAGGAGATGTTGAGAATTTATAATGAGATTTTCCAATATTGTTAGCGCTTTTGCATTTAATTTTGCACTAATTGCATGTGTGATTTCTTCCAAAATTTCGTTTAAAATTCATCGGTAATCTTTGTTCTGAATGTATTATTGAAGAGCTTTGTTGATGTATCATACAAATGTTTGAGACAAAAAATATCATAATAGTAAACGCTCTAATTTAACAAATTAAACGCTGATTATTTGCACCCAAACAACCAATGCATGTCAAAGTGATTTATATTTTTCCCTCTTTAAAATGTATATTTGAGCTAAATTTGAGGTTGATATTTTTCTACGATGAAAAAAACTATGTGTTATCAAGATATCCATAAATTTTGTAGATCCGTTCAAAAAATACACGATAATCTTACAGTTATTATGATTTTATGCTTATAAAATGAAAAAACATAGTGATATGCATGGCAAATATTTGCGAAAAAATGCTTGTAACAAAAATTATTGAGGCTCTTTGTAGTTTACAATTTTTTTTATCATTTTATTTTACAAAGAAGGGAGTATGTATTCATTTCTCTTGATCTATTTATCTCAAAGGGTGGAGTTATAGTAATGTCAAAAAAAGTCATGATCGTGGAAGATAACGAACTGAATATGAAGTTATTCCGTGATCTTGTCGAAGCGAGTGGCTATGAAACTGTTGAGACGCGCAATGGCCTTATGGCATTAGATTTGGCGCGTTCATCCATGCCTTCTCTTATCCTTGTAGATATACAATTGCCTGAAGTATCAGGGATAGATGTGATTAAGCAATTAAAAGAAGATGAGGAGCTTCGATCTATACCAGTTGTTGCTGTAACAGCCTTTGCGATGAAAGGGGATGAAGAACGAATTCGCGCCAGTGGGTGTGAAGAATATATGTCAAAGCCCATTTCTGTTCCGCATTTTATCTCAATGGTAAAGAATTTTTTAGACTGAAACTTTGCTTAATAATAGTAGAAAAAAGAGACTGAAAAGCGCATGAGATCACTGACCATAGATGGCTAATGTTTCTGTAAAAAGAGAGTGTATATGAATAAGTTATTTATGCTTGAGTTACTAAAGCACAACTTTAAAAAATGTAAATCGAAGTTCTGAAGCTTTTATGGACGATTTCCAGTCCTTACCTACAAAATAAGGCATTTTGCATCCTTATTTTTTCTAAAGATAAAAAACTTCTCTTCTACATTGTCTTCATAAAAAATATTGATAAACAAGCCAAATCTCATGCCATAGGAATATTGTGTTTTAGGAAACAAAAAAGCCCCGTTGAAAACGAGGCTCCATGTATTGCAGAAAAATTAAAATTAGCGTTTTGAGAATTGGAAAGAACGACGTGCTTTTGCTTTACCGTATTTTTTACGTTCAACAACACGGCTATCACGGGTAAGAAAGCCACCTTTTTTCAAGATTGTACGAAGTTCAGGTTCGTAATAGGTTAAAGCTTTGGAAATACCATGGCGCACCGCACCAGCTTGTCCAGAAAGACCGCCACCTGCAACGGTTGCAACAATATCAAACTGGCTATCCCTGTTTGTTGCAACAATTGGTTGGCGAAGAATCATCCTAAGAACAGGACGCGCAAAATATTGGTCAAATTCCTTATTGTTAATGGTAATTTTTCCAGAGCCTGGTTTGATCCACACGCGGGCAACAGCATCTTTACGTTTTCCTGTTGCATAGGCACGTCCTTGAGAATCAAGTTTTTGCACATGGATGGGAGCGACATTTTCATGAGCCTCTACAGTATTTGTGACGACACTAAGCTCAGCAAGAGAATTAATTTCAGCCATAATCAAGCAATCCTTTTGTTTTTGCGGTTTAAAGCACCAACGTCAAGAGATTCTGGCTGTTGTGCCTCATGCGGGTGTTGGCTTCCAGCATAAACACGGAGATTCTTCAATTGACGACGACCGAGAGGCCCACGAGGAATCATACGTTCCACAGCTTTTTCAACAACACGTTCAGGAAAACGACCTTCAAGAATCTGACGCGCTGTACGCTCCTTAATTCCACCAATATAGCCAGTATGCCAATAATATTTTTTATCGGTATATTTTTTACCGGTGAGAGATATTTTATCTGCATTGATCACAATAACATTGTCACCGTCATCAACATGTGGAGTAAATGTAGCTTTATGTTTACCACGCAAGCGGTTAGCAACAAATGTGGCAAGACGACCTAAAACGAGGTTTTCAGCGTCAATAATAACCCATTTTTTCACCACTTCAGTTGGCTTTTGTGAAAAAGTTGCCATAGAAGTATCCTTATATCAAAACCCTTATCACGAAGGGCATTTTTGTTGTTTTGCGTTGAAAATTGTACCATAGCGAAATATTTAACGCGTATTGTCTGCTCTGATATAATGTCTTTTGATTTACGTCAAGAGAAAATAAAAACTTTATAAAACAGTACGTTATCATTGTGGTGCTATGATACCGCATACAGAGAGGTGTTTATGTATATTTTATTGAGAATGAATGTGGCAAAAGACTGTTTTATCTCGAACGCATGATTGTATTTTATTCGCCTTCATTATAAAGTAAGCAACAATGCAGCGGTCCCGTTATTTTCTCAATGTTGAATCTTCTGCTTGTGGTCAAGCTTGGTTGGATGCCCTTGATATTCAAGGGATAAATAATGCGCGCGCTATTTCTCAAAAGTTTGGTTTTCCAGATCAATTAGCTCGTGTTCTCTCGGCAAGAGATGTGGATGAATCAGAAGCAGTTGCTTTTATCAATCCAACACTGCGTACGCTTATGCCTGATCCAGAAAGTTTTATCGATATGCAATGTGCAGCAGAGCGCATCGTGAAAGCTATTTTGAAGCAAGAAAAGGTTGCAGTTTTTGGTGATTATGATGTGGATGGTGCTTGTTCATCGGCGCTCATGGCGCGCTTTCTGCGTTATTTGGGTATCGAAGTAAAAATTTATATTCCTGATCGTATTATTGAAGGATATGGTCCCAATGAACAAGCGATGAGGATGTTGGTACAACAAGGTGCTGATTTGATTATCACCGTTGATTGTGGTGCGAACAGCCCAGATGCAGTCAAAGCAGCCAGACTTGCAGGCGCTGATGTTATCATTTTAGACCATCATCAAATGTCAGAGATTCATCAAGAAGCTGTTGCGCTTGTCAATCCTAATCGTCCTGATGATTTTTCTGGACAAGAGTATTTATGCGCTGCTGGCGTTGTCTTTGTTACCTTAGCGTGGGTCCATCATTTATTGCGAAAGAAGAAATTTGCAGGAAAACTTCCTGACCTTCTCAGTATGCTTGATCTTGTTGCCTTGGCAACCATATGTGATGTCGTTCCCTTACAAGGTGTTAATCGTGCTTTTGTGGTAAAAGGACTCGAAGTTGCGCGTTCTATGCATAATCACGGGATAGGAGCTTTAACAAAGGTTGCGCATATAGGTGAGCCACTGAATAGTTTTCATTTAGGTTTTTTGTTAGGTCCAAGGATTAATGCGGGAGGGCGTATTGGCGACCAAGCTTTGGGAGCACGTTTGCTCAGTTGTGAAGATAAAGATGAAGCATACAAAATAGCAGAACAATTGGATTTTCTTAATCAAGAACGCCAAAAAATGGAGAGTATTCAATTAGCGCAAGCAGAATCTTATATTAATTCTTTTTATCAAGATAGGGAAACGCCTCTGTCCCTTGTACTTGCTCACCAAGAATGGCATCCAGGAATTATTGGTATTCTTGCATCCCGCTTAAAAGAGCGTTTTTTTTGTCCTGTTTTTGCCATTGCTTTGAAAGAAGATGGAAGTGGGGTTGGATCGGGACGTTCAATCAGTGGTATAGATTTAGGAGCCCTTGTGCGTGAAGCTGTTAGACTCAATTTATTAGAAAAGGGGGGGGGGCATAGTATGGCAGCAGGACTCACAATCCAATCAACAAAAATTGAAATTTTTCGAGAATGGCTAGCAGAAAAAGTTTCTTTAATGGTTTCACAATTGCGTGCTAAAAAGTCTCTCAATATAGATGGTTGTCTTTCTGCTTCTGGTGCTAATAAAGCGCTTTTTGATATGATTGAAAAAGCCGGCCCCTTTGGTTCGGGGAATACAACACCTGTTTTTGTTCTTCCTTCTCACCGATTAATGAATTTGTCTGAAGTGGGTAAAGGACATCTTCGCCTTATGATGGCTAATATGGAAGGCAAAAGGCTGCAGGGAATAGCTTTCCGTGCTGTGGGGACATCACTTGGTGATTTTCTGTTGAGAAATGTTGGTGAAATGATCCATTTGGCTGGTAACTTGAGTTTGAATTATTGGAATGGAACAATCAATCCACAGCTACGCGTGATTGATGCAGCAGCAGTGGTTTGAAGAGGGAATTTTTTTGCACGTTAAATATCGAGATTGGAAGCAAAAGTAGAGTTTTCTTGTATAAAACGAAACCGTGCTTCTGGTTTTGTTCCCATGAGACTTTCTACAATATTTTTCGTTTTTTGCATTTCCATTGCGTCAATAGAAACGCGTAGCAATGTACGTTTCTCAGGATGCATCGTTGTTTCTTTAAGCTGGTCAGCGCGCATTTCTCCAAGTCCTTTAAAACGTCCAATTTCAATTTTAGCTTTCCCTGTGAATTCAGTTTTTAACAATTCATCTTTATGCGTATCGTCACGCGCATAAGCAATTTTTCCTCCTTGTGAGATTCTATAAAGGGGAGGGACCGCCAGATATAAATGTCCCTGACGAATAAGATCGGGCATTTCTTGAAAGAAAAAAGTAATAAGGAGTGAGGCGATATGGGCACCATCAACATCTGCATCCGTCATAATGATAATACGTTCATATCTGAGATCTTTTTCAAGATATTTAGAGCCTGTTCCACATCCAAGCGCAAGGATAAGATCACTAATTGTTTGGCTTGAATTCATTTTTTCGTGTGCAGCACTGGCTACATTAAGTATTTTCCCACGAAGAGGTAAAATCGCTTGATTTGCTCTGTTTCGGGCTTGTTTAGCGGAACCACCAGCAGAATCACCTTCAACAATGAATAATTCAGCGCCAGCAGCACAGTTTTGGCTACAATCTGCGAGTTTCCCAGGCAGGCGTAATTTACGCACAGCTGTTTTTCGGTTTATTTCTCTGTCTTGGCGGCGTTTAACGCGCTCCTCAGCACGTTCAATAACCCAATCAAGGAGTTTTGTTGATTCTTGTGGAGAATTTGTCAACCAATGATCAAAAGGATCGCGTATTGCATTCTCAACAATACGCTGTGCTTCAATTGTTGCTAGTCGATCTTTGGTTTGTCCAACAAATTCAGGATTTTTTATAAAAACTGAAAGTATTGCAGCCGTTGAAATCATCACATCATCGGATGTAATAATAGCAGCACGCTTGTTTCCTATTAATTCAGCGTAAGATCTCAATCCGCGCAAAAGAGCTTGACGCAGTCCCATTTCATGTGTTCCACCTTCTCCAGTGGGAATAGTATTGCAGTAAGATTGTACATGAGCATCACCACCATGCCAAGCAATAGCCCATTCAACAGAGCCATGACCATTAGAGTGATTTGTTTTTCCAGAAAAAATTTCCGATGTTACGCGATATTCATCTTTGAGTGATGAGAGCAAATAATCCTTAAGTCCATCAGGAAAGTGGAAAACAGCTTTTTCGGGAATATTTTTTGTGTCTTCAAGGATGAAAGGATCACAATTCCAGCGAATTTTTACACCACCAAAAAGATAGGCTTTTGAGCGTGCCATTGTGTAAATTTTTTCTGGATCAAAAGCGGCTTTTTCGCCAAAAATTTTACTATCAGGATGAAAACGAACGCGCGTACCACGACGATTATAAACATCACCTAAATCTTCCAATCCAGATTGAGGAATACCCCTTGAAAAGCGTTGTCGATAAAGCTTTCGTTCTCGTGCTACTTCGACTTCCATATCGTCAGAAAGAGCATTGACGACAGAAATTCCTACTCCATGGAGTCCTCCAGCAGTCTGATAAGCTTTTCCATCAAATTTTCCACCTGAATGGAGTTGTGTCATAATAACTTCAAGAGTAGATTTATCAGGCATTTGAGGATGATTTTCAACAGGAATGCCACGTCCATTATCCGTAACCGTTAAATAACCATTTCTATCTAATGATACGTCAATGAAATCTGCATAACCAGCAACGGCTTCATCCATGGCATTGTCAATAATTTCAGCAAACAAATGATGAAGTGCTTTACTATCTGTTCCACCAATATACATTCCAGGGCGTAAACGTACAGGTTCTAATCCTTCAAGCACGCGAATAGAGAGAGCATTATAGCTATCTTCTTGTGTATCTTTTGTATTTTTTTTCGAAGCTATTGCTTCTGAGTTCATGGGAGGTTGCGGATTTTTTGTTTTTGTATTGATCCGAGACTGCGCATTATTCAAAATACTAAAAAGATCTTTGCTGTTATCGCTCATAGCGTTTGATTATCCACCTCATAAAATATAGTTTTCACGAAAATAAATTTTATGCCTGTTTTTTATTTAAAAATCAATGCAGTTAGGAAATATCAATGGTTGGACCGAAAATTTGTTCAAAGGTTTGTTTGAGTGCAATATCAATATCATGCATTGTTACAGGAAAACCGAGATCAAAAAAGCTAGTTACACCATAATTAGTAATGCCACAGGGAACGATCCCTGAATAGTGCGCTAAATGAGGATTAACATTGATAGCAACTCCATGAAAACTCACCCATTTACGCACGCGAATGCCAATAGCTGCAATTTTATCTTCAGAAGGCAAACCGCTTTGTGTTGATGGGAAATTGTGTCGTTGAACCCAGACACCAACGCGATTCTCACGGCGTTCACCTTTAATATTAAATTTTGCAAGCATTTGTATAATCCACTCTTCGAGTGCACTAATAAAAGCACGGATATCTTGTTTTCGGCGTTTAAGATCAAGCATAATATAAGCAACACGTTGCCCTGGACCATGATATGTAAATTCACCACCACGCCCTGCTTCATAAACAGGAAACAAATGAGGTGCTAAAAGATCTTTTTTATTTGCACTTGTACCAGCTGTATAAAGGGAAGGATGTTCAAGGAGCCAAACCTGTTCAGGGGCTTTTTTTGCAAGAATGTTTTCTACATGCTCTTGCATATAACGCAGTGCTTTAGGATATTCGATCAAGCTATTGCTGACTTTCCATTCCACTGGTGAACTTGCAGAAACCGCTTTAAATTGATGTGATAAGTGATCACGATCAACATGTTTTAATTCAAATGTCATGAGCAATATTTATGTTGGTGTTTAAAGTAGCATTATATCAATAAAAGAGCTATAGAGTAAGATGTCAAATATTTTATTAAAAGTAAGATAATACAGTTGCAAATTTTATCTTAAGAATTTGCTACGTTTGAAGAATCTGTTTTTATTTTACCATCTTCCTGTTGCACCACCACCACCAGATGATCCACCACCACCAGAGAAACCACCTCCTCCAGATGATCTCCTTCCTCCAAATGATCCTCCACCTCTTGAACCGTTGCCAAAGATATCATCAGAATGTCTGCCGCCAGCATTTAAATTAAAAAACCAAGGTGTAAAAACGATTCCCATCCAGAGATATTTTTGGGGTCCTACTTTTTTTCCAAAGATCATTGCAAGAATAGGCAAACCAAACATGATAAAAAATATTAAAAAGATGATTGCACTCGCTATCATTTCTTCTTTTTCAGCTTGTTTGCGTTGTGCTTCAACAATTTTAGCCTTTTCTTTGATTCGAATAGAAAAATCAGAATCATTTTCTGTAATGACACTGATAATAGCATGAACTGCTTCGACAATTCCTTTTTGATAATTTCCTTCACGAAAATTGGGAAGAACAAAGCTATTAATGATAACTGCGGAAAGAGCGTCTGTGAGTACGCTTTCCAAACCATAGCCTACTTCAATACGCATCTCACGTTCATTGGGGGCAATGACAAGCAATACACCATTGTTGATTTGTTTCTGACCTATCCCCCATCTGCGAAAAAGAGCATTACTGTACGTCTCTATATCGCTTCCTGAAAGGGTAGGAAGAGTTACAATGACAATTTGATCTCCAGCTTTTTCTTCGAGTTCAGCTAATTTTTCTGTTAGATTCTGCTTTGTTGCATTATCCAGCAAATGAGCCACATCGTTAACATAGCCTGTTAAGGGAGGAAATTTGTTCTGTGCGTAAGTGACATTCCCCAATACAATGACTAGATATAGAGCACTTAAAAAAGTCCATAAATATAATAAAACATTGCGTTGTATAGAATGTCGAAACAGTTTCATTAATTAAAATTGACCTTTGGAGTTTGCTGACTATTGGCATCAATCGTAAATGTTGGCATAGGCTTAGCATCACGAAACCATAATTTTGCCCAAATTATTGTTGGCATTGTCTTAAGTGCTGTATTGTAAATACGGACTGTTTCAATATAATCACGGCGTGCAACAGAGATACGGTTTTCAGTTCCTTCTAATTGTGATTGAAGAGAAAGAAAATTCTGATTTGCTTTAAGATCAGGATAATTTTCGACAACAGCCATAAGACGTGAGAGAGCGCTTGATAAATTTGCTTGATTGTTGAGATATTGTTGCATCATTTCTGGGTTATTTAACATATCTGCGTTGATGTTTACTTGCGTTGCTTTAGCACGTGCTTCAATAACATTGGTAAAAACAGCTTGTTCATGAGCAGCATAGGCTTTGACAGTTTCTACGAGATTAGGAATAAGATCTGCACGGCGTTGATATTGGTTAAGTACTTCACTCCATGCGGCATGTGCTTTTTCTTCATTTGTTGGTATTGTATTAAATCCGCAGCCACTTAGGAATGGCACTAAAAGCGTCAAGAAAAGAACAATTAAAAATTGTCTTACCATTTTAGTTATGGAATAAGTGTGTGGAATTGAAACAGCTTGTACATTTAACATAAAGGCATCTCCGCAGCGATTTTATGTAGTATATAGGATATATCTTTTTGATGAAAAGTCTTTTTAATTTTAGAAAAAGAGTTTCATGAATGAATTAACCTTCTTAGACATTGTGTCGTACTTTAGTAATTGATTGATAGTAAAATCAATAATATACATGTAAATATACGCTCATAAATACTAAATTATATTTATATATTATTGCAAGTTATTTTCAAAAAAAGAATACTTCTTATTTTAAAAATCGCTTCTTTTTTAGAGATAACAATGAGAAATAAAGCTTTAGACGACTTTAAGAGCTACGGATATAAAAATTTGTCAATTTTATTCCATAAGTAAACGTAAAAATAAAATTAATATTAAAAAAAGAAAATATTGTGCACTTTTTAATAAAACAGTATACTAACTTGATTATCGTATGTCATACACCAAGCAAAATTCTGCTAATGAATGTGGGCAATAAAAGAAACAGGCGTGTAATTTCTTTATTTTGATCACTATTTCTATTATGGAGGAGAGGGCATAAGTTTATTATACTCTTTGGTAAAAAAATCAGATTTGACCGCGTTTTTAAATTCGAATATTCATTCAAAATGTGGTCTTATGAGTACTTTCCAACTAAGATACCAAAGACATTTTAAGTATTACGCAGCAATTAGCTATTGAGATAATGAAATTAGTGTACTTCTTTGATTATGAGTGATAGCTATGGCAAACGGATATATCCAATCCTGAAAAGGTGTATACGAGTACTTACTTTCTTAAACTAAAAACCTCATATGCATGCACTGAATGGAAAAGTGCAACTCTCACCGAAAAATTTACTGCATAGAAAATGGGATGCTGACACGGGAATACAGGTGTAATCTGCAAGAGTGCAAATGACCGTTACAGGATAATTGCTGTCTAGCATGTTTCTCAACTGGAATATTGCAAACAGCAAAGAAATTTTTATAGATTGACTATAACTTAAGCTATAATTGCTCTCTATTCGGCGAAATTGGCCAAATACATTTACCATATCTATTGATCAAAGATAACCTCTAAGTATGGGCAGTCACTGTAAGTCTACTATGATTTCTCAGTATTTATAACCTGCGATTTATGGTACATTTTGGTGATAGTAAGGTCAATAAGATAGCTAAAACTTTCACTAAAGAGATGATCACTAGTTTTAATTTATTAAAATTGGAAGAGTACGCTAGATGAATTCATAACTCAGTTATATGTATAAAAATAAGGAAGCATTCATGCTCGTATCAGCTCTAGCGGGGATCTAAATGCTGATATGAATAGCAATAAACAAGACTATGAAAAGATTTTGCTGAAAGTCGTGCAACTTGTTATCAAAAAATGAAATTATCCAAAGAAAATAAAAAAAGAAAACAAAGATAAAACGGTTCCTGTCGTTATATTAATATATCCTTTTATGCGTTGCTTTTTTAAAATGATACGCGCAAATGATATAAAAATGGTCATCAAAGTAAACCATGCAAATATATTAAAGGAATGTATGGTTACAAGTTCAAACCCTATTTTAATATTACCACCAGAAAACAGGAATTTTGGAAAAGCTGCGATATAGAATATCGATACCTTTGGGTTTAGTATTTGCGTCATAAAACCATCTACGTAGCTGGTTAAAATCTTTACCTCATCCTTAGTATTGCTTTCATTTTGTGATATTATTTCTCTTGAATTTAAGTTGTTTATTCCGAATTTAAGCGATTTAACTCCCATATATAATAAATAGCAGCCGCCCATAAGTTTTACTAAAAAAAAGAGCGTTTTATTGTTGAGAATAATTGCTGACACACCTAATATGGAAAATGCTCCATGCGCATATGTTGCTGTGCATAATCCAGCAACGTTAGCGAGAGCATTCTTTTTTCCCAATCTCGTTGCGCTATCGATGATAAGAGCCATATTGGGCCCAGGGGATATGACTAAAAATAAGGAGACTATAAAAAAGGTAACTATTTGATGATTCATTTGACCTTTATTTCTGAAACTAATTTATCTTCTTGGTATAATTCTATTCTATCAAGTGAAGAAAGTTTGCCTACACCTTGTGGAGTGCCTGTATATATTATATCGCCACTCGTGAGTTGGATGTAGCGACTTAAGAATGATATTATTTTCTCAAAGCCAAAGATCATATCTTTTGTATTGCCCAATTGCCTCGTTTTACCATTTAGCTTCATTTCAAAAGTTATTGGGTTGTTTATTCTTTCTTTGCTTATGAAGTCAGAAACGTATGCGGCTCCTTTAAATCCTTTAGACAAAAGCCAAGGAAGCTTTTTTTCTTTTAGTTTTGTTTGTAAATCCCTTGCTGTGAGATCAAGACCTACCGCTACTGCATCATAACATTCTTCAGCTTCTATTTCATTGACCATAAAAGTGTCCTTTGAGATTCTAAGCACAATTTCAGTTTCAAAATGTATTTCTTGAGAAAAGTCAGGGAGACAAATTTGATTTCCTAACACAAGTGAACTGTTTGGCTTGCTAAATATAACAGGCTCATCTTCAACAACATTGCCCAGTTCATATGCGTGTTCTACATAATTGCGTCCAACGCAGAAAATATTATTCATCATAGGAGACCACTAAGTTTTTCATTTTCTTTTTGTATAGACAAGATATAACAGTTGCAACAATATCTTTTCTCATATCAATATGAGAGCTTTCTGAAAAATATGCATTATGTGGGTTAATAACCAACCTTGATGATAGCCAATCAGCATTATCTCTCCAAGCTTTAATGAGAGGGTGGCTATTTGGTGGCTCTATGGGCAGAACATCAAGGAATGCATGAAACTCAGGATTCTTCCTTAGATGTTTTTTTAAACAATCAAAATCACTCAAGATCTTACCCCTTGCAGTATTCACTAAGATAGCGTTTTTCTTCATCTTTTGGAGGAATTCTGAATTAATCATTCCCATGGTCTTTTTTGTAAGAGGACAATGCAATGATACTACATCAGATTCTTCTAAAAGCGCGTTCATATCTTCTAGAAGTTTAAAATTGAGTGATTTTGCTAAACCTTCATCAATATATGGATCATAGACAATCACTTTAAAATTCAAAAGGCTTTAATCTTTCCAGTATTGTTTTTGTTAGTTTATCCAAGCCAATCAATCCAATGTTTTTGTGCTTTGGACGGAATATTTTAAGATTATTTTCTCGTCATGTTTCATCGTATTTTTGTTCAACTATTATGTCTGGATGCTTGCCAGAAGCCCTCAAAATTACGGTTAATGCGGTATGGAGGGGGGCGCTTACCATGTCCATCATAATACTGATTGCGTTTTTAGTTTGGTCAATGAGTTTGGAAGCATT
This sequence comes from Bartonella sp. ML69XJBT, assembly GCF_028618515.1. GTDB lineage: Bacteria > Pseudomonadota > Alphaproteobacteria > Rhizobiales > Rhizobiaceae > Bartonella. Next base: position 12,758 of record NZ_JAQITB010000033.1, read on the forward strand.
TCCTTAGTGATTGGTATCTTAACATAAAGGACTTTCTCTTCTCACCATTTGTTCTCTTAATTATACGAATGACAAACACCACAGTAGTAATGATACTCATCGCTACCACTGCGCAGTAGTTTTTGCTGCTATGCAAAGCTCCCAATATTCATATCTGTTGCTTTGGAAATACCACTTTTCTATTCAGTTTATTGTTGTTCTGTATTACTTCTATATCAATAAACGATACTTTTCAAGTTTAGTAGTATGTATATTTCACGAGTAGATACGAGCTTTAATATATCTATATATGTGATAATATTTGATCTTTTCGCGTTCATTGATCTGAGCTTCTTTGTTCAATATTTGTAAATTATGGAGATCTTATACCTTACATAAACATTAAAATTACTAATGAAGGAATTACCTCTGAACAGAAAAGGCAACTAATCGAAGGAGCAACACAATTATTAGTTGATGTTCTGATTCTTATCACTTAAAGCAACGAGAAGATGGCTAAGATAGATGCAAGAATATTAAAATATGTTGGTGGCAAAATCAAGTTGGCGAAGATTGTGTAGTGGCGGTTTTGATATTTTAGCATATAGCAATAAGCGAGTACAAACATATAAATAGAGCATATCGCGAATAGAAACATCACAACTTTTGTTGAAATATTCTCTACATAGGTATAGAGTCTCGGAAAATCACGACTAAAACAGGAGGAGTTCTTGAGTAATATCCCGACTTATTCTGTCATCCCAAACCTATAGTTGATATACGTATCAAACGTAGAGTATTCTAATGCTTTTTACAAATTCATCGAGACCAGCTTCATCATCCTGTTTCCCTTTACGACGCTTGCCTACCTGTGTATCCGAACACACTGCAAAGGAACGCAAGGGTATCTCTGTATCTGCTGTCCATTCTCTTATTGTTTGTGACATTAAAGAAAGAGAGGGGACAAGAAATAAAACACGTTTACCTTGACCAGCAAGGGCTTCTGCTATCTTCAGACTGGTAAAGGTCTTGCCCGTTCCACACGCCATAATCAGCTTGCCACGGTCTGCTTCTTTTAAGCCTTCACAAACTCTCTCAAGTGCTTCTATCTGATGATCTAAAAGCTTTTTTTTCGGTTGCTCTTTAAGGACGGCTTGTCCTCGTTCTTTATAAGCCCCCCAATCGATTTGACTGTTTTCTAAATCAAACAGATTAATCTGTTGAATGCGAACCTCTTGACCATCACAAGTGTTGTTAGCATTATCACTCCAATTGCTTTCGGTGCTATCAACCAAAATACGACGCGTAAAAATCTTTTTCCCAGAGGCAGCGATAAAGCTATTAATATCTTCTTTTTTAATGATGTGAGAAGCATCATAGCAT
>NZ_JAQITB010000034.1 GCF_028618515.1 Bartonella sp. ML69XJBT
CTATGAAAAGCAAAGTGGTTACACCACAGAAATCACACTCGAAGCACCAGACAAGGGAAAAGAGGCAGGGGAAAAATAAACCTCTGAGTGACAGAAAATCAAAGGGTCAACTTGACCCTTTGATCGGTGATGATGAACATTTAGAGCAATTGGTGCAACTTGCACCAATTGCTAAAAGGAGCAATAGTGCAAACATTGCACAATTGCATGATGAAGAAAAATTGGGTCAAGTTGATCCTATTTTTGAAATATTCAGATCACAATGAAATTTTATGTGAAGGAAATGGAAGATCAAAAGTGCAACCTGCTCCTTTGATCGGTTGTAATGCTTTCTGAGATCAACGTGCAATGTTTGCACTTTGGGTGGGAGAGCAATGGGGACAACTTGTCCCTATTCCTTAAAGGTACAATAGGATCAAGTTGATCCAATTGCATGAGTTCAGCAATAGGGTAATGTTTACCCAATTCCTCAAAGCTTCTTTTGTTTTAATAATACCTTAGAAAACTGAAAAGCTATCACTCACTTTATGTTAAAAGAAGAGATACCTTTTTATGCATGCTGCTTCTCAAATAATGCGATTGTAATACGATTCTGGCAAAAGAACTGATCATTAAAAATCATAATTTTTAGGAGAGGAGAAAGAAATTCATTAAAGAGGCTATAAATGATCTTTGAAAGGTCTTTGAAGACCCTTTGAAAACACCTTAAAAACCCTTTAAAAGAAAATAAATTGGTACAAAACCTGGTGTCAAAATATACAAAACCCGCCGACAAGCTACAGTCACTAACTTATTTGCGATATAAAATGCTATGGTGGGTGATGAGGGGATCGAACCCACGACCCGCTGATTAAGAGTCAGCTGCTCTACCGACTGAGCTAATCACCCATACCTTCTCAAAAGATGAGAATTGTGCGGTTCTATAACGCTCTTAAGGGAGGATGTCTAGATAATTTTGTTGTTTTTTATATGAAAGTGATCAAACTTGTCGCTAAATTGGTTGTACAGTTTAAAATATCATACTATACCTCTTGATCTTAGATAAAAATAGACCCATTATAAGGAGCTCTGTGAATAAGTGTTCTGATTATTATACGGGACTGTAGTTGGAGGATCGTCGAGCGTAATGCCCGAGAAAAATTCAGAGGAGCCTTCTTGTGGTTGTAAGCAGTGTAGGCCAGCGTTCTATTTTATAAACTTTATCAATAACTGTATATGTTTAAGGAATATTTTGCCGTTGTTTGCTTTGAACGCGATTTTTTTTGTGTTCAATGCTTTTGATCAATTGTGCGAATGAAGGCTTATGAATTTGTTTTATCAATCGTGCGCTTTTAAGCTTTTAAAGATGTTTTTAATGGGTGAACTATGATGGAATGGATCACTGATCCTCATGCCTGGTTTGGTTTGGTCACGTTGGTTTTTCTCGAAATTGTTTTAGGAATAGACAATCTTGTTTTTATTGCAATTTTAGCTGAAAAATTACCCCTACATTTGCGTGATCGTGCGCGCTTGATAGGTCTCACTTTAGCATTGGTTATGCGGATTTTTCTTCTTACGGTTATTGGATGGGTGATGAATCTTGATACAATAATTCTTTCACTCTCATCTTTTGTCTTTAGTTGGCATAGCCTTATTTTAATTAGTGGTGGAGCTTTTTTGCTGGCAAAGGGAACGCTAGAATTACATGAAAGGTTAGAAGGCGTACCACATGAAAGAAAAACAGGTGTTGCTTATGCGGTTTTTTGGCAGGTCATTGTGCAAATCGTGGTGCTGGATGCCGTTTTTTCCTTAGATAGCATTATTACTGCAACAGGTATGATTGCAAAAGAACAGGCAACTGTTATGTATATAGCAGTTATTATTGCTATGGGAGTAATGATGTGTGGATCTGGCGCTCTGATGCGTTTTATTAATCGCCATTCCACTATTGTAATTCTTTGTCTTGGCTTTTTGATGATGATTGGTTTTACTCTCATTGTTGAAGGATTTGGCTTTCATATTCCAAAAGGGTATTTGTACGCCGCTATTGGTTTTTCTGTTCTTATTGAAGCTTTTAATCAAATTGGACGTCGTAATCGTGAAAAGATGATTACAACAAATGATTTACGTGGGCGAACTGCAGATGCTGTGTTGAAACTCTTAGGAGGGGGAAACAAAGACGGTCATCTTGGTGAGACTGTAGATGTCATTGCTGAACAGGCGGCAGCTTCTGAATTGTTTCGACCTGAAGAAAAAGAGATGATTCGTGGTGTTCTTGATTTGGCCGATCGTCCTGTTCGTTCTATTATGTCACCACGCAATGAGATTGAGTGGTTGGATTTAAATGGCGATGAGAATGAAATGCGTGAAGAATTACAACAGGTTAAACATAGTCGTTTAATTCTTGCTCGTGAAAAAGTAGATGAATTTGTTGGCGTTGCTTTGACAAAAGATCTGCTGTTGAATTTAGCTGAGGGTAAAAAAATTGATTGGAAAAAGTCCATGCGAGAACCTCTCGTTGTTCATGAAAATACGAGCGTTTTACGATTGATGGAGCAATTGCGGCATTCTTCGATTCAGCTTGCAATTATTGTCGATGAGCATGGATCTTTTGAAGGGATTGCAACACCAACCGATATTCTTGAAGCCATTGCGGGTGATTTCCCTGATGATGATGAAGAACCTATGATTGCAGAAAAACTTGAAAATGGAAGCCTCCTTGTTGAGGGATATGCCGATATCCGCCGTTTAAGTGGTTATCTTGGGCGTAATCTTGTTGATGAGGCAGATCGTTATACGACTCTGGCTGGGTTTATGCTTTGGCAATTTGGTCATTTGCCAAATGAGGGGGAAAGCTTTGAAGCTGATGGTTTGCGCTTTAAAGTTATCGAAATGGATCGCCGCAATGTATCTAAAATCCTTATTTCTCCGCTCGCATAGTCAAAAAAGAGCATTTGTTTGATAGGCAAGGGATAGGAAAAAGTTGCCTTATTTATAGAGAATGCAAAACATAGGGAGATTGGTGGATCAATTATAGTATCATTGGTCTTTAGACGTTTTCTTTGAGTGTAAAGCATGGATATGTATAAATTAAATTTTATGAGCTTCTCTGTTTGAATAAAAAAGTTTTCTTGCTAAAGGGGAGGGAGTGATAATCTGCTAAAGACTAAAAAATGATGCAGAATTGTTGGGAAAATGACGATTAATCTCAAAAGTGATAATTACATATGCGTTATTTCCCCATTTTTAGTTTTTGAAAATGTTGTGAAATCTTTATTTGGATTTTTGTATGATCCTTTATAGAAACTCCTGTCACCAAAAATGTTATAGAGCCTGTTACATGACAAAACAGCATTGGCAATTCGACATTAAAAGTCGCTAGAGGCTTATGGAAATGATCATTTTTCTCTAAAGAAATCATTTGATGGTTTGATAAATGATTTTATGAGAGAAATTAAAATATGATACATTTTGTATCATGAAATTAATATGGCAAGAGAGACGTCTCAGGGGTTAATAGAAAAAGATAAATGGCGATATAGTGGGGGTGTTTTCATAGGAGGATAAATTGGCTGTGATTATCTTTTAAAGAGACATCTTTCAAGGTTTTCCAGTTTATTTTACTATGTCCCCATGGATACTATAATGATAAAGCCATTGTGTTCTATCATCTTTACGCTTATGGAGAAGAAAGCAGGCACCATCATACTGTTTATCAGTCCCGATGTTGCTACAGTCGTTGGTAGCTGAGAGCATTCAATAAAGTTCTTTAATTTTTTTTATTCGTTTTTTTCCACATGCTCATCTTGCTTGTGACGTGTAAGTGCGTCATTTTAATTTATTCAATTAGAAGGATTTGAAATGAGAGAATTTTACAATATGCGAGATACTCATTAAAGTTGTAAGAAATAAATTGTTATTATAGATCAATATATTGTAGTTTTATTTCCGTGGGCAAAAAGAGAAGCATTGATTTTTTTTATTTACTCAGGAGGTATTTTAGGAGAACGTTTCCAGTATTGCTGGGCTTCAAAAATTGCTACAACAAATAATGAAATGATGAGCGGTATAATTAAATAAAGCATTCTAAAGACAATAAGTGCCGCAACAACATCGGTTGGATTTACACTTGGCATACCTGTTATGAATAAAGCTTCCAAAACACCAATGCCTCCGGCTGGAGCGTTGGAGAGAAGGGTTATGGTAAAAGATGCTAGGAAAACGCCGAGTACAGAAATAAAATGGATATCCGGGTTGTAGGGGAGAACGGCATATATAATTCCTGCTGCTCCTAAAAGCTCTATGGGACTAATGAGAAGCTGTTGAATGACAATTTTCAATCGTGGGTAGGAAAGTTGAACTTTTTTGCTCAAGCGTAAGGGTTTTAATTGAAGCCAACTGCCAAAAGTATAAAGCGCTATACAACCGAGCAGAATTGCACCAATTGTTATTCCAAGCCATTCAGGAAGCCCGTCATGAATGAGTGTAATAATTTCGGGTTGTAAAATCAAAACAATCCCAAAAAGTAAAATCGTGCCTATCACAAAGGTAAAAGAGCAAAATCCTACGAGTATCGCGATTTCTGTTCCGTTTAATCCTTTCATTTTATAGGCGCGATAGCGCACGACGGCGCCAGAAAAAACTGAAGCACCAATATTATGTGACAGAGCATAGGTAGTAAAAGAACATATAGCAATAAAAAACCAAGAAATTTTATGGCCAAGATGCTGTAAGGCAATGCGATCATATCCAGCAAGAGCAGCATAAGCTAAGAGAGAGCATGCACAGGCTAAAAACCAGTGTTGTGCATCTAAATTGCTTAAGCGTTCCAATACATCACTAAAAGAAATGGCAGAGAGCTTTATATAAAGAATGCGGATAGATACCAACATTGCTAAAATACCAATAAACGGCCATATTAATTGCTTTATTTTCACGCTTCTTTACCCATTTGTGTTTTCTATGAAATTTGATTTACGATTGTGCATATTCTTGACAGATCTCTGCCCCGTTATATGTCCGATCACACCATTGGCAATTTCCTCATCGTCAGTTACTACGATATCTGCACCTAAATCAATGAGATAAGTTGTTTCTACATCGGAGAGTGCATGCGTGATTATCTGAATATCCTTCTTCATATCACGTATATTCACTATACATTCTCCCACTTCAATAGGACTGCGCATTGTAATAACAACTTTATATGCGTCGTTTATATTTGCTGCGTTCATTATTTCTTGTTGAATGATATTGCCACAAATGACCTCGAAGCCGTCTGCAATTGCTTGATCAGCTAGGCGTTTTGATTCTTCTACTACCACTACAGGTTCACCTTTGTCTATTAAAGATAATGCAACACATTGACCAATACGACCATAACCAATAATCACGATATGGTTGGTTTTTAAGGTTGTTGGTAATAATTCTTGGTCTGGATCTTGCGGATCAATATCAATAATTGTTTGTGTATCTTGTACATTGGTAGAAAAAATTTCTAAACGTTTTTTTATTTTGTTACAGGCAAGGAAAACAAGAGGATTGAGCAAAATAGAAAGAATCGCTCCTCCAAGAATTAAATCGTGGGCATCGTTGTTTAAAAGTCCTAAACTCAAACTTAAACCTGCAAGAATAAAAGAAAATTCTCCAATTTGGGCAAGGCTTGCAGAGATGGTTAAAGCTGTTGCATTAGAATAGCGAAAAGCTTTAACAATGAAGAAGGCAACAGCAGATTTGCCTACTATAATAATGAATAATGTTGCGAGGAGAGGGAAAAAATGAGTCAAGAGTTTCCCTGGGTCAAATAACATTCCCACAGAAACAAAAAAGAGAACAGAAAATGCATCTCGCAATGGTAAGGATTCTTCTGCTGCACGATGGCTTAATTCTGATTCACTCATAACCATACCGGCAAAAAAGGCACCAAGAGAGAGAGAAACACCAAATAAATGGGCGGCTGCGAAAGCCACTCCTAGTGCAATAGCAAAGACACTAAGCCGAAATAACTCACGTGATCCTGATTGTGCACTCATTTTTAGTAACCACGGGATAAAACGCCGCCCAATAATAAGCATTAGGGCAATAAAGAGAATAACTTTCAGAATGGTAAGACCAAAAATTCCCCAAATACTTAAATCTAACCATTGAACAAGGGGATCAAAGGCTTCCTTTTTTGTATTGCTAAGAACATTTGCTAATGATGGTATGAGAACAAGTATAAAGACCATCGCCAAATCTTCAATAATTAACCATCCAACAGCAATACGTCCTTTTTCTGTTTCAATGAGATGGCGTTCTTGCAAGGCACGCAGCATAATAACAGTACTTGCTATTGATAAAGCTAAACCGAATACTAAACTGCTGCTCAATCCCCATCCCATGATCAGACCAAGACACAATCCTAGAAGAGTAGAAAATGTCATTTGTGCAATAGCAGCAGGGATAGCAATAGCTCTTACGGATAAAAGGTCTTTTAATGAAAAATGAAGTCCAACACCAAACATGAGCAAAATGACACCAATTTCAGCCAGTTGGTTGATAATAACGGAATCTATTCTAAAACCGCCTGTATTGGGTCCTACAATAACGCCGGCTAACAAGTATCCTACCAGTGGTGAGATACGCAAGCGACTAGCAATCATTCCTAGCAGAAATGCTAAACATAAGCCTGCAACAATCGTTGTAATTAATGGTGTATCATGGAGCATGGATTATTTACGACTTTTTATCAAAAAATGAATGAATTGAAACAATAGTATTTTTTATAAGAGGAACAGAGAATATCATAAGAAATAGCATGGTACTTTCATTTGAGGTTAGTGTTTGTACGATTATTCCGTCCACGCCACCAATTTCCCAGCAGGAGTAAGATAGGTGCGGCAATAAAGATAGAAGATGAGGTTGCAATCATAATTCCAAAAACCATGGGAAGAGCAAAATTATGGACAGCGCTCCCTCCCCATATCGCCATAGGCAACATAGCGAGAACGGTAGTAGCTGAGGTAAAGAGGCAACGTATAAGAACTTGGTTAATTGAGAGATCAATGAGTTCACGCAACGGCATGTTTTTATAAAGGCGCATATTTTCACGCATGCGATCATAGACAACAACCTTATCATTTATGGAATAACCAACAATTGTTAAAAGAGCAGCGATGGCTGTTAAATTGAAGTCAAATTGAAATAAAGCGAAAAAACCAATCATTTTGGTGGTATCTAAAATGAGCGTTACAATTGCACCAACTGCAAAGAACCATTCAAAGCGCAACCATATATAGAGGGTCATGGCAATTGCTGCGAGAATAACAGCCGTAAAAGCAGCTGTAGCAAGTTCACCCGAAATTTTAGGACCAACAACCTCTATTTGATCGAATGTGGCATCTGGATAGATGGTTTGTACTGCTGTTTTTACTTTATCAATGGCAGCAGTTTGTTGTGTTTCACCACCACTTTGTTTCTGCATGCGGATGAGCACACTGTTCGCATTATCAATATTTTGCAAGGTAATTTCACCAAGATTAAGAGTAGAAAGCTTTGAGCGCAAGGTGGCTAAGTTTGCTGGTGTTTTGGTGGTAATGCTTATTTGACTACCACCAATGAAATCAATTCCGAAATTCAAGCCAGGCTTAAAAAACAGAAAAACTGAAGCAAGTGATAAAATAATTGAAACGCCAATACCAATGAAGCGTGCTTTCATGAAACGGAAAGTTGTCTTTTGTGGAATGATGTTGAAAATAGAGCGAAGATGCAACGTCTTAATTTTCCATTTACGAATGACCCAAATCATCATGATGCGCACAATGGTGATATTCGTGAACATGGAGATGATGATACCAAGTAGCATTGTGACAGCAAAACCACGAACGGGGCCAGTGCCAAACCAAAACAGCAAAATAGTTGCAATAATTGCTGTAACATTGGCATCAACAATGGTCGCGAAAGCGTGTTTGAAACCACGATCTAAGGCAGCAAAGGCGCTGACACCTTTTCGACTTTCCTCACGGATACGCTCGTTGATCAGGATATTAGCATCAACGGCAATACCGATGCCTAAAATTATACCAGCAATACCTGGTAATGTGAGTGTCGCACCGAGAAGACTTAGCGCAGCAAAGGTTAGAATAGTGTGGAGTGCGAGTGCTATATTCGTAATGAGCCCCCAAACTCTATAGAGGAGAAGAATAAAAACTGTCACAAGAATAAAGCCAATTATGCCGGTGTAAAGCCCCATTTGGATGGCATCAGCACCAAGATTTGGACCTACCGTTCTCTCTTCAATTACGGTGAGTGGGGCTGGTAGGGAACCTGCGCGTAGAAGAGCAGCCAGAGTAGAGGCTTCTTTAGGATCAAAGTTTCCTGTAATTTGGCCTTGTCCGTTAGGAATGACACTATTGATTGTAGGAGCGGTTAAAACTTTGTTATCTAGAACGATGGCAAAAGGACGGTTAATATTTTGTCGTGTGATGTCGGCAAATATTTTTGCTCCAGCGGAATTCATGGTAAAAGAAATAATAGAACGTCCTGGTATTTGTGGGTCGAAACCTGCACGGGCATCTTTAAGAACATTTCCATCTAAGGCGATTTGATCATAAATGGCATAGCGCTGTGTCTCATCGTTATAGCCAGGAAGGATCGAAACACCTGGAGGTGGGTTATTTATATCCACCTGAGAGGGAACAAGATGAAAACTCATTTTAGCAGTTGTGCCTAAAAGATCACGTAATTGCTTTGGGTCTTGTAAACCAGGTAATTGGACCATAATACGATCCGTCCCCACTTTTTGGATGGCGGGTTCTGTAACACCAACTTGATCTATGCGGCGACGGATGATTTCTAAACTTTGTTCAATCGCATTGTTGATACGATCTTTTATACCAGCTTCAGTTAATCTGATACGGATAGTTTCATTTTGCGTACTTATACTTATGTCATTGGCTGTCGCACCGAAGCTACTGTGTATGGGAGTGATCAATGTTTGCAAAGCAGAAAGTGCTTTGTCAGTTTGTAATGGATCAGCAAGAAGGGCAACAATACTATCTTCAATGATACGAATACTTGATGTACGGATTTGTTTTTCACGCAGAGTGTTGCGCACATTGCTTAAAACTATGTGCAATTGATCACGCTTTAGCGTTTTGCTGTCAACCTCGAGAAGGAGGGAAGAACCTCCTTGAAGGTCAAGACCAAGTGTTACACGAGTGTCAGTTAAGAATTGTGCGTTTTTAACTTGTTCTTGCGAAAATAAATTGGGCAAGGCAACATAAATGCTGCTTAAAAGAATCAAACAATAAAAAGTAGTCAACCAACCAGGTGTACGCATGATATATTCCGCTAATAGGCAATCTAATAGTTATTAAAATTAAAGGCAAAAACGATATAAGAAGATCGTTTTATAATTCAAGTAAGAGGAGGAGCACGCTTATTTGTAAAATATTGCGTTTGAAGATGCTCAAATCGTCTGCAAATCATTACGCTCGTTATTAAAAAGGGATTCAATGTTAGGATATTTTGAACAATATTGATAGGCAAAACGGAATCTGTATGGAGTGTTACAAACTTTTTGTTTTCGCTAACATTCAAATGATGATACTCATTTTGTGGATCAAGTGTATTTGTGCTCACTATATTATTTGCTTGTGGTTGTTTGATTAAATAAGCTAGCTTTTCTAAGTTGCTCGCCAATAATACGCCAAAGCCGGACAGAAGAAGCCAAGTCGTAAAAGGGAGAAAATTTTCTTTTTTGCAATAGAGGTGCAAAAAAAGCATTCTAGAGAGCCTCCTCTTTATCTTATAAGTTTCACAAGCCTATATTATTCTTTCCCTTATTATCAGTATTATGGGATGAGGAAAAGCTTTTATAAGCTTATTTTATAAATTCTATAAAAGTTGAAAATATTTGTTTTATGCCATACGTTTAAGAGGGGGTAGTTTCCTCTTTGTACATTTAAGGCAAATATGTATTCATTTTTTAGAAAAAAATTACGCATCGTTTTCTTTATTTTTGGCTTTATTGTTGTATTCAGTTGTTGGGGGTGGGGGCCTCTTGAGGCGCAAAATCCGATTATCGGACAAGCGCTCTCTTCTTATTCAATTGATGAAATTATTCAACAACAACAGCAGATTATCAAGACTCTTGAACAAAATACAGAAACTTTAGAAAAAGAGTTTGAAAATAAATCAGAAGATGAGCGGGCTTTGGTAGAACTACGGTTACGTGCACAAGATATCAGTAAACGTGCTCTAGAAGCAGCATTTGTTTTGCGTACTCCTCTTAATGATATTAATGCACTTCTTGATCAATTAACAGAGCTCCATGATGATTTGAAAAAAACAGCGGATGAGCGCTCTGTATTGATAGAGAAAAAAGTTAAAGTTAACAGTATAGTCCTCCGATTTGAATCAATCTTTTTGTCTGCAAATAGGATAGCCGAACTTGCTATTTCTCAATCTCGAGAACTTTTTAAGCGCACACTTACGCATAAGCTTGAGTTTTCGATATCGATGGTTAAACATCTTATCCAAAAAACCAAAGAGGCTTCCTCTGATTTTCTTTTGTTGTTGAGTTCTTGGTGGAATTTTGTATTTTATTTCAAGTTATTACAACTGTTTCTTTCCTTTTTTATTCCACTTTTTATTGCTTTAGGACTTTCTTATTTTTCTCGCAAAATTCTAGCGAATGTACGCTGTCATTTGATGAAGAACAATGAAGAAATATCGTATTTACAATTCTTGTTGGCCGCTTTTATTTCGGTTCTTCTCCCATCACTTATATGTGTTGTTTGCGTTTATCTTATCTTATTTTTGTTCCGTAGTTTTGATTTGGATCCAGGAAAACTTACAGCAGTATTTGATATGGTAGGCTGTCAAATTGTATTCGTTTTTTTGATCAATCGTTTAGCGGTTGTTCTTTTAGCATCAAATATAACTCGTGGGCTTCTTCTTAATATTATACCATCGGCAGCGTATCAATTGGTGATTTTAATTACTTTTTTAGGTGGCGTTTTGGCATTTGATGCTGTTTTTGATAGTATTTATCAAATTGTTTCCGCCTCGCTTTCTTTGACGATTGCTAAAAGTTTTATTGCTGTTTTTCTTTTTGCGATATTGCTGTTTATCATCTCGTTTATACCTTTACGTTTTAGACGTGAGATTTCTCAAGGGAAGGAGAAAGAGCCGCGCTTTTTGCCATTTTATATACGTATTCCTCTTATTGTATTGGGAATATTGCTGATTGTGATGGATTGTTTAGGTTATGTTGGTTTAGCACGTTTTATTATGCAGCAGATTACGATTGGTGGGGTATTTTTAGTTCTCATGTATTTGGGAATACAAAGTGCTCAAGCGCTTGGAACTAAAGGCCAATTTATGAAAACACACCTTGGTCATGCTTTAACGCAATGGCTGCATTTAGACGAGAAAACAATGAATCAATTAGGGGTGCTTTTAAGTATTTTCCTCAATTTGGTTGTGATTGTATTTTGTGCAATGCCAATCGCTGTACAATTTGGGTTTTCGTATTCTGATTTAAAAGCAGTGTTGTGGCAGTTAATGACAGGCTTTCAAATTGGAAATGTCTTCATTTCTTTAATTTCTATTGTAACTGGAATCGTTTCTTTTTCTATTTGTTTATTTCTCAGCCGACGAATGATGGGTTGGTTAGATGAAACTGTCTTAGAGCATGGGGAATTTGATTCTGGGGTACGTAATTCTATCAAAACGGTTATAGGCTATGGAGGTATTGTCGTATCGGCTTTGATAGGAATGTCAATGGCAGGTTTGGATCTCAAAAATTTTGCGCTTATTGCTGGTGGTCTTTCGCTTGGTATAGGGTTCGGATTGCAAAATATTGTGCAGAATTTTGTATCTGGGCTTATTATTCTAATTGGAAGACCATTTAAGATTGGAGATTATGTAGAATCTGGATCCGTGGGTGGTATTGTTAAACGTATCAGTGTGCGTGCAACGGAACTTGAAACATTGCAGCGTAAGACGATTATTATTCCTAATTCAAGTCTGATCAATAACAATGTTAGCAATTGGACGAGGCGAAGTAAAATGGGGCGAATTGATATTCCTGTTGCGGTTGCCTCCAATATTGCTCCAGAGCGTGTTGTGGAAATTTTGCTAGAAATTGCTTCTGCAACGGAGGGAGTTTTAAAAAATCCTGCACCACAGGTAAGTTTTACTGCATTTGATAGTAAGAAATTTTCATTTAATTTGGCAATTTATATCCCTAACATTACCTCACCTTCTAAGGTCACAAACGCTCTTCGCTTTTTATTATATAGGCGTTTTGTTGAGGAAGGAATCTTAGAATGCTAAAATATATTCATGTTTTTATAGCAGCTACGCTGTTGGATATTTTGTCTATGACGGCTTTTGCAGCAACAGTGAAAAATATTGATTTTAAAGTACAATCTCTCATCATCGTTGAAGGGAGTGTCCCTTTAAATATCGCGCTGAATTCGCAGCAAATAGTTACAATTTGTATGAAAGGATGTTTTATTACTTTTCCTAATAAAGATCGTTTTGCAATAAAGGCAGAAGATAATATAGAAATCAGTGAAGGTAGAGCAATTTTTAAATAAAATGGTTTAAGATTTTTATTATTAGGTAAAGCTTGGATGCACCATAGGTCTTTTCCTACTTGTTAGATAAGTACGTGATTAAGAATAGTAGGTGAAAAATTGTGATGTGAGTATAAGATAGGTGGGAGATAATATGTGCAAAATTGTAATGTGTGTTTTTAGTGTGATTATTTAAAAATCTCTTTATAATATTTTGAGTATTTTGTATTCACTATAAAAAGTAAATGAATGGCATTTGTTTCTTATTTTTTTCTATAAAATTTATTAAAGTATTTGACCTATAAAGTTATTTATTATAGTTATTATTCAATAGGATAATTCATTTTATTAATATTATAAATAGTTTTTATATAAAAAATTTTATAAATATTTAATAATTATATTTAGTTCTAAATATAGATTATGAACTATAAAACAATTTTTCAATTTGTTGTATTTTTCTGAAATATT
>NZ_JAQITB010000035.1 GCF_028618515.1 Bartonella sp. ML69XJBT
AAATTTATCAAATTTATTTTTACTAATATGTGAGTTGTTGAATATCTATTTCTAAAAATAAAATAGCTAATAATTAGTTATCTAAATTAATTTATAAAATATTTTATTCTTTTTGTTGTTATATAGCTTGAAGTATATACATAAAAATAATATTATGTTATATCTATTATGGATTTTTATTAAAGAGAATAAGGTATAAAATATGAATATAAGATATTATTTTTATGTATCTGTTATTATTTTAGCATTTTCATCTGTCGTAAAAGCGTCTGATCGTACATCTTTTCCAAGAGAAGCATCTGTTATTGTTACTTCTGCTGTTTTGGAAACAAATGTATTTCTTGAGGATCAAGTTGATTCTTTATTAAATAAAATTATTATAACTACTCATCCTGCTAATCATGATGTTTTTTGGAAAAGTGTAGCGCCATTATTTCATAAAATAAAACGTCTATATACTTCCTTAGGAGCATATTTATACGCTTCTATATTCTCTATATTCAACGGGTAGAGTATACAGAGAGCAGATATGTATTATTTTAGCTCAATTTCTACAGTAAAATTATGAATTGTGCTTTTAAAAATATTTCAATTTTTTCAAAAAAATCAGCTTTATTATCGAAATGAGAGATCAAAGATTGTGTTTTCATATTTTGGAAATTATGAATCATCTCATGAAGAAACTGTTTTTCTGATGGGGTATGCTCTGTATTCCTATTATTTTGTTTTCTGTCCACGTTTCCAACCACATAAACGTTCACCTTGTTTATTCGTCGCGCAACCAGTCAGAAAGCTTATTACGCACATCAGCATCACTTTTCTGATTAACTTCATTTTCTACCTCAAACCGTGTTGTTGCCATCTTGCAAGCTTTCTTTGTTTGTTTTTGCTGCTCAGCTTTTTTTTCCAAGGAAAAAAGCTCTTGCTAAAGCAATAAAAAAAGCCGTTAAAATTGCTATTGTTATGGTTAGGTATTTTTTTATCCATAAGATCATAGGCGGTACTCCAGAAAACGTTTAGCGATATATATCATGGCCGTACAAGCCGCCAAAACCATAATACCCGCTAAAGCCCATTGAACAGGACCATTACCCGCAAAAAGCCCTCCAAGTCCTGAAAGAGAACCTATAATTGGTGCAATAGCTTCTACTTTGCAGATACCTGTTACACCTTGTGATTCTACTATTTGATAATTTGGAGATACATATGAGCCCTGAGCCCATAATCCTGCCTCAGCAGCTCGACGATTAACAAGACCTCGAAGACGCTTTCCTCCTACTCTCGTCCATTTTTGTAATTCAGTTGGCACAGCTTCATAATTTCCTCTATTAAGCTTTTTTACAAGTGTAGAGTTACGAAAAGCTTCTGTTCCAACATTATAAGAAAATGATACAAGTGCGGCAAACTGCTCATCGTTTAAAGGAACAGTAATAGTTTGTTCAACAACATATTCAAATTTTTGTAAGTCTTGACAAAGAATCTTCTCCGCTTCTGCTTCCGTAATCCGCATATCTTTATGAACATGTGGCGTACCAACAGCGCTTGTATGTCCATAACCGATTGCCCACACACCAACTAAATCTTCGTAGGCGCTTAAACGCAAACCTTCCCATTTCTTAATTAGTGCCAACCCTTCTTTTGATATTTTTCGCATTATCCCTATTCCATAAAAAAACCTACACAAAGCAGGGCATGAATAAAATTTAAATTCACATCTGCCTATTTTAAAGAATAGAACAGTGAAATAGTCTAGTAGAGCTATAATAACTCTATGCTAAAAATGCTTAAGATCTATATCATTTTATGCATAAGAAAAAAGAACACGTTAATCACTATCTATTCTGTAACAGGCAGTTTCGTTTCGACTTTAAAAAGCAACAATTCCAACTCAATCCAATTCGCAATAAGACAGAATTCTTTCAATATTTTTTTACAACTCATCACCAATATGGTTTACCCTATAAATTCTATGGGTAGTTTTTATCCTAAATGTTCCTTTCTTCTTTAAAAAGTCGTTTGCGGCAACACATAAAATAATACAAAAATAAACAACTAGTGGTATACATTAATATTTGTTTATCCAATATTTGTTTTATAAACCCACACTACTGCTCTGAGGAAGAATTCTTACAGCATATTCAATAAACGAGAGTTGATAGGCTACCCCAATACGAAAATCATTGTTCTTACATCATCCTTCTTACCAATTTATATCACATTTCCATCAACGTTCAGAATAAAGCTCTATCCAATTGTAATATGAGAATTTTCATAAAAATCACCTATGAATCTTAAAAAATTTAGATAACAAATTCTTTCAACTTCCTCAGGAAAACAAGAATACACCTAAGAAAAGGCAAGAATAACAACAATCAACACAATAAAGACAGCGACTTCTGAAGAATTACAATATTTGCCACTTATATCGAAAAAGCTACCATAAAAGCGCAAAAAGATATTATAATTAAACATTCTGTATTTACAAATGCGGCTTAAGATCCTACATCCAAATACATAATGTATTATACAGATTTGAATTAGAAAATCTACAATTAATTTTATAATTCTTTGTTTTGCTCTCTAATTTCCTCAAAAAAGATAAATTAATCAAGAAGTTTTTTAAAGAAAGATCTCTATAAGCCAATTTACCAAAATAAAAAACATAATAGATATAATTTATCCATCTACACGTTATGATAGCAAGACATCAAAATTCATGGTATCAACTGAGATGAAGATAACTTATCAAAATGTACCAAACCTGGAGTTTCTAAAGAAGAAATTGAGTATTTGTTCACCAAACTTGGAAATCTTGTCATCAAGTGCGACCAAAATGTGAAAGAAGAGTATTTCAGAGCTATTGGAAGAAGCTATAATATACGATTTTCAGTTTTTATATTCAAAACAAATAAATAAAAAAAGTGAACTGTTCATAGGTTTTCCTTCGGGTTTGTTATATACAGCGAAAAGAGATTGTTTTGATAATCCATCTTTCTATGTATTTGAGATGTTTTATAACTATTTTATTTTATAGGCATTCATAATGCCGTTATTATATCTAGTATCTTCAAATATTTCTTTGATTTTTCTATCGCTATCGTTTATGAACGGTTCATAATTGATAACAGTTTTCAAGATATTCTTCCTGTAATTCTATGCTTTCAATTGTATTTTAATACTAAATCAGCATTTCCAATATGTCATGATATTGGTTTTCATTGCATTCTTTGTACTCTCTAAAGCTTTAGGAGATTCATAAAGGTGATAAAAATGCTTTGCTACCTCTCCATATAGTATGTTTTATCGCTGTTGTAATCAATCTTTTTGCATTAGTTATTTACAATTTTTTAAAATATTTTAAAATTCTGATACTTATATCCTTAATTTTATCAATGAGGTTTATTTACCTTACATTTGGCTGTACAGAGCGAATTTAATTCCTCATGTGGTAATAAAACTATCCAATCGCTCTGTACGGTGCTTTTTATCTTGTTGTAACGTAAAATACCTTCATTTAAGAATGGTAATATAAGGCATGTAAAACTTCATGCATTAAGTGTTTTCTATTGTTGAATATATTGACGAATGATCGAAAGCGTTTTGCTACTCAGAAGGGTAGAATGATGAGTAAGATGCATTGCTCTATAGTTTTTTGGGTGCGGAATATTTTTCTGCTTTAGCATTTCACTAGAATGTGTTCTAAAATCTTCTGGTATAGATATTATGATTGTTAATGGATAATTTGCAAGCTGATGTTATGTGATGATTTTCATCATTAAATGCAAAACAGTCAGATTTAAAATTGAGACAGATATTAAAAAACTGAGATATAAATTCTCTAATTTCATAAATGAAGTATAAAATAGTAAAAAATACTTCTAACAGAACCTATGGCAATGACGCAAAGTCTTTGAATTTGAAATTTTGCCTAATGGTAGGCAAGTCCGTAAAATTAAACAATTTTGTGGGTGCACTTGTGTAGTGTATAATCGAGCTTTAGCAGGGCAAAATGAAAAATATAAATAGGATAGCAACTTCAAGTTTCTTTATACGTAAATTGCAAATTTGTTACAACAATTGAAACAAAATCTAAATAAGCTTCAAATACGCAATAAACATATACAACATATTGATTTAATATATTTTATTCAAGATAATGCTACCATTATCAGACAAATAGTGCCGAAAAACACAACACTTACCAACAATGGATTGGGGAAATATTCTCAATTTTTGTCCAACAAGATTTTAGATACATATATTATTTGGCAAAATCTTGTGATAACTTTGCATCTCTCACTGAGAATACTTAATTATAGGATGGTTGAGAAGTTAAGTGTATGGATAGCGTTTTTATCTTCTATAGAAATTAGTAAAAAATTTGCACTTCGTAAAGTTTTTTAGCATCAAGCCTCCTGATTTATTTAGCCGTGAAACTGTTGTCATATTTATTGCAACATTACTAGCTTTTCATAACAGAACTGAGCAGAATTTAAGAATTATGAGAGAAAATTAACAAAAAAGCAAAAACTCTATAGGATGAAGGCTAGAAAGTTCTATTCCCTCACCTTTATTCTAGTGTTCCTCACCCTTAAAAAACAATAAGTTATTCTCAAAAAAAACAAAAAATGGTGCCCAGACGCGGCAGGCAGGGGCTTATCAACAAGATTCAAAGTATATAAAGATGTGTAAGAGCGTATTGATGTGTATAGTTTTTTATGTTCCAATAAAAAAATTAAGAATTAAAGAAAAAATCTCAAATCAAAAATTAAAGGTGGTCTAAAAGGTGGACCCAAAAAGGTGGACGAGCAATGTGTGAAAAGGTGGACGAGAAGGGAAATTAAGTGAGGGGGATTCATCGATTATCAGCATTACTTGTAAAGTCTGCTTCCCAGGGTAAATATTGTGATGGGGCAGGGCTGTGGTTGAATGTTAGAAAGACAATACACGCTCTTGGTTCTTTCGTTATACATACCACAACAAACGCCGTGAAATGGGACTCGGTTCAGTCGCACAACTTTTTCTAAAAGAAGCGCGCGAACTTGTAAGATACTATAGTGATATTCTTAAAGAAGGCAATGATCCTATTGTCTTTCGAGAACAAACCGTCTTAAAACAGCAAAGCAACATATTCAGTGAGATTGCAAAAGCGGCTTTTGAAAGTAAAAAAGCCGAATTAAAAAATGAAGGCAAAAATGGGCGTTGGTTTTCTCCGTTAGAATTACATGTCATACCGCAGATAGGTAGCTTATCTATAGAAAAATTAACAGCCAATATCATTCGCAATGTTCTCTCACCCCTTTGGCATGAAAAAGCAGATACAGCGCGAAAAACATTAAACCGTATTAACATTTGCTTGAAATATGCTGCAGCTCTTGGTTTGGATGTTGATCTACAAGCCTGTATGAAAGCACGTGCTCTTTTAGGAAAGCCCCGTGTTACATCAACAAATATTCCTGCTATGCCATGGCAAGAAGTTCCTACTTTTTATCAGAATTTAGATGATAAGATTCTTTCAAATTTAGCACTGAAGCTTCTGATTTTGACTGGAGTACGGTCATATCCATTGCGATATTTTCGTCTTGAACAAATAGATAAAAATATATGGACAATACCAAAAGAAAATATGAAAGGTATTGTGGGAAAAGTTTCAGATTTTCGCGTGCCATTAAGTCATGCAGCTTTGAAAGTGATTGAAAGATCTCTCCCTTTTGAGAAAAAAGGTTTTCTCTTTTCTGGTCTTACAGGCAAGCCAATTTCTGATGCAAGCATGGCAAAATATATGACAGTTTGTGGTTTGACTTATCGCCCCCATGGTTTTCGTTCCAGTTTACGGGATTGGATAGCAGAGACAACGTCAACACCCTTTGAGATTGCCGAAACTGTTCTTGCGCATTCCGTTGGGAGTTCAGTGACAAAAGCATATATGCGGACAGATTTTTTAGAACAACGACATGTTCTCTTGGAACAGTGGGCTGCATTTATAACAGGAGCGACTTGACAGGCTTATGACTTGACAAGCTTATAACAATGTGTCTATTGTCGAATCAGGTGCCTCAAAAACACCTTAAATCGATAGCGGATAGATTGCCGAAACAATCGTTTCTCCGCACATTATAGACTTTGACTCATTGTATGTTAAATGCGTATAGTGACTTTGTCGGGTGTAGCTATGCTATACAATACCCTTTTGGGGAAGGCATAACGACGGACTATCGACCGTGTTTTTCAGCACCCGGCATTCAGAAACAAAATTAGCAAAAGTATTAAAAGATTATAGAAAGTGTCTTGACATTATTTCCGTGATGTGTATTTTCGAATCAGGTGCCTAGAAAACACCTTAGACACATAGCGGATAGATTGCCGATACAATCTTTTCTCCGCACATTAAAGGCTTTGACTCATTGTACGTTACACACATATAATGATTTTGTCGGGTGTGGTTATGCTATACAATACCCTTTTGGGGAAGGCATAACGACGGGCTATGTGCCGTGTTTTCTAGCACCCGGCGCTCTTCTAGAGTGTCAATAGAAGACATTTAAACACATAGGAGTTCATTATGAACACACTTATAGAGATTAAAGAACAAATCATTGATCAGGAAACTGTTCAAACTGTTAATGCGCGTGAGTTACACGCGTTTTTAGAAATAGGGAAAGATTTTTCTACCTGGATTAAAGACCGCATTCATCAGTATAAATTTGAAGAGGGTAGTGATTTTATAAAAACACAAGATTTGCGGTCCCCAAAATTGGGGAGCGCAAAATCTAGAGCTGTTACAGCAATAGATTATCACCTTACCTTAGACATGGCGAAAGAACTCTCAATGGTTGAACGCAATGAGAAAGGTAGGCAGGCTCGTCGTTACTTTATTGAGTGTGAGAAAAAGTTAAAAAGTCAATCTACTGATTATGATGTTGATCGGCGCTTTGATTTACCAAGCCATTGGGAGCGAATGAACGCTGGTGAAAAAGTTTTGTATCTTTTAGGTCCTATCCATGTTCGTCTTATTGATGCCTTTAGAGTTGATGAAGAAAACAGAAAATATAAAGCCCTCATTAAAGAAGCAAAGCAGGTTTTAGCAAGATCTGTTGTGAAAGCTGCTTAATTTTAAAAGTATGGTTCATCTCCCCGTTTTAAAAGCGGGGAGGGAGTTATTAGATAAATCTCTTGACATGAGTCTTAAATGTAGTACACTGTAGTACAAATAAATAGGAGATTGAGGCAAATGGGTAAAATTCAAGCACGCATCCCTGATGAAGTTCAAGAAGTTGCAAGTGCAGTTATCAAATCCACGGGTTTGACTGTATCAGATGCGGTTCGTATGTTTATGACCCGAATTGCTAGAGATAAAGCATTGCCACTTGATCTCTTTCAACCCAATCCGGAAACATTGCAGGCTATAGAAGATGCTGAGATGGGACGTGTCGAACGTACGTCATTGGATGATTTGCGCGCCATGATTCGTGCGGATAAAGCTGAAGTATGTAAATCTGCAAAGTGATCTTGGTTAGCTATGCGGGAAATTGTTTATACGAAGTCTTTTCGGCGTGATCTTAAACGTGAAAGTAGGGGGAGATATGCTGATACATTAGAGACAGACTTGCTGCTTGTGATCAAATTGTTAGCGGAAAACAAACCCTTAAAAGTTCAGTGGAGAGATCACGCACTAACAGGTCAATGGTGGAAGTGTCGTGATTTGTCATATTAAACCAGATTTAGTTTTGATCTATCGAAAGCCTGATAATGATACATTAGAACTTTTACGGCTTAGTTCACATGCTGAACTGCGTTTATGACAATTTTTCAATGTTTTGAAAACCACTGTTTCATATGTGCAAAGATATTATCTATGGTGTCTATGAGGCGGGCAAAATCAAGGATAAGCAAAAAAAGAAAAAATACTATCCACTTCATCAGACGCGACATCATTTTCACACTTTGGTAGGCAATAATCATTTCTTGAAGCATGGTTTTTTCCGTTTCTGTAAGCTCTGTATCGTCTTTTGTTTTTTTTCTAGCCATGTTCCCATCCACACAAACGTTCACCTAGGGTGTTATGTTTTAAGATATCTCTTGCTAAGTTTGAATTGATGGCATTCAGATCTTTCTTGTCTAAATAAATTGGCAACCAGCCAACACAAGAAGAAGCATATTTATTTGTTGCACAACCAGTCAGAGAGAGCAGTGCGCACATCAGCATCGCTTTTCTGATTAACTTCATTTTCCACCTCCAGCCGTGTTGTTGCTGCTTTTAAAGTTTTTTCTGTTTGCTTTTGCTGTTCTGCTTTTTTGCCAAGGGTAAAAGCTTTAGCTAAAGCCATAAAAAAGCGGCTAAAGCCGCGCCTGTTAACAGCAGATTTCTTTTCATCCAGAACTTCATAGGCGATGCTCTTGAAAACGTTTAGCAACAAAGAAAATACCAGCACATGCCGCTAAGATCATAATGGTTGCCAAAGCCCATTGCACTGGACTATTGCCTGCCAACAAGCCGCCAAGACCTGAGAAAGAACCAATAATTGGTGCAAGCGCTTCGGCTTTGAAAACCCCCGTTGGTGCTTGTGTTTCTACGGTTTGATAGTTGGAGAAAACAAATGTCCCTTTTGCCCATAATCCTGCTTCTGCTGCACGCCGGTGTGCGAGACCTTGAAGACACTTACCGCCTGCTTTGGTCCATTTCTGGAGTTCGGCAGGGACCACTTCATATTCACTTTGATTGAGCTTTTTTAACAGTGTCGAGTTACAAAAGGCTCCTGTTCCTACATTATAGCAAAAAGATACCAATGCCGCGAATTGTTCATCGGTTAAGGCAACTTGAACCGCTTGTTCAACGGCATTTTTAAATTGTCTTAAGTCTTTACAAAGAAGTTCTTCGGCTTGTTTTTCAGTGACTGTCATGCCTTTGTGGACAAAAGGTTTTCCGGCATTGTTTGTATGTCCATAACCGATTGTCCATACACCAATGGCGTCTTTATAGGCATTCAAACGCAAGCCTTCCCATTGTTTGATGAGTGTAAGACCCTCTTGTGATATTTTTCGCATAAAATTCTCCATAAAAAAGCCCCACACAAGGTGAGGCTGAGTGAAAATCTAAAATTGTAATTATCGCGTATTGTAAGAATCTCGTTTCATGTAACTTTTTTCTGTGTTATACGTTACATGAAACAAAAGGAGATTTTGTTATGGGTACAATGAACGTTAATGAACGGGTTCAAAAATATCGCAATGCACAAAGAAAAGCAGGTTTGCGCTTAATGCAAATTTGGGTTCCAGATACACGCCAGCCGAATTTTGCAGAAGAGTGCCACCGTCAAACCCGCTTAGTGGCAAAAATGGATAAAGCTGATACATCTATACAGTTGTTTATGGATCAATCTTTAATGGATGTTGATGGATGGACAGAATGATGCGTGGTTCTCTGGTAACAATAGCGATACAAGGTGATTTTGGTAAACCAAGACCCGCATTGATCATTCAAGCTAATCAATTTAGTGAACATACAAGCGTGACGGTTTTACCAATTACAAGTACACTTATTGATGCTCCATTACTCCGCATTACGATTCAGCCAAACGACAAGAATGGTTTGCAGAAACCTTCGCAAGTAATGATTAATAAAATTATGACGATAAGATGTGAAAAAATTAGTTCAGCTTTCGGTTTCATTCCTGTAGATAAAATGGTAGAAATTGAGCGTTGTTTGGCTGTATTTTTAGGAATAGTAAAATAAAAATTGGATTTTTTTCTTCGGAAAGATAGCTTGGTTAAGCTTCATGTAGCTTTTTCATTGGAACAAAAGAATGTATTTGACATTGCAATAATTGTATCTTATAAGTTACAAATGTTTACAGTATACAAAACAGAGCATTTTATAAAATGGCTAGATTCTTTAAAAGATGAGATTGCGCAAGCACATATTGTTAAACGCATAGCAAGAATAGAAACGGGATTTCTTGGAAATGTAAAATTTTTCCGTGGAATTGGAGAATTAAAAATACATCATGGTCCTGGCTATAGAATCTATTTTGTAAAACAAGGTAAGCAAATCATTTTGTTATTAAATGCTGGTGATAAATCTACACAACAAAAGGATATCAAAAAAGCCCTTCAATTAGTAAAGGAAATGAAACATGGAAATTACTAAATTTGACACAAGTGAATATTTCAAGACACCTGAGACACAAAGGATTCTTTTAGAAGATGCTCTTGAAAGCAAAGATAGTAAGTATCTTGCTCATGCTCTTGGTATAATAGCAAAAAACCAAGGAATGAGTAAAATCGCTCAAAATACAGGACTATCAAGAGAGTCTCTTTATCGTTCTTTAAGTGATAAAGGCGACCCACGGCTTTCTACTTTTCTTAGTGTTTTAAGTGCATTAGATTTACAAATGAGTTTAACGCCTATCCAAAATAATTGTAAGGAACAAGCAGCTTTAGAAGAAGCATCTTGACTACCTCCCCACCTTTAAAGATGGGGAAGGGAGGCATATTTTTTACTTAAGCGGCTTTCACGACAGATCTTTCTAAGACTTGTTTTGCTTCTTTGATTATGGCTTTGTAATGCTTGCTTTCTTCTACCAACGTAAAGGCTTTGACAAGATGCATGTGGAGAGGTCCATAAATGTAAACAGCCTTTTTAGTTGGAGACATTTTATCCCAATCTTTTGGGAAAGCAAAACGTATATCATCATAATCAACAAATTGATTTTTTAGTTTCTTTTCACATTCAATAAAGTAACGACGAGCTTGACGTCCTTTCTCATTGCGCTCAACCATTGAGAGCTCTTTCGCCATATCTAAGGTGAGATGATATTCTTTACTTATAACATTTTTACGTTTCTCATTTTTGAGAAACGTAAAACCATAATCTTGATTTTCCAAAAATCCATATTCTTTAATACGGCGTACAATCCAATCTGCAAATTTAGAGTTGACTTCTAAAAACGTATGTAAATCACGCGCGTTAACAGTTTGAACAGTTTCCTGATCAATAACCTGTTCTCTAATTTCTATAAGAGTATTCATAATGAATTCCTTGTTGATAGATGTTTCTTAATGACACTTTTAAAAAGTGCCGGGTGCTAAGAAACACGGCAACAAGCCCGTCGTTATGCTTTCCCCCGAAAGGGTATTTTATGGCATAACCACACCCGACAAGACCAGTATACGCTATACGCATATAATGAGTCAAAGCCTTTACAATGTGCGGAAGACTGATTATTTCGGCAACCAATCCGCTTGTTGTTCTAAGGTGTTTCTTAGGCACCTGACTCGACAATAGACATATTGTTGCCACATTGTCAAGCTGCTTTCGAGATTTTTTACGTTTTTACTAATTTGACTTATCTATCTTCCTCATCCATATGGATGACGCCTTCGCCTTCATCACATGCATTGGGTGGGGCGTTTGGATCAAGGGTATCGTCTTTTTCTGGTGTGGTATTGGCTACGTTTTTTGCAGCATCTTCTTGGGCTTTATCAAAAAGTTCGCAGTCTATTTTTGTTGTATATCCACCCGTCTTATCAAGCTTGTGTTTGACGCTTTTGATACGCCATTCTGCTGGAATATAGGGACGGAAAGGGGGCTCTTGAACAAGCTTTGCTTCTGCTTGCACAAAGGGATCACCACCAATATCACATGAGAAAGAAGATTTCCCACGCAATGACTTATTGCGATAAGCAGCAATAGCCGCAACCGCTTCTGATTGGTTATGGTAGGTATATTTGAGTTCATGAAAAGGTTCTTTACCAACCTTGACTTCCTTTTTCTCACCAGTGCGGATATCATGATAGCTTGCAAGTACACCGCCTTTTTTCTCTTCTTCTTGCTTTTTTTGTTCTGGTGTTTCTGCTGTTGTCTCTGTTTTAGGCAAATTAGGGACATCATTTTTATCCATATGGATTACATCTTCGCCTTCCTCAATTTCCTCTGATTCCCTTGCATCAGCGGCGGCTTTTTGGTCATCTCCCGCATCTGTTGCTAAGCCATTGGCGCTACCTGCTTCATCTCGTGCACTGTATTTAAAATCCCAAGAGGTACAGTGTTTTTCATGGATAACAACAATAGGGAGTGTTTCACCGGTAATGGCTTTGCCTTCACCCCGTTTGGCAAGTACCAATTTTCCATCAACGGGTTTTGCAACGGCGTCATATTCTTCTGCAAGGCGCGTGGCAAAAGCCATATCGCTTTCTACCGTTTGATCAATGTGACGCACAACAATTTTTGCAAGAGCAGGGTCAACTTTTGCTGTATAGCCATTGCGCTGTGCTATCTCTTGAATGATACTCCCGAGGGTTTGTTGATGATAGGATTGGCTTTTTGGTGTTCGATAAGATGTATTCATGGAGGCAGCGCGCCCTGTAACACTTAAGGTTTGTGGTGGGCTGCTTACAGAGATTTCGTCTATCAGATAGGCGCCCATATCGCGGTTTTTACCGCCTTCATAGCCAAGTGTTATGGAAATAACTGTCCCGATGAGAGGAATGTCAAGAAAGCCGTTATCACACTCACGGGCGCGATCATCAAGCTCTATGGTGATACGGTCGCTTTTGTCTTCTGCTTCATCGGTAATTTCAATCGATAAGACATAGTCCATGAGAGTTCTTGTAATATCCTCTCCATTTGCCATCACGATGCAAAAAGGTTTCATGATTGACTGCCCCAAATTCTAATGACCGGTGTGGCTTTGGGATAGGGGAGGGTTGGAAGAAGAATTGTAATGCCTGCTTTTAAGATAGGGCCATAGTCTGCAAGACCAAAATTAGCTGCATAAACGCGTTCAACAGCAAGGGCTTGTTGCCCCTTGGCGTAGTATTTCCAGCAAATGGCATCAACCATATCGCCTTCTTTTGTCATGTAAAGATCACTCATAGTTCTTCACCATATTCTCTCAAATTGATGGTAAATTCTTGTTTTTTTGGGCTGCCATTTTGATGAAAAACACTTTGCTTTTCTTTGACAGAAAGGATGACAAACTTGCCTAAAATCCTCCCCTGACCCG
>NZ_JAQITB010000036.1 GCF_028618515.1 Bartonella sp. ML69XJBT
TTTGCCAAATGATGTAAGCATATAAAAAGTCCTATTAGAGAAGAAATATTTCTGCTGATTCTAACAAATCTTTTTCAAACTTTCCTCAATTATTACGAATCAGCACTTCTTTTCGAGGTGTTTTTTTTGCCATACCCGCCGTCCAAACGGTATCAACTTCTAAAAAGTCAAAATCTTTAAAGATCTCTCGAACTGCATCACAATCATTTAGACTCAAGACAAACTTACCTTGGATGCCTTTGAGAACTTTTGCCATACTCACAAAATCATCTTCAACAAAATTCCCAGAACTATAACGCTTCTTCTTTACAAGATAAGGCGGGTCTAAATAAAATAAACTGTTGGGCGCATCAAAAAGTTCAACAACCCGTTCCCACGATAAATTTAAGATAGTGGTATCAAGAAGTTTTTTCCTAACACGTTTCATCCTTGCTAAAAGTTTGTCCGGATTAAAGCTTACCGTTTTTTTTCCTACAAAGCTAAAAGAATAGTAATCTTCTTTCCCATACATGACACAACGTTGGAGAAACAAAAAGCGTGCGGCTCTTTCAATTTTGGTGAGGCTCTCTGGGGCAATAGATGCAAGTTCAAAAAACAACTGTCTTGAACAAACAAACCATTCTAGTCGTTTGGCTAGATCATCAAAATGGTTTTGAACACATTGAAACAGATTCGTGATTTCTCCATTTAGATCATTAATAACTGAATATTTCGTTGGTCTTTTGTTTAGGAAAATAACACCTGAACCTAAAAACGGTTCAACGTATGTTTCATGGTCAATGCTATTTAAAATCGGTATAATTTTCTTACGTAGATGATGTTTACCACCCATCCACGCAAACAATGTGTGTGTAAAACTTTCTTCTTTCATAAGCGAAGTCCATTCTCTCAAGCTTTTGCAAGCCTAATCATTTTTTCATATTTTAAGGATAGATTTAGTGAAACTAATTCTTTGAAAACCACTGCTTTAAATGTGCAATGACATTATCTAGCGCATCCATGAGGCGTGCAAAATCAAGGATCAACAAAAAGATAAAAAACGCTATCCATTTCATCAAGCGTGACATCATTTTCACGCTTTGATAGGTGATGATCATTTCTTGAAGCATTTCTTTTTCTGCTTCTGTAAGCTTTGTGTGTTTTGTCGTTTTTTTTCTAACCATGTTTCCACCCACACAAGCGTTCACCTTGCTCATTATGCTTTAAGATCTCTCTTGCTAAGTTTGAGCTAATGGTGTTCAGGTCTTGTCGGCTTAAATAAATAGGTAACCAACCAACACAAGAAGAAGCATATTTATTTGTCGCGCAACCAGTGAGAGAGAGCAGCACGCACATCAGCATCACTTTTTTTGTTAATTTCATTTTCTACCTCAAGCCGTGCTGTTGCTGCCTTTAAAGCACTTTCTGTTTGCTTTTGCTGTTCAACCTTTTTTCCAAGGGTAAAAGCTCTTGCTAAGGCAATAAAAAAAGCGGCTAAAGCCGCACCTGTTAGCATCAAGTTTCTTTTCATCCATAAGATCATAGGCGGTGCTCCTGAAAGCGTTTAGCAACAAAGAAAATGCCAGTACATGCGGCTAAAACCATAATGGTTGCCAAAGCCCATTGAACTGGACCATTCCCCGCTAAAAAACCACCAAGCCCTGAGAAAGAACCAATAATCGGTGCCAATGCTTCTGCTTTGAGAAAACCTGTTGGTTGATTCATTTCTACTGTTTGATAATTAGAAGAAACATAAGCCCCTTTCGCCCATAGCCCTGCCTCTGCTACACGCCTGTGTACGAGACCTTGTAAACGTTTTCCACCCGCTTTGGTCCATTTTTGTAATTCGAAGGGAACTGCTTCATAATCCCCCCGATTAAGCCTTTTAAGCAATGTAGAGCTTTGGAAAGCTGCAATACCCACATTATAACAAAAGGAAACAAGAGCGCCGAACTGTTCATCGCTTAAATTCACACAAACTGCTTTTTCTACCGCCCTCTCATATTGCTGCAAATCTGCTAAAAGCATGGTTTCGGCTTTTTTTTCCGTAATCACCATGCCCTCAATAACTGTTGGTTTACCGGCTTTTTTCGTATGACCATAACCAATCGTCCATACGCCAGAAGCATCTTGATAAGCCTGCAAGCGCAAACCTTCCCACTTTTTTAAACAATATAAACAGTCTTTACTTATTTTCCGTGCCATTGTTCAATTCACCTTATAAATATACCTTTATGAGTACTGCTCCGTCACCGCCGTCGCCGCCAATTTTGTCGCCTCCGTGTTTCCCATCAAAATATCCGCCGCCGCCGCCGCCACATTCTTTACCACCTCTACCACCGTTACCGCCTTTGTAACTCTCACCACCCTGCCCCATGATAGAACCCTTGCATTGACCACCACCACCTCCGCCGCCGCCAAGAAAAGAACTTCCTCCGGTACCTGCTCTCTTGCCGTCGACCCCACTCCCGCCACCATTACCACCAGAAAAAATAAAGCTCTCACCACTGGTGCCCCCTCTGTTTCCTCCTCCATCACCGCCTTTCCCTCCAAAGTTAACAAAAATCATGGAGACGGAATATCCTCCTTCTGCAGTAACAAGTCCTTTGATCATTGTTCTACCACCATTGCACAAAACATTACTGTCATTGCCTTTACCACCACGACCAATGTAAGCTGTTTTTAATTTATCTAAATCAGAACCTTTCATTTTAAGATGCACGCATTGTCCGCCGCCGCCGCCGCCATCTTTAACACCACCACCTCCACCGCCCCAAGCCCATACTTCGATATCGGTCTCAGCAGTAATACCATCAGGCAATGGAATATCTCCGCTTTCTGTCATCAGAATTTCAACAGGTTTTCTAACCCCGCCACCATTATTGCCGTTACCAGCACCGCTGCTATTGCTACTATTTGCTTTAATTGAAGCCATCAGTTTGGCTGGTGAGATAAGTGCATCCACTGTCTTTGTGCCATCAATCCAGTCTTTTTTGGCAAGAGGTTGAATGAGATCAACTTTTTGCTGTACACTGCGTGCTGTATCTTGCGCTTTATCGGCTGCTGTTTGCGCAGTGATAGCAATAGCTTTTGCATCCGTAGCATTCGTTTTTGCAACATTCGCTGTATTGAATGCATTCTCTGCTACCTCTTTCGCTTTGCCTGCAACACTGAAACACTCTTGAACTGTATTTTGTGCTTTATTCGCTGTTTCTTGTGCAACACTTGCTACAGCTTGTGCCCTATCTCCTGTTTTTTGCGCATCTTTTGCTGTACTTAATGCAACACTCGCAACACTCTTTGCTTCACTTGCAACATGAAGCCCTTGTTTTACATCGTCTTCAACTTTATCAATTTTTGCAATCTGTGTACGTTCTTGAGGCGTTAAGATAAGATGCTTATTTCCCTCTTTCATATTATCCATATCAAATGCATCTTTTTCTATTGTATCTGGATCATAAACTGATTTTGACATACCAAAAGACTTTGATGCTACGAAATAGCTAATGGTATTTTTGAGATCTGCCGGAGATATGGGATAATAAACGCCTTCAATTCCCTTATGCCACTTTTCTATTGTGGGTTGGCTAGGGCTTAACCATCGTAGCTTTGATCTTTCCTCTGTGGTTAAGATCTTTTTGGTAGGACCCTCGTGCATATTTTCCATAGAAAATGCATTTGATCCCACATTGTCGGGGTCATATGTCGCAGCCTTCATATCGCCAATCCCTAAAGGCGATATTTTTACCCAGCCAGCGCCTGATAAAATCGCATTCTCATGAGCTTCACCACTTGCTTCAATATCGTGGATTGTGACCTTATCTTTGTAAGCAAGAGCTCCAATATCTCTCTTTGCAACAGCATCATCAGCCTTTTTCCCTTGAGCAGCAGTTGCAAAATATTCTACCTCATAAGCTGCTGCACTCCCCACTGAAACAGGTGCAAGAGCCTTACTATCTGAAACACCTTCTTTGACTTCTTTCTTTGTTGCTGGTTCAAGCTTAAAGATATGCGTATGATAGGGTAATGGCATCGCGGTTCATTCCTTAGTAAGTCTGTTTTTGAGATTTTTGGGGATGAGAGACTGTAATTCATCAATAAGTTTTTGCATGGTCTCTATGCGTTGATCTGTCGCTTCTTGATACTCTGCCAAAGCGCTTAAAAGATCATGATGTATGTCGCTTTTGACGAGATCAAGCACCTTATTCAATGGCGCATGAACCATTCTATTGCTTGCATAAAAAAGGACGCGGATTTGCTCCGCGTCCGCAATATCATCAATAGCAGACGGATTATTGATCATCTGAAAACCTTATGATTTTATGGCATAAACAACCGTAGTATTAACAGGGCGCGTTTCTGCCTCGCCCGTTGAAGAAAGTGTTACCTTATGCGTATGCACTCCAGCAGGTTGTGTTATCCCTGTAAGGGTTTGATAGTGATAACTGGGGTTCCTTCTGCCAATATCATTGGCGCTCCATCCAACTCCAGCATACTGAAACTCATGTGCGTGCTGCCCCGCCGATTCAACACTACAAGCATGTGTATGCGATTTAAGGCTATCTTGCTGTATATCGGCAAATTTTCTACTTCTGTCTAAACCACGACCATTGTCAAAGCCGCGCAAAAACACTCCTCTAAAATCTGGAACTTTAAAGGTTGTATCGCTGTCTTTTCCCCATTTATCCCCTATCGCCTTGAATAATTGCGGATAATCTTTGCGTTCATATGTAGCACCATCACATAAAAGCCAACCGTTTGGCACTTCTTGCATAGCAAAGGTCGCAATAAACCCGCAAGGAAAGGTTTCGACCTTTGGTGGTGGAATGGGGGTAGGATTTAAAAGATACCAGCCATCAAGATCTTTTGTTGATGCGCCATCATTATAGACAATTTCATAAATACCCCCTTTTTG
The DNA here is from genome assembly GCF_028618515.1 of Bartonella sp. ML69XJBT. Classification (GTDB taxonomy): domain Bacteria; phylum Pseudomonadota; class Alphaproteobacteria; order Rhizobiales; family Rhizobiaceae; genus Bartonella. Next base: position 4,895 of record NZ_JAQITB010000036.1, read on the forward strand.
TAACTCACCGCCTATCAATGGCACTATCCCCGTATTGGTAGCTTTATAGAGTGGCTTTGCTCCCATACTATTCATGTTTATTGTTGTCGTGCCAATATTCATACCACGCGCCTTAAAACGGATAATGATATCGTTTTTATATTTCGCTATTGGCGAAACCGTCGTCAACGTAATTGATGTTGTTTGTTCCTTTGCATTCACAATAAACTTTGAGTCAAGAGAACCACCATTATCGGCAAGATATTCACGTATACGCTGCATCATGACCCGCGCACTATCATTAACAGAACTAGGCGGCTGCCCTTCTGCCCAATTAATGATACTATCGGAATTGGCATTTTGATCAGCTGTGAGTGACCAGTCATAAATATCAGACATGATAAGCCCCCGTTCTTCTTAATAGCTCTTGGCGCAATTGCTCTTCTTTTTGCCGCCCATAGGAACCAACAGATTGCCGCCTAGAGGGATCAATGAGAGCTGTTAAATCTGTCGGGCGCCCAGTCGATTGTGAGAAACCCGCCATGACTGGTTGCTGCAACATTTGTTGCTGTACCATCTGTGCCTGCTGTTTTTGTCGTTCTCCATTCTCTCTCATTAAATGAAGCAAGCCGGAAAAGCCCTTTTTAAGAGCACCTGCATCAATACCTTGTGCTTGTAATGGTGTGGTTTCCATAACCTGTCCTGTTAAATTGTCTCTGCTTTCAGGTGCCATCATTCTGTTTGGAAATGGCGTGTCATATGCCATCAATTGGTTGCCCCCTTGATCACCTTGACCCACCTGATTACCTTGAAGTGTCTTTTGAAGCCTCTCAACCCCACGCAAAGGACCCACATCGTTTGGTGCCGCTTGTCCATTGCTTTGGTTTTGCTGTATCGTTCTCTTCAAAGCATCTCCCGTTTTATTGTAAAGCCCATAAATATGATTCATGAAATCCCCTGCTGTAGCTTCCATGTTGCCACCGTTGAGTGTGACTGCCTGTCGACCTAAAAGCTGGCTTGCTGGGATATGTGGATTTTTGATAAGCTTTACTGCCCCTGCTGGTCCTTGTTGGTGTGCGAGGTAAAGCTCTGCCTCTGATGGCTCTCTGCCTAATGCTGTGGCTAAATAACGTGTATTATCCTTCGTTAACCGTGCCATAGCATCGGTTGCTTGAAAGGGATCAAACTTGTTATTGAGTTGATAGTGTTTTGCTGTTGAATCGAGAAATTGATACAGCCCTCCCGCACTGCTGTTCTTATTTCTTGCATTTGGATTACCATTACTTTCTATCATAGCAACACGTTCAAGAAAGCTTTCTGGCAAACCATATTTTTGTGCTGCCTGTGAGATAGCACGCTTTACATTGGGATGAAAATTGATCATTAGTTTATAACCGTTCTATCAGCACTGCTATTCAAAAGAATGCCAATAAAATTGAAGAATTTTGTGTGGTCTTCTTTGGTTATTAAGCGTTTCTTTTCCGCTTCGTGAAACTTCTTAATTAATTCAACGGCTTTTTCTCTTGCCAACCCAAAGTCTCCTTTTTCCCGCGCTGTTATAAGCGCTGCAATATCTCTCTCAGTATCTTTATGGACGCTTGAGAATTTGCGTCCAAATTTCCCTAAGAAATTTTTTACAACTGCCTTGATGAAAGCAATCTTTCCTATACCCATAGTCTGTTGTGCCCCCCTCTCTTCCACTTCACCTATATGGTTTGGCAATCGTGCAAAAAGCTTTGTTCTTTCCACTTCTGGTCGCAACATTTTCATAAGTTGCTTAGCTTTATCCTCACCAAAAATACGCTGCAATTTTTCTTGACCATTTTTTGTGTCAAACAAACTCAAAAGACTGTGTTCAAAATTCTGTGCATTGCCTGCCGCAGTTTCTATTTGTGACCGTACACCTTTTTGAAAAGCCTCTTTTTCCATTAACCCCAAATCTGAAAGTTGGCTGTTGATTGTATCAAGATTAACGCTCTTCTTCAGTGCTTGCTCTCCTTGCTCGAGGGCATCACCGATAGTACGCTCGTCATAATAAATTTTCCGTGCCTTCGCATAATCTGGAGATGACGTATCCAAAATGTCCAGAATGCGTTGTTTGAAATCAGTCAAATCTCGAGCATATCCCCATTTTCCTTTGATACGTGCAGAATTAATTTGATCATCCAAAACCTCTTTCATCTTATGTAAAATTCGCATATTCAGCTTTGGATATCCATTGCTCCCTATAACTGTTGCATCCGCTTCATTTGGCATTTGTGCAATTGCTTTTTTGTATGCTTTTTGGAATGCGGGGGTTTCTTGCAAGCGCGATAAATCTTCACGAACAGCATTTGAAATGGGAGAAGCTTTTGCCCTCTCATAAAATGGTTCAGCCTTTTTCTGTGCTTGCTTAATAATTTCTTCTTTTAAATTGAGCGTATCGACCTTTGGACCCAACACCTCTGTCAAGGCATCACTTACTCGCTTATCACTGGCATATTGTCTTTCATTCAAACGATTACTTATGAGTGAATAGGTATCGTGATCTTTTTTTGCCGCCTTAAAAACTCTCGTAGCAAGACCATCATGAAGATCAATAATCATTGAATCAGGACCACGCTGTTTTAATGCCCTTTCAAGCTTATCAACACCTTCATCCCCTAAAGTTTGGCTTACATCCCTAAGCGCTCTATCGCTTATCTGAAATGCCTCTTTTTCTATACCTTGTGTTATTGGTTCAGTTTTACCAAACAATTTTCCAACTGTGTTTTTGAGAGCCTCAGGTGTTTTTTTCACAATAGCAGGCGTTTTTTTAAGTGATCTTGTCGCAAAAGATGTTGCTTTTGATACACCACTGGCAACAAATGGCGTTGCAGCACCTAACCCTGCACCTAACCCAGCAGACACTAGAGTATCTGCAAGCCCTTCCCCCTCACCACTGCCTGCTATTCCACCATAAATGGCTCCAGCTTTTGCTGCACGCCCCAAGCTAAATTTTGCCGCCTCTTTACTTGCTACTGCTTTCATTGCTGCTTCACCTGCAGCTTTTGCCGCTGCCCGTTCCGCACCCTCTGCTAAAGCAGATTGCACCGCCCTTTCTCCTGCTGCTAAAGCTTTACTGGTTATTTGTGCTCCTGCAACACCAGCTCTACCTCCCAAGACAACATCAGCCCCAATTGCCGCACGAGCCGCCGCCGCAGCAGCAGCAGCCCCTCCCGCAGGAGGAAAGAGCGCAGAAGCAATTATGGGTGCCGCAGCACCCGTTAAATTCCCAGCAAGAGATAAATAAAAATGATCTCGGTTCGCCGCTCTTTGATAATCACGCCATCGCTTTGTTACTTCATTATATTTTTTAACTGCCTCTTTATCTCCCATCCAATAAGCAATAGGACCTGCTTCTAATATTCCAGCTAATTCATCATCATACCCCATGGTTAACCCATGAAGAGCACCCCATCCAAAAGCACCCGCTGCACTTGGATGTGGATCATTTTCTGCTGTGATCGCATTATTTTCTGCAAAAGAACCCCTCAGCCTTTCCTTATTCTTCGCGAAAAGCTCTTGAAGTTGTTCTGGTGTATAGTCACTTATATGCCCAATGACTCTTGTGTTTTTACGATTAATAAGAGGAGGAATTACTTCAGCCATTGGTTTGTTTCTCCTTAATGCGCCCGTCACTATCAATAAACAATACACCTTCCGGTAATGCTTCTATCTGTTTTTCTAGTGGATCATTTGACTGTGCATGATTTCCCTTATAAGCATCTTGCCCATAGGCGGCTCGAACGAGCTCGTTTGTTGCTTCTGCACCACCAAAAAGAATTGCGCGCGTTGCTGCATTGGATTTATTGAAAGTGTCAATAACTGTTTTTAAAGATTTCTTCATTTGCTCTGCAGAAAGATCTTGATACAACGCCGCTACAGAGTTTTGCAATGCTTGCAATTCCATATTAGACAAATTCCCAAAGCCAGATGCGCCATTTGGTGAAAATGCTTTTGCTTTTCTCAAGGCATCAAGCCCGATACTTGCCTTCAATGAATCGAGCATATGCCCAAAATCTTTTGCCTTAGAATTAGGAAGGAACGACATTATAGGACCAGTGAAACCAACAACATGCGGGTGTTCCTCAATAGTTTTTAGCAATTCTTTAGATGCTGAGAGTATACGATTTGACCTGTCTGCTGTTTCCAGAATTCGCATTTGCATTTGTTGGTTTTTACGCTCCTCCTCCTTCTGTTCTTGAATTAATTTATGTTCTGAACCACTGCCTGCAATTGGCACCGCACGTATGCCACCAAGTGCATTTTCATCCTTAACATACATATAACCCGATTCAGGCTTTGACAGCATGCCATCGGTATTCCCTCCTAATCCGGAAGCAGTGGAAAGCTGTCCTCCTTGGACAGGTATAATTTTCCCTGTGCTTGTTGAGACTTGGAAAGTCATATTCTCAGGCAATCCCTGCTCTGCCTTTTCTTCCGCTGTCAATGTCCTATAGCCTTCTTGAGGGCTTAACGTGCTGCCTATAACTTTCATGGCAAGATCTGGATATTGCACAAGGGCTTGTGCGTCTTTATCACTATATCCTTTAGAGCGTAAAAACTCAAAAATTGGTCTATTTTGAGCACGTATATTATTGCCCTGCCGCATAACAAGTGCCGCATTTGAAAAACTTTCCTGTGGTGTCTTCCCTGATGCAAGCCCCGCAAAAAAATCCATTAAATGCTCGGAAAATTCTGATTTTCTAAAACGCTCCCATAAGCTACTTGGGTCTGCATCTTTATGAATAAAATTTCCAACTGCGTTTACATAATCGGTTGCCTGTTCGGGCTTAGCATTTGCTTTTAAATGTTCTTCTTCTTGAATAGGCATATGAGAAAGTTTTTCTTCATTGACAGGGCTGCTCTCCTGCGGATTCTCTGCCATAGATCTGTTGTTGATCTCTGTAATATAATCCATCACATCTTTTTGCTGTCGCCCAGCTTCATCCCCACTAGACTGATCAATGTTCCCAACAAGTGGAGATTGAGGGATCATTGATGTAACGCCTCCCTGCTCTGAGAAGTCATGTTTTTGTTGCTCTGGTGCCTCTTGTATCTTAACAGTATCCTTTGAAACATCCGGCAAGGGAGGCATTTGGCGTTTTAAATCATCCGTAGACATAATCAATTCTGCTGGCGTTTTTTTCCCAACGTCTCCTCCTCCTGCTTGAGAGCCACGAATAAGCTCTGTAGGACTCAATTTTTGTGGAGTATCAGCCCCATTGTTCGCATCAAAAGGGTTTGTGCTAAAAGCAGCACGTTCTAAAAAACTTGGCTTGTATCGTCCTTCAAACGGTGTGTTTGAAGGCGTGGAATATTTTTGAAAAAAATATTTAGGTAACTGAAAAAAACCCTGATGTATTAAAGGACGCAAAACTTTTGGATTCATAAATAGTGATAAAGTATTAAAGCTGTTTTGTTCCATCACTGCACCCTTTCCATTTCAAATCCAAGCTTGCCATAATCCACATGCAAAAAGCCTGTGGTATTATGCAAGAAAACAGCTTCAGGCTTTAACTTCAAAACATCTTGTGCCATCACCCCGCGATAGCGCTCTGGATAGCCCTTGTAATTATACTCATAGAGTTTATAGCCATTTCTCTGCCCCACTTGCACGATATTTTCTTTCGCTCTGATGTCGCTAAGCCCAGCAAAAGTACCAAGGATAGTTCCAACATTTCCAACAATCTCCCACGGATTAGGTTTTGGCTGCGGAGTCAATGTCGTCATTTGTCCTGTTCGCGTTCCATAATTTCCAGCAACAGCCCCACCAGCTGTAAGCAACTTACTTAACTGGTCCCAATCAAGATTGTTCTGCTGCTCCCATTTTTGCCGCTCTTCATCCAATTGCCGTTGATGATTGGCATCAAGCACACTCCCTCCCGTCAACGCATTAAGATTTGCCTGACCTTGACCTTGAAAGAAGTTATTGGCGCCCGCCAACTGATTTTGGTTTGCTTGGTCAATGAGACCATTGGCATTCATCATGTTGTTGACATCTTGGTTATATTGCTGTGATAAAGCTTGTGTTGCTATGCCCCCCAATTCGTTAGCAAGAACTCCTGTATGCGCCCCAGAACCATAACGCCCAGCACCTGCCAATGAACTATTAATAGAATTTGTTGCTTTATTTAATGTGTTTTGAAGCGCTTCATCAAAGTAAGGGTTATTGCCTATTTGCTGCCCTGAAGCCATGTTTTTTAAGTTTTGGCTTGTTGAATTTTGCCCTGTAGCTAATCCATTTAAATAATTGTTATCATAGTTATGCGTATTATTGCTAAGCCCATTAATCGCATTCTTTGTCTGATCACTTAAACCCGCAACTCGCTGCCCGTCATAAACGGCTTTTCCGCTGCCTTGGTTATAAAAAGTCATGGCATCTTGAGCGGCGTGTTCAAAAATACCTTTTGCCCATGCAGGGGGTTCATTTGTTTGCGTCGTGTTTTGGGTATTCTGGATTGGTTTAGAACTTTTTCCCATGTTAAAGCTGCTTTCTATATTCTAAAAGATTAACGAAATATCCATGCGATTTAAGAGATTTTTCCCACCCTCGCCTGCCTATGATGACAAGCTCTTTTGCCCCTTTTTCCTTGTAATAGGCTTCAATCTGAGTGATAAGCTTTGTTAAGGGCGCTCCTCCCTTTCCACCAAGCGTGACAATAACCGCCCTTAATGCTCCAGTGACGAGTTCCTGTAACTGTGTTGTGACATGCGCCATAAAGTTTTCATGCGCATCAACGATAATCCAAAGAACTTTTTCTCCCTTCAAAATATCGTTTAAAATGGTCTCTGTATTATAATCATCAGGAAATTTTTGATTAAAGTAAGCTATCGATTTTATGACATTCTCAAAATAGGGCGCCATTTGTTTAGCGCTCCATTTTTCTGTATTATAGATCTTAAAATTCATCTTATGCCCGCGGGTTTGAGCGTTACATCAAAGCCTGTTATATGTGTCCATGGCGTGCCTTCTGGTATTCTCAGACGCAAGGCGTGATAACGCGCCCGTGAGCGGATATTATACATCCCAATATTATAGCCGGCATAACGCTCTTTAGCCCAATTTAATTGGTTCTTGTTGTCAATGATAAATGCCGCCCCAACACTTAAAAAACCTTTTGTTGTATCCGCTTGAACAAAAGCCTCACTCATCAGGTTGATTTGCCTGCCCGTATCCCCCACAATTTGTGAAGCAATAACTGCTTCCATCGGAGGACCTGCAAAAAAACCAAATGTGTTGTCTGGCGTAAAGGCTCCCAAAACAGGCGCACCATTTTGCCACATTTTACTATCAAGAGAAGCTGGTAAATCTTTCAAGCTCTCTTGTACTTCGTCTAAGCCTTCTAATGTATAACCGGCTGCAAAAAGGGGAAATAAGAGAAGGTTCTGCCCCTTAATGACACTCCATATTTGCAAAAGCCAATCATAAACATAAATATGCATCCCTTCGGTGTTATCATTGATAGAAAAATAAACACGAGAATAGACCGGATCAATACATGCCCTCATCTCATCAATGGCAAAGTTATTGTAAAGTGTGAAGATAGTTTTATCGACTTTGCCAAAGCCAATAGGGAGCATTTCACCCACACTGTTGATTTGATAAAAACCATCATCAGAGACAAAGAAAGTACAGTCTCCACGGCTTGCAATTGCTGTGCTGCTTTTCGCACCTATTTTGTCTT
>NZ_JAQITB010000037.1 GCF_028618515.1 Bartonella sp. ML69XJBT
CCGCTTTTGACATGCAAGGGAATGGTTTTGATTGATTCAAGATAGAGAGATTTGAAATGAGAGAATCTTAGGTTATTCGGGGTTCTAATTCAATATGAATAACGCTAAATTATCATTATAAATCAATATCTTGTGTCGGTTATTCAAAGCGAAATCGATGACATCACGGATGAGTATATTGGTCAAATCCAAGAAAGTATTTTTGCTGCCATTCGTTTTTGTGAGAGGGAAAGTTTTTACTTTAACGAAAGCCGTGATGTGGTGTTTACAACGCAGGCAGGGAAGGGTGTCTATGATGCAACTGATACCCGCCATATCGAAACAGCTGTAAAAATCAAAAGTGTGTTTCTGTTTTCCGATCAACATCACAAGATTGAATTGCAGCACAGAAGTCCTTTTTCTTTAGAGCCTTCATTGTCTTCAGACCAGCAGGGAACGCCGGTTTATTACAGTTACTTTGATAGAAAATTGCATCTTTATCCCACACCGGATAGAGTTTATCAGGTTCAACTCATTCTCTCACCAGTGCGTTTGGAAGAGCTTGAGAACGCCAATCAGGAACACCCATGGTTTGTGCATGGGTTTGATCTGATTAAAGCCCGTGCAAAATATGAATTGTACAAGAATATCCTCAAAGAGCCCGATTGTGCAGCAGCAGCTTATAATGACTTTAACGAGCAGTTGCATGCCTTGCGTGCAGAGACGTCTCAACGGCATAATGTAAGCAGAATAATACCAACGGATTTCTAAGATGGTTTTCTTTCCGATAGCTGATTATCGACCAGATGTTGCGGTTGTTAACAGCAGCTTTACGGATACCCTTGTGAATGTTTTACCAGCGGATGGTTGTTATATACCGATGCCTAGTGCAAGGGTTATTTCTGCGCCTTTAGAAGAGAAGCCTTTGGGTTGTATAGCTTTTAGAAGTGGCAATGGTGTTAAGATCATCGTGGGAGGGAAGCAAAAGCTTTATAGTTATGACAGTCAAACGCGTGGTTGGAAAGACATAAGCCAAAGTGGTGTGACCTATCAAGCCAATGAGGATAATAAATGGTCGTTTGCTCTTTTTAAAGATATGATCATTGCAGTGAATAAAAATGACAAACCGCAAGTTTTAAAGGCGGGTGGATCACAACGTTTTGAGGATTTAGGAGGCAATCCGCCCAGAGCAGGTTTGGTCAAAGTTTGGGGACCTTTTGTTTGTTTGATGCAATTGACTGATAACCCCAATCGTATCCATTGGTCAGGTTTGAATAATGCAAATTTCTGGGAAATAGGTCAAAAAAAATGTGATCATATAGATTTTCCGGATGGAGAATATGTGCAAGGTGCAACAGAATCTACCAATCCACTCGTTTTCCTTCGTTCTGCTATTTATGCTGGTTTATTTATTCCGGGGGCTGAACTTGCATATAGTGTCCAAAAGATACAAGACAAGCGAGGAGCACGAAGTGCAGGCTCTATCGCTTGCCATGGCAGTGATGCTTTTTTTGCCAGTGATGGCGGCTTTTATCAAATGAGTGGTGATGGTCAGATTTTACCGATAGGTTTTGAAAAGGTTGATCGAACAGTATTTTCGACCTTTGATAAGCTTGCTCTTGATGGCATGCAAGGTGTGATAGACCCTATCCATAATCGTGTTTACTGGTCTTTGAAGGGTGGCAATAACAAGCAAACGACCTTTGTTTATGATTGGGGCTTGCAGAAATGGTCAACGATACAGGGTGAGCCTTTCACATTGTTTGCGGTTTTTACCACAGGCTATACCTTAGAACAGTTGGATGAGATTTCGACCAGTCTTGAGGGGTTACAGGTTTCGCTTGATAGTGCAATTTGGCAAAGTGGCGCGCCAATGCTTGGTGGGTTTGATGGTCATAACCGTCTTGTTGTGTTTACAGGAGCCCCTATGGAGGCAACCCTTGTTTCGCAAGAGATGGGAGCACCCGATGGCAGTTTTAGTTTTATCACCAAAATGTTTGCAGAAGTGGATACTCTGGAAGGTCTTTTAAGCATAGGAGAAAGACGCTTTCGCAACGACAAGACGCCGATCGCATGGCATAAGGAGAGGGTATGTTCCTTTGTCACGGGCGCCTATCATGGACGCTCACGCAATCGTTATCACCGCTTTAAATTGCGTATTCCAGAAGGGGAGTCTTGGAAGCATATTACGGGATTTGAGGTTGATTTACGCCCTTTAGGCAGAGGATAATGGCAAAAGTCTATTTGACCAGTTCTTGGGATAGGGAGCGCATAGCCCCTTATTTGGAAGAGATCATTGCCTCCTTTAGTGAGTATGTGGAGCGTTTCAAACATGAAATTACGTTGCAAGAACTCATTGAAGCCATTTGTAGTGGCAAGAAACAGTTATGGCTTATTTTGGATGATGAAGATCAGTTTTTAGCGGCAGTTACAACACAGCTTCAATATACGGCATTAGGCAAGAAACGCGCGCTGATTTGTGAATGTAGTGGCAAGGGCGTTCTTGATTTGGTTGAGAATCTGCAATTTGCAGAGGATTGGGCGCGTGAGAATGGTGCCTTTGAAATAGAGATTTTAGGTCGCTTAGGTTGGAAGCGTGCATTGGAGAAGCAAGGTTACGGCATAGATATGCTTTATTATAGGAAGGAATTAGGAAATGGGGAGCAAGAGTCCAGCAACAACAGAACAGAGGCAGGTGCAGACAAGCGCTCCGCCTTCTTGGATGCAGAATGTTTTTAAGCGTGGTGGTGCGGATGCCTATCAAATGTATAATACAGGGATGGGTGGTAATGTGTATGGGGGTCCACGTGTAGCTCCTTTAAGCACGCCAACCTATCAAGCCATTGGGGGGCTTGGAAGTGTTCCACATCAGTACCAAAGTTATATGAATTACTTGATGAATACGCCTATGCAGGCAGAAAGAAATATAGGTGAATTGGCTTCTAGTTATAAAGGGGGATATGATCAAGATTTTGAAGATGTCCTTCAAAAGTCTAAGGAAGATGTAGCAGATACGATTAACAGCTATTTTGCAGGTTCTGGTGGTTATGGATCTGGTGCACATACGAAAGTGTTGACGCGTGAACTTGATGCATTGTCTAAAAGTGCTAGGATTAATCATTATCGTCAGAATAAGCAGGATATGCTACAAGCGAATGCCTTACTAGGTGACTTGAATAAATATCGATTAGGCATGGTAGGCAACCTATTCCCCGCTTACAACAGTGCCTATTCCAATATGTTGCAGGGTTTATCAGTTCTTAATGACTATAATCAACGGCTTGTTGACGCCAACCGCGAACGTTGGCTGGAGCAAGACAATAGCGGTTGGAATAGATTGAACATGTTGATGAACGCCGGTCATGGCTTTGCAGGTAATTATGGCACGACGACGAATAATAACACCGCTTCAGTGATGGCAGGCAACAACCCTTGGCAGAATGTAGGGACTATAGGTTCTTTAGCGCTTCAAACAGCGCCAATGGCTTTTGGTTACATGGCAGGTGGTCCAGCGGGTGCAGCTCTTGCAGGGGGAGCATATGGATTCCACGACTTGGTAAAGCAACAGTTAGGACTGAAATAATTAAACAAGAGTTTTGTAGGAGGGCGTTATGGCATTTCCATTATTAGGCTTATTAGCTGGAGCAGGAACTGGGGCGGCATTGCGATATGGACCTCATATTTTGAGATATCTTTATCCTCGTGTGGCGCCCAAAGCGGTTACAGGAGCGCAAAGATTGGGACAATTACTCAAAAATAACTACAAAGCCGCTGCGGTAGGTGGTGCGACAGGTTTCATTGGAGATATGATGTTGCCAGAGGAAGCACGTGCACCAACTGGACCAAAGTTACCGAATATACCGCAACCACAAGAACCATTACCCCCTAATATGGGTTCTGGAGCGGAAATGCCTCTTGGTGTAGGTAATCATTCCCCTATGCCAAATGTACAGGCATTTGAAGCACAAGATCTTAAACCTCATATTAATGAACCAATGCAAGCTAGACCAGTGGATACAGCGGCTCAAACACCACCTCCAGCACCGACAGATTTAGAGAAGTTTTTACAGTCTAATACTTATAAGTTTTTCCAATCGGATGCTTATAAGAAGCTTCAAGATCTTTTTGCAGGTATGGCAGCAGCCCCCTCTGGTGGTTCTGGATGGGATGCGCTTGCAAGTGGCGTTAAACAGCTTCATGCAGGGGATAAACAAAGAGGACAAGTTAATCAAACAGTCGAGTATCTAAAATCAAAAGGCTACAGCGAAGAAGAAGCGCGGGTTATGGCAAGTAATCCTCAAATGCTTAGTGCATTGTTAACAGGTAGTGATACTCCTAAGTTACTTGCGGGGCATGAATGGTATACCAATCCACAGACAGGTAACCGTGGACAGAGACCGATGGAAGGGACTCTACAGGCATTGGAGTATAATCAGAAGCTACAAGCACAGAAAGAATGGGAGGATAAAAAGCAAAAAAATATTATTGTTACAAAACATCAGATGAATGCTGGGATAGATGCTATTCGTGATTCGATTGAACTCATTCACAAACATAAGATTAACGGCTTTAAGGCATGGGCGACACGTGGAATTGGAGGAACCCCTGCGAATGAATTAGAAAAATTATTTGATACGATTAAAGGTGGAGCTCTAAAGACGGTATTTGAAAGCTTAAAATCAATGAATCCTAACGGACATATGAGTGTTGGTCCTATATCAGATTTCGAAAGTCGGACGATGGTAGCAACTTTTGGTTCTTTAGATTCTGCGCGTAATACAAAGGGACTACTGAAAACTTTAGAGAATCTTGAAATAACATTTAATGCTTTAAAGAAGCTTGATAAAACTGATTTGCATAATTGGATGACGGGGAAAATAACACCTCAAGAAATCTCTGCTAAATATTCTACTAATTCGCAAGACACTATGGAATTTGTGAAGGTGTCCAGTCCAAAAGAGAGTGCTAAATTTGAGATAGGAACACAAATTCAAGATGCAGATGGTTATATTAGAATAAAGAGATACTAAAGATGTTTACTCATAAAAATGCTAACATGGATGAACATCATATTTGGAATGATGATCAGTACCCTATTATTGGACACATATCAGATTATAAAAAACGCTCTTCAAATAGTCATATTTGGAATGATGATCAATATCCTATTATTGGACATATATCAGATTATAACAACCATTCTAATGAAGAAGCACAGCCTCCGGAAATCACACAAGGCGAAGCGTTTTGGAACTCTTTAAAACATGGATTGAGTTTTAATTTAGATGATGAAATTGCAGGGATTACAGCAGCAGGACGTAAATCTGATGATCAGTGGGCAATAAAGGCTTTTTGGGATGGGCTTATCGACTATTGGAGTGGAGATAAGCAAACCAGAGAGAAATATGAGAAAGAAGCCAATAAAATACGTGATTATCAACGTAGAGTAAGTGATGAACATTATTGGACGTCTTTAGGTGGAAATCTTTTAGGGTCAATAATCCCTTCACTTGCAACTTTAGGGTCGGGAGCAGTTGCATCAGGAGCTCGTTTTTTAGCGCCTAACCTTGTAAAGAGTCTTACAGAGTCTAGCTTAGGTCAAGGTCTTTTGAAAGCAGGTTCTGTAGGAAAAGTAGCAAGCCCGTTTTTAGGGATTACGAATAAAACAACGTTACCTCATTTGCTTAAAGTTGGAGCGGCATCTGGTGCATTACATGGGGCGGGAGAGGGCGAAGGATTAGGAAATACATTTACCAGTACATTAGCTGGTGCTGGTTTAGGAGCGGGAGGGACATTGGTTGGAAGTGCTTTAGGTCATTTGGCTGGTTCTGCTGTAGGTGGAATAGGAAGACTTTTTTCTCCTTCTCATAAGCAAGGAGTTGAAAAAGCAACATTAAGAGCAATCAGTAAACATTTAGGCAGTGAGTCCTCTGAAGCTCTTGGGAAATCTTTTGGCAGTAAAGCCGTTGATACTGATTATGTAGTTGATCATAGTCCTTTTTTACAAGATCTTGTTTTTGATATAGCCCGAAGGAACCAAGGGGCTTATCTTGATTTGACCAAAAGAGCAGAGGCAAGAGCATTGGGAGGAGGAGAGCGTATTCATCAAGCAGCTGATAAATACTTTGTTCCTCGTCAAAATGTTGTAGGTTTAAAAGGTGATCTTATTGCGAGTAGAGAGGCAGCAGCCCATGATCTTTACGAAATCGCCAAGAAGACCCCGATAGGGAAACACTATTATGGCGCCCTTAATGAATTAATGAAACGCCCTTATTTCAGACAAGCTTATAGAGAGGGGCTACAAGAGTTCACGAGTAAAGGGATAGAAGTTGGTCCATTTTCTTCTGCAAAATTTGATCTCCTTACAGAAAAACCCAACATGGGTGTCCTCCATGAAACGAAGGTTAAACTTGGTATTATGAAAGATGCAGCTGAAAAGATGGGAGATAATAGTAAAGTTCATACCTTAGTTGATATCCAGAAAAAATTGTTAGAGATTATGGATGCTGTATCGTCTGAATATAAGAAGGCACGTGGATTGTTTCATCAATATAGTTCTCATGTAGATGCTATGGATGAAGGTTCCAAAATCCTTAGCAAGGCGCTTAATAAGGATGAATTCAGTAAAATTTTTGATGAACTACCAAAGGCACAACAAGAATATTTTAAAAAGGGCTCAAGGGCAGAACTTTTAGAGGGTATGGGGCAAACAGGAGATAAAGTCTCTAAGGCAAAGGAGATTTTTGGTACGGATGATCTGTATGATAGGTTTGCAAAGGTTTATGGAGCAGATCAAGCTTCTGCTGTTAAGAATGTTGTCCAGAGAGAAGCCAATTACGCAGATTTTTACAACAGAATACCAAATCGTATAGCAAATGAAGATAGATCTTTTACGCATCATGTCAATGTTCCAACGGGGACACGTGATGCAGCTATACAAGCAGGGAAAGCAGCGTTTAAAGCTTCTTGGATACCTTTAAAAGAAGCAGCGTTTAGAGAGCGTCAACGGATTGAAAAGGATGTCGTCAAGTTATTGACAGGTGGGACAAAGATTTCGAATGAGAAAATTGTAGAGCTCATTCAAGATATGGTGAAAGCGCGAGAGAAGGGATATGCCACGAAAGAATGGGTGAAAAAACTATCTGCTGCTCTATTTGGGGGTGGAGGGAAAGCCTCAATAGAGAACTTGAATGTATTGAGTGCGTTTGAGTAAGGGGAGCATTAAATTATGACCCGTTATAGCCCTTCAGTTGATCAAGCGATACGTCAAGCAGCGGTGCGTTATGGCTTGCCGGAAAGCTATTTATACCGTGTTGCCCAAGTTGAGAGTGGTGGCAATCCCAATGCAAGGAATCCACGTTCTTCTGCTGGTGGTCTGTATCAGTTTATAGACAGCACAGCCAAACAATATGGCTTACAAGACCGCTTTGACCCCATACAAGCAGCCGATGCCATGGGTAGGTTCACACGGGATAATCGTAACCATTTAAGCCGTGTTTTGGGGAGAGCACCAACAGAGGCAGAATTGTATTTAGCCCATCAACAGGGAGCAGGAGGAGCCGCGCGTCTTTTGCAAAATCCCCATGCCAATGCGGCACAAATTGTTGGCAGCAATGCGGTTGGTTTGAATGCAGGCAATAACGCAATGCGTGCTGGTGATTTTGCCAACCGTGTGTTTCAGATGTATGGGGGGCAGCAACCTTATAGAGCAAGTTCTGTAGCACAGAGAGGCTTTGGCAAGAGAGCGAACTTGCTAGAGGTTTTAAGGGCGTTATTAGCTTCACAGGAAGAACCTTTAGAAGAAGAAGAGAGCGCCGACGATAATCCAGTTATGACGCAATTGATGCGGGTGTTTTACGGAATTTAGGAAACAAGAGTTATGTCAACGATATATGATTGGTCGCTGAGAGCGTCTGATAACACACGCGCTGATGATTTGATAGATTGGTCAGAGGGACAATTGCCAAGTACAATCAATAATAGCGCACGCGGTATGATGCAAAGGGTAAGAGAGTATCTTTCGGATACGGGTGGAACCCTTGAAGGGGTTGTGCGTGTTGATAATGAGCAGCAAACGAGTGCGATCACGCTTCAAACCAAATCGCTCTTTTCAGAATACAAAAATGATATTGTTATAGGTTTTAAAGCAAATGGCAAGAATGTTGGAGCGACAACCGTTTCCTTGAATAATTTACCCGCCAAGCCCGTTTATAAGGCGACAGAGTTAGGAGCTATTCCTTTATTGGGAGGAGAAATCCAACAGGGTTGCATTTACAGTTTAGCCTATGATGAATCGCTTGCAGGTTGGCATTTGCTTAATCCAACCCCTGTATTATCTCCCACGGGCTTGGCAAATGCTCTTTATCCAGCAGGCTTTATAGGGACGTTTGCGATGCAAGCAATCCCTAATGGTTGGTTATTGTGTGATGGGAGTGCTTATTCACGAAGTTATTATAGCGATCTTTTTGCGGCGATAGGAACCACATGGGGGAGTGGCGATGGCTATCGGACCTTCAATATACCCGATTTGCGCGGCATGTTTTTACGTGGTTTTGATGATGGACGTAATATTGATACAGGACGGAGCTTTGCGAGTGTCCAGCAGGATTTGATTCAATCCCATCAACATGAAGGACATAGGATATCGGTATCCCAGCCGAATAATGAGGATGAGCGTTATTGGCATGGGAATGCAACAGTTTTATGGGGTCATGTTCTTGATGAGGATGAAAAATCGAGAGTTGCAACAGTTTCTAGGATAAGAGAAGAAAATATTCGCACCTATGATATTCTTGCGGTTCCTATGGGACACCCCCATAGCCAAGATCTTATGGCATCAAGGGATAGTGAGAGCGAAACGCGTCCCATTAATGTATCGGTAGTTTTTGCGATAAAGACTTGAGGGGGATATGTTAGATATTTATGATTGGTCTTTAACGGCGTCAGAAAACGCTGGTGCGGATAATATGATTAACTGGTCAGAAGGGCAAGCGCCCCATACAGTTAATGATAGTGCACGTGCGATGATGCAGCGTGTGAGGGAATATTTATCGTGTAGTGGAGGAGGGTTTGATGGCGTTGTTCAGGTTAATGATTTAACGCAAAGTAGCAGGATTGTTTTCGAGAATTCTGTATTTTCTGGATATCAAGATGGCTTTGTTTTGCGTTTTAGGGCGGTTGGTTGGAATTTTGGCAGAACGACGGTTTATCGAGAGGGTCTGCCTACCAAGCCGATTTATCAGGCAACAGAAAACGGCTTATCGTCTCTTGTAGGGGGAGAGATAGCCCATGGCTGTCTGTATAGTTTGGTTTATGACGCCTCCCTTTCGGGGTGGCATTTACTCAATCCTACGATAAGAAAATCTTTATACTTAAGAGGCTTACCTACGGGCTTTATAGGTTGCTTTGCGATGGAAAGGTTGCCTTCTGGTTGGTTGTTGTGTGATGGTCGTTCCTATTCACGGGATAAGTATCGTGATTTGTTTGCAACCATAGGGACGCTCTGGGGGCATGGTGGAGATGATACAACGTTTAATGTCCCCGATTTGCGCGGCATGTTTTTGCGTGGTTTTGATTATTTAGGTTCTGTTGATAGAGGGCGTGATTTTGGGAGTGTGCAACAGAGTTCCTTGAGAGATCATGAACATATTTTTCCTTTTTCTTCAGAAAGCAATTCAAGGACGAGTCGTGCTGTTTCTTCTGGTCGTTTGAGAAACAAAAGGAGTGTTGTTGTAGAGGTAGAAACGGATTTCCCTAGAGAAGATGATGTTAGTGAAACGAAAGACACGTTACAGGATAGAAAGGGTCGTAGGCCATGTTTTGCACCTCATCTGTGGGGAGAAGATAATCTTGATTGTTTTGGAGGAGGTCAAGATGCATTGCCTTCTCGTCGTCCTAGTTTGCTTAATGAGGAATGTTTGGGTTTAACAGGAGATGCATTGAAGGAGTGTAGCAGGGAATTTGACCGTGTCACATCTCCACCACCACCAGAAGAGCTTGCGCCTCAGATTGGCAAGGTATATAGCTCGCATCCTTTTTTCTTAAAACATGAACGGTTTCATGTCTCTGAAATCCTTAATCAATCAGGAGAAGATTTAGGTGAACATGATCATACCATCATGATGGATAGTTTTGGTGGCGTTGAAAGCCGCCCGATAAATGTGAGTGTTGTTTATGGGATAAAGACCTAAGGAGGAGAATGCATGTTATCGAAACCCTTTTCGATATCAGAGATTAGCGACCCGTCCCAAGTACGGGTTGTTTTGTATTCAGGGGATCATTTTGTGCATGCCCCGCTTAATAGGATTGTTGATTTGTTGAAAGATGCTTTGAAGTCAGAATTTGAAGGCAGGCTGCAAGGATTAGAAGAGCGGTTAAGAGCATTAAGTGTCGAGTTAGAAGAGCTGAAAGAGTGTTCATTATAAGTATTGGTTTGAAGAGATATAAGGAAGAAAGAGATGGGGATACCAAATCATACGCATGAATATCAGATACCGGTAGCGACGAAAGAAGAGATCATAGAGGGTGTATCACAAGATACGGTTGTTGTTCCCAATTTACTAGGAACAGCCAGTCTTTATAGTTATGAAGTTTTTGCGACGGCGGAACAGGGTGTGCAGGCACAGCAGGCATCAGAACGCGCGCTAGGATTAGCAACGACAGCCAAGCAGATAGCGGATGCGGCGAAAAGAGCGGCGGAGGATGCAAAAGAGTTATCGGATGGAGCAGCGGTCACGGTTGGAGAAGCTTTGACGAGTGCCACTAGAGCGGTGACACTCGCCAATGAATCGAAGACAGTTGCAGATGAGGCATTGAGAGAGGTACGAGAAGCGCAAAGCAAAGCGGATGGTGCGGTAAGCAAATCGGAAAATGCGCATGAGACAGCCTCCAGAGCGATGAGTGAATCTGGAGCAGCTACAAGAGCAGCTGAAGGCGCGAAGAGAGCGTCAGAAGAAGCACAACAAGATGCTAGAGAAGCCAAGCAATCGAGTGAACAAGCAATAGGTAGAGCCAATGAAGCGAAAACGTTAGCAGAACAAGCTGCTACGAATGCTAATACAGCCAAGAATACAGCCGATGATGTGAAAACAAGCATTGAACAAGCAGAACAAGGACTAAGAGAAGTTAAGCAAGAGCTGTTGACGGCTTCAAAGATGGCAAAAGAAGCAGAACAGACGGCAACCGAGACGACACAAGTAGCACTAAAAGCGACAACATTTGCAGAAGCAGCCAAGCAGACAGCAGAGGAAGCTAAGGTTTTAGCGGAAGAAGCAAAGGGAATAGCAGAGGGGGCGTCCACCACAGCCAATAATGCCAAGGGCGTTAGTGAAACAGCGCTGACAGCAGCCAATCGAGCAGATCAGAAGGTTACAGAGGTAAGAGAAGAAGTTTCACAAGCGGTTACGAGTGCAAGGGAAGCAAAGGACGGGGTCACAGCAGTGACAACTTCAGTGAATGAGGTAAGAGAGAGAGCAGCAGAAGCCAAGGGATTAGCAGAAGAGGCAAAAGGTTTAGCGGAAAAAGCGAGTACAGATGTAACGTCAAGCACTGCAGTAGCAACTCAAGCACAAAAGACAGCAGAACAAGCATTAACAGAGGTCACAAGCGTTAAGGCAAGTGTCTCTAGAGCAGAGACGACGTCAGGAGAAGCGAAGAGTGCATCAAGCGAAGCCAAACAAGTTGCAGAAACGGCAAGAGTTAAGGCATCAGAGGCGCAAGACAATGCAACAGAAGCGATAAAGATAGCCAATGAAGCGAAGGTAGCGGCAGAGCAATCGGTGCGTTTAGACGGTGAAGCTCTACGAGGCGGAGAAGCGATTAAGATCTTGGCGGAAGATGCGAAGAGCAAAGCGGAAACTGCACAGAGTGTTGTGCAAGAAGTAAAAGAGACGGCATCACAGGCGTTGAACGTAGCCAATGGAGCGAAGGCAGTATCAGAAACAGCGGTAAACACGGCGACAGAGGCAAAGGGGCTAGCAGAGGGAGCCTCTACGACAGCCAATGAAGCCAAGAATGCAAGTGAAGCAGCGACAGCAACAGCGCGTAATGCGAAAGAAAGTGTTGAGAGAGCCATTTCAGAGGCATCAGATGCGAAGAACAAAGCAGAAGAAGCGAAACAATTAGCATCAGAAGCAAAAGATGCGTCTTCAAATGCTCTCACGGCTTCTACAGAAGCGAAGGATCAATCTTCACAGGCGATCACCTTAGTTAATGAAGCAAAAGGTGTTAGTGAAGAAGCCAAGAGTTTATCGGAAAAAGCGAGAGCAACCTCTACAGAGGCACAAAGGGTAGC
>NZ_JAQITB010000038.1 GCF_028618515.1 Bartonella sp. ML69XJBT
ACGCATCACAAGGGACATTGTAATATCGCTGGTCTCCTAGCACAAAATCCTTGGCGATACGGCTTGTGTCACGGTGTGTTGGTGTAGACAATTTAAAAATCTTTCTCTGCACAAAGGTTGAGGTACGTTTTTCGGCAATCATCACCGGATCACCTTCGTTATCCACACTGAGAGGATAGGCGTCCACCTCATCTAAAATCAGATAACGAATAGGCATGGAACGCAAACCAGCTGCACTGTTTGCTCCTGTAAGCATCAATGCACCACCATCAAACTCTTTAGAAAACATGGTATTCCCGCTGTCACGTGCTCGCGCTGGAGCTATACGTTCACTTAAAACTGGACTCGCCATAATCATGGGATCAAGCCGCGTCTTTGAAAGCTTCTTGGCTGTCTCAACCGTTGGCATCACATAAAGGGCAGGTCCCGGACTATAATGAATGGCATAACCGCAGAAGTTCAATCCTGCTTCTGACATGCCGATCTGCGCGCCTTTCATGACAATGGTTGTTTCAATAGGTTTGTGAGAGGAAAGGTTATCCATGATTTCGCGCAAATAGGGGGTGCGTTTTGTTCTCCACAATCCTGGTTCAGCACTTGCTACGGTGCTAAGGTATCTATTCTTATCCGCCCATTGAGAAACCGTGTAAGGTGGGTCCGGTTGTCTTGCATCATTAGCATTGGCAAAAAATTCTTTAACAGCATTCTCATCCATTATTCGTTTCTTGCAAGTTCTCTAACTCTGGAGAATGAGGATCATGAAAAGGCACTGGAATATTAACCGCCTCAAGCAAAGCGTTTCTCATATAATAATCGATAGCCCCTATTAGGTTTGCAGTATCACATCCAACTTGTGCGGCAATGCTTGCTCCAAAGCGGTGAGGAAAATTCAACATGGCGTCACGGTGTGCTCTTCCAAACTCACGGGCGGCTCTCTTTACTTCTTCACGGTCAACCGTTGTTTCGCGTAAGCGTTCAAGGGCAATCTTTTCGCTTTCAAGGGCAACTTGCATTCGCTCCAGTTTAATTTTGTATTCATTGGCTCCATCTGTGGAGGCTTGTTTGATCTTTGTCCGCACCTTTCCATCAGGCGCTAAAAGTGAAGCAGGGCGCTTTGTTGGATTCTCATTCCAGATAGCTGTTGCAAGCGCTTCATTGACAGAACCATCTTCAAAAAGAGCTGCATCAAATTTACCTGTCTTTATCCGAGAAACCACCGCATTATGTGAAACACCCATCTTCTTCGCAAACGCACGAACCGATATCCCATCACGATGCTTCTTATTCATAGTTGCTCCTTGCCTTGATTTTTTTCCCATCTTGAGGAATGGGGTTTTCGGCGTACCAAGAAAGAAAGCTTTACGTCACGAACTGAAAAACAAGACTTAATACGATAAGGAAATACTTAACACATTAAATTCGTTATTTATCAATATGTTATGTGTACAATGTACAGTCAATTTGAAAATTCTGTCGCTAGCGATAGTTTGCGCTCGTCCGCCCCGCAACGAAGCCAACCCGCTGGGAAGTACCTTTTGCATTGATTTTATTGTATTTTTTCTGGAATAGGAGAGGCATAATTGGCAATCTTCTTTAAATTAATATCCTCCCCACTCTGAAAGCAGGGAAGATGAGATCATATTTTAAATCTAAGCGGCTTTCGTAACAGATTTTGCTAGAACCTGTTTTGCTTCCTTAATGAGAGCTTTGTATTTTCTGTTTTCTTCATCTACTCTGAAGGCATCAAGAAGACGAACATGAATTGGACCCAGAAGATACAAAACTTTTTCACCAGCGTTCATACCTTCCCAATAACTTGGCAAATCAAAGCGTGTATCATGGTCATAATCAACAGCTTGGTTTCTCAGTTTCTTTTCACATTCAATAAAGTAACGGCGTGCTTGACGTCCTTTCTCGTTACGTTCCACCATTGAGAGCTCTTTCGCCATGTCTAAAGTGATGTGATATTCTGTACTTGGACGACCGCCTTTAGGTTTTACTAAATTTTTAGTAAAACTCACAACGCCTTGATTTTCCTGAAAGGTATTAGGTTTTACTCTTTTTTGAGTAAAACTCACAAAGTCCTGATTTTCTTGAAAAGAATATTCTTCAATCCGTCGTGAAATCCAATCGTTGAAGCGTATATTAACTTCTAAAAACGTATGCAACTCGCGTGCGTTAACAGTTTGAACAGTTTCTTGTCCAATGATTTGTTCTTTAATTTCTATGAGAGTGTTCATGTGAACTCCTAGTTGTTAGATGTTTTTGATTGACACTCTAAGAAGAGTGCCGGGTGCTCAAAAACACGGCAACTAGCCCGTCGTTATGCTTTCCCCGAAAGGGTGTTATATGGCATAACCACACCCGACAAAGCTATTATATGCGTGTAGCATACAATGAGTCAAAGCTTTTAAATTGCGGAAAATTAGTTATTTCGGCAACTAATCCGCTAGTTGTTATAAGGTGTTTTTGAGGCACCTGACTTGACGATATACTTTTTCCGTGAATCTTGTCAAGAAAGAAAATCTCAGTGTATAGCAAACATAGCTTAAGAACATTATTTAGCTTTCTTATTGGCAGCGTATTCTTGACGAGCAAGTTGTCTCTGTATGTTTTTGGTTAGTCTTTCATTGGCATATTGTGCAATAGCATTTGCAATTTCTGGCTTGGACATCACTTTAGCAATTGATGGTCCTTCTTGTTTTGCAATGGGGAATTTATCGCTGTCCACTCTTTGAAAAACATGACCGTTCATTTTTTTCAATTCAACACGCTTTGGAAAATTCCCCCCCTTGATAAAACCATGGGTCAAGATTTCTTTTTTTCCAAACATTGTGTAAGTTACACCGCGTTTTGTTTCTTCTGCTTGAAAAAATTTAAGAGGTATTGGTGTTCCAGAACCAATGATATCTGTCTCAAGAAACCTTGCTGTCGCCTTTTCTTTAATATAAACACCTTTTTTAACACGCTTTGGTTGGGCTGATGAGAGGTCGGCAACTTGCTTCTCCGTAAAGCGCTCGACTTGCTTTGCTGCGGTGTTTAGAGCATTACGCAAAGCCCAATTAAGGCGTGGTGCTTGAAGACTGGTGAAGGTATCCTTCACCTGTTGAAGATACCATTCTTGATGGATAATTAATTTCAATTTTTAAGCTTTTTAGCAGGAGGTGTTGATGGCTTGGAAACTTTAGGTGTTTTGGTCTGTTGAAGTGAAGTTTCTTCTGCACTTGGTTCAGAAGATGTTTGTACAACTTCTTTTTCGGTTGGTTTAGTCTGTTCAATTACCTTTTCAGATTTTATTGTGGTTCTACTTTCAACAAAGGGTTTTACGGCGTTTGCTCGTTTAAGTCGGGCATAGACTTGATTGGAAACTTCAACAAATGGATTATTGGGTGTTGATGGTTCAAAGCGAACAGTGCTTTTATTGTCTCCAACAACACACATTGGCTTAGTGATGACAGCTTTCATCATTGCTCCTTTTGAGTCATAATTAATGACATCATTAGTCAATTATTGATTTTTGTTATTTGAAAAATAGATTAGTCAGAATTCCCCAGAAAACAGGGCTTTCTAGCCGCGTTTCAAGATCACATTTTACTAAATTTTTAGAGGATATTTTTGAATTTTGGACGCAATTCGACCAGTACAGCAGCGTCATTAAATACGACTTTTCACATATTGTCAACAAAAAAATCAATATATTGTGTTTTTTTTATTTTTTTACCTAAATATGCTGCTTTACAAACAAATGATGCAAATATTCCGTTCCCAAAAATCGTTTATACGTTAAAGCATTTACCATTTATTTTTTGGATAAAAATACTTCTGGAGAGCATTTAGAGCAATACGCAAAGAACTAACAAGATGTGGTAATGTTTGATTTTCTATAACAAGATGTTGTATCGCGGCATAAAGATTATACTGTCTATAGAGGTGTTGTGCTTCTTTGATAGCCTCTTGCATGTTTGAAAACTGTTCTGTTGCAAATTTAATCCATTTTTCTTTTGCTGTCTCATCAGAAGATGAGGGCATTTTATCATAAACAGCACTTGGCAAACCTTTTGCACACGAATAGTCATTTTTCACTTCAAGATATTTTTGCGCAGCATCATATTGGTCTTGATTGATTTCGCCTTGCAAATAAAGCCGCCCGATATAGGTACCGGAAAGCGGATTTTTAGCCTCTTCTATGGTCAAGCCAAAGCGTTTGGCACGCATTTCAATTGCCAATTTATCCATGGGTTCATGCGGTGTTTTTGCTCGTGAGATACGTCCATTTGGTTCTCTGATACATCCTTTAATCCGTGGACGACCGCGTTTTGCACGTTTTTTTCTTTTTGTCATATTTTTTTCAATCAGAATGGTATGCTATCATTATTAATGAGTGCACTATGATCAGCAGCCCCTGAAGCGATAGCATAATTTTGAGAAGTAATAGGTGAAGGGGTAGGGGATGCCGATTGCTCTTTCTTTGCATCAAGCAACTGCAATTCCCCTTTATATTGTGATAAGACAATCTCTGTTGTGAAGCGGTCAATACCGTTTTTATCTTGCCATTTACGGGTTTGTAATTTGCCTTCTACATAAACTTTTGAACCTTTATGTAAATATTGAAGCGCAATTTTTGCCAAATGTGGATTAAAAACCACCACGGAATGCCATTCTGTTTTCCCTACTTTTTGATTGGTATTTTTATCTGTATAGCTCTCAGAAGTAGCCAACCGAAAATTGACTATTTCGGCACCAGAATTCATTGTTTTGCTTTCGGGATCAGCCCCTAAATAGCCAATTAAGATCACTTTATTCATCATGTTTTTAGTTACCTTAAATTTGTATTTTATACACATAAAATCTTATCATAAGTTAATTATTTTTTCAATTATTTCAGTTAATTAATCACACTTTTTTAAAGTATTACATTATAATTTTATTTGATAAACTCACTAAATAGCTGTGTTATAAAAAGACACGGCTTTTTTGTTCGATTTATTGTTGACTATCGAACCTTTTTGTGCGATATTCATTTTATGCAGAAAGGGGAGGCTAAATGAAACGAGAAGCACTGCTTAGAGAATTACGTAAAGAAGCCAGAAAAAGAGGCATTCATTACAGTGAAGCTCCTGATGCAGGTAAAGGGTCACATTATTTGGTAACTTTTGGAGATAAGACAACCGTTATAAAATCTGGTGAATTAACCCCGCTCTATGTGAAAATAATCAAAAAACAGTTAGGGGTATGAAGTTTTCTAAATGTTTTTATACCTCTCACAGAAGCACTTTCATAATAGCAAGGAGATTTAAAGATATGGAATATACTTATCAAGCAAAGTTTGAAACTGATCCAGATGGTGGTTTTGTTGTAACCTTTCCAGATGTACCAGAAGCAATAACAGCTGGAGAAAATAGAGCAGAGGCATTAGAGAATGCTGTTGAAGCGTTAGGATTGGCATTACGTAGCTATCCGATGCGTGGTTTGCCTCTCCCTATACCGCAGCAGTATAAAGGTCTTATAGAGGTAACAGTAGATGCGTGGAATGCTCTTAAGCTCGCAGTGGTAGAAGCTTTTAATGAAGCTCATATTACCAAAACAGAATTAGCCAATCGTTTGGGTAAGAAAGAAACTGAAGCAAGACGCATTCTTGATCTAAATTATCCAACGAAACTTCAAACACTAGAGCAGGCACTGACTGTTCTTGGTAAGCAAGTTGTGATTACAATCAAAAACGCTGCTTGAAATATCTTCCCCACCTTAAAGATGGGGAAGGGCATATTTTACTTTAAGCAACCTTTTTAATGGGGTTATCTAAATCTGGCTCGTAAGCACGCAACAAAGACTCTATAATCGGAGGTGGTCTTAAAGTTCCAAAATGTGTAATCATTGCCAAAATTTTCAGTGCATTTGGAGTTTCGTCTTGAAGCTTAAAAATTAAAGCTTTTTCTATCGCATCCATAGTCTCGATAAGAGTATTAAAAGCCTTATCTTCAATATCATCACGATCAGAAAACTGATATAACGCCATCCACAAATCGCATAAAAAGTCGATACTGGTATTCATTGTACACCTCCATGGATTTGCTCTCTTAAACATGCCAAACCTCTGGAGGTGATTTTTGTTGAAGGGAGGACCTTTTCTGTACCATCTGGTCTTTGAATGGTAATCGCAGGGCAATCCATAAAGCCTTTCTTGATTTTATCTTGATAGGGTAACAGCGGCGCCCCTGGAGCCCGTCGATAGACCCAATCATGTTTCCGCAAATAATCGGTTAAATCCTTTGGTCGTACCTCTAACATCTTTGCTGCTTCAATAAGACCGAACAGCCCATCAGAACGCTTTAAGCCATCCAGAGCTTGTGCTTTTGGAGTTAGTTCTGCAATCACATGATCTTTCTGTTCGATTTGACTTTGTAGATGATTCAAAACGCCAAGTAAGGCTTCGGGCTTGGAATAATCAATCTGTGGTGTTGCTACTTTTTTCAAAAGCCGTTCACATTTGATAAAGTATTGACGTGCTTCATGTCCTTTATCATTACGCTCGATCATCGAAAGGTGTTTAGCCATATCTAAGGTTAAGTAATATTCTTTACTGATAATATTTTTACGTTTCTCATTTTTGAGAAGGGTAAAAATGAAGTCACGATTTTCTTGAAAATTACATTCTTTAATACGACGAATAATCCAATCTGCAAATTTAGAATTAATCTCTAAAAATGCATGCAAATCACGTGCATTAACAGTTTGGACAGTTTCCTGATCAATGGTTTGTTCCGATATTGGAATAAGAGTGTTCATGTGAACTCCTATTGGTTAGAGGTTTTCTATTGACACTCTATGAAGAGTGCCGGGTGCTAGAAAACACGGCCAATAGTCCGTCGTTATGCTTTCCCTGCGAAGGTATTTTATAGCACAACCACACCCGACAAGATCTTTATATGCTACCACATATAATGAGTCAAAATCTTTAATGTTCAGAAGATTGATTATTTCGGCAATCAATCCGCTATTGGTTTAAGGTGTTTTCTAGGCACCTGATTCGAAAATACACATCACGGAAATAATGTCAAGACACTTTCTATAATCTTTTAATACTTTTGCTAATTTTGTTTCTGAATGTCGGGTGCTCAAAAACACGGTACCAAGTCCGTCGTTACGCTTTTCCCGCAAGGGTATTGTATAGCGTAACCACACCCGACAATATCATTATATGCGTGTAACATACAATGAGTCAAAGCCTTTAATGTGCGGAAAATAAACTATCTCGGTAGCTCGCCCGCTTGGTATTTAAGGTGTTTTTGAGGCACCTGATTCGACAATAGACATATTGTTGCCATATTGTCAAGCAGCTTCTGATCGTTTTTTTAATCTCTCTGTTAAGCTCATCTATCAACGCTTCAAAATTCAATACGCTCTTAGGCAAATGACCACCATATATCCATGCCTTTACTTGTGCCTTGGTACTAAAATCCGCATTTTCTGGTATGGTGTAATACTGACCACCATCAAATTTTTCACACTCTCTCCTGCCATCTTCATATTCGTAGAGGTTGTAAAAATACTCTGCTGCTCCATCTCCCCATGGTGCATATCCCACCGCTGTTGCAACAAACTCTTTTCGCATGGATTGTTTACGGATTGTTAAGAATAAATGTTTAAAAATGAACATGCTTTAATCCTAATTTTACCAATTGGTCTATTTGTCTCAAATTTGATCATACAGAGCGTTTTATATTGCAGATGTTGGATTTATCATAAAATCTTTAAATCGCTTTGTAAGGTGCCTTTTTGTCTATTTAAACGCATGTCTAATCGTAAAATGATCAGCACTTTTCACTATTTTGCTAACTTGCAATGTTTTTCACTGTTCTCCCAAGACCATTTAAAGTTTCTTCAAGCTCTTGCTTGTGAACAAGCGTTAGTGGTCTAAAATGCTCTTTCGCTGTTTTTTCTTTGAGTGCTTTCTCACGTGTGTTTTCAATTGCTCTACGTACACTTTCGGCTTTTGAAAGAAGGGTATTTTCTAGTGTCTGGCAATAAGCTAAAAGCTCTCCACAAGTTGGCATAAATGTTTTTGATATCCCAATTGCTTGACCAGTTACGATATCTTCGACGCCCTTTTTCAGAGCATATGCTGAAATGCGGTCCAGCATCATACCATAGGATAAAACGACGGCTTTGGCGTCTGTGTTCGCAGGGACTCTCATGCTTGAGAGTAGGAAAGAAGCTTGCTCAATTTGCTTAACTGAAGCTTTCACAGAGAGCAACGCTTGTAGACGATTGCAAGCATCTAAGGTTTGCGCTTCCTCCTGTTTCGTCAATGTATTCCCAGCTTTCAGCGTCAATGGATACCCCGGACTGATCATTTCCATAATCTTCTCCAGATGAGAGATGATCTCTGAGTTCGTTGAAGCCTTCTGCAAGCTGTTCTGTGAAAGTTTTCTGAGTGAATTTTCCATGATAACCACCTAACCGTTTTTCCTGTTCTAATCTTGCTTTTTTCTTTGCTAGCGTTCCGATAGGGCTTGTGACCCAATTGTACCAAGTCCTTTGCCAATCTCGTTTGTTTGCATTTTTACCTGGGTTTGCTATCCAGTAATTTGTGAACCGTTCGGTTTCTAACAGCGCCTCATCATGCGTTAATCCTTGATCGATTGCGTATTGCAAATTAGGTTCAAAATCCGCAGGCAATCGACAACCGCGATTAGCTTGCGCTCGTTTTGCTTTTTTAGGAACGTTCTCTTGCTCGTGAATGAGAGGTTGGTTGTCTGATGATGTTGCGTTTTGTTCTGAGTGGCTTTGGAGGGTATCAACCTCTGTTGGCTCTTCAACCAAATCGTTTGTTTCTAAATTTTCAGAATTAATTTCTTTTTTTGCTAAAACGATAGTTTTAGTTTTTTTATATATATTGTTAATGTTATTGTTTATGTGTTGTCGTGATGAAGTCATCATGATGTCATCATGACTTCGTGATGAATTCGTCATGACTTCATCATGTTCTCTTGATAAGTTATCTTTCTGCTTATTTCTCCTAGTATTTGCGGCTTTTATAGCTTTTTCTGAAAGTCTATTTAAATTCTCATTGCAATTTTTTAATTCTTCTTCGACTTGTGCACTCCATAAATTTCCGTTTTCTAATTGAAGAATTAATTTTTTTCGAATGAGTTTTTCTAATGACTTTTTAAAAGCTTGTATTGAGCAGCCGACGGCGCGTGCTAAAACAGAAGTGTCGTCATAAATTGGTTCCTCTGCTCGATACATAAAAGCAGTGAGAGTGCTATAAGTAGCTTTTTCTGTGGCATCAGTACCAGCAAAATCCATAATCCATTCTTGATAAAAATTACGTACCCAAGGCAATTTATTCGTCATAGTTGCCCTCCTGCTCTTGAGTAAAAGCAGCTTCTTTTAATTCTTTTTCAACACGCGTATTCCACAACCCATCATCTTTTTGGATAAGTTTATCATTTTTTATTAAGTATTCGACAATAGCTGCAAATTTTTTCTGCGAACAATTGCAAGCGCGTGCAAGCGTTTCAAAATCTGTTTTAAGTGGTGCTTTTTTTTCATACATGAGAACGAGAAGCGTCATATAAGCGCCCCTTTGCTCCAATGTCATTCCATTTGTACCACTTATCCAGTCATACAAATAAAATCTTACCCATGGCATACCATTAGACATGTGTACCCCCTTCTTTCTTTAAATATAAAATTGCCAAAGCATCTGCTTCGTTGTCATCTTTAGGCGTATGCCCTTTTGCACACACCGCTTTAATCATTTCTTCTTTTGAAGCATTACCCTTCCCTGTTGTCGCTTTCTTAATTGTACCAACTGGAATGCCTTCGTACGGTATCTGATGATGTTCACACCAAGCCGTTAAAGTTGCTAGAAAGCCACCGTAAACATGCGCTGCATCAGTCCCCACATGCCGGCGTACTTCTTCAAAATATACCGCGTCAATTTCATTAACAGATCTCTTTAGTTCAGAAAGCCACTTCTTAAAGCGCAGATAACGCATACCACCGCCTTCAAAACGGCGTGATTGAAAATGTTCTGTATCGCTTGTTATGTGACCATCAGCACCGCATATAGCCCAACCAGTCTTAGTCCCTAGATCAAGACAGAGAATGGTTTGTGCATGCGTGATCATAATCCCCCCTTAAGGTTGCTGTGTGTTTATGCGTGCGTTATGACAGAGCGCGTTGCGATTGCCTGTCTTGCAAAAATGTTTGTGAAAAAGTAACCTCCCAATGATTCTAAAAAAGTGGGGAGGGGACAGATGCAAGAATGGATAAATATATTTCTTACAGGTTTTTTGTCATTTATTGCATCTCTTTTAGTGGCACTTATTTTAAGACACAAAGACAAGAAAGGACTAGAAAAACAATTTATAGAACGCGACAAACAAACTGTAGCTCTTGAAAAGATTGCCATGTACTCAGAACAAAACGTGAAAATTTTATTAAAAGATAAAGATATACGTACTTTGAAAGAGCTACTACATATTGAAGCAGACTTTGATTTACTAGAAACAGAACAAGGTATTTCACGTATCGCTATAAGGATGCATATTACAAACTTAGCAAACCAAGCTATTGTAATGAGAAAGATAAAAATATCTGAAAAAAATCTCTTTAAATTTTGTATACGTGCTATTGTCTTTCCTAGATATCTTGATCCTTTCGGTGATATTCTTTCAATCATCAGAACAACTAATAAGCATGTTAACTTATATCTAGAAGATATAAAATCTAATACTAACCCAGAATTTGCTTCAAATTTATTTGTTATACCTGCCCACAAATACACTGCTTTTGATCTCCTAATAAATTGCCCCGAGGATCAAACTCAAAGCGTTGCGGATTTTACCCTTGATTACACATTACAAAAAAATCCAGATGAATTAATCACTGCTGATTTTTGGACATCATCAGCTCACACAAGGCAAACGTATAATAAAATTCTTCCTGGAGATTTTTTTCCATAGCTGCATTGCGTAGACATTCCTTTTGATAGGGGTCTATAACTTCTACATCTGCTACATGTTGTAGTGGAATAGTTTCGCCTGGACGGACTTTAAATGTAGGTGAGGTGAGGAAAAACCTTGGTTTGAACCTGTCTATTTTCGATGACATATCTTCCATTAATCGCATGTATTGTTGCAATATTTTAATCAGTGCTTCTCGTTCCTTAGTTGTTTCCATGAGAATTTTGAAGCACCTTTGATGTTGCTGAATAATGAAAAAGAATAGTAATAATATACTAGGGAGTATGACTAAGACGTTTAATATTCCCATTATTGTATTTTGGCTCATTGACTATCTCCATTCTCAATTTTCGTATTACAACCTATTAATCTACAAATCCGTGTGTAAAGTTTCTTCAATATCCCGTTTCTCATGATCTTTCTTCTTATGAGTGTGAATGGTGCTGCTGGTGTTCGTTATTATCTGTAGGATTGGCTGTATTAAACTTCTCCATTAGATGGCGCATATCTTTTTTAGATTTTGTCATTAGATGAATACCCCTATGGTATTTATTCGCATAATTATGAAGAAACCAATCTAATGTAACCCAAGATAGGCCTTTGGATTTAGACACTTGGATAATTATGTTCCAATATTTTGGAGAAATACTATTGCGGTCACGCATTTTACGCGCAGCTTCATAGCTACATCCGATTTCTTCAGCAAATCGGCGTATAGATCCCCAAGATTCAATCAAATTTTTGACACAAAAATTATTAACCATGGCAATAATAGTACATTACGTACAATTTTAAATCAAGGTAAAATAGTACACAATGAATGAAAAAAATAGTGGATAATGTACGAATGACTTATTTGCCAAAAGATAGACTTAAAATAGCACGTAAAAACGCTGGATATGCAACACCAAGCGAGGCGGCACGCGCTATACCAGCTCTTAATCAAAATACTCTTATTAGTCACGAAAATGGAAATCGTCCTGTTTCGCGCCAAAAAGCCGAGCTCTATGGACAAGTATTTAATGTAGATCCTGGATGGATTTTATATGG
>NZ_JAQITB010000039.1 GCF_028618515.1 Bartonella sp. ML69XJBT
CAACATCTTCAAAATCTGTGCGGGCAGCAAGAAACAACAGAGTGCCTGTTGGGGAGGGATTAAATCTGTTTCCGCAATGGCTGTACACACCATTCAAAGCTTGTTCGACAGGCGCTACAGCATAGCAGCGGCGAAACCCAATCAGAGTATTTTCAGCGTCTCTTAAAGCCAAATAAAGGGGACGGTTTTGGAACCACTCTGCCATCAATATATCGCGTTCATGTTTTTTGACCGAACACCACGGAAAGTTTGCCAACTCCCATGGATAATCGATTTGGTTCCAGCTTAACTCTTTATCCCCATCATCTATCCAATTGCCAATAAGCCTGCCTTCTTCTCTTGTGAGAACGCACTCTATCTCTGTTGTGCGCCCAAAGGAAAACAAAGTGCCCCCAGTTGTTAAGCGAACACCGCTCTCATACTCCAACATGCTGTCATCAAGGCGTGACATATTGCCTTCAACAGCTTGCACATCATAGCCGTAAACACCACGGCGAAAATCAGAGCGCAAACTTTTGGAAAGGTCGGTAATTGCTTCAATAGCTTCAAGGCTTTTTCGTTCAGGCAACCGGTCAAAGTAGAGTTGAAAGGAGTTCCACCATGCACGCCCCGTCCAGGCGGGTTGAAAGCGTGCAGAAATCTCTAACCATCTCAAACCCATATCAATTGCAGCTACAGAGCCACGTATCCGCTGCCATTCAATCCCCTGGTCAAGAAGATCATAAAGGTTTGGTACATAAGGTGTGAGTTCACCAAGCCCGTATTCTTCAATCAGCCACGGCAAGAAGCGGGGAGGGCGTGTGATCAGTTTAGAGCGTGAAATCCCCAAAACAGAACCATCAACATCTTGATGAAAATCGCAAACATCAGCAAGGCGCTTTTCAAATTCCGTTGCATTTGTGGGGAGGAGGGAACCAACCATTAGCGCGCACGCCCTTTGAAGTTTAAGGTGATTTTTCCAATCGATAAAACTTCTTCATCACAAACCATACTGTCCCTTGTTGGGGTAATGGCAATGACTTTTTGCACACCAGAAATCATGAGTTTTGAAATCCACCACGACAAACTTAATTCACGACCAATGGCTTGTTCTTGTCTCCATGCTGCTCTTAAATTTGTTTCCATTGTTGTAAGAATTTTCAAAGATGTTTCTGGTAACAGCCAAACATCTGCTTCTAAATCCAGCACTTTTTTGACAGCAGCGTGAACAATGATTGTATCATTGGTCATGATGATATTTTTTCTGTGAAGAGCTTCTGAGACTGTTTGTATGAGATCTTCAGATGCCGTTCCTTCTTCATTGTTGCCAAAAAGAGCAACATAGATGGTTGGGTCTTTGCCTTTACGGTAAACAATCGCATCCTTAACACGACTATCTGCTGTTAAGGCTATAAGCTTGTAATAGGGCTCTGTCCCGCTACCATTGCCGCCACGGGCATGAAGTTGAATACGTTCACGATATCTCTCATCACTTTCACCCTCCATGCGGGCAATACCATGCCAGTTTCCCAAAGCGTCAAGAGATTCACCGGTTGCAAAATCAAGAATGTTGTTGCGTGCCGCTTCGTTAATACGCTGTCTTAAAAGCAACTCTCGATAGCTAAAAGCCTCAATGACTTTTACGGACGGATCACTTTCAAGAATGCTATATTCAGGCAAAAGCTCTTTTAAATGGGCAAGAGCAGCAGCGCGTATTTCTTCAAAAGAAAGTTCTGTGATGATTTCCGGTTTTGCAAGCACTCCATTCATTTTATCAATAATCCTTCCATGGTAATGGGCTTGCCTGAAGGCAAATAAATACCTTCAAAGGACAAAGAAACTTGTCCAGCATCAACCATTTTAAAATCAATTTTTTTCAGTTTAAAACGCGGTTCCCACTTGTCTAAAGCCTCAGCAACAGCAGCATAAAGAGCAACAGCAAAAGCATTATTAACCGGTGCATCAATGAGTTCAGCAACGCGTGAACCATAGTCACGCCGCATGACACGCGAACCAATCCGTGTTGACAAAATATCAAGGATTGATTGGCGTAAATGATCAATGCCGGTCAATGGCTTTCCCGTTGTGCGGTCCATTCCACTGTTCAATTGGGACCTCCTGTCATCGAGCCACCAGGGGAAACACCTCCGTGAACATGGCTGTTTCCAATGTTGGTGCCGTTATGCTTTAAGTCACTAGAATGAAGAGCAATACCGCCATCACAATGGAGTGAAATTCCCCTGCCTGCTTTCAGAGCAATGGCTTTTTCTGCGTTTAAGTTCAGATCACCTTGTGCGGTAATTTTGATACCTTCTGGTGCTTGCAGCTCTAATTTCTTACCATCTCCTTTTATCGACACACCATCAGAAATCGTGAGATTAAACTTTCCTCCTGATGTGAGATTAAGGACATAGCTATTTTGTTCATCATCATATTCAATGGTGGTGCCATCCGGATAAAGTGTCTTATGGATATTGCCTTTATCGGCGGCTTGGTTCGCATCTGTATGAATGGAGCCAACAATCACCCCTTGTGATAAATCCCCTGATGACGCGATAACAACTACTTGCTCTCCAACATCGCGCCCTTCATAAGAGCGTGTTTTACCGGCGCGGGCTTGTGTATCTGGAATCCAGTCACTGACAAGATTGCCACTTTTTACCCGATAGCGTGCGTTTTTATGGTCGACATGGCTAATTTTTCCCACCACAACCATATTGGCCACACGTCTTTTTAGATCTGTGATTTCTTTATCGCGTCGCTCTAACATGTCCACCTTCAATTTTATGGTATTTATCTTTATTTCCCACGCCTGTTTCTGGTTCAAAGCTTAAGAAAGGTTCAACGAGTCTTGCTGTTACACTGCCTTCTTCTTCATCCATGTTGGGGATATTTGTCATATA
The DNA here is from genome assembly GCF_028618515.1 of Bartonella sp. ML69XJBT. Lineage (GTDB taxonomy): Bacteria > Pseudomonadota > Alphaproteobacteria > Rhizobiales > Rhizobiaceae > Bartonella. The sequence continues at coordinate 2,883 of NZ_JAQITB010000039.1, forward strand.
AATGACTTCAAAGGTTAAAATTGCACCATGGAGTGCTAGAGCGCCATTATCGCCAAAGGCAAAAGCAATATTTTGCAGGCGGCATGTTTCAACTGTGTTGTTGAGATTGGGATTAGCGTAGAAAATCTCCTCAACTTCCCATGCTAATTGGTCAACAAAACGCGCTCCATCTTCACATGTTGCATAACATTCAACATCTAGCGTTAAAACACGCCGCCTTACTCCATAATCATAGCCATCTTCAATCGTTTCACTTTGTGTTGAGATATTAATTGCAGGCGTGTTCTCAGGGGAAAAGTTGAAATCACGCATATTGAAAACATTGTCACCAGCTGCCGTCTTTGCTGCTTTGATCAACGCAACAAATGTTTCCCTTATCGTCTCTCTCGGATGCATGGGGGCTCCTGTCCAATTAAGTGTATAAAATGATTGACTAGGATTAATAATGATACTATTATTAGTTATGAGTAATAAAGTTGAAAAAATAATCAGCTTGATGAAAGCATCACCAAAGAACATTAAGTTTTCAGATTTGTTGGCTGTGTGTGTACATTTTTTTGGAGAACCGCGGAACAATGGTACAAGCCACTTTGTTTTTAAAACCCCATGGCTTGGTGACCCCCGTGTGAATATTCAAAAAGGTTCTGGTAACAAAGCAAAAGCTTATCAGGTCAAACAAGTCTTACAAGCGATAGAAAGGATGAAACATGAACAATAATCATTATACATATCGTGTTTTGTGGTCGCAAGAAGATGAGGAATATGTCGGATTGTGTGCAGAATTCCCATCCCTTTCATGGTTAGATGCTCAAGCAGAGAAAGCTTTAAAAGGTATTATGGACCTTGTTTCAGAAGTTGTTGAGGACATGCAACATAATGGAGAAGAAGTTCCTGTGCCTTTGTCACATGGTAAATACAGTGGTAAGTTTCAATTAAGAATACCACCAGAACTCCATAGAAAACTTGCAATACAAGCCGCTGAAAATGGTGTGAGTTTAAACAGATACATTTCTTCTAAACTTTGAATCTTTTAAAAGTCTATACGTACTAAAAGAAATTTAATTTTTATGAAAAACTCTAAATTAAAACAAATACCCGTTTTAAAGACGGATGAAGAAGCAGAAAACTTTGTTGATACTGCAGATCTTACAGATTATGACTTAACTGGTTTTGAACCCGTTCATTTCGAATTTTTCCCTAAAGAAGCCTCTTTGACCACTCCCCACCTTTAACGATAGGGAGGGGAGATGTTTTTTTTACTTAAGCAACCTTTTTAATGGGGCTCTCTAAATTTGGTTCATAAGCACGCAACAAAGAATCCATGCTATGCGGTAACTCTGAAGCTCCGAAATCTGTAAGGATTGCCAAAATCTTTGTAATATTAGGCACGTCATTTTGAAGCTTAAAAATTAAAGCTTTTTCTATCGCATCCATAGTCTCGATAAGAGTATTAAAAGCCTTATCTTCAATATCATCACGATCAGAAAACTGATATAACGCCATCCACAAATCGCATAAAAAATCAATACTGGTATTCATTGTACACCTCCATGGATTTGTTCTCTTAAACATGCCAAACCTCTTGAAGTGATTTTTGTTGAAGGCAGTACCTTTTCTGTCCCATCTGGTCTCTGAATGGTAATCGCAGGACAATCCATGAATCCTTTCTTGATTTTATCCTGATAAGGTAATAGAGGCGCCCCTGGAGCTCGACGATAGACCCAATCATTTTTACGCAAGTAATCTGTTAAATCCTTTGGTCGTACCTCTAACATTTTTGCTGCTTCGATTAAACCAAACAAACCATCCGAACGTTTTAAACCTTCCAAAGCTTTTGCTTTTGGAGTCAATTCAGCAATAACATGATCTTTATGCTCAATTTGGCTTTGTAAGTGATTTAAAACACCAAGTAATGCTTCCGGTTTGGAGTAGTCAACTTGTGGTGTCACTACTTGTTTCAAAAGCCGTTCGCATTTGATAAAGTATTGACGCGCCTCATGCCCTTTGTCATTACGCTCTATCATCGAAAGATGTTTAGCCATGTCTAATGTAATGTGGTATTCTTTTACCTTTCCACCGTTTTCTAAATTTTTAGAAAGCGTTATAAAGTTTATATTTTCCAGAAACTTACATTCTTTAATGCGATTTTTAATCCAGTCTGCAAACTTTGATGTAATTCCTAAAAATGCGTGCAAATCACGCGCATTAACAGTTTGAACAGTCTCTTGATCAATGACCTGTTCTGATATTTCTATAAGTGTGTTCATGAGAACTCCTTGGTAATAGACGTTTTTGATTGACACTCTTTAAAAAGTGCCGGGTGCTCAAAAACACGGTACCAAGTCCGTCGTTACGCTTTTCCCGCAAGGGTATTGTATAGCGTAACCACACCCGACAATATCATTATATGCGTGTAACATACAATGAGTCAAAGCCTTTAATGTGCGGAAAATAAACTATCTCGGTAGCTCGCCCGCTTGGTATTTAAGGTGTTTTTGAGGCACCTGATTCGATTATTCATATTGTCGCTACATTGTCAAGTGGCAATGTAATGTTTTTATAAAAGTAATTAGTCAAATCCTTTGGTCGTACCTCTAACATCTTTGCTGCTTCAATAAGACCGAACAGCCCATCAGAGCGTTTTAAGCCCTCCAAAGCTTGTGCTTTTGGCTTGAGTGTACTCACCTCATTTCTTAAGTCTTCTAATTGATTGATACTCTCTAAAAGGAGTTGTTTAATCGTAAGAGGATTTTCCAAAGCATTGGCAAGATCTACCTGTGGTATTGCTGCTTGCTTTTCCAATTCTTGCCAACGGTCAATGATTTTTGCTCGTAAAGCAGTACTATAACCAGAAACGAGAATTAAACATTCACGCTTGGGAAGGTTGTAACAAGGGCGTGTTTTTCCTTGTTCATCAAGATAACTACTTAAAAATTTAGCCAGCCCAAATTTGGGCTCGCTAAAATCAACCACCCCAAATTTGGGGGCGTTAAGTTCTTCAAGCATTTGCTTAATGTCACGCATAACGTGTTTGTGTTGCTTTTTACACAAATCAGCAATTTCACGACTAGACATAGTTTGAGGGATAGCACTATTAGCAGTGCTTCCTTTAATTTCTATAAGAGTGTTCATGAGAACTCCTTATCGTTAGATGTTTTTCATTGACACTCTAAAGAGAGTGCCGGGCGCTGAAAAACACGGCGATAAGTCCGTCGTTATGCTTTCCCCGTGAAGGTATTTTATAGCATAACCACACCCGACAAAATCACTATATGCTACAAAGCATGTGATGAGTCAAAGCTTTTAAATTTCGGCGGGAAAAGATTATTTCGGTAATCTATCCGCTTATCGTTAGGTGTTTTTCAGGCACCTAATTCAACAATAGACACATTGTTGCCACATTGTCAATAGGTGACTTCATATTTTAAAAAATTAATAAGTGTATCTTTATTTTATCTCCCGCAAGATAAGCTTATACATACCGGATTCAGAGGCTTGTACCTCTGTGATCACGAAGTGCTCTTGAGAGGGGGCTTTGCTGTTTTCAGGGGAAATGATTACAACACTATCTTGAGGGTTTGGTGGTAAGCCTCCAATGTCATTGATACAAAGATCAAGTTCCTTTCTTGCAATTGTCGTGGGGATTCTGCCACCGGCATCCGATTCTGAATGCTTAATGGTATAAATTGCTGTGATCCGAAAAGATTGCTGATTGTCCTTTCGCGTGTAGATGATGGGCTGCCCAAAAGTGTTGCGCACATCTTTAACCATTTGGTTTAGCAGCCCGTGCCATCGCATGTTATTTCGCTCCAATCACGGCTTTAAACAGCATTTCAGGGCGTGTGCAAATGTAAAGCGGATAGCTATAGACCTCCGGTTTTACCCATGCATTACGGTCGTGATCAACGATCAACATGGTGTAGAGAGGCTTTCCAACGGTGTTGGCAAAATCCAAGCTTTCACCAGGAGCAAAGGTTTTTTGGAATACACCAGGCGCATCAACAGGAAAGAATTGACATTCATCAGGCTTAATTCCTATGGCACGCTTTGTTCCAGCCTTCGCACTCACATTATAGTTGTGAATACTCCGGTAATTAATAAAAGTGACACCTGCAAAGTCAAAACTGCCAAAACTTCCAGAACCAATTGCGCTTGGTGTTGCAACACCTCCGGCGCTATTAAGTGTTTGTGCTAAGGCTGTGTTGAGATAAGTTTCACGAATTGTTTTATGGTTTTTCAACTTGGAAAAGAATTCATTTCCACAAAGCCCAATAATGCGCGAACGATCAGAAAATGCTCCTTTTGAAGCCTCAATCATCCTCATAATGACCCGATCAACATTGTCAGCAACATTGGTTGTCTCATTATTCAGTTTAAAGTCAATGGGCTTTGGTGGCGTGATTTCCCATTCTTTGTACCAGTCAACAATGACAGAGCCATCAGCATCAAGGACAACACCTTGAACAGCGCCAAGCTGCATATTTTCCCATGTCAATTCGATTTCAGAAATCAGTTTCTTTTGTTTTCTGGCAATATATTTCATTGCTGTCTCGAGTTGATCTTCTGCGCCAAATTCACGCCGGTTCTGGATTTCTTCTGATTTCACCGTATCACTTTTGGCAATCCGTGTTGTTTTGAAAAACCGAAGATTACGACCCTCTCTATCACCTTCTGCCAAAGGTGCACCACGTTCACTGGTTTGAATAAGCGAAAATGTATTATCACGCCGTTCAATACCAACCACTGTGGTACTGGTTTCAACTTCCTCAAAAAGATTAAGAGAGCTTACAAGACCAGGTTGAAACTCATAGTTTTCAATGGCTTTCATCATTGTGATGCTTGAGAAAGCATCATGTTTAAAAAAATTCATATCCATGTGTGCATTCTCCTATCGCAATAGAATGTTGTTTTTGTCTTCGAAAGACTGAATGGCCGCGTTCTTTTGCTCATCTGTGATGGCATCTGGCCATAGCAGTTCAGAAGCTTTTACAGTGCATAAGCGTGCTGTAATAACGGCGCGTTGATCGGCGCCTGTTGCGTCAACAGTGGCAAAAGAAATCCCTGCCGGTGTTTGACTGCCATCCGATGCTGCTGGATCAAGAGGGACATATTTTTCCGTTTCAGTCACCTTTCCCATGACAGTTCCCGCTTCAATGAATGCTCCTGATGCAAACACCACTTCTTCGTTTGACATATCGGGGTCGTAGGGTCCAAGATAAGCGCCATTGCGTACGTCATCATAAATAATATTCGTCATTTCACTGCCCTCCAAGCTGTTTCCCATTTTGCATGAATCTTTGCCTTACTGTTTTCATCAGCATGAGGCGCATAAGGCGATACTTTCAAAGACGCGCTTTGAGAGCTAGCAGCCGTCAACACGCACTGGCGTGCTTTCTCGATGCTCATACCGTTTTGAATAGCTTTTGCTGCGTCAAAAGAAACGCCTAAGTGCTTTGCTTGCCTTTCAAGGGTTGTTAGTGCTTTTGCGCGCTTTCTTTCTTTTTCAAGAGCAGCTTTTATGTTTTCCTGCTTGTTTTCATTGTCTTCGTCCTCTTCGTCTTCTTCATCGTCGAAGTCTTCGGCGTTTTTGTCGATGTCACTATCGTCTTCGTCCTCTTCCTCGTCATTGATGATGTCGACAATCTTTTCGTCATCATCTTCTTCAGCGCGGTATTGTGTGCGTGCCATGTGTTTTGTCTTTCTTTTGTTGTTGATGTTGGGTTTTGTGATATGGAATCCGTTAAGGCTTCCAAAGCTTGCGCAAGGGTGCCTTGCACATCTGCTAATCCAAGCGTGATCGCTTGGGTGCCTATAAAAGTTTCTGCTTTTGTGTCACGAATTGTAGCAGCATTTAAGCGTCTGTTTTTTGCAACCAAATCGACAAACATCTCGTAGAGCAGGGCGCAATCGGCTTGCATTTTTATCTGTGCTGTATCGTTCAAGGGTTCATGAGGGTTGCCATGAACTTTGTGATCACCTTCAAAGACAAAGGTCCATTTATGTCCGTGTTTTTCATCTGCACGGGATTGGTCAAGATGGGCGCAAACGACACCAATCGAGCCTACAACACCCGTGCGAGCAACCCATATTTGAGAAGCAGAACAAGCAATGGCATAAGCTGCAGAACAGGCAAACTCATTGGCATGCGCCCAAATGGGTTTGTTATATTTTTTTGAGAGTGTTTGAAACTCTTCAACCAAATCAAACACACCGCCGGCTTCTCCACCGCCGCTGTCAATATCAAGTAAAACAGCGCGAACATCAGGTTGTGCAATGGCTTCACGAAAAGAAGCCCCCAAACCTTCATAAGAGGTTAGCCCCGATAAAGCCCCAAGCCATGCACCACGGCGCACAAGCGTGCCATGAACTGGTATTATGGCAATATTGTTTTGTACTACATAAGTTTCAGGTGGTCTTAAAGCTTTCGTATCCCCTTGCGCAAAAGCCCCAGGGGCAAACTTTTCTCCCTCAAAAAGACGCGGCGCAAGAGCATTCAAAATGATATCAAGCTTTGTCGAGGCAAGCATATGAGGAACACCAAAAAGCCGTGATACCAAAAACGGCATGTCGAGATTATTCACCATTTTTGTGTGCCTCACTGCCTTGGTTGCTTTCATAAGTCTCAGAAGGGTCTGAATCTGCGGTATCAATTACTTGATTGCTACCAGCCGGTGCCGCCATATCGGTGTCAAAAGATAAGCCGCGTGCACGAGCATCTGTGTGTTCTTCTTGCAGTTCGGCATGAATGCTGTCGATATCAAAGCCCCGCTCGGCAAGTGCCATGCGTCGTGTTTTCAAGCCAGCACGGATTTCTTCTTTTTCTGCCGAAATATCCTTGTTTGGATCAATCATTTCAAGCGGTGGTGCAAAGCTTTCACATTGAAGCCATGGCAAGGGATTTTCTTCCCATCCGGGTAAGTGAACGCGTCCAGAAAGTACTGCCATTTCAACAAAACGTTCCCAAATAATGCGGTTAAACTGAAAGGCAATGATATGTTCACGCCATTGTTTGACGTGCCGTCTAAACTGAATGATAGAGGTACGCACATTGGAAAAATTACCGCGCGTAACGTCTCCAGTCACAACGGCATAAGGCATATTAAGTGCTGCACAAATTTTCAAGATATTGCGAAATTGAAAAGCCTCATAAGAGCCACCAACCTCAACAGGGGTTGAAAATGTAATTTGTTTTTCGCCATCGACCACGTTAACTGAGCCGGGGTAAATTTTATCCACGTCAGCTGCCTCTTCAGGCTTCTTTGGGGGCGTTGTTTGCTCACGATTTCCCTCTAATTCTTCCTCATGAGATTCCTTCCCTGTAATAAACACCGCGAAAAGAGCCGCTGTCCTTTTTCGATCAAGTTCTGCATCATCATAGGATTCGAGTTGAAAGATCTTTGTCATACAGCGCGTTATTTTGGGAGAACCGCGCAATTGTCCGGCAATACGGCGCTCTTTGATATGAATGACCATTTCAGCAGGGACGCGCACGCGCTCTTGGCTCTCAAATGCCATATTTGCAGGGACATCATCATAGGGGTGATGTTCCCAGAAATGATAAGCAACACGCTTACCACTGGCATTAAATTCAATCCCCATACGAATGTAATTGCCTTCAATCTCAGCCGGTCCATTGTAGGAAAGGTCCAACATTTCGGTGGGATAAACTTGCAATTGAAGAGGCACACCAGAGCGCCCGTAGAGGTCGACATAGTGTAGTCTTACAAAGCATTCTCCAGTTAAAAAGACCTCTCGTGCAATGGTTGCTTGAAGTCCATAAAAATTGGCATCTTCATCATAGTCCGCTTCATCAACCCATTGCCACCACAAGTCTAAAAGCTTTTTCTTTTCTTCTTGAAAACCTTCAATACGAGGATAAGGTTTAATCCCATCACTGACAGCTGCAGAGACCCATTCCTCCGTTGCAGAACCATAAAGAGATTCATTGTCATAAAGCCATCTTGAACGGGCAACAATGGTATCACCGCATTCCTCAATCGCTTTATTGATATGTTTTTTTGCGGGGTCAAAACCACCCATACGGCGGCTTTTGCTTGCCGCTTCAAAATGGGGATTGTGTTGACGAGAAATTGTAAAAAAGCCCGTGAGTTTATTGAAAAAACCAGCCATTAATAGCCTCGTGATATATTAAAATAGAAAACGCGTGAACGCTTGCGTCCTTCAAGGTTGGCTATTTGTGTGTTCAGCATCTCAAGCGCTCTGCGCAGTTCCTCAACAGAACGGTTGCTGACTTGCTTATCGCCATGGCGCACCGATTGTGCTCCCGAATAAAGAGCTTCTTCAATTTGCTCACGCCGCCTTTTTAAACTTTCTAATCTCGAAAATTTGCTGTTAATTGGTTCTAAAGGTTCACCCATACATTACCTCCAATCCCCTCGCATATAAGGATTCATCATTGTTCTGAATGGCTTCTTTTTAGGCTGTATTGTCTGAGATTTTCTTGGAGAAGGAGAGGGCACATGTTCTGATATTGGCTGCTCTAAAGAGCCCTCAATTTTAAGTTTTTCCAAACGCTCTTCTAAGATATCGACTTCTCGATTAAGGTTTATTCCTGCCGAAATCAGACCTTGTAAAGCAGCATAAGCATAGACCCTACAGTCCAAGGCTTCATTTCTTGCCTTTTCGCTTTTTTGCCATTCAATGCGCTTAAAGCCTTTAAAATATTTGATGACTTTTCTTTCAGCGGTTAGCTGGTCAAAATATTCCCGATCAAGGTTTTTGTGAAAGTGTGTTGCACCAGCCCCCGATGCTTCAGGACCGGATTTTTTAAA
>NZ_JAQITB010000004.1 GCF_028618515.1 Bartonella sp. ML69XJBT
GCCATAATGCGAATAACCGGCTCAGTTCCAGAAGCACGGATCACCAATCGTGCGGCTTTTCCCAAACGCTGTGCGGCTTGATCTATTGCCGTTTTGACCGGATTTTCTTTCAACACATTTTTGTTTTTAATCGTTACATTTTTTAAAATTTGTGGCACAGGTTCAAATCGTTTACACAATTGACTCATCGGGCTTTGACTTTCCTGCATACAAGCCAATACCTGCAAAGCAGCCACCAGCCCATCGCCCGTTGTCCCAAAATCACTCAAGATAATATGTCCAGAAGCTTCACCACCAACATTATATCCCTTTTGGCGCATCGCTTCCACCACATAACGATCCCCAACATTTGTCCGCACAAGCTCCAAGCCTTTGCACTCTAAAAAGCGCTCTAGCCCAAGATTTGACATAATCTTTGTAAAAAAGAAAGCATTCCTTTATGATAGGGCATCGTGATGGGTGATAACCTCCATCATCTCTGCCACCGCAGCATCCAGAACGTCTCTAGCGTCACCTTCCGCCATAATGCGAATAACCGGCTCAGTTCCAGAAGCACGGATCACCAATCGTGCGGCTTTTCCCAAACGCTGTGCGGCTTGATCTATTGCCGTTTTGACCGGATTTTCTTTCAACACATTTTTGTTTTTAATCGTTACATTTTTTAAAATTTGTGGCACAGGTTCAAATCGTTTACACAATTGACTCATCGGGCTTTGACTTTCCTGCATACAAGCCAATACCTGCAAAGCAGCCACCAGCCCATCGCCCGTTGTCCCAAAATCACTCAAGATAATATGTCCAGAAGCTTCACCACCAACATTATATCCCTTTTGGCGCATCGCTTCCACCACATAACGATCCCCAACATTTGTCCGCACAAGCTCCAAGCCTTTGCACTCTAAAAAGCGCTCTAGCCCAAGATTTGACATAATCGTTGTCACCACGCCGTTACCCTGTAACCGTCCGGTTTTATGCCAATTTTCAGCAATCACAGCAATCAACTGATCCCCATCAATTGTTTGCGCTTTTTCATCCACCAAGAGAACACGATCCCCATCGCCATCAAGAGCAATCCCAACATCGGCACGCACTTCATGAACTTTTTGTTTCAAAGAAGTCAGATCGGTTGACCCACATTTTTGATTAATATTGGTACCATTTGGTGTATCATGGATAGCAAACACCTCGGCTCCCAGTTCCCACAAAGCACGTGGAGCAGCTTTATAAGCAGCGCCATTGGCGCAATCCACAACAATACGCAAAGCATCCAACCGAACATCCCGTGGCAAAGTTCGTTTAGCATATTCGATATAACGATAAATATCGCCCTCAACCCGTTTTGCATAACCAATTTCAGCAGAACTTGCTAAAGATTTTGAAAGATCTGTATCGATTAATTGTTCAATTTTTTCTTCCATTTCATCGGAAAGCTTAAAACCATCAGGACCAAAAAGCTTAATTCCATTATCATAGAAGGGATTATGAGAAGCAGAAATCATCACCCCAAGATCAGCGCGCAAAGAGCGACAAAGCATAGCAACAGCAGGTGTTGGCACAGGTCCCAACAAAAAAGCTTCCATTCCCGCAGCTGTAAATCCTGAAACTAAGGCATTTTCCAACATATAACCAGATAATCGTGTATCCTTACCAATCACCACACGACGCGACTGACGTTGTGAGCGAAACAAAACTCCCACAGCCATCCCCACTTTCATGGCAAAATCTGGTGTCATAGGAAAAGCATTGGCTTTCCCCCGAATTCCATCTGTACCAAAATATTTTTGCGCCATCCCTATTTCCTTTATACGCATTCTTTTTTCTGCTCTTCCATGAGAGCAGAAACTCCGCTCAAATGAAATCCTTCATGTGACTAAGGACACGCCTTTATTCTCAAATCCTAAGAGATAACAAAGCTGCTGCCCACCACCTAAAGAAAATTTCACAACAACGACACCAAAACTCCTCATGATGTCTTGCCACTCTTCCTATTAAGTCCTAAGATTACTCATAGGGAAACACTGGCTTTGCCCTTAAATTCCATCTGTAGCAAAATATTTTTGTGCTTTTCTTACTTCCTCGATACGCACTCTTTACTTTTATCATCCTGTTAGAGCAGAAACTCTGTGAGAGCAAAACATCCTATGAATAAGAGCATTTGCACCCCTTCATTCTCAAATCCTCAAACAACAAAATCGCCCACTACCACCTAAAAAAATCTCTACCAAAACTACAGCAAAACTCCTAATAATGTCTTTCCGCTCTCCCTATTTAATCCTATGATCATTCATGGGAAAAACATTGGTTTTTTCTTGAATTTTCTCCGTAGCAAAATCCTTTTGTGCTATCCCCTTGATACGCACTCTTTCTTTTATCATCCTGTTAGAGCAAAAACTCTGTGAGAGCAAAACATCCTATGAATAAGAGCATTTGCACCCCTTCATTCTCAAATCCTCAAACAACAAAGCCGCCCACCACCACATAGAGAAAATCTCTCCAACAAGCATATCAACGCTATCAATTATGCTTTGATATCGCACATACTAAGCAATACTATCCCTGCATGTTTTACACATACGCTCTGCTTTAAACAAAACCTCTCCTTAACAAAACCAAAGAAAAAAAACCTCTATCAAAAGACCAATACCCCATTTCACACGACAAGCACAAAGTCACCAATCTTAAGTCCCCACATCACCAGCCAGAGATCCAAGCAGACACTTTGAGAATGCAGGAATTGCACAGGGACCTTCCCCTCTGGGGGATTTCACACTCTTCCCACATTCCTTGGGAGGCGCAAGCAAGACTCGCGCCTTGCTCAAAAAAAATCCTTAGAATCCTCTCTAAAACTAAAGTGAATCAAGCGTCGTTAGAAGGCTCCTGTTTTTCTTTATCACGTCCTGGAGCATTCGACTTCTTTCCAGAATTGGTTTTACTTACAGAACGATTGACGACCTTTGTCGTCCTTTTTGCGCTTTGCGTTTTTTTCTCCATCTCACGAGATGGCCTACCTTGAGACGCAGCATCATTGGCTTTAACATCACTGGATTTTGTTGTTCCCTTTACAATTTTTGGCTCTGCTTTACCAACATTGGTTTTATTGGCATTGGTTTTCTCAGCATCAGCTTTTTTAACAACCGTTTTTTCAACATCTGTTTTCTTAACGTTTGTTTTATCCGCTGTTGATGTATAAGCCTCTGCCTTTATGACTCCCGTTTTAGGCACAGAAGAAACGCGCGGAGCACTTTCATCTTTTTGAGTGCGTGAAGGAGGTTTTCCAGCAATGACTTCATTAATTTCAGCACCAGTTAAAGTTTCATATTCCAATAAACCTTGTGCTAAAGCGAACCATTCTTTTCTTTTTGTGTTCAGAATTTCGGTAGCACTTTTATAAGCATTATCGATGAGTTTACGCACTTCAGCATCGATCATACGTGCTGTTTCTTCAGAGACATTTTGTGTGCGTGCCACAGAATGCCCTAAAAAGACTTCATCCTGATTATCACCATAGGCCACATTGCCAAGCAGATCAGAAAAACCCCATCGTGTAATCATGGCGCGTGCTAATTTTGTTGCTTGTTCAATATCGGAAGCAGCACCGGAAGTGATATTTTCCTTACCAAATTTCAATTCTTCTGCCACTCGTCCTCCCATCATGATAGCCAGACGAGAAATCATCCAGCGATAACTCATGGAGTAGCGATCACCTTCAGGCAATTGCATGACCATTCCCAAAGCTCTTCCTCTTGGTACGATTGTTGCTTTATGGACAGGATCAGCAACAGGCACACTCAACGCGACGATAGCATGTCCTGCTTCGTGATAAGCGGTGAGTTCTTTTTCTTCTTGTGTCATAGCGGTTGAACGACGTTCAGCTCCCATCATCACCTTATCTTTGGCGTCTTCGAACTCTTGCATAGTGACGACTCTTTTATTGCGGCTAGCAGCCATGAGAGCGGCTTCATTGACAAGATTCATCAGATCAGCACCAGAAAAGCCTGGAGTCCCCCTTGCTAAAACTTTCAAATCCACATTAGGGGCTAGAGGCACATTGCGCACATGCACTTTTAAGATTTGCTCACGCCCAGAAACATCAGGGTTTGGTACCACCACTTGCCGATCAAAACGCCCTGGTCTTAACAAAGCAGGGTCGAGCACATCGGGACGGTTGGTTGCGGCAATAAGAATAATACTTTCATTAGGCTCAAAACCATCCATTTCGACCAGCAGTTGGTTTAAGGTTTGTTCACGTTCGTCGTTTCCGCCTCCAAGTCCAGCACCACGATGGCGTCCCACCGCATCAATTTCATCGATAAAGATAATACAGGGCGAATTCTTTTTAGCCTGTTCGAACATATCGCGCACGCGGCTTGCCCCAACACCAACAAACATTTCGACGAAATCAGAACCTGAAATAGTGAAGAAAGGTACATTAGCTTCGCCTGCCACAGAGCGTGCCAGCAGAGTTTTACCAGTCCCCGGAGGACCAACCAGCAAAACACCTCGTGGAATACGTCCCCCTAAGCGTTGAAATTTTTGTGGTTCACGTAAAAATTCAACAATTTCTTGGAGATCCTGCTTTGCTTCTTCAACGCCGGCGACATCTTGAAAGGTCACGCGCCCCTGTGCTTCGTTAAGCAATTTTGCTTTTGATTTACCAAATCCCATTGCCCCACGTGATCCATTTTGCATTTGTCGCATAAAAAAGACCCACGCCCCAACGATAATAATAACAGGAAGCAAAGAAAACAGCAGATTAAGGAAGATACTATTGCCAGAGCTTTCAGGAATAGCTTTGACATTGACATTTCTGTTTTCCAATTTTTGTATCAAACCTGGATCTCGTGGAGCATAGGTTGAAATAACTCTGTGCTCAATGGTTTGTCCTGTTAATTTTTGACCTTGAATGGTCACAGATTTCAGCTCATTATTTTCGACTTTTTGCAAAAATTCGGAATAAGAAATCTCTCCACCACCAGAACGCTGGCTATCTCCATTAAAGAGAGAAAACGACACAATCAAAATCAAGGCAATAACTCCCCAAATGAGGACAGAGCGGTAATTGGAATTCATATTCAGCCCACTTAATTCAATATATATATTTTAATAGTTCCCCTTAACATATAACCTTGTCAGCTTCTTGCCAAGGTATGAGAAGATGTTTATTGTCTTTTTAGAGTGATTTTTCTTTATCTTTTCATCTCAATGTTAAAAAAAGGTTCCACAACATTCACCAGAGTGGCATCTTCACATGAGAAAAGCCAATGGAAAGGAGCCATAATTCGCTTGACGATAATATTTTGCTGAAAAACAGTAGGGTTCGTCAACTCTGGAATATCATATCCTTTGTCATTTGAAACCATCACCAGCGATTGCAAGGAAGGAAAATGAGGATTTTCAAGATCAACATAACTCTTTTTAAGGAGAGATTTCAGTTCCTCTAAACCCGCTGCCCTAACCTTTATGGCATCAGCACCATGATTGGTAATCTGATAGCGCCCATCCCACAAAAAAGTTGTTTTTGGCGCAACGACAGCCTCTCTCATATTTCGCGCCTCGCGCCAAAAAGCGATTCCATTTTTATTATATTCAATAACAGATCCAGCATAAGTAAAGCGCTGCTTTTTGGATGAATGAAGACACAATTTTTGCACAAGAGTGGTCAATTTTTGCCTGGGCAGCAAATAAAAACCTCCTCCCATCAACACAGCAAACAACCCAACAACAAAGGGAAAACCGGAATGATTCTGTAGAAATGGTGCAGGTTTTGCAATAAAACAACGTCCATATTCTACCATGATATCCAGCGCCAAAATCAAATCAGCAATTATTTGTGCCTGTTGACGACGCGCCCGTGCAGCTTCATGAACCTTTTCAACAATATTGGCAAGCGTTTTGGGATGAAGCGATTGGCGCACACGCACGCGTTCAAAATTGCAATTTTCATTGCTTGGATCATCAATCCATGTTGTCCCCTTAAAATGCAAATAAGCACGCAATGTTTCACGCTTTACAGCAAGGAGTGGGCGAATCAAACGGACTTTTTGCCGCAACATCGCCTCGCGCGTCATACAAGATAAACCACGCGCAGACAACAACCCATCATTTTTTTCGCTAACAATACAATTTTCCTGCGCACTCTTTTCTCTAGCTTCTGTAAAAGATACTCCACTATGCATAGTTTCAAAAGCTTTACCTTGCACAATGCCAAAAGATGCTCTCACATAGCCCCCATCACGCATCCCCTCAAAGGCTACACCTTTCACAACATCTGCAAACGCCCCCGCATACCCCCCATCACGCATACCCTCAAAAGCCTGGCTTTGCATAACACCAGAAGCCCCCGCATAAACCCCATCATGCATGCCCTCAAAGGCTACACCTTGCAAATCCTTATTTTTTCGAAGACGTTGGGAGCGCATTTGATAGGTTTCCACCTGATCATTAAGCGTATGCCCTGTCATAATAAGCGTTGCGCCTTGTTTTTGCGCTTCTTGAAACAACAGATCATAGCGTGCAACACGGGCACTTGAAGCGATATGCGTCTTTGGTTTTTTGCCTTCCCAGCGCACGGTGACATGTTTAATGCGATGAGCACGACAAATTTCTGCAACAATTGAAGCTTCACCAGCCGATTCTTTTCGCAATTGATGATCAACGGTGACAGCAATCATTTCTGGAGGAACGGAGAGAGTTTTTAAATAGTCTTTGACTAAAAACAGCAAAGCCAGAGAATCACTCCCTCCTGAGACCGCAAGGATCAATTTTTGACACTGGATAAAATCCGATGTTTTAAAGAGATTTCCTGCTAGTCTAATGCACACCGTGGATGACCTCACTCCTTTTCAGAGGTTTACAAAAGATAGATTCTAAAGTTTTAGAGTGTTTTGATTTTTTTGCGAAAAATGCACAAGACTCTTTATTTGGTTCAAGAGTCACCATACTTCTCGCCAATTTCAGCAAAATCTCAGAAGTGTAGGCTTTCTTTTTGTCTGCATACCATACATTAAGATAAACTTGTGCTGCTTCATGATAGCGTTTTTGTCCCAACAAAGCTTCTGCTAACCAAAACAAAGCATCATCCCTTAAAGGATCTTTTTGATAATGCTGTTGAAAAGCACAAAAGGCTTTTTCAGCATCAACATAATTGGCAGCAAGAAGAGCATCATAGCCTTTTTTATACAACTCTTTAGAAGAGAGAGAAGAGGTATCTTTACCCTGCTGTGGTTCAATATGCTCAATTGCCCCATAGGTTTTCTCTAAAAGCTTATGAGCTTCCTGCAAATTATCTTCTGTTTGCTTGGCAAACTTATGTATTTCCTTCAGATTTTCATCCGTTTCTTTTAAATGATCATGGCTCCTCACTGTAGCATGATTGCTTTCCACATCAGCAACACTCTTCATACCATCTTTTAGGCTATGCTCCACCACCTCTTGCTTGACAGCAAACAGACTTTCATCCCCAAGAGCACTCTCAAAAGCACAAGAATAAACAGAAGAGTCTTGTTTATCAAAAAGCTGGTGGAATTGCTTTTGAACATTTTTCAAATTGTTATGCTCAAGCACTGTTCGTATATGATGCAAAAGTTTATCCAAATCATAATCTTTAAAGAGAGTCTTTTGATTTTCTAGGAGTGACTCTCGACTTTGCAACGCCCCCTGAACAGGGAAATCCGTAGCATCCGCGGCTTTTTCCACAGCACCAGCAGCAGCATTCTTCACCGCATCAGCAGCCTTTTCTGCCCCACCATCAGTAGCCTTATTCACCGTATCGCCAACCTTATTTACGACATCGCCAGCTTTTTCCACCGCACCAGCAGCAGCATTCTTCACCGCATCGCCAGCCTTTTCCGCCCCACCATCAGTAGCCTTATTCACCGCATCGCCAACCTTATTCGCTACATCGCCAGCTTTTTCCACCACACCAGCAGCAGCATTCTTCACCGCATCAGCAGCCTTTTCCGCCCCACCATCAGTAGCCTTATTCACCGTATCGCCAACCTTATTTACGACATCGCCAGCTTTTTCCACCACACCAGCAGCAGCGTTCTTCACCGCATCAGCAGCCTTTTCCGCCCCACCATCAGTAGCCTTATTCACCGTATCGCCAACCTTATTTACGACATCGCCAGCTTTTTCCACCACACCAGCAGCAGCGTTCTTCACCGCATCGCCAGCTTTTTCCGCCCCACCATCAGTAGCCTTATTCACCGCATCGCCAACCTTATTCGCTACATCGCCAGCTTTTTCCACCGCACCAGCAGCAGCGTTCTTCACCGCATCGCCAGCTTTTTCTGCCCCACCATCAGTAGCCTTATTCACCGCATCGCCAGCCTTATTCGCTACATCGCCAGCTTTTTCCACCACACCAGCAGCAGCATTCTTCACCGCATCAGCAGCTTTTTCCGCCCCACCATCAGTAGCCTTATTCACCGCATCGCCAGCCTTATTCGCTACATCGCTAGCTTTTTCCACCACACCAGCAGCAGCATTCTTCACCGCATCAGCAGCTTTTTCTGCCCCACCATCAGTA
The DNA here is from genome assembly GCF_028618515.1 of Bartonella sp. ML69XJBT. GTDB lineage: Bacteria > Pseudomonadota > Alphaproteobacteria > Rhizobiales > Rhizobiaceae > Bartonella. Next base: position 8,531 of record NZ_JAQITB010000004.1, read on the forward strand.
GCCTTATTCACCGCATCGCCAGCCTTATTCGCTACATCGCCAGCTTTTTCCACCACACCAGCAGCAGCGTTCTTCACCGCATCAGCAGCTTTTTCCGCCCCACCATCAGTAGCCTTATTCACCGCATCGCCAGCCTTATTCGCTACATCGCCAGCTTTTTCTGCTGCACTAGAATCCGAATTATCCTTAGAATATTGTGTGAACCAGCGCGCTCCACTTTGAACAGATGAAGCAGAACAAGCTACGAGAACAGCCATATAAAAGACAGTTCTCCAATTTTTTTTACCATACATCCACATAGTTTTTTCCCCTCTAGTGCTGGTCTTTAATGACCGTTCATGTTACTTCAGTGTTGTAACAGCACGACGATTTTGGTTCCAACAGGAAATATCATCACACACTGCTACAGGCCTTTCTTTCCCATAAGAAATTGTTTGAATCCGTTGTGCGGAAACACCAAGAGAAATCAAATAATCACGCACAGCGACAGCACGACGTTGTCCAAGTGCTAAATTATACTCACGTGTTCCACGCTCATCAGCATGACCTTCAATCATTATAGAATAATGAGGATAATGCAGCAACCATTCTGCTTGGCGCATCAAAACAGGTTCAGCATCAGAATCAATGGAAGAAGAATCAAGACTAAAGAACACACGGTCTCCAACGTTCACCATAAATTCTTGTCCCGAACCTGGTCCTGTCTGATTCACACCAGCACCATTCAAATACGCACTATTCATACCGTTGAGTGTACTACCACGTTCTTTTCCACAACCAACCAAAGACAGTGAGCCAAACAAGACCATAGCTAAAGGATGAAAGATAATATTTTTGATAGAGCGCATGTATTAATTCTCCTTAACGAGTGCCCACAAAAATTGAAAGAATAGATTCTTTCAAAAACGTCTCAAGAATAGCTGCTAATTCCTAATGAAGAAAAAATTTTTCATTTTCACCTATTATCCTTCATTTAAACTTCCAGCATTCCTTTTCATCGCCAAGCTTTCAGCATAAAGAGAAAAATGCATTTACAGTTAACCATTTATTTATGCATCATCATCCTGACGGTTTTTTTGTAGTGCATTAAGTTTTGCAAAAACTTTATCGGCATCAAAATTTTTATTATGGTCATTTTCCATATGCTCTTCCTGAAGATCAACATTTTCTGTCACGGATGCAGGCAGCAAAGATCTATCGCCTTCTACGGAGGCAGGACGATTTTTTGCCGCACGTTGGAGCTCAAAATCCAAATCGATTTGTGAACATAGTCCCAGCCCGACAGGGTCGAAAGGCACCAAGTTTGCACTATTCCAATGGGTTCTCAGGCGAATTTGCTCAATGGTTGCTTTTGTTGTACCAATTAATCGTGCAATTTGTGCGTCCTTCAATTCAGGATGATTGGTTACCAACCATAAAATACCATTGGGACGATCTTGACGTCGAGAAAGGGGGATATAGCGCGCACCTTTACGCTTTTTCTCAGGAATGCGTACCCGAGACTCGGAAATTTTTAAGCGTGCATTTTGATCAGCCTCCACCCGTGCAATTTCACTACGTGTCAACTGCCCAGAACTAATGGGATTAAGCCCCTTAATACCGTGAGCAGCTTCGCCATCAGCAATAGCTTTCACTTCCAACACGTGTAATTTACAAAACTCTGCAATCTGATCAAAAGAAAGAGCAGTGTTATCAACCAGCCAAACAGCTGTAGCTTTGGGCATCAAAAGTTGCGTTGCCATCTTTATCATATCCTCTCACTTTGCCTCTTTGCTTAATTTATTGAGGCAGATTATTGCCCACTCTGGAGCACTGGATCTTTTTCTTACACATCAGGTCTTCTTCACTCCCTCTTAAATTAAAGCGAGTTATGAAATAAACCACTTTTGTCATGAAATTATATTCTGTTATAACCTGATTTTTGCTACACGACAAGAGATCTGTCTTGTCATGCTGCTCAACAGAGTATCTTTACCTTTAAGATGAATTTTCTTATAAAGGATTCATTTGATCACTTCATCTTGATACTGTGGCACATTTATTCTGGTGGGATGTATGTTTCAGCACCTAAAATTTTAGAAACATTCCCCCAAGAAAGAAAGCCCTCAAACTGGAAAGAAAACTATGGCAGGTCATTCACAATTTAAAAATATTATGCACCGTAAAGGACGTCAAGATGCAATGCGTTCGAAAATATTTTCTAAGCTTGCACGCGAAATTACCGTTGCAGCCAAACAAGGCGCCCCTGATCCAGCCATGAATCCACGCTTAAGGCTTGCTGTCCAAAATGCTAAAGCACAGTCTATGCCAAAAGACAACATTGAACGCGCCATTAAGAAAGCGTCAGGAGGAGATGTCGAGAATTATGATGAAGTGCGCTATGAGGGCTATGGTCCAGGCGGCGTTGCTGTCATTGTCGAAGCCTTAACGGATAACCGTAACCGCACCGCTTCAAATGTACGTGCTGCTTTCACCAAATCAGGTGGTGCACTTGGAGAAACAGGATCAGTCAGCTTCATGTTTAATCGGATTGGCGAAATAATCTATAAGCCAGAAGTAGGAACAGCAGACAGCATCATGGATGCCGCTATCGAAGCTGGTGCGGACGATGTGCAATCAGAAGAGACCGGACATCATATTACCTGTGCCTTTGAAGATATTGGTGAAGTTTCTAAAATGCTTGAAGCCACACTTGGCGAAGCAGAATCAATTAAAACCATTTGGAAAGCCACCACCCTTGCGCCCATCGATGAAGAAAAAGCTTTATCCGTTTTACGGCTTATTTCTACATTAGAAGAAGATGATGATGTACAAAATGTCTATGCTAATTTTGATGTGAGCGATGAAGTTTTAGCAAAACTGTCTGGTTAACCTCCACATGGCGAACCCACGCCATTATCATGCTATGGGCTCCCCTCTTTTCATGAGAACCACACATATCTGTCTACAAAAAGGTGTAATCGCTTCTCATCTTTACTACAACAAACAAGCCCTGCTTCAAACGCAGGGCCATATAACCTCTCAAACATTTTCCATAAGAAGCATAAAAGTTTTTCACCAAACTTTTTCACAGAGCTCTTTGGCTTAAAACGTCATTTCCTCAAAGAAATAACAGCCCCCCAAAGGAGCAAGAAAAACGCACAATATATTTAAATCAACACATTATTATGTAAAACTATCTTCCTTACATGGCAGAAAGAATTGTTATCGCACAAAGATCACATGATGGGCTTGCACCGTCAATCACCACCTTTAACAACGCATCTGAAAGCCTAAAAACTTACCCCAAAATATTTCACTGAAGAAGTACCCCCAAAAACTCCCACATCTCTAAATGTCATTTCTCAAAGAACTGACAGCAACAGTAAGAGCACAAAAGAGAGAGGGATTGAAAATATATCACATCAACAGATTAAAAAGCACAAACGCCCCCTTTAGCCATAAAAATGCTTATTGCCCAGACAAAAAGCATTATCTTATACAAAAACAAAATAAATTCAACATATTAAGTTTATCTGTTTTAGATAAGTTCCCTTTAAGAGTCCACACTTTCCTGTTTAAATTGACCATTTTTTATAAAAGATTGTCCTCTATGAAGAAACCATAAAAAGCAAATTATAAAAAGGTTTAAGAAGCAAAAACAACCTCAAATTGTCCTTCAATCTTTTTAACTTTTTTAGAGCTCTCAACAATCTTGATTGTCATTTCCCAATTTTGCCAAACACACAAGCATTTTCATCACACGCATTTCTCGAAATTCTCCATTTAAAAGTTTAGACCATTGAGGCTCTGTCATTTTTAAAAGTTGACGAGCCTGTTTTCAGGTTCTTTTCTTTAAGAATTGACTCCTTTTGTGAACAATTTGCGCTTTTATAAGCATCTTTCGAGAGTCTAAAAACCAAGGTCTGCATAAACATTGGAACTACCATGAAAAACATTTATCATCTTCATTCCTTATCTCTTGCTCTGCTCACTGGAGATGCTCTTTAATCAAGTTGATAACTGGTTTTGGTGTTGCAATAGCATGAGTTGCTTTTTTGAGAGAAATCTACGATTTCCCAGACTCTCATGCAACAAGCAAAACACTGAATTGTCATTATAAAACAAAATCTTGCAAATCCCATGATGCGCTTGCGCCATCAATCACCACCTTTAACAACGCATCTGAAATCCAAAAACACTTGCCAACAAATAATTCACTGAAGAAATTCCCCCAAAACTTCCGCATCTATGGGATGACGATCGATGTGGTATAAAATTTACAACCTCTCCAACTGATTAACAAACACAAACGGCTCTCTTAAGCTGTAGATGCTTGGTTGACCTACAACCACAGAGAATTTTACCTTGTTTATTTTTATCAACCACCTCGTTTATTGTACAGTAAGCAATGGCGACCATGCCGGATCAGAAGCATCATTGGGGGTCGGCAATTGGCGTTCATTGCGCCCTGTAATATCAATAGTATAAATTTTGGGGCCCATACCTGGATTTTTGCGAAAGAACATCAAAACGCGTCCATTAGGTGCCCAAGTTGGACCTTCATTGTGAAACCCTGTAGTTAAAATGCGCTCTCCTTGTCCATCAGGGCGCATCACACCGATAGAAAATTGGCCTTCTGATTGTTTTGTAAAGGCAATATAATCACCTCGTGGAGACCAAATGGGTGTAGAATAGCTCCCCTCATTTGAGGAAATCCGCTGAATATTGCTCCCATCCGCATTCATAGTATAGATTTGCGGCTTTCCACTGCGGTCTGATGAAAAGACAATTTGCGACCCATCCGGCGAATAAGAAGCAGATGTATCAATAGCTGCAGTTGTTGTAAGCCTCGTCATTGTGCGGGTGCGTAAATCCATGGTATAAAGATTTGCGCTCCCATCATTTTGCAACAAACTCATAATAACTTTTTGCCCATCAGAGGAAAAACGCGGAGCAATTGTCATATTTTCAAAAGTTCCTATCAACTCTCTTTGCCCCATTTCGATTTGTTGCAAATAAACATGCGGCACTTTATTGTGCTCGTAAGCCATATAGGTAATTTCTTGTCGTTTTGGTGAAAAGCGTGGAGTGAGAACCAATTCACTGCCATCAGACATATAGATCAAATTTGCTCCATCTTGATCCATAATCGCCAAGCGTTTAATGCGTGCATTTTGTGGACCTGTTTCATCGATAAAAACAATCCGTGTATCAAAATAACCACTTTCTCCTGTCATCTCACTATAGATCTCATCAGCGATCATATGTGCAACTCGCCGCCAACGTTCTGTAGCGGTATAAAAACGGCGTCCTTTGAGTTGACGCTGTCCAAAGACATCCCATAAACGAAACTCAACTCTCAACCGCCCATCGGTTTCTCTGATCACTTGTCCAGTCACCAACCCTTGTGCTTTTATTTTTTTCCAATCAGAAAAAGCAGGGGGTCTATTAGGATTGGAAATTTTTTCAAAAAAACTTGCCTTATCAAGGGGCAAAAACAGTCCTGAGCGTTCAAGATCAGCTGTGATAACAGCAGACATTTTAAGCCCAATTGAATCATTAGAAACAAAATCTGGTATTGCAATAGGAATAGGATTAAAGTCGGCACTTGAAATAGTGCCTTTGAGTTGTGCATAAACCGATGAAAAACTCGAAAGCCACAAACCGCAAGTGACAATACACCAAGAAAAAAATTTCTGTCTCGTTATAGTCATCATGGAATGTATCCTTTCATTAAAGAAAAATATCTTTGTTTTTCATCGTGTTATTTCTTGAAGGGGATCAACATTAAAATCAAAGCCCTGCCCCCATAAATCATATTGATCGCGTGGAAGATCAGCATAAGGTTGACATGAAAAAACGGCTGCGTACACCTGCCTTATCATAATGTTTTGCTGGCTTTGTGCACCGCTTAGGGGATCAATGATTGGATCACCCATAACCATTCCTTCACGATTGAGAGTAAATCGCAACCGCACAACTGGACGGTTTTTTAAATCACCACCAAGCGCCACAAGTTTAAGCTTCTGTTGAATACACCCCCCAACGATACTGACAAGAGTTTGTGCCATTTTTGTGGTATCGTTGATATTTTTTCTTGCTCCCAGAGCCTCTGGTGTATCGGAGCGTTTTGCCCCACCTCCTTGGGTACGAGCACGATTGAGGAGATTATTTTCCTCCATGGTGAGAATATCTTCAATTGTCTTATCTTTTATTTGTTGTTTTTTCTGATTGTGAGCTTGTGCATTTGCAATTTTTGCTTCTTTAGCAGGTTTTGGTTTCAACTGTGGGAGAAGAGGTTTTTCTGGCAAGGCAATTTGCGGAAGTTGTGGATGCATTGTTGTTTGCTTTACAGGTTCTTTTTTCACCACTGGAGGAGTCAATTCCTGTGGCGATACTCTTTCTTCATTTTTGCGTACCTCTAACGGCACCTCAGGCATAGCCTTTGGCGTATCCTCTGATCTTTCTAAAGGCGCCTCAGGCATAGTCTTTGATGTATCCTCTGATCTTTCTAAAGGCGCCTCAGGCATAGCTTTTGGTGTATCCTCTAATCTTTCTAAAGGCAGCTCAGGCATAGCCTTTGGCGTATCCTCTGATCTTTCTAAAGGCAGCTCAGGTATAGCCTTTGGTGTATCCTCTACTCTTTCTAAAGGCGCCTCAGGCATAGCCTTTGGCGTAGCCTCTACTCTTTCTAAAGGTGGTTCTGTTTCCGATAATTCTGGTTTGGTTAATTCTGGAAGAGGTTTTTCCGGCGCCTTCTCTTCTCCTGATGGTGAAGGTATTGTCTCAACGCTCCGAGGTTTTTCTTTAGGTTTAAAAGGTGCAGAACTGTCTATCTGTCCCTCTCCCACATGGTGTGCATCTTCTTTTTCTTGTGGTTTAGTGGTTGGTTTTACTGCGGGAATTGCTCGCACAGGGGCATTCACAGAGCCTTGCTGAGAAGAAAGCTCTTGTGTCAAAGGAGCAAGGGTGATGGGAATTGCTTCTAACTGTTGTGGTAAAGAAACGGGATGAATGAAGGTAATAGCCCCCCAGCTAACAAAAACGACATGGAGTGCAAGGGATAAAGCCAAGCCTCGTTTCATGCTATGATAAGAGCCTTTGTTCATCTCTCTACCTTGCGTTTTTATTTTTATCACTTTCATATTGTTTTGCAAACAATAGATGACAGTTTATCATGATTTTATTGTGCGAGACTAGCTAACGAAACTTGTGAAAAGCCTGCTTTTTGAATATCGGCAAGCAATTGTAGCACTTGTTGATATTCAACGGTTTTAGCAGCCCGCACGAAGATACGTTGGCTTTTTTGTGTAGGGTCTTTTTCCAATAAGCTTTTAAGTTGTGCAATCAAAGCCTCAGGGGTATCGTAATAATCTTGATTAATAGCCAAGCGCCCCCGTGCATCGAGTGAAACCGTGAGTGGAGTCTTGTCCATACGGACAGGTCCTGCTTGGCTATGAGGCAAATCGAGGGGGACACCGTTTACCAAAAGTGGTGCAGAAACCATAAAAATAATCAACAACACCAGCATAACATCCACAAAGGGTGTGACATTGATTTCGCTCATCAATTGACTGTGTGCATGATGCCGCCTACGTGTTTTTTTTTGAGAAGAAGAAGCAACAGAAACGCCCATAAATAATCCCCTTTAGAATGATGAATTCGTCGTACGTGTTTCATCGAGACGTCGTGATATAATTGTCGAAAATTCATCGGCAAAATTTTCTATTTGTGCAATAATTCGCGCACTTTCACTGGTCAATTTGTTATAAGCAATAACGGCTGGGATTGCTGCAAACAAACCAATAGCAGTTGCCAACAGCGCTTCAGCAATACCTGGTGCCACAATGGCAAGCGAAGTATTTTGAGAGGCTGAAATAGAAAGAAAGGACCCCATAATGCCAACAACGGTTCCAAAAAGACCGATAAAAGGTCCTGCTGAGCCAAGGGTTGCAAGAAAGCCTAATTTTGATTCTATTTTTGCACTTTCACGCCCCAAAGTCAGATCCATAGCCTTATCAATCCGGCTCTGCAAACTTATCGATGTATGGATTCCTTTTTCAAGGGATTTTTTCCATTCCACCATTGCAGCCATAAAAACTGCGGATATACTATTAGTACGTTGACTTTTACATTCTGCATAAAGATCTTCTAGCGCCTTTCCCGACCAAAATATGCGTTCAAATTTTTTGATCTCACGCCGTATTCTGCGATAGGTGAAGATTTTATCAAAAATAATAGCCCAGCTCCATACAGAAGCCAGCAGTAATAAAATCATCACAGCTTTAACAACGAAACCCGCTTGCATAAACAAATGCAATATCCCAATCATTTCTGGATTCGTGAGTTCTACATGCGGCATAATTTTTGTCCCTCTAACTGAAAGGTTTGTTGATGAAACAAAATAAAACAGATTATTTTATAGTTTCTAAATCTAAAAAACAAATTCCCCTCCGTCTCTTTAGCCAAAGAGTTCATACAATATCACTTTTTAAAGTGAATACAGTTTAAACAACAATTATTTTTAAACAACAATTGTTGCAAAAAGCCCTTTGGGTAAACGGCGTGGTTTTCCTGCCTCATTAATAAGAGCAATTTCAACTTTTGCTGTTACCAACATCATATCCTCATGGAGAATATGTTGCTCCATAAAAAAGCGAGCCCCTTGAATGCGGTGAATTCGTGTTTTAATTGTTAACAAATGATCAATTTGTGCTGGTCGTAAAAAATGAAGTTCCATATGGCGAACAACAAAAAACAGTTTTTCCCCCTCCACACCTGCTGCTAACATCTTGTTATTAAAACCGGTATCGCGTAAGAATTCTGAACGTCCCCGTTCAAAAAATTCGAGATACCGTGCATGATACACCACACCAGAAAAATCTGTATCAGCAACATAAACACGCACTTGCAAATCATGAAAATCATTTTTAGGAGTGCTTGTCAAAGAATTTGTTTCAGTCATCTGCTCTATCCTATAAAATTATCTAAAGTCGTTTATTATTTTGTGTATGAAGCAGTTGAACGTGTTTTTGTGGTAAAAGAGTGGAATCGTTAGAACAAAGTCTGAACTTCTCCCAAACTTTTTCTGTAAGCATTTACCCACCTATGGAGCATTTTATGGCTCTCTTTAAAAGAAAATGTTTTAGTCATCTTCTCCGTCCCATAAAGTTGCCTGAAGGGATGCATTATCCTTTGTGTCGAACAGTTGCGCGCGTCTTTGTGGTGAAGTCTGAGATGCTGGAGGACAAAGCCCTAAATGGCTCCATGCTTTTTCTGTAAGTATTCTCCCACGAGCAGTGCGTTGCATAAAGCCTTGTTGGAGCAGATAGGGTTCCACAATATCTTCCAGAGCATCACGTGGTTCCGAAAGAGCAGCAGCAATGGTTTCAATACCCACCGGTCCACCTAAAAAAGTTTCCGCAATCAAGAGCAAATAGCGGCGGTCGAGCGGGTCAAGACCAAGATGATCAACTTCCAAGCGTGAAAGGGCTTCATCAGCCACTTTTTGATCAATTTTTTTTGCCCGCCTCACCAGTGCAAAATCACAAACCCGCCGTAAAAGCCGCCCAGCAATTCGTGGAGTACCGCGTGCACGGCGTGCAATCTCATGGGCACCATCATCACTAATCTGTACTGAAAAAAGCCGTGCATTACGTTGAACGATGTACTCCAGCTCCTCTATAGTATAAAAATTGAGGCGAATGGGGATACCAAAACGGTCCCGCAGTGGTGTGGTCAAAAGTCCCAAACGGGTGGTTGCAGCCACTAGTGTAAATTTAGCCAGATCAATTTTTACGGAGCGTGCCGCCGGTCCCTCACCAATGATCAGATCCAGTTGATAATCTTCCATAGCTGGATAAAGAATTTCTTCCACAGCTGGATTGAGCCGGTGGATTTCATCAATAAACAGGACATCGCGTTCCTCTAGATTGGTTAAGAGAGCTGCTAAATCTCCCGCTTTAGCAATAACTGGTCCTGAGGTAGAACGAAAATTAACGCCTAATTCTTTAGCCATAATCTGTGAGAGCGTTGTTTTTCCCAAACCAGGTGGTCCAACGAATAACACATGGTCGAGCGCTTCGTGACGTGCTTTGGCTGCTTCAATAAATATCTTCAAATTTGCCCGTGCAGCTTCTTGACCAATAAAGTCGTCGAGCACTTGTGGTCTTAAGGAACGATCTGGATCGTTTTGCAGGGGAGCAGCCCCCAAAAGGCGTTGATCTTCATCTTTATGCATTGTTACCTTATACTCAAGTAGGAGAAGAAAGCAATTTGAGACTATGGCGTATAAGCAGTGCTGAAGAAATGTTTTCCCCCTCAAGAGCCTTCATCGCTAAAGCAAGCGCCCGTGCTGCTTGATCACGCTCAAAACCAAGCTTGATCAAAGCAGCAAGCGCCTCATTTGTTGGTTGATGGGTCTCTTCCAGATGAGGACGCGAAACATTATGGAATGCTTTTTCATGAAAGGGAAGAGCTTTACTTTTTAGTTCGCGGACAATCCTTTCACTGACTTTTTTACCAACGCCTGGAGCACGACTGATCATTGCCACATCATTTAAGGCAATCGCCTGCGCCAGTTCATCTGGTGACAAAGTCCCCAAAATTGCCAAGGCAACTTTAGCTCCCACGCCAGGAACATTTTGCAGCATACAGAACCATTCTTGTTCAACTCTTGTCGCAAAACCAAACAGGCGAATGGCTTCTTCACGCACATGGGTTTCAATAAAAAGGCTTAACGCCTCCCCCACAGCTGGTAAAGAAGCACGCAGCCGATTTGAGACAAAAACCACATAGCCCACCCCATGAACATCAACAAGAATATGATCATCAAAAATATGTTCAAGGATACCTTTTAATTTGCCAATCATGCTGTAAGTCCGATCATATAGCCAACCCTCATCATATCACAATCTTTGCATGATGAGAGACATGAGCACTCTTATGAAGCACAAGCCAGCACAGAGCAAGCACATCCGCCGCGTCACTGCAGGCAAATTCAGCCAAGATCCACAACACCACCATCTTAGCATAATAAACAAAGATGCGTTGAAAAAGGCTCTTGTCCATCATGCCATCACCCTTGCACGATGAGAGATACTGCTGCGGTGCACACTCAGGCACAAAGCAAGAGCAAGCACATCCGCCGCATCACTGCAGGCAAATTCAGCCAAGATCCACAACACCAACATCTTAGCATAATAAACAAAGATGCGTTGAAAAAGGCTCTTGTCCATCATGCCATCACCCTTGCACGATGAGAGATGCTGGTGCGGTGCACACTCAGGCACAGAGCAAGAGCAAGGGCATCCGCCGCATCACTGCTGTCAAATTCAGCCAAGATCCACAACACCACCATCTTAGCATAATAAACAAAGATGCGTTGAAAAAGGCTCTTGTCCATCATGCCATCACCCTTGCACGATGAGAGATGCTGGTGCGGTGCACACTCAGGCACAGAGCAAGAGCAAGGGCATCAGCCGCATCACTGCTATCAAATTCAGCCAAGATCCACAACACCACCATCTTAGCATAATAAACAAAGATGCGTTGAAAAAGGCTCTTACTCATCATGCCATCACCCTTGCACGATGAGAGATGCTGGTGCGGTGCATACTATGGCACAGAGCAAGAGCAAGGGCATCAGCCGCATCACTGCTATCAAATTCAGCCCGTGGCAGCAAAACTTTTACCATCATATGAATTTGTTCTTTATCACCATGCCCAACACCAATAACGGATTTTTTGACTTTATTTGGAGCATATTCAAAAACAGGAAGCTTTGCTTGTGCTGGAACAAGCAAAGCAACAGCACGCGCTTGACCAAGTTTTAAAGTTGCCGTAGCATCTTTATTGACAAACACATGTTCCACGGCAGCTTCATGGGGCATGAATTGATGCACAATCTCTGAAAGTCCGTTGTGAAGCTGGCAAAGTCTGGAGGCAAGATCACATCGCACATCAGAAGAAACTGTCCCTGCTGCAACGAATTGAAAGCGATTACCGGAGAGATCGATAACACCCCACCCTGTCCGCCGTAATCCTGGATCAATGCCTATAATACGAATCGTCTCTGCCATGCTCCCCAGCCTATACACTTTTACGGTGCTTTAAAAGAGGTGAGAGAGCAAAGAAAAACAAAGGCAACCAAAACGCATACTTAAAGCAAAGCACTTTCTCCCCATATGCCTCAAAACAGCAAAGAGAACACCAAATGAAAAAGCACTACATGGCAAAATTTACTAAGAACGGCCAAATACAGTCTTCAGCAATTCGATTTGTTTGCCCACTGGGTTCTCTTCTTGCAATCCATCGGTAGAGCCGTCTTCTTTGCCAATGCGCATATATTGCATACGTGCTTCTAGCCGCAGTGAACGGTCGACAAAACCGCGGAATACTTCTGGCAGCTCGTGCCAATCAGCATTTTCCAATTGCAATGTTGGTGTATGAAGCGATACTTTAGCGATTTCTTTTTGTATTTGTTCTGGTGACATTTCTCCTTCGCGCTCAGCACGAAGAAGCAGGAGTTGAGAAGCAATTTGCATAAGCCGTGTACTTAAATACATAGCTTCTTTGGCATACATCGCAGAAATCTCTGTTGAAAGAGCACGTGCTGCTAATTTTCCTTCGGTGTCAATATAAATTGCTGTTTCTTCAATGAGCCTCATGGTCTCTTCATAGAGACGATTAAAAGCACTTTCAAAAGCATCATGCTCAATCATGATAATGGGTTCATCATAGGGACGTTTATGTGCACTCACGCTTTTATACTCCAAATATCAGCACAAAAATCATGCTACTCAACGAAAAGAGAAGGAAAAAGTTTCTTTTGTTGCTGTATAGAATGCATTTTTTAAATCTGACTACCTCTTTTTAAACTTTTACGCAACGCGCTTCTTATTCTAAGGTTAACGCGTTATAAGAAAGCGTTACAAACGGATGAGTTCCCCTGAAGAAAACCGTTGAAGAGCTCGACGTTTTTCACAATAATAAGCCACCCCAAATTGCAGCGCAATGCCGCTTATAATCAAGAGAGTATCGGAAAAAACCGTTCCCGTCATCATTGTTTTTAAAATTTGTCCAAACATAGCAAAAACAGTTCCGCTTACAAAGACAGGAAGGCTGTGTTTTCCTAAAATTGCTAAGGGGTGTTTTTTGGAGACATAAAACCAATTATGCAAACGGGGCCAACAAAGGATAAGAGTTGCAAGTGCCACAATATGAAAGAGACGTGGTAAGCTTAAAAAGGTTTTATTAAAATTAAGCAAGGGGGAAGACCAACCAAGCCAGCCCAAAACACCCCACCAATTGAAACGCACCCATAACAATGAAAGCACAAGATACAAAACTGCCAAAACAACGAACACGGGCTGAAAAGCGATGTTTTTTCCTTGTTTGAGAGATAAAGTGGTTGTCAAGCCTATAATAAACAACAGTTGCCAAGATAAGGGACTTAAAAACCATTTTCCCTCTATGGGGTAAGAAGGTGGCGCAATTTCATAAAATCCACAAATGAGATAGAGCATGAACGAGCCTAAAAGCAGTAAGCCTTTATGTTTACAGCTCCAATAAAGGGCAAGAGGCGCAAACAGCATAAGAATGATGTAAAGCGGTAAAATATTATTATATCCCAATTGATGCCCAAAGCTTAAGGTACTTAAAAATGCCGTAAGCGGTTGTGTGAAAAAGAGCCCCACATTATTCATGGTTAAGAGTTTTTCTGACCTACAGAGTAAAAAAGCACCAACAAAAAGGCTTAAAGTTACAAATGTGGTAAAAAGATATGCTCCATAAAGCTGCAAAGCTCTGTACCAAAGTTTGCGTACAATGAAAATAAAAGGCTTGTGCTGTAAACGTGCATGAAAACTGAGCCCAAGAGAAACGCCTGAAAGCAAAACAAATGCTTCTGCTGAATCAGAAAAACCGAAGTTTCTATGGGTAATAGCCTCATAGAGCGTTCCAGGAATATGATTGATAAAAATCGTTAACAAAGCTAAAGAACGAAACACATCAATGCGTGTATCACGTTGAACAGGATGCATCTTATGGTTCAAAATATTTTTGTATCCCATAAATGGACTCCCATCAGTCATAAAAGTAACCTTTTAATATAACAAAGAACATTTATAAGATGAAGTTTTAATTTTTAAGCGTTAAATTCCTTATATATTAAAAAAACAAGGATTTTGTATGACAAAACAAAAAGATAAACGAATTGATTCCCCCTTTTTTGCTCAATTGATTTTGACATTAGATGTTCGGCGCACTTTTACCCCCGCTTTTTTACAGCAAATTTTGGCAACAAAATCTTTTGTAAGTGTCATTGTTTATGACTCTGAAGGGGATGAAGCTTTTTTACAAAAACAAGCCCAAACTTATGCGCAAGATATTCAAAACAATGGCGCAGCCCTTCTCATTGCTGGCGAATATCGCATTGCTGAACGAGTAAAGGCTGATGGTTTTCATAGAGAAGGTGATCTTAACGCTCTTGAACAGTTACATGATCAGAAAAAAGCACAAAAGATCATTGGTTTTGGCAATATCCGTAATCGCCATAGTGCGATGGTAGCTGGAGAAGCCGGTGTTGATTATCTATTCTTTGGCAAACTCGGCGCTGATAAAAAGCCGCATGCCCACCCGCGCAATTTGCAACTGGCAGGATGGTGGGCAGAAATCATGGAAATCCCCGCCATTATTCAAGCAGGAAGCGATTTTTCAACCTTTGATGAGGTTCTAAAGACCACCTGTGAATTTATCGCCGTGGAAGAAGCCCTTTTTACCCATGACAATCCCTTGCAACTTCTTAAAAAAATGCAAGAAAAATGTGCAAGCGTACCCTTGTAATAGGGGAAGAGAATTCGTAAATAAAGCGTTAACAAAAATCCACACACGCACCGCCGCTCTATGACCTAGAGAGAACACACGATGACAGATATAAGGGGATAAAAATGCGTTTTGCTCACCTCAAAACTCAATAAAACTGCTTAATAATGCAATTAAATAAGATAAAAAATCTAGCATCTTTTTTCACATAATATATTCGAAAGAAAAATCATCAAACTTTCTAGTTCAATGTCTTATAAAAAGAAGCCATGACGATTGCGGGGGAAATTATCATTATTCATATTGGTCATGAATACCAACAACGAATGATAGAGATATGAAGGGGACATAAAAATGGAATACAGAGGGACGTTTGAAGACCTTCAAAACATGATTCACAAGTGTGGATATCAAATCAGAGAAACCAAACCTATACAAAATGCATCCAAGAAATCAGCGCATCAAATCAGAACCTCTGATGGAGGTATCATTAATTGGTATGAAAGCACAGGAACACTTTACGTTCAAGGCAAAGATCAAGCAGCAAAAAAGCTACAAGAAGCTTTAACTCCATATCTAGCAGAAACATCAACGACTCCTTCTCCACAGATTTCTTCCAATATCGCACAAGCACCTTCCCCAAAAATTTTTATCGTTCATGGTCATGATCATGTTGCCCTAGAGCAAGTTAGGCTAGTTCTTTACGATCTTGGCCTCGAACCATACATCTTACCTATCAATAATGGTTTAACTATCATTGAAGCTTTGGAAAAAGAAATCTGTGAGACAACCCGTTCTACAAAATTCGGTATTGTACTGCTTACTCCTGATGACATGGGCTATGTTAAAACTGCCGGTGAAAAAACAGCCCAACCCCGTGCGCGCCAAAATGTCATTCTCGAAATGGGTATGTTAATCTCTGTGCTTACACGAAAAAATGTCGCTATTCTCATAAAACAACATGTTGAAATCCCTTCAGATGCTCAGGGAATTATATACATTCCTTTTAATGACCACGTAAAAGAAACAGTTCCTCAACTTGCTGGTCGACTGATAGACGCTGGATTCACCATAGATCCAAAGAAACTTGCCCTTGCATCACGTTAAATTTGCATAATGTTTATCTTTCCTTTTTAGAGCACACGCCGTTCGCTTATCATCTTCTTGAGCAAACAAGATCCATGAGCAAAACAGCGAAGCTATTTCGAAAATTCTAGAGGCTCTCCTTTTTTCATTTTTTGATCAAACGCCTCCCACACCACAAAACTGTCATCATTTTTATTGCCAATATGCTAAAAATATATTTTAATCCCACAAGCAACAATCAAGAGAGATTTAAAATTTCTAAATCCGAGCATAAAAAGAAAACAACTCTGCGAACATCTTTGGGATTCCGGGAGATTTTGCACTGTCCAAGTGCTTACCAGCACTAAAAGCAAAATGCTGACTAGGGTTCAGTTCTTTCAACTCCCGGAATACCAATGCGAGGGCGCTCGCAACCGGCAGAGGGAATAACCACAAACCAGAAATCCTCAGAACAACATTCTCATTGGCAAAAATTGCTTCAAGAGCTGTCGTCATTCTTATTGCCAATCCTCTCAAATTACTTTATGAATCGAGAGGTGTTTTGGTCGCATACGCAACGACCAATAGAGTGTTGGAAGCTCGAAAACTCAAACATGGAAATTGATCCTGCTTTGCAGGTGTCCCGGGATTCCGGGGGCTTTTGTTATGTCCAAGTGCCATAGGTACTAAAAGCAAAAGACTGATTTGAGTTCAGTGCTTCCAACCTCCCGGAATAACAATGCGAGGGCGCTCGCAACCGGTGGGAGGGGAAATGCAAAGTAAAAATCCTCAGAACAACATTCTTATTGGCAAAAAAATTCGCTTCAGACGAAACATGCTGAAAATGTCTCAAAAACACTTAGGGCAGTCTTTAGGAGTAAGCTTCCAGCAAATTCAAAAATATGAAACAGGATTAAATCGTGTTGGAGCTGGGCGTTTAAAGGAAATTGCTGATATCTTAAATGTTTCTATAGCCTTTTTTTACGCAGATCTCTTCACAAAACAACACCCACCCACTCATCATGATGAAGTTGCATCGAGCAGAGAAGAATATCTGCTTTTAAAAAATTTTAGAGTCCTCGCTAAAGTAAAACAAAAAGCAATTTTACAATTAATCTCTGAACCAAATGAAAACTTTTAAAATCATGCGGCCCCCCACAGGCTTTGTTTATCAGCATACAGCGTATTAAAAAAAGCATCCCTTTAAATGCTGATTGAATGAATAGCATGCCGCCTTTTATCTAAAGAAAAGCTGTGTTCATTCTTATTGTAAATTTCCTGAAATTACTTTATGAATCGAGAGGTGTTTTGGTCGCATACGCAACGACCAAAAGGGATTCAAAACCCCTAAATCCGAGCGTAAAAATGAACCCGCTTTGCGGATATCCCGGAATTCCGGGAGATTTTGCTATGTCCAAGTGCTTACCAGCACTAAAAGCAAAATGCTGACTAGGGTTCAGTTCTTTCAACTCCCGGAATACCAACGCGAGGGCGCTCGCAACCGGTGGGAGGGGAAATGCAAAGTAAAAATCCTTATAACGACAAATTCATTGATAAATTCATTGGCAAAAAAATTCGCTTCAGACGAAACATGCTGAAAATGTCTCAAAAACACTTAGGGCAGTCTTTAGGAGTAAGTTTCCAACAAATTCAAAAGTATGAAAAAGGCTCAAACCGTGTAAGCGCTGGACGTTTAAAGGAAATTGCTGATATCTTAAATGTTTCTATAGCCTTTTTTTACGCTGATCTCTTCACACAACAACACCCACCCACTCATCATGATGAAGTTGCATCGAGCAGAGAAGAATATCTGCTTTTAAAAAATTTTAGAGTCCTCGCTAAAGTAAAACAAAAAGCAATTTTACAATTAATCTCTAACCAGAATGAAACCTAAAGAAAGAATGCGATACGCTCTATTTCTCCGCATGCATGGGTGTTTTAAAAAATTCCCTTCTTCATGTAGATGCCTTCTGATTGCAATGAAAAGCACACCACTTTTCATGCATCATTTCCAAACCTAGTGCTGGCATTCTTGCTTGTTGTGCCAGCATATACCATGTCGTTGCCATGACCATATCGGCTTTTGTGTTCGTGCTATTTTGGTAAGGCTTTTCTCGATAAAGCTTGATAGGTTTGTGTTTTAAAAAATAACTAGGAGATTTTCTGCTTCTTTGCGTGCTTTTTCCAGCTGTTTATCGTCCATTCCTTCAAGCATCATTTCAAGATCAGGTGCTTGTATTTTTGCTCGCTGTGCCAGCATATACCATGCCGCTGCCATGATCATATCGGCTTTTGTGCCTATGCCGTCTCGATAAAGTCTGGCAAGGGAAACTTGTGCTGGCGCGATCATCTTGCTGGCGTTGCTGAAAAGCAAATGAAAAGCACGTTGAAAATCTGTTTCTCCTCCACGACCCTGTACAAGCCATTGGGCCAACAGAATTTGTGCTGAAGTATGGTTGTTTTGCGCCGCAACTTCCATGAGTTTGCGTGCATTGCGCTCATCCTTTGGGCGCGTTAAAGTTCCCAGAGAAAGAATTTTTGCCGCAGCAAAAGAAGCTTCAGGATCGCCAAGAGCTGCACCTTTTAAGAACCATTTGAGCGCTTGCTCTATCGCTTCATTTTCACGACTTGGTGTGCTAACACCGGAAAGAATTTGCTTTTCGCGAGCAGCTTTATAAAGAAGCAGTTCTCCATAATAAAAATAGGCTTGCTCGACACCAGCATCTGCCGCTTTGCGAATAAATTCCTCACCAAGTTCTTGGTTTTGTGAAATAAAATTACCATCAAATAACATAAGCCCATAACGCAATTGTGCCTGTGGCTCACCTTGTTTTGCTGCACGTCCAAACCACAAAGCGGCGCGTGCACCGTCAATAGGAACAGCACATCCTTCCATGTAAATTCGAGCAACCAGAGTTTGGGCAAAGGGATCATTTTGTTCAGCGCGCCGGAGTGCTTCACGAAAAGCTTTCAGATAATAGCCTTGGATATAATAGTCATAGGCTTGATCATATTCTCCAACTTGCAAAGGTTGAAAAGATTTGTCAGTATTTGAATTTGTTTGAATCGTATTTAAAGAGCGTTCAAGATTTGAAGATTCTTCAGCCATTCTCGTAGAATTTGCATCAGTGATGGCATTTGCAAAGCAAATCATTATCAGAGTGGAGAGCGCTACGTTTTTTTTTATCATGCCTTGCTTTATCATGAATGCTCCTCCCCCATCAATAAGAAGAAATTTTTACATTTTTCTTTCATCATTTCAAGCAGGAACACAGGGTTATCCCTGTGAAAAAAACATAAAGATACATCTGGCTTTATCACCTTATCAAGGGATGTAAAATTGCTTTGCCTTTGAATAAAGGGAAGGCTTTTATCATCTTTGTTTGTTGCTGTGTTCATTGAATAAGGCGTAAGAAGATAAAATGGCATTCTTTTATACCCAAATAGCCGATAGAAAACGCTAATAATAGAAGAAATTAAAAAACTTCAAAAAAATGAGGGCAATGGGCAGTAGCTAAAACACAAAGCAAAGCACCAGCAAAATTATGAACGAAATCAAAGCGGCATTTGAAGTATATCAGAAACCAGAGGAGAAATAGGTGGTTGTATCTGTTGTATTGTTTGCATATCCAACCAAAATTTCGCTTTACTAAAACCAGCTCATTCTTATTTAACTGCAAGCTCAATACTCATAGAAGCATGTCCGTTAAGCACTCTTAAGAGAGAAGCTCTTGTCATATGGAGATGATCCGCTAACTTTTGTATTGTTATCCCCATTTCTTGCAAGAAAGTGACTTTTAGAACTTCGCCCGGATGTGCGGGGTTATGCATCATTTGTTTTCGTTCCTTTCATGAATGGTGGTCTTGATAATCAACAAGCTCCACATCTGTTCTTATAAAACGAAAAGTAAAACACCCATTTCCATTCAGCTCTATAGAATAATATCTGTTCACCTTTAAGAGGATACATTTTGAAAGCCAAGTGCTCTCAACATTTCAAAGGTAGTAACACTTGTTAAAGCCGTTAAGATAACACACAATTGTCATTCGCACGTCTTGTTGTATACTATTACTATACGGTCAATAAAAATAAGATAAAACATCATACTGGCAAATCTGGTTACATATTTGGATAAAATGATTAAAAATAGGCTATGAAACGGTTTGGGATAGACAGAAAAATTTATCCATTCTGACTAGAAATGAGGGTTATTATGAAGGCGCAAATCCCTTTACCTTTCACAAGAGCTTTTAAGTTTTTGCGTCTCAAATATAGAAAATGTCTACATTAAATAGCGAGTTATTTATTCTTATAAATATGTAGATAATAACTTGGTTCTCCAGCCCACTCATACTGAAGAACAGAAATTATACGTCCATCATTCTTTGGTGTGAGTGTGTAAAACAAATTTACACCCATGTTTTGTTGCTTTTGAGGTTGATCTGTATAGATCACATTATATCCATTCTGTCGCAACAGATTGATAAATAAAGGCGTAAAGTTGTCTGCTGTATTATTTTTCTTTATAATAACTGTGCTTGTAGCTGATGGTAAAGGTTTTTTGATAACGTGAACATAATCATTAGCAATGAATTTGGCAGTATTCTTCGTAATACCTTGACCGACATAATTTGATGAAAGACCTACAGATGCGCAACCCGCCGCCAACACAAGCGGTGATAGCAATAAATATTTTAACATCTTTAATTCCCCCCTTCATTTTTACTTTCTCTTAGGAAGTTCTCACACAAGAAAGAAAAGCAACTTTTCTATAATTGTACTACCACATATCGGTATCCAATTAAGCGTTAAGTCATCAATTTTTACACGTTGTTTAAAAAAACTTCCATCATTTCCATAGCATTTAAAGCTTATGCTTAACATACAAAATAAAATGATGCGTTAGGTGATACTCTAAATTGACCAAATAAACTTTTAAGCACTCCGAGGCTACCTTTAAGAATACGCATGATTGCAGATGCACAAAGCTTGTGGAGCGTGTATGATGCTAAAAGCTTTCATTTGGTTCAGACAGCAGCTGTAAAATCGCTCTTTGTTTTATCGTAGTGAGAACACGAAATCTTTTCAAAAGCAGATATTCTTCTCTGCTCGATGCAACTTCATCATGATGGGTTGGGGTGTGTTGTTTTGTGAAGAGATCTGCGTAAAAAAAGGCTATAGAAACATTTAAGATATCAGCAATTTTCTTTAAACGTCCAGCGCTTACACGGTTTGAGCCTTTTTCATACTTTTGAATTTGTTGGAAACTTACTCCTAAAGACTGCCCTAAGTGTTTTTGAGACATTTTCAGCATGTTTCGTCTAAAGCGAATTTTTTTGCCAATGAATTTGTCATTGAAAATGTCGTTATAAGAATTTTTACTTTGCATTTCCCCTCCCACCGGTTGCGAGCGCCCTCGCATTGGTATTCCGGGAGTTTGAAAGCACTGAGCTTAATCAGCCTTTTGCTTTTAGTGCTGTAACAGCACCTGGACATAGCAAAAGCTCCCGGAATCCGGGAGATACCCACAAAGTGGGTTTATTTTATGTATTAAGCTTTCGGGCTTTCAAATCCCTATTGGTCGCTGCGTATACGACCAAAACATCTTTTGATTCATAAAGTAATTTGAAATTATTTACAATAAAAATGACGACAGTGTTTCTTAACATATCATTTTTTAAGGTGAGTAGTGGTGTGCTTTTCATGCAATTAAAAAGCCTCATATTGAGAGAGGCTTTTAAAAATACGCATGCATGCGGAGAAACAGAGCGTATAAAATCCTCTCTTTAGATCTCATTCTGATCAGAGATTAATTGCAAAATTGCTCTTTGTTTTACTTTAGCGAGGACTCTAAAATTTTTTAAAAGCAGATATTCTTCTCTGCTCGATGCAACTTCATCATGATGAGTGGGAGTATGTTGTTGTGTGAAGAGATCAGCGTAAAAAAAGGCTATAGGAACATTTAAGATATCAGCAATTTCCTTTAAACGCCCAGCTCCAACACGATTTAATCCTGTTTCATATTTTTGAATTTGCTGGAAGCTTACTCCTAAAGACTGTCCTAATTGTTTTTGAGATATTTTCAGCATGTTTCGTCTGAAGCGAATTTTTTTGCCAACGAATTTATCAATGAATTTGTCGTTATAAGGATTTTTACTTTGCATTTCCCCTCCCACCGGTTGCGAGCGCCCTCGCATTGTTATTCCGGGAGGTTGGAAGCACTGAACTCAAATCAGTCTTTTGCTTTTAGTACCTATGGCACTTGGACATAACAAAAGCCCCCGGAATCCCGGGACACCTGCAAAGCAGGATCAATTTCCATGTTTGAGTTTTCGAGCTTCCAACACTCTATTGGTCGTTGCGTATGCGACCAAAACACCTCTCGATTCATAAAGTAATTTCAGGAAATTTACAATAAGAATGACGACAGTGTTTCTTAACATATCATTTTTTAAGGTGAGTAGTGGTGTGCTTTTCATGCAATTAAAAAGCCTCATATTGAGAGAGGCTTTTAAAAACACCCATGCATGCGGAGAAACAGAGCGTATCACATTCTTTCTTTAGGTTTCATTCTGATCAGAGATTAATTGCAAAATTGCTCTTTGTTTTACTTTAGCAAGGACTCTAAAATTTTTTAAAAGCAGATATTCTTCTCTGCTCGATGCAACTTCATCATGATGAGTGGGAGTATGTTGTTGTGTAAAGAGATCAGCGTAAAAAAAAGGCAATGGGAACATTTAAGATATCAGCAATTTCCTTTAAACGCCCAGCTCCAACACGATTTAATCCTGTTTCATATTTTTGAATTTGCTGGAAGCTTACTCCTAAAGACTGCCCTAAGTGTTTTTGAGACATTTTCAGCATGTTTCGTCTGAAGCGAATTTTTTTGCCAACGAATTTATCAATGAATTTGTCGTTATGAAGATTTTTACTTTGCATTTCCCCTCCCACCGGTTGCGAGCGCCCTCGCATTGGTATTCCGGGAGTTAAAAGCACTGAACTCAAATCAGCATTTTGCTTTTAGTGCTGGTAAGCACTTGGACATAGCAAAATCTCCCGGAATCCCGGGATACCCGCAAAGCGGATTCATTTTATGTTTGAGTTTTCAGGCTTTTAATCCCTATTGATCGCCGCGTATGCGACCAAAACACCTTTTGATTCATAAAGTAATTTGAGAGGATTGGCAATAAAAATGACGACAGCTCTTGAAGCAATTTTTTGCCAATAAGAATGTTGTTCTGAGGATTTTTACTTTGCATTTCCCCT
The DNA here is from genome assembly GCF_028618515.1 of Bartonella sp. ML69XJBT. Lineage (GTDB taxonomy): Bacteria > Pseudomonadota > Alphaproteobacteria > Rhizobiales > Rhizobiaceae > Bartonella. The sequence continues at coordinate 31,668 of NZ_JAQITB010000004.1, forward strand.
CCCACCGGTTGCGAGCGCCCTCGCATTGGTATTCCGGGAGTAACAAGTACTGAACCCTAGTCAGCATTTTGCTTTTAGTGCTGTTAAGCACTTGGACATAGCAAAATCTCCCGGAATCCCGGGACACCCGCAAAGCGGGTTCATTTTTACGCTAGGGTTTAGGGCTTGTTGTCCCTCTTGGTCGTTGCGTATGCGACCAAAACATCTCTCGATTCATAAAGTAATTTCAGGAAATTTACAATAAGAATGACGACAGCTTTACTGTATGAAAGATCATAACAATATACAATGGGAAAAAACACGCAAAGACGCAACAAAACCCCCTTCTGTTTTCAAAAAATAATATCCTTGTGCTCCCAAGAGATAAATTTTCATCCCCCCTGTAAAATCTCCATAAGAATCCCCATAACAATTTTTATGCAAAAATCTTTGTGTAAATTTTTAAAAGGCTTGCGTCTTGGCATTTTTTATGATCTTGCAAAGAGTTGAAAAGCTCTTTTTTGCGGCACTTATCTAGGCTTTTCTCTCAGAGTGTAAAAAAGTCTACCGCAAAGACAAGCAAAGAGCTTACCGCAAAGACAAGCAAAGAGCTTACCGCAAAGATGACGAGATGAGCCTACCGCAAAGATAACAAGGAGGCTCACCCTAAAAACAACATGAGAGCTCGCTGCCAAAACAACGAGGGAAAGAGCCATAAAAACAAAAGAGAGCTCTTTTTACAGGCATAGAATTGGATAGAGACGATGAAAATTAATGGCAATGAAATTCGCCCTGGTAATGTAATTGAGCATCAAGGCAGCCTATGGGTTGCTGTGAAATGCAACGCCGTAAAACCAGGCAAGGGTGGTGCATTTAATCAAGTTGAAATGAAAAACCTCATTGATGGCACAAAGCTCAATGAGCGCTTTCGTGCTGCTGAAACGGTTGAGCGCGTACGCCTTGAACAAAAGGATTTTACCTTTCTTTATCAACAAGGTGATGCTCTCATTTTTATGGATTCAGAATCTTATGAACAGCTTGAATTACAAAAGGATTTTGTTGGTGAGCGCGCTGCTTTTCTCCAAGATGGGATGACTGTCACAGTTGAACTTTATCAAGAAAAGCCCATTGGCATATCGCTTCCCGATCAAGTTGTGGTGACGATTGCTGAAGCTGACCCCGCCATCAAAGGGCAAACGGTCACATCCTCTTATAAACCGGCCATTCTTGAAAATGGTATTCGCATTCTTGTCCCTCCCTTTATTAATGCCGGTGAACGTGTCATTGTCGATACCAACGAATTAACTTATTTGCGTCGTGCAAATGAAAAGGATAAATAAAGGAATATAACATGGCACATTCTGCAATCATGAATGTCATGGTGCAAGCCGCAATGAAAGCAGGGCGCTCGCTGGTGCGTGATTATGGAGAGGTACAAAATTTGCAAGTGTCTTTGAAGGGACCAGCAGATTATGTAAGTCAAGCAGATCGTAAAGCAGAAAAAATTATTTTTAATGAATTAAGCAAAGCGCGCCCCAAATTTGGTTTTCTGATGGAAGAGTCTGAGGAAATCATTGGCGAAGATTCACAACACCGTTTTATCGTTGATCCTCTGGATGGTACGACAAATTTTCTCCATGGCATTCCTTTTTTTGCTGTTTCCATTGCTTTAGAGAGTCAAGGAAAAATCGTTGCTGGTGTCATTTATAATCCGGTAAGTGATGAACTCTTTACTGCTGAACGTGGTGGTGGTGCTTTTTTTAATGACCGGCGTTGTCGCGTTTCTGCACGGCGCAAGTTAGAAGATTGTGTCATTGCCACAGGCATGCCCCATTTGGGGCGCAAAGGTCATGGGACCTATCTCATTGAACTGCGCAATGTGATGGCAGAGGTTTCTGGACTTCGCCGTTTTGGCGCTGCTGCTCTTGATTTAGCTTATGTCGCTTCTGGTCGAACCGATGGCTATTGGGAAGACAATTTACAAATTTGGGATATAGCTGCTGGAATATTAATGGTCCGCGAAGCCGGTGGTTTTGTCACCGATAAGGAAGGTGGCAACGATATCTTTCGCAAAAAAAATATCCTTGCTGGCAATGAACTTATTCGCACCAAACTAGAGAGAGTCCTCAAAAAAGGCATTTAAACCTCAAAAGAGAATAATATGCCATTACCATGGGCACCCCCGTTTCTGTTGCCAAGATCATAGGAACTCTCTCATTGCAGTCTTGCAATGTGATGAAAGTTTCTGGACTTCGCCGTTTTGGCGCTGCTGCTCTTGATTGAGCTTATGTCACTAGCCACCAAGAAGAACCGATGGCTATTGGGAAAACAATTTACAAATTTGGCATATGGCTGCTGGAATATTAATGGTCCGCCAAATCGGTGGTTTTGTCACCGATAAGGAAGGTGGCAACGATATCTTTCGCAAAAAAAATATCCTTGCTGGCAATGAACTTATTCGCACCAAATGAGAGAGAATTCTCAAAAAAGGTATTTAAACCTCAAAAGAGAATAATATGCCATTACCATGGGCACCCCTATTTTTGGTCGCCCAAGCCACACAACCTCTCTCATTGCATTCTTGCAATGTAATGAAAGTTTCTGGACTTCGCCGTTTTGGCGCTGCTGCTCTTGATTGTGCTTATGTCACTAGCCACCAAGAAGAACCGATGGCTATTGGGAAAACAATTTACAAATTTGGCATATAGCTGCTGGAATATGAATGGTCCGCCAAATCGGTGGTTTTATCACCGATAAGGAAGGTTGCAACGATATCTTTCGCAAAAAATATCCTTGCTGGCAATGAATACAACCCCACCAAGCTAGAGAGAATTCTCAAAAAAGGTATTTAAACCTTATAGCCTTAACACTGTATTTAAAAAGTCCACAGAGCTTAAAACGCCCCTTAGAATCCAAAAAACAATGTGAAGAAGGGGTTTCAACTTTCTTTACAGAAACGATAGGAAATAACGCATGAGACAGTAACAAAAAACTATCAGTAACAATCAATGCCCCATAAACTTCAAAAGATGTAATGGACAGCTTAGCAAATATTATTAATCCTGCTTTTTCCTCCATTCACCTACAAAAAAACTATAAGACAAAAAGTACCATCACAACAAAATGCTCTCACAAGCAACAGCCACAGCCAAGGTAAAAAGCCTCCCCTACCCCTTATATTCTCTTGATACTACGCAAAAAGAAAAAGATTGGCTCCAAACGCCTCTCCTCTTTGCTAAGAGCTGTCACATATGCCTCTCATTGCTTTTCACTGTTTTTTACCACTGCACAGGATAGAGATCCCAGCAAATTCATTGATTCATACAATACTCCCCCCATCCCCTTCATTTAATCGTTATTTCAGATAACTTATAAAATGCTCACAAGATTGATCGTAATTCAAATATTTATTTGCGAGAATTGCTGATTGTATTTCATTCTTAAACCGTTTTTTTTCTTTATCAATAGCCGCTTGCAATGCTTGCACCTTCTTATCACCAAAGATAATTTTTAATTTCTTTTTTGAATTTTCTATTGTGATAAGCATCTCCCAAAAAATCATCCGGTTATCACATGTCTCATTTGATGACCTCATCCATGCTTCAGCACCTAATTTGTAAGCTTCTTCAAATGTTGGCATCTCTTCAGAAATACTAAGTCCTTTTTTCTCTTCTTTATCTCTCTTTCTATAAACCTGTATTGCCCATTCAACCGTAGAGTAAAAACAACCTTTATCAAAGGCAATATATCCTTCTTTCACCGTATCAATAAGCATCTTATAGTAAATAAAAGTTTCTCTTGCTGCCTTATAATCACTAGAAATATCATACAATAATGAGAGAAGCCCCTTTTTACAAACGTATAGCATCTCAGAATCCCCCAGCATATGATACCAGTACGGCAGTATCTTTTCTAGCGTTTCATATTCTGTATATTTAGGTAGGTCTTGATAATAGATTCCCCTAGATGCTAAATCGTCATAGCATCCTGAAGCCTTATCTTTTTGTTGCTGTTCATATTCAGCTGTAATCATATCATCAATCATATATAACCACCAATGAAACAACAGCATTGTAGGCTTATAGCGTTTTTTTTTCGTCAAAGGATCCACAAACTTTCGCAATTTAATGCCATTCTGTTTCATTAATCGCACGACTTTACGATAATTTTTCTTAAAAAGTGGACGCCTCATTACTTCATTTACTCTTTCAATCTGCTCAACAGTAAATTCCACTTTCAACGCCTGTTTATAAAGAAAAAATGTATCTGCATATCCTTGAGCACAGATATCTTTCACCACCATCGGATGCTGTTGTTCGCTCATTTGAGAAAAGTGCCCAGGATTTTTTATCTCCAATATACTCCTTTCCCATTGCCTTACTCCCTCATCCCATTGTCTAATCCACTCTTTCGGTATTCTTCGCGTTTTTTGAAAAAGCCTTTGCTCTCCCTGTGCAAGAATATTTTGATATATCGCGCACTCTCGATATTTTAGCTGCAGTAATTTCTCACGATGATTTGCTAACCAAAGGCTATAGATTATGCTCGCTGCTATGATTATTCCTACTATAACTATGAAAGTATTGTGATCACCCATTCTTGCTCTCTTTTATCCTCACCAACATTGAATACAGCTCGCTTACCAATTTCTCGATATTGTATCATTATGTGTATATCCGATTCATGGGAATCTATATATTAATATACAAAATAGAGATGTTTACATTGGCAAGACGCAGCAATTTGTATTTCACTATACTGCTTTATGCACTCTCAAAAAGCCTTTGTTCTGCTTGTGCAATAGTCTTTTTATATATCTTGCATAATTTCTTATTCTTATGATTTGCGACTACCAATATTAAGATTCCACCACCACCACACCCCTATCGCTATGGCGATTAAAATCATAACGCTTAATCCTAAAACCCTATATTTCTTCTTCCCACGAATGAACTTAATTATAGCTATTATGGCAATCATTTCCTCTACTATGAAACTAATTACCTCTTTTACTTCTTTTATCTCTTCAAGCATTCTTGCTCTCTTTTATCCTCACCGACATTGAGTACAGCTCCCTTACCGATTCCTCGATATTGTATCATTATGTGTATATCTGCTTTGAGAAGCACTACATATTTTATTTTAATAAAAATAATACACAAAATATAGCTTATTGCATTGGTAATATACAACAATTCGTATTTAATTATACTGCTATCATGCTTTATGCACTCTAAAAAAGCCTTATAAGCCCTCAAAAGGCATAATCCATAAAATAGGGAGCAAAGAACTAAACATCTTAACACAACAAAACATGCTGCCTGCTCTGTTCACCCTGTTGAGTCACATCAACAAAAAGCATTTATTTTTCCATTTATCAGCTTTTCGAACTTACAACAGTACGAAAACATTGGGCGTCTGAACTTAGCATCATTTTATCTTTACACAGACAAGATATTCTGTACACAAAAGCTTTTTTATTAAAAATACGCCATTTCACAGAATAAAAGGTCATTCAAGAATTCAAGAAATAGCCTCTTGCCCCTCTTTTTTTCAAGAGTCCTTAAAAGCAATAAACCTACCAGAAAAGAGTGGTACTCTTAAATCTACTGGCTCTTGTATCATGAAAACTTATTCGGGAGAAAATTGCAATTTGGCGAGGTAAGCATAAACGCCATTTTTTGCCACAAGCTCTGCATGGGTTCCTTCTTCCACAAGGGCGCCTTTATCCATCACGAGAATCCGATCGGCTTTTAAAATTGTTGCCAAACGGTGAGCAATCACCAATGTTGTTCGATTTTGCATGAGCCCTTCTAAGGCTTCTTGCACCAACTTTTCACTGTTTGCATCTAAGGCAGATGTTGCTTCATCAAGCAATAACAGGGGAGCATTTCTTAAAATCGCCCGGGCTATACCAATGCGTTGTTTTTGTCCACCAGAAAGCATCGTACCGCGTTCTCCCACTTCGGTATCAAAACCATTTGGTAAGGCTTCAATAAATTCAAGGGCATTGGCTGCTTGAGCAGCAGCAATAATTTGCTCTTCCACGACATTTTCTGTCCCGAACATAATATTATCGCGCAGCGTGCCATCAAAAATGTCAACATCTTGTGGAACATAAGAGATTGCACCACGTAAATCTTGCAAAGAGAGACGATTAACTTCCACGCCATCAAAGCAAATTTTTCCACTTGTTGGATCATAAAAACGAAGAATTAAAGAAAAAATTGTGCTTTTCCCCGCCCCTGAAGCGCCAACAAAAGCAACCGTTTCACCCGCTTTGATAGAAAAAGAAAGACAACGCAAAATCTTGTCTTCTGGTCTGGAAGGATAAGTAAAATCCACCTGATCAAAAATAAGTGCGCCTTGAACAGGCTTTGCCAAAGGGGAAGGATTTCCTAGTGCTAAGATAGTAGGCTGTTCTTGTAGCAATTCGGCAAGCCGTTCAGCAGCGCCTGCTGCTTGGATTAATTCTGCGCCAAGTTCCGATAATTGTGCAAAAGTGGTTGCTCCAAAAACGGCATAGAGAACAAACTGACCTAAAGTTCCTGCCGTCATAGTGCCATTTAAAACATCTCGAGAGCCAATCCATAAAACAGCAACCACACTGCTAAAAACCAGAAAAATGGCAAAGCCAGTAAAAAAAGAACGCAAGATCACAGAAGTGCGCGCGGTCTGGAAAGCACGCTCAATCAACTGTGAGAAACGTGTCGCAACAAGTTTTTCAGCGGTAAAAGCTTGTACAGTACGAATAGCACTAACCTGTTCTGTCGCCAAAGCATTGGCATCTGCGACACGGTCCTGTGCTGCACGTGTACGTGTACGAACCTTGCGCCCAAAGACAACTAACGGAATAGCAACAAAGGGAATAGCAAGCAGCACCAATGCAGATAATTTCGCATTAGTGATAACCATCATCACGATTGCGCCGATGACCACAATCAAATGGCGTAAAGCAGTAGAGGCGGTTGAGCCAACGGCTAATTTTATTTGCGTTGTATCGGTGAGCAGCCTTGAAACAAGTTCACCAGAATGAGACTTATCAAAAAAAGCAGGCGAAAGTTTCATAATATGGACAAAAACATCACGCCGTAAATCGGCAACAATCCGTTCTCCCAAAGTGATAACACAATAATAACGGCAAGCCGAAGCAAGGGCGAGAAGCAAAGCCAAAACAAATAACATAAAGAAATAAAAATTGATATGCCCATGGCTTGAGGCAGAAAAACCATGGTCAAACATTTTACCGATAGCAACAGGCAAAGCGAGTGTGATAAGAGCAGCAATGGTTAAAGCACAAAAAGCAAAAATAAACAGCCAACGATAACGGATAAGATAAGGAGCAAAAGTTTTAAGCGAAGAGAATGAAGAATTTTTCACAGAAGGTGTGGTAGATTTTTCTGAATGATTAAAGAGATTCATAAGGGGTTGCTCACTCTATTAGATTGTCCATAACCGTTGATACAATGATGTATCTTGAACACTTGTTTTTTGATGCGTGCTCGGTTATAGAAATGGTACTTTAATTAATTTATCAAAAAGACAAAGGAAGCGCACTTAAAAAATGAGCAAGTGCCACTTCATTTTACAAACACAAAAGGTTTGACGCATGAAAGCGAATATTCATCCCGACTATCACAAAATTACCGTCGTTATGACGGATGGTAGCCAATACACAACGCGTTCCACTTGGGGAAAAGAAGGGGACGTCCTGAATCTGGATATCGACCCAAGAACCCATCCAGCATGGACAGGTGGGTCTCAAACCCTCGTAGACCGTGGTGGTCGTGTTTCTAAATTCAAAAACCGTTTTGGTAATCTTGGCATGTAAAAGCCTATTTAAAAGCCTATTATGGTAAAAGACAGAAAATGTTTCATAAAGTTTGAGCACATTAAAAACAATGAAACTTCTTGAGACAAAAAAGAATACAGTTTCATGGCTTTTACAATTCAGGCTTTTATAAAAAACACATGTAAAATTTCCAAGAAAAGATGCCCTGCCTTAAAATGCGGGGCTTTTTGTGTGTCTGATAAACAATAACGGTTGATTGTGCCCGAGACCGTGATAATAGAGAGAAAAAAGAACAGAGACTCTTCCCTGAAACAGGCGAAAAGCAGTCTGTCACCTCAAAGCAGCGCACAATGGAATGACCACATGCGCCTCCAGTACACTCCCAGTTCAAAAAACAGAACAATCCTTAACTCCTTGACACAAAAGCAACAAACGGACAAGAGCCCATGCATTTTGCCTCTCTTATATTGGCAATGTCTGTGCATCAATGGCAACCACTTACACAGTCCTTGAGCAAAACGCACTCTAGAAGAGCACAGTATCTTGACGGCATCATCTCATCAAGAAAAAGCCGCTAATGGAAAATTTGTTTTTATTTAAACACAAGACTGCTCGTGCTCTTTTGTCCATTTTCCCAAAGCAGCCAAATGGTTCATGCGAGCACGATGACAAAAAGCCTTTTGCGCAGCAGCAATATTTTCATGTTTACCAGACCATGCTTTTAAGGCCGCTGCTTGCAATGCTCGTCCGTAAGAAAAGGTCAACTTCCAAGGCAATGCCCCTAAAGCATTCATAGCTGATAAATGGGCAGTCGCTTCTTCATCAGATTGTCCGCAAGACAAGGAAAGCAATTCCTGGTACAGCAGCAGGCACAGTTTGTTTAAGCACTTGAACCGTCTTTTCCGCCACCTCTTCAACAGAAGCTTTTCGCGCATCTTTACCATCAATCACCATATTGGGCTTTAAAATCATCCCCTCGAAAACAACACGAGCTTCAAACAACTCTTTAAACACAGCTGTTAAGACAGCCTGTGTCACCTCAAAGCAACAAACGGACAAGAGCCCATGCATTTTGCCTCTCTTATATTGGCAATGTCTGTGCATCAATGGCAACCACTTACACAGTCCTTGAGCAAAACGCACTCTAGAAGAGCACAGTATCTTGACGCAGCAAAACACATCCACCCTTTGCGCATCATCTCATCAAGAAAAAGCCGCTAATGGAAAATTTGTTTTTATTTAAACACAAGACTGCTCGTGCTCTTTTGTCCATTTTCCCAAAGCAGCCAAATGGTTCATGCGAGCACGATGACAAAAAGCCTTTTGCGCAGCAGCAATATTTTCATGTTTACCAGACCATGCTTTTAAGGCCGCTGCTTGCAATGCTCGTCCGTAAGAAAAGGTCAACTTCCAAGGCAATGCCCCTAAAGCATTCATAGCTGATAAATGGGCAGTCGCTTCTTCATCAGATTGTCCGCAAGACAAGGAAAGCAATTCCTGGTACAGCAGCAGGCACAGTTTGTTTAAGCACTTGAACCGTCTTTTCCGCCACCTCTTCAACAGAAGCTTTTCGCGCATCTTTACCATCAATCACCATATTGGGCTTTAAAATCATCCCCTCGAAAACAACACGGGCTTCAAACAACTCTTTAAACACAGCTGTTAAGACAGCCTGTGTCACCTCAAAACAGCGCACAATGGAATGACCGCGTGATGGTCCATCCATCAGCACTTCTGGTTCAACAATCGGCACAATTTTTAATTCTTGACACAAAGCAGCATAACGCGCGAGAGCCCATGCATTTTGCTTGATAGCCCCCCTTGTTGGCAGCGTCTGTGCATCAATGGCAATCACCGCACGCCATTTGGCAAAACGCGCTCCCAAAGCATAATATTCTTTTAAACGTTCACGAAGTCCATCCAACCCTTCGGTAATTGTCTCATGAGGGAAAGCCGCCAATGGTTTAGCACCGGTATCAACTTTAATCCCTGGCAAAGCACCAGCATCACGAATAACATCTGTCAACATTTTCCCCGTAGACGCTTTTTGACGAATGGTTTCATCAAATAAGATGACACCCGAAATAGCACTCTCCATAGCTTCTTTTGCGCTAAAAAGCATTTCACGATAAGCACGCCGGTTATCCTCATTGGATTCAACACCAATGCTTGCAAAACGCTTGCCTATTGTCGCAGTACTTTCATCGGCAGCCAAAATACCCTTACCAGCACACACCAGAGCAAGGGCTATATCTTCAAGACGTTCACTCATTAAAAATTCCTCTTATTTTATCGCATTTCCAAAATCAGCAATACAGCCAGCACACTTAAACACAGCCCGTGACCATACAGCTTTTTCAATTTTCTCTTCAATAAAGCCTTTAAGCTTGCATGAGAGCGAGAATACCAGGAAGCACCTTGCCTTCCATCCATTCTAAAAAAGCACCCCCTGCGGTGGAAAGATAAGTAAAATCATCAGCAACACCAGCATGGTTAAGTGCAAAAACCGTATCTCCTCCTCCCGCAATTGAAATCAATTTTTTTGTCAGGCTCTGTTCTGCTGCATGACGTGCTACTGCTATGGTACCTTGATCAAAGGGCGATATCTCAAAAACCCCAAGGGGACCATTCCAGACAAGGGTAGCAGCCTCGTCAATCGCAGCATTAATATGGGCAATGGAGCGCGTCCCAATATCCAGAATCATACCTTCCTCTGGAATATCTCCAATATCATAGAGACGATGGGGAGCATCTTTTTCAAAGCGAAATGCAACAATCGCATCCACAGGAAGCAGAATCCTACATTGGCACTCCCGCGCTTTTTCCATAACCTTTTTAACTGTTTCCATCAGTGCATGTTCACACAGTGATTTTCCAACACAGATACCTTGTGCAGCTAAAAAACTGTTGGCCATACCACCACCAATGACCAAATGATCAACCTTTTCAACCAAATGATTGAGCACAAAAAGCTTACTGGAAACCTTTGCGCCTCCAACCAATGCAATCACGGGACGCGTTGGATTGCCAAGCCCTTTTTCTAATGCTTGTAATTCACACTGTAGAGAGCGCCCCGCATAGGAAGGCAACAAATGTGTTATTCCCTCCACCGAAGCATGGGCACGATGAGAAACAGAAAAAGCATCATTCACATAGAGATCACCATTATGGGCGAGAGCTTCAGCAAAAGAAAAATCGTTCTGTTCTTCACCTGGATGAAAACGAACATTTTCAAGCAATAAAACGCCTCCGTTTTGCAATGTCTCAACCGCTACCTGCGCTGCTGAACCAATACAATCGGATGCAAAAGTCACCGGTTGATTGATGATTTTTTCCAACACTTCCACAACGGGATTGAGTGAAAATTCTGGCTCAACTTTTCCCTTGGGGCGCCCACAATGAGATAGAAGAATAAGCTTAGCACCACGCCTTTGCAGTTCAACGAGCGTCTCTTTATGCCGTTGAAGACGCGTTTCATCGCAAACTTTGCCAAGCGCCATGGGCACATTAAAATCCACCCGCACAAGAACACGCTTTCCAGCCACATCAACATCATCAAGTGTACGAAAACCCATCCGCTATTTCCTCTTTACTTTCCGTTGTTTTAAACAAAAACACATTGACAACCTTCGCCTTACGCAATCATCTCAATCTGCAATCAAAGAAAACAGTCCGCACACTCACCCATAATACAAAGACACACTCTCTCAGCCTTCATCAACATCACCAAGTGTATGAAAAACCATCCGCTATTTCCCCTTGACTTTCCATTGTTTTAAACAAAAACACATTGACAACTTTGCCTTACGCAATCATCTCAATCTGCAATCAAAGAAAACAACCCGCACATTCACCCATAATACAAAGACACACTCTCTCAGCCTTCATCAACATCACCAAGTGTATGAAAACCATCCGCTATTTCCCCTTGACTTTCCATTATTTTAAACAAAAATCCATCGATCACCTTTGCTTTACAAAACTTTCTCTTTGCTTTTATAAAAAAGAGATCAGCAGCTCTATTTTCTCAAACTTTGTCTCGTTTATACTTTGTCTCGCTCACAAGCACAGTTTTTCAAACATTTCTTGTTTATATGGTTTTTAAAACCAACTATGCCTGTACAAACACAAAACACACTATGCCATCACTTGGACAATACCTTGTTTTCAGCCACCAAGAACGCTTTTAGGCGTTTTTTTCAAAAAGATTGCGTCCTTATTTTTATCATAAAATTTGACCTTTTAATATAAAAGAGGACCCGAAGGTCCTCTTTTATATGGTTTTGGCAAAAGCGACTGCCGTATCACCCATGCGGTTTGAAAAACCCCATTCATTATCGTACCAAACCAAAACACGACAAAGCTGACCGTCGATCACCTTTGTTTGATCGTTATGAAAAATAGCTGAATGCGGATTATGATTAAAATCACAACTAACCAGCTTTTCTTCCGTATAATCTAAAATTCCCTTGAGTGAACCGCGTGCAGCAGTGCAAATCGCCGTATTAATTTCTTCAACTGTTGTGGAACGCTTAGCGGTAAATGTCAAATCCACCACGGATACATTTGGCGTTGGCACGCGAATTGACACACCATCAAGCAAACCTTTTAATTCTGGCAAAACCAATCCCACAGCCTTTGCCGCCCCTGTTGAGGTAGGGATCATAGAAAGAGCGGCGGCGCGTGCCCGATAAAGATCACGATGCATTGTATCCAACACAGGTTGATCGCCCGTATAAGAATGGATTGTTGTCATAAAGCCCTTTTCAATGCCCACCGTATTATGCAAAACTTGTGCAACAGGTGCTAAGCAGTTTGTTGTACAAGAAGCATTTGAAACAACGTGGTGCTCTTTGCTTAAAGATTGGTGATTCACGCCATAAACCACCGTAAGATCTGCACCTTCAGAGGGTGCAGAAACAAGAACACGTTTTGCCCCCGCATCCAAGTGAGCACTTGCTTTTTCACGCGTCGTAAAAATGCCGGTACATTCCAAAGCAATATCGATATCCAAAGCTTTCCACGGCAACCGTGCTGGATCACGCTCTGCCAACACCTTGATCAAACCACCTCCCACATCAATGGCATCACCAACCACCTTCACATGCCCTGGAAAACGCCCATGGACTGAATCATAGCGCAACAAATGGGCATTGGTTTCCACCGATCCCAAATCATTAACAGCCACAACTTCAATATCTTTCCGCCCACTTTCTACCAGTGCCCGTAAAATATTACGCCCAATACGACCAAACCCATTAATTGCAACGCGAACCGTCATCTCACATTTCCTCATTTCTCTTTATAGCACAACAAATGGGTATTCGCTCCAACACTCCCAAATGGTGAAAAGCTACAAATTCCATATCTTCATCAATTACTCAATCACCCGTAAAATATTACACTCAATACACTCAAACCCATTCATTGCCACGCGAACCGTCATCTCACATTTTCCTCATTTCTCTTTATAGCACAACAAATGGGTATTCGCTCCAACACTCCCAAATGATGAACAGCTACAAATTCCATATCTTCATTCATCACTTAATCCACAACTGTGCAAAAAATAAATATTGCCTTCGATATGTTCACAACTACTCATTGCACCATGAATACTTATTTGGCATTTTCCTTATTGATTTCTTCCCGTTTTTTTTCAACGTGAGCCACCACATTCTCACAAGTAATGCCAAAATGTGGATAAAGCGCCTCAATTGTTCCGCTCGCACCAAATCCATCCATGCCAATAAACACACCATCACAGCCAATAAAGCGCTCCCATCCCTGCCCCACAGCAGCTTCAATGGCAATTTTAATGGGTGCATCGCCAATAAGAGCACGTTGATAAGAAAGAGATTGCTGGGCAAAAAGTTCAAAACAAGGCACAGAAACCACACGTGTTGGAATGCCCTTTTCTTCCAACAGCGCATGTGCTTGCACGGCAATTTGCAATTCTGAACCAGAAGCAAACAGGGTCACCTGCGCATCATCGCTAGCAGTGAGCAATTCATAAGCACCTAGCATACAAAGATTTTCTTCTTCATGCTCTTGACGCAACAGTGGTAAATTTTGTCGGCTTAAAGCCAAAGTAGAAGGCGTTCCACGGGCTTTCAAAGCCAATTGCCAACACTCCACTGTCTCTATAGCATCAGCGGGGCGGAAAACAAAATGGTTGGGCATTGCACGCAAAGAAGCCAAATGCTCTACGGGTTGATGTGTGGGACCATCCTCACCAAGACCGATGGAATCATGAGTCATGACATAAATCACTCGTAATCCCATCAAAGAAGAGAGCCGCATGGCAGGGCGCATATAGTCAGAAAAGCATAAAAAAGTTCCCCCATAAGGAATAAATCCGCCATGAAGGGCAAGACCATTCATCACAGCGCCCATGGCATGTTCGCGAATTCCATAATGCAGATAGCGTCCAGAAAAATCTTCAGCAGAGATGCTTTTCATCTGGCTGCTTTTCGTATTATTAGAGCCTGTTAAGTCAGCAGAACCACCAATGGTTTCCATAACAACTTCATTGATGACTTCAAGAGCCATTTCCGAAGCTTTACGAGTAGCAACCACAGGGCGGTCTTCGACGATTTTTTGTTTATAAGCATCAATAGCGCCATCAAATCCACCCAACAAATCGCCCCGCATCAATCTTTCAAATTCCACACGTTCTGACACAGGCAGAGCAGCTAATTTTTCTTCCCACTTTTGCCGCCCTTTAGCAGCACTAAGACCCGCCAAGCGCCAATTATCAAGAATATCCGCTGGAATAACGAAAGGCTCACTCCTCCAGCCTAAAGCGATACGAGTTTCAGCAATTTCCCGTGCTCCTAAAGGAGCACCATGAACTTTATTGGTTCCAGCTTTATTGGGTGCTCCAAAACCAATGGTTGTTTTACAAGCAATCAAAGTTGGTTTATCAGAATTTTGTGCTTCTTTAATGGCATTGGCTATAGCCGTTTGGCTATGCCCATCGACTTTGTGCGTATTCCACCCAGACGCCTTAAAACGCGCTATCTGATCTGTATTATCAGCAAGGGAGATTTCACCGTCAATAGAAATATTATTATCGTCCCACAATACAATAAGCTTGTTGAGTTTCAAATGACCCGCCAGGGAAAGTGCTTCTTGAGAAATCCCTTCCATAAGACATCCATCGCCAACCAAGGCATAAGTATAATGGTTGATGAGATCACCAAAACGCGCATTTTGTAAGCGCTCAGCAAGCGCCATCCCCACGGCATTCGCCAACCCTTGTCCAAGAGGCCCGGTGGTTGTTTCAATACCCGCAGCATGCCCATATTCTGGATGCCCAGCAAGCTTCGAGCCTAGTTGGCGGAAATTTTTGAGATCCTCAAGAGAGATATCTTCATAACCGGAAAGATAGAGTAAAGCATAAAGCAACATAGATCCATGCCCAGCCGATAACACAAAGCGATCACGGTTAGGCCAGGAAGGATTTTTAGGATCATGGGCAAGGAACTTTGTATAAAGAACGGTAGCAATATCAGCTGCACCCATTGGCAAGCCAGGATGACCAGAATTTGCTTTTTCAATCGCATCCATCGCAAGAAAGCGGATAGCATTGGCCATCTGATTTTGTTGTTCAGTATTTGTCATAAATGATAAACCATTTCGTTAAACAGGTTATTCTGTTGCTTCTTCTGTATTCTCTTAGATTTTTTGAGCAATACTTTTTTCATTTCTAGGGTCGGATTTTTTACCATTCTGTAAGTAATACCAATACCATTCCCCTCACATATCCTTTGCACACATATCATTTATGCCAATACTTTTAAAAAATCCAGCCTTTAATTCATATGTGTTCTCTGCCTTGCTTGCTAAAATGTCTTACATACTTAAAAATAAAATTTACACAAGGAAAGAAAATGAGTGATTCGTTTTTGCATAAAAAACTGATAAAGGATACAATCACTTGGAGGATAAAAATATCATGAATCAAGAAACTACGGTTCTTCCACACGCTTTAGAGCAATTAGAAAAAGCACTAAGAACCTTAGAGATCACCATTATAAATCGCAATGTTGTTATTGATAAAAATAACGAATGGGAAGAAGAAATTCAACGAATGAACACTGATCGTAGCCATCTTGCCCAAGCGCTAGATAAAGCTGAAGCACAAGTTGAGCGGCTAGAAGCAGTAAACAAAGAAGTTTCCAAACGTTTGGTTAAAGCGATGGAAACCATTCGTGTTGTCATTGATAGATAAAGGTTTGAATGTATGGAAACTGTTTCCGTCACCATTGATGGTAAAGTTTATCGCATGGCTTGCAATAAAGGACAAGAAAGCCATCTTATTGAACTTGCAGCTCGATTAGACCAATATATCGCCCATTTGAAGAAAAATTTTGGTGAAATTGGCGATCATCGTTTATCGGTTATGGCCGGCATTATGATTATCGATGAAATGGAAGAAATCCAACGAGAAAATAAAAAACTACAAGAAAATTACGAGGCTCTTTTGCGGCTGCACAATGAAAGAGACCGCACCATGGGAAGAATTGTACGCAATACAACAGAACGCATTGAAAAGCTCACCAATCAATTGCTCCAAGATAACCAAACCAGCATTGATGTTCAAGAACGAGAGAGCTCATAAACACACACTCGTTCTCAAATTGACCAGAAATATAATTTTCCCAACAACAATCAAAAATCGGTCTCATTGTAAAAGTCGTACATATACAGCAACAAGCAAAAGAAATATTTTTCTAAAAAAGCAGTATGTATTTTGCATAAGCTGTTGTCTCACAAACAAATACCTCTCATGAAGAATATCATGCAAAATCTCTGAACGGTTCCGTCTTTGCACTTATCAAGGAATAGACCAACAGTACTGTTCTGCCTCCTTGCCCTTTTTGCAATTTTGTCGCTGCTTTTGCATTTAAACGGTTTATGAAAAGGATATTGGCTGTTTTATTTCCCCACCAACTCTTCATGAAATGAACAAAGAAGCAAATATTGTTCACCTCTAAACCAAGAGGCTTTAAACTGAAAAAATATTTTTATTAAGAGCTTTTAAAATGAGAAAATGCTGAATTATCATCAATCAATATCTTGGACTGTCAAAACAACTCTCCTAAAGCGTGTCCTGAAAACAATGTAATATCAATTTAAAGAACAATGTCTCACAAATAGCGCAATAAAATTCACTAACCATCATCAGAATTGCTTCTTCAAAATAAAGATCGGATACCGATTGAGGAGATAATATTACAAGATTAACTCTCGCAATCTAAAAGCCTATCGCCGCGCTGTTTTGACAATGGGTGATAAAGCAATAATGGATCTATTTGCGCACTCTCGTGAAGCACGCACACCCGTTGTGCCCGAAGCGGTAAGCAACAATAGCTATGCATACGAGTGTTTCAGCGATCTCGCGCACTGCCCCAGAGAAATGGCATCGGTTCCCGTGGACTCTGGTGCAGGATGCTGCACTCCAACCATCACTTCATAAGTATGATCTTGCTCAATTTGCCGAGCAATGCGATCCATCATAAGCACAGCTTCTTCAGGATAAAGACCAGAAGCGGATTCAGTAGACAACATCACCGCATCGCTCTGTAAACATCAGAAACTTCTGCGCACATCAAACAGATGCCAAATAACATCTGCCCTCCAAAGTAAAACACTCTACCCAAACATTTCTAATACCCCCCAACCTTTTAAACACCCTTTTTACCATCTTGAGAAACAACCGCAATACGCAAGAGATTTGTCGCACCAGGCGTACCAAGGGGAACGCCTGCGGTAACAAGAAAGCGGTCTCCACTTCTGCAAAAGCCTTCTTGAAAAGCAATCGCTGCTGCACGGTCAACCATATCCTCTAGATCCCGTGCATCTTCACTCACCACACAATGTAGCCCCCAAACCAAAGCCAATCGCCGCGCTGTTCCCACAATAGGTGACAAAGCAATAATGGGTCTACTTGGGCGCTCTCGTGAAGCACGCACACCCGTTGTGCCCGAAGCGGTATAAGCAACAATAGCTGCTAATGCGAGTGTTTCAGCGATTTGTCGCGCGGCCAAAGAAATGGCATCGGTTCCTGTTGACTGTGGTGCAGGATGCTGCGCTCCAACCATCACCTCATAAGTATGATCTTGCTCAATTTGCCGAGCAATGCGATCCATCATAAGCACAGCTTCTTCAGGATAAAGACCAGAAGCGGATTCAGCAGACAACATCACCGCATCGCTCCCCGCATAAACCGCTGTAGCAACATCAGAAACTTCTGCACGTGTTGGAACAGGAGAGGAAATCATAGACTCAAGCATTTGTGTTGCCACCACCACGGGTTTTCCTGCTAAACGACAGGCTTTTATGAGTTGTATCTGCAATGCAGGAATCTTTTCCAAGGGCATTTCTACACCAAGATCTCCCCGTGCAATCATAATGCCATCACAAACATCAATAATTTTCTCTATGTGCTCCAAAGCTTGAGGTTTTTCGATTTTAGCCATCAAAGCCACTTTGCCTTTCGTCAACCGGCGCACCTCTATAATATCTTCTGGACGCTGGATAAAAGAAAGAGCGATCCAATCCACAGGCTGTTGCAAAACAGCTTGAAGATCAGCCTTATCCTTTGACGTCACCGAACCAAAAGGCAAAATGGTATCCGGAAAACTGACACCTTTGCGATCAGAAATACGGGTTCCAGCAACCACACGGCATTCAACAAAATGGTCATTACATAACTGTGCACGTAGTTCCAACTTTCCATCATCAATCAACAGCCGATCCCCTGGTTTCACAGCAGCCAACACATCCTTATGGGGAAAATAAACACGCTGTCCATTCCCCAGCTCATCATGACTGTCTAATGTAAAACTTTGCCCAACACGCAACTCCTCTTGCCCTTTAGCAAAAGATCCAACACGCAATTTTGGTCCTTGAAGATCCACTAAAATACCAATGGGCCGGCGAACAATTTTTTCAACCTCGCGTATGCGCTGAACCAAATCAGCCATTGTTTCACAGTCCGTATGGCTCATATTCAAACGAAAAACATCGGCTCCCGCCCTAAAAAGTTTTTCAATCATTGCAAGAGAAAAAGAAGAAGGACCAAGAGTAGCAATAATTTTTACCTTACGTGCACGTTTCACTGTGAAGAACCTCCTAAAAGCGAGGGGGGCTGTACTACTGAATCACCCAACAAGGACTCTTCCGTCAACTGTACCATCCAACTGGTTTGATTACCCGTATCAATTTCCTTAAACTCCGCCTTTTGATAGCCTCGCGGAAAACAATCATGAACCCCCTGAATGGTAAATTGGCTATCTTGCACACACATCGTTATAGACCCTGCCCAGTTGCCTTTTTTCTGTGCACCCTCGGCATAAAAATAATAAAACCGTGAAGAAAGTGGTCCCTCAATTAAGGTTTTACACTCTGTCACGGGAACCACCCACCACCCTTCACTCACCCAGCCTGAAAATGTACGATAGCCAAGGGCAACACCAACGGACTGTTGGGTGGTATTACAAACTCTAAAATCAGCTCTTGCCAAACCAACAAACCAGCACGACAGCAGAATACTCAAGAAAAAAACGCTCAGTTTTTTCCACAACCCCCATTCCTGTTTTTTGGCAACCACAAAACTTCCTTTATCATGTAAGCGATTAAAACAAAGCATACAGCCCTTATTCTTTTTCAAAAGCCTCATCACATCTCTTACAAATCGATAGAGATATGTTTTTATCCTTTTTGGCTTCTTAATGCCTTTTTATCAATGCATATCTTAAAAATTTTACAAAATATTTAAAGTCAATTTGTAAAAAAACGATGTAGCTTGATTGACCTCTTGTTTTTCAGGCTTTCTCAACAAAAAATTATCGCTAACAAAACAGCTTAAAACATAAAGTCCGGAGAAAAATGCAATGAACACAGTGACCAATGAAACACACGCAATATCCGTAAACCAATTGCGCGCTTTTATTGAGCGTATTGAACGATTAGAAGAAGAGAAAAAAACGATTTCTGATGATATTAAAGAGGTTTACGCCGAACTTAAAGGCTCTGGTTTTGATAGTAAAGCTGTGCGCAGCATTATACGGCTGCGTAAAAAAGAAGAGCATGAACGCATAGAAGAAGAAACCATCATCCAACTCTATAAAGATGCACTTGGGATGAGTTAACGCCATTCATCACAAGAATGGCATCAGATATTTTCTCAATATGACAGAGAAAAGGAATCACACACCTCAATTTCTTGTCAGAAATGAGCGGTGCATAGAGCTTATAACGATAATATCAACGACATGTTGGATTTTTCGCCTCTGATACAAAACAGCGCGCTACAAAAAATGCTAGAAAATGGCCACCACAAAATACTCTTGTGTTCCTAATTTGCGCACTTGTTTTAAAGAGGAGTTTCTCAATGCACCGCCCCTATTTCACAACAGGACCCATAAAGGACATCACGATCAGAATATGACAAACCAATCACTACGCACACCATCAGACTCTTCCCTCCCCAATGTTGCGGATACCCTTGGCACCTGAAAACATTCATCAACCAAGCCCCCTTATCTTCAATCACTTTCACCCCACATGCCAATCCCGGTTGTAAGCAGCAAGAAAATGATTTGGCATGATTTATCATAAACAAATTTGCAATCAGAAAATCCTACCATATTCGAGATTCTTCTTGAAGATCAGAAATAATAAATGACCGTTATAAATCAATGCATCACTTATTGATGAATGGTTGTTTGAGAAAATATAACATCTCTTGTACGAAAAAATCTTCTCCTCTCTCACTCCGTTATAAGGAGAGAGAATCAAAGAAACCGATGAGTGAAAACACCAAAAACTATGCACTGATTGTAAACCATACCCTCTTTTGCACAAAGCAAATGGCAAAAAAGTTATTCAATCTCTCATCGTCAAAAATGGGCTGAGAAATGGATTGACAAACTTCCCATAATTGCACACACGCAAAAAGGATATAATCAAAAAGCAGAAGGTCATTGAACGAAAAGAGCACTATCATAGAAAGGAAAAAAGACGCAACCCTCACACCACCAACGCAGAAATGTGCATCAAATCAGTCAGGGTTTCAGGATTGCAAATTTGCACACAGCCGCACCCATTGCCTCCTATGATTTGCCAAGTATTTTTGGAAAGGACAAAAATCTATACATCCTTCATAAGCGTAAAGAACGCATCAATGATAAAGAATAAGCTTTGGGCTTTAGAGTAAGCGAAAACGCTTTTATGCAAAGGAGAAATTTAAAAGAGATAAATCAATGTAACAAAGCATAACAATCAATTGCAAAATAAGCTCTGAATCGGTAACTTTTCCCCCATCATTCCACACCTTGCTGCAAAATTTATCACATGTGATAAAGCCCACAATCAACATCCCACCCTTTACAATGAATTTCAGCTCCAAAATAAGCCATGTGAAAAATGACATTAAGAAACAGACAGACTCGCACATTTTTATGGGAAAAAAGCTATGGCAATCACAACAAAACGCACAATTTCCACCTTAATTGGTCCAGAAGATGCAGCCGAACTGTCCTGCTATTACCTGCGCAATGAGAATCATCTCCGCCCCTTTGAACCAGTAAGATCTGCTGATTATAACACCCTAACAGCTTAGGAAACACGCGCAAAGGCTTTTGCTCATGAGAATGCACAAGGACAAGCATATCGATATGCCACACGATTGAAAAATGACCCTACAATCATTGCCACCGTGAATTTTACCAATGTGGTTCGTGGTGTTTTTCAAGCCTGTCATCTTGGTTTTTCTGTTGACGAAAAACAGCAAGGAAAAGGTCTCATGTTCGAGATTTTATCTACTCTGATACCCCATATCTTTGCTGTTTATCATCTCCATCGCATGATGGCAAACTATATGCCTGAAAATACCAAAAGCGGAAATTTATTGAAGCGCCTTGATTTTGAGCAAGAAGGCTATGCGAGAGATTATCTGATGATTTCTGGCAAATGGAGAGATCATATTCTCACCTCTCGAATTCATGATCCTCAGAGCCCAAGAAATCAGTATAAAGCTTTATAAGGTATTTTCACCAGATGTGAAAAGAGTATCATATCAAGCCTTACAAAATGATGAAAATGTTCCTTTTTCACTATCTTCACATAACAGGACACATATTGATTTATAATGATAATTTAGCGTTATTCATATTGAATGAGACCCTCGAATATCGTAAGATTCTCTCATTTCAAACCTGTCTATCTTGAATCAATCAAAACCACTCGCTTGCACGTCAAAAGCGGGACTGGTGTGTGGGTAAAAATTGTATAAGAAAGAACTAAAAATGGCTCTTCTGAACCGTCTTAGGTGCCAAGGGCTGTCGCAACATTGGGAGCTGGCAAAGTGAATCATGATGCCGGCTTGCTTCTTCACAAGCGTAAAAATAGCAGTGCTCAATGGCTTTACCGTTATACCCTTCACGGACGCTGTCGTGAAATGGGCTTGGGGGCATTGTGAAATGTCTCTTTAAAAAAAGCCCGTGAATGTGCAAATCAATGGCGTTCTGTTTTGCATGAGGGCTGTGCCCCCATTAAAGTGCAATCTCCCATTACTCCTCTTTCATGCGTAACTCTTTTTCCTCTCCAATATGCACACGCATTCCATACAGAATGGAGCAAAACAGAGAGGAAATGAAAAAGAAGCGATCATCCAAATCCATAAAAAGCTTCTTGAAAGAATTAACGCTAAAGCGTTTATAACTTTCCACATTCACTGTCTTCGCGCAATAATTCAAGTTCTAACCATTCCTCTTCTTTGTCAGCACAATTCTTTTTTTTCTCTTCCAGAGCTATGGATAAACGCTCGAAACGCTCTTTATCCTTGCCATAGAGCGCTGGATCAGAGAGTTCTTGTTCAATTTTTTTGATTTCATCCTGCAAAGCAGCGATTTGTTCAGGCAATTTTTCCAGAGCATAAACCTGCTTATAAGACAGCTTGCGTGGCTTTATTTTCTCCCGCCCCCTAAAGTCATGATCTTTTGAAATGAGATTTTCATTCGCCCATCCACGCGGATTTGCAGATGCTTTACGTTTTGATAACTCTTTATTTTTGCGCTCTAACGATACAGCGTTCTTATTTTGCGCTATCATATCGCTATAACCGCCAGCATACAAAATCCAATGCCCATCTCCTTGGGGCGCCAACATATGAGTCACCGTGCGATCTAAAAAGTCCCGATCATGGCTCACCAACAAAACTGTTCCAGCAAAATCGGCAATAAATTCCTGCAACAAATCCAAGGTCTCCATATCCAAATCATTGGTGGGTTCATCAAGAATCAAAAAATTTGCCGGACGCGATAGCAACCGAGCCAGCATAAGGCGCGCTCTTTCTCCCCCTGAAAATTCTTTGAGTGGTGTACGTGCTTGTTCAGGTAAAAACAAAAAATCCTTCATATAAGAAACCACATGGCGCTCTTGGCCATTGATCACAAGAGTCTCTCCTCTCCCCCCCGTGAGATAATGCGCTAATGTTTCTTCTTCATTGAGAATACGCTGTTGATCAAGAAATGCCATGGAAAGATTATATCCATGCCTCACCATACCACTATCAACGGCTTCTTGCCCAATGAGGGTAGAAAGCAATGTTGTCTTGCCAATACCATTGGGACCAACCAAGCCGATACGATCACCACGCTGAATGCGTAAAGAAAAATCTTTGACAATAACGCGCTCCCCATAAGATTTTGAAATTTTCTTTGCTTCAAGGACCAATTGACCAGAATGAGAACTTTTAGCAGCAGTCAAAAGCGCAGTTCCTGGTTGCCCTTTATAGGTTTTGTGAAGTTTTCGCAGCTCTTTTAATTCCCCCAACCGACGTACATTGCGTTTACGCCGTGCGCTCACCCCATAGCGCAACCATTGTTCTTCACGTGCAATCTGTCGTCCTAATTTATGTTGCTCTAGAGCCTCCTCTTGCAACGCCTTATCACGCCAATTCTCAAATTCCGAAAAACGCTTTTCCAATCTTTTTGTACTACCTCGATCAAGCCAGAGGGTTGAACGCGTGACATTTTCCAAAAAACGCCGATCATGGGAAATCACCACAATGGCTGAAGACAAAGAACATAAAGTCCTTTCTAACCATTCAATGGTTGGCAAATCGAGGTGATTGGTTGGTTCATCTAACAGAAGAATATCTGGTTTTGCGGCAAGAGCACGCAACAAAGAGACACGCCGCTTTTCCCCCCCAGAAAGGGTCTCCAATTTTTCACTTCCTGAAAAACCTAGATTATCGCGAAGTGTATTTATCCATGGTACATCAGGGGTCTGATCTAACCCCGCTTCTACAAAGCCATGAATATCCTCAAATCCCGCACAATCGGGATTTTGTGAAACATACCGTATCGTGACTCGAGGGTGGCGAAAAATTTCCCCACCACTCGGCTCAATTATTCCTGCGGCAATTTTTAACAGCGTTGATTTTCCACAACCATTACGCCCCACCAGCGCGATACGAGCCCCTTGCTCAACCGATAAGCAAGCTTGGTTGAGCAAGGGGGTTGTTCCAAAGGTTAGAAAAATGCGGTCAAGCCGCAAGAGCGGCAACACCATTAACGAACGCGGCGTGGACAAGGTGCCTTATACATCACACCTCTTCCATCCCGATAAGTGCACAATTGTGGTGTTTTTTGTGTATGCATTTTTTGTGCACAAGGTGCTTTGTAATAGTGTCCTTTATGCCCACGATAAGTGCACATTGCTGTTGACTGATGAATAACAATCTGTCCTTCTCGTCTTTGTTCTCTTTTCTGATTGACAGCAGCACCTGTTACTGTTCCAGCAATAGCACCAAATGCGGCACCAGTCAGTGCGGCACCAGGAGTACTTCCAGCAATTGCAGTTCCCGCCAAAGCACCTATTGCTGCTCCTCCCACACCGTAACGTGCAACACGCTGATCATTTGTAGTACAAGCTACAGTACTTAAGCCAATGGCTGAAATAACTGCCACTTTCAAAAATGATTTTAACATATTAAAACCTCTCCTTAAATTAATACATAAATATATCATTCATGCCAGCACTTCATCGCTTGCCCCCCTCTGCCTTAATAAAATATACCGGAAGAGCTTTATGGAATAGGTACAGACGCCAACAATATAGCTTTTCCAGAACCTAAATGGCAAGAAAAGGTTCCACAAATACGGTTAGAAAGTGTCAAAGACGACCCAAATGACACATTTTTGTCACAAAGTGGCCATTTCACCCCTGAAAGCGTCAAGCCTTGTAAATCAGAAAAACCGATAATACTAAACAAACATCCATCGGGGAGATCATATGAAAAAGTCTTTGGTAAGACCGGCCATCCTTCTTCACAACCGCTTGTCAACAACACTGTAATACCTTTTTCTGCCATCATCAGTGCTTGCACCATATGAGAAAGACTATGATCACTCCGTTCCCCTCCCAAGGCACCACACAAAATAAGGTGTTTGGCACCTTTTTGCAGAGCTCTCTCACATGCCAGAGCACTATCGGTCATATCTTTATCAGAGGGAAAAATCTCACGGGGCACATGAATATAGCTGTTGATTAAAGTTTGATCTGATGAATCGAAATCTCCCACCCACAACTCAGGCATCACACCAAGTGCAGCAGCATGACGCATTCCCCCATCTGCAGCAATCACGCGACTGTTGTGAATTTGCGTGAGCAACCGATCGGTGATACAAACATCTCCATTTAACAATATTGTAAATGTTGTCATACTATACTCTGCCTTCCGTAATTTTTTCTCGTATCTTTTATCAAAAAGACCCGTTTCTTATGGACAATAACCGTGCTATAGCCAAAAGAATCCTTATCAAAAAGCTCCTTCCCCAAAAGCTTCTTCCCCAAAAGCTTCTTCTTACTAAAAAAAACATATACAAAGAGACCAATGAAATTTGCCACAATTCACCCTAAAAACACAGTGTATAAGAATCAACAACACCAAATTTTTCAACGAAATATTCCCTTTCGTACCAGAATGTACAGAGCACCTTTCATAAGCCTTACGCTTCTCCTTTCTGCTTGTCATATGCATCTCTCTCCCAATGATATGCTTTCTTCAGATTCTTCTGGAACAGTCAAACATGCCAGCAAGCACAATATTTATGTCACATTAAGCGCTCTACAACACCCCCGTATTTTGCAAAAATATGGCGGTACCTATTATAACGCAAAACTTGAACGTCTATTAGCGAAGATTGTGCACGAACTAGCTAGCGTGTCACACAATCCTCAGCAACACTATTCTGTAACAATCTTAAATTCAGAAAGCATCAATGCATTTGCCCAACCCAATGGCTCTATTTACATCACCCGTGGCATGCTTGCCTTAGCCAATGATTCTTCAGAAGTTGCAGCAATTTTAGCCCATGAAATAGCCCATATTACCGCTAATCATGGCATTTTACGGCTGAAAAAAGAAGCGGAATTGAAGGCAACAAATCATCTCTCCTCACACCTTTTCCCTCATGAAACAAGCAAGCTTCATAATCCTATACAAAACAAGCAACAACTGGCACAATTTTCACGCAATCAAGAACTAGAAGCTGATTCCATTGCCTTAGAAATGCTCAAAAAAGCAGGATATGATCCGTTTGCCTCCCTACGCTTTCTCCAATCAATGGAAGCCTATAGAGTTTTCCGTAATATCTTGAGTACAGCAAAAACTTCCTCGGACTTTCTAGCAAACCACCCAACCACTCCACAACGGATTCGCCTTGTCAAAGAAAAGGCGCGTAAAATCACGACAGCGAACATAGGAAAGAGGGACCGTGCTTCTTTTCTCAAAAGCATTGATGGCATGATTTTTACTGGAAGCTTTCCTACAGGTTTTGTAAGAGACAACCAATTTATTCACCAGCAACTGCGTGTCACTTTTGGTGTGCCTAACAATTTTACCATAGAGAATTCAGCCCATACTGTTTGGGCCAGTGGACCAGACAATATTGCCATTCGTTTTGATGCTATACCGCGCCCCTTTGCACTCTCTGCAAGTGAATATTTAAAAAGCGGATGGATTATAGGATTGGACGAATCATCCGTGCACCCCATTACAATTCAAGGACACCTTGGAGCACAAGCTCGAGCAGTCAATGCACATTGGCAATTTGATGTGGTCGTCATTTTTTTCAAAAATCACGCTTTTCGTTTTTTAACCGCCGCCCCACATCATTCTCAACATTTTGAAGAGATTGCCACAAAAACGATACAAAGTTTTCACTCACTTTCATCATCACAGTTTAAGGAGCTGAAACCCTTGAGAATCCGTGTTGTACGCGTTCAGCAGGGAGAGAGTGTTGCAAATCTTGCCAATAAAATGCAAACAGCAACGCATAAAGAAACACTCTTTCGCATTCTCAATGCACTCTCGCCCACGCAAACTTTACGAGCAGGCACAGATGTTAAAATCATCACGGAATAAGGAGAGCTTTTTTATTTTTTGCACTTCTTCTTTCCTCCTACCCTCTTTCCCCTGGACTCTAAAGCATTCACAATCCCAAACCGATTGGCTTTTGTAACCAATAATAGTTTCTCACATGCCTCATAGCCACTAGCGAATTAACCTCTCAAGACTCCTCTAATGCCTATATCTCATAGGCATCTGCTGAATGAACGTTCAAAAGAGCAGAACGCAATTTTTGCAAAGCCCGTGCTTCAATTTGGCGCACCCGTTCTTTGGAGATTCCCAACTTTTCACCCAAAACTTCCAAAGTTGCTCCATCTTCATTCAAACGACGAAAACGAATAATTTCCAACTCTCGTTCATTGAGAATTTGCAGTGCATCATAAAGCCATTGTGTCCGCCGTTGACCATCAATTGTTTGTTCAATTAAAGCATCAGGCAGAGGATTCTCATCCACCAGAACATCCATTTTAGCAATGGGATTATCGCTATTTTCAGAAACAGAAACACTTAAAGAATTATCCGCACTGGAAAAACGAAAATCCATCGTTTCCACATCACGCACGGAAACACCAAGCTTTTCAGCGATTGTGCGAAAGATATCTTGTTTTGAAAGAGCACTATCATCTTGCACCAATTTTGCTCGCAAGCGGCGAAGATTAAAGAAAAGTGCTTTTTGCGAAGAACTGGTTCCTCCTCGAACGATAGACCAATTTCGTAAAATATAATCTTGAATAGAAGCGCGTATCCACCATGTTGCATAAGTCGAAAAACGCACTTCCCGATCAGGTTCAAAACGCGCAGCAGCTTCCAACAGTCCCACATAACCTTCTTGTACCAGATCCCCCAACGGCATTTTGAAACGTTTAAAACGGTTAGCAATCGCAATCACCAAGCGCATATGCGCAGCTGCAATTTGATGCATAGCTTCATCATCGCGTTTATCTTTCCACCTTAGAGCCAAATCATGCTCTTTTTGTCGTTCAAGATAAGGCGCTTGCATAGCAGAACGCATCATATCACGTCCTAAGCTTTTATCTGCATCGCTATAATTTTTGCTGCCTTTATAAACAGCATTTGAAAGATTACCCATAATAACCCCTTGCGATTAAAATTATCAAAATCGATTTGCTAACGACACCACTGTCCTTTTCAAGAAAGAACTAAAAAGTTGTTTGTTTGTATGCTGCTACTTTAACGTGTATTTTTATAATCGCAATTGTTTTTTTTATGAGAATTGTAAAACTTATGATCCCAAGACACAGTTTTGCCTATAAAACAGCGATATAATATACACTTATTGCTAGCAAGAAATGTGCAAAAAATTTTATTTTTATATTTTGGTGACAGAACAAAAAAATAAAAAGATCAAATAAACAAATACTGTTTCGTTTAATTATCGACTTACCTTATCCTTTAAATGACAAGCTTATTTTATGCTCACTGCTTTACAACGCAACCAATACGTGCAATGACCTTTATAAAAAATCTAAGATAAATAAAAAAGAAAATATCCAAGTTAAAGGAGCAAAAAGAAGTATCAAAAAGCAACAAGAATGATTGAAGAAAACGCAACAAACGTGCTAAAGGAGCAGCATAATGATAGAATTATTAAGAATAAGCTTTTTACCAGTCTAGCACTGAGAAAGAAAATAATCATGGATAGCAAGATTGTTCCACCGAATAATGTTTTTCAGGATGATATTCTTATTGAAAAACATGGCAATGGCAAATTTGAAGGTTTTCGTTTTTATGCCAACAAGAACAATACCGATCAATCAGTAGGTGTGCAAAACGCAATAGAGAATGACAATTTGATTCTTGCTTTTTCTAAACGTGCGATGCGTTTTTCTGCTTGTGCCAATAAAGATTTTACTCTTGGTTCTGATGGAATTGTGCGTTGGATTGGTCAACCGGTAGGTCAACTTGTTAGAGGAGAAGATTTTTTTAAACCCAAGCTAATTATTTTAGCAGATGCACAATTAACGGGGGAAGCACGTGAGAATGTAGTAAAACGCTTGGAGCGTTTTATAACTTTTTATTTTGAAACCGCTTTACAACCTCTATTTGACCTGCGCAATGCCGATAGTTTGACGGATTCAACAGGTAGTCTTGCTTTAAAACTAGTTCATTCATTAGGGATTTTACGGCGTCGAGAAGTTGCTGAAATGGTCAAAAATCTTGATCAAGAATCACGTTCTGTTCTGCGGCGTCTAGGTGTGCGTTTTGGTGCTTTCCATATCTATGTTGCAGGAATGCTTAAACCAGCTCCGGTTCAAGCTATTACCCTGCTATGGAAACTGCACAATGAGAGTGATGATCAAACGGGTTTTGGGGAAATTTTTGCAGCGTTATCCGCTGGACGAACCTCACTGGTTGTTGATTCTACTTATAACCGGCAATTTTATCAGTTAGCCGGTTACCGAATCTTAGGACAGCGTGCTGTACGCATTGATATTTTAGAGCGTCTTGCCAATCTGATCCGCCCAGCACTTCATTGGAAGCAAGGGAGCGCGCCTAAACCCGAAGGCGCTTATGATGGCAAAAGCTTTTTTGTGACATCGGAAATGATGTCGATTCTTGGCGCCAATGGAACCGATATGGAAGAAATTCTCAAAGGTCTTGGCTATCAATCGCATGCCATAAGCCATGCTGTTTTTGAACAACATCTCCTTACCGACAAAGCCTCTTTCCATACCTGTAGCACAGCAACAAATGTTCCTGCGGCAGAATGTGTTGGCGATCAATGGCAAGCAATTTATACTTTAGACACGGTCCAAGAAGAACAAAGCGCTGTATCCACCCATGTTGACACACAACAAACGACTATAGAGTGTTTACCAGAAGCAGAACTTGTTGGCGACTTTGCCAAGCAAAGGCGCACTATAGTAGAAGATAAAGTTATTTTATTATGGCGCTATAATCATCAATTTCATCATCACGCCCACAAAAAGCGTGATAAATCGGGACATAAGTGGCAAAATAAAGCAAAAAAAGCGTTTAAAAAAGAAGCAAGAACAGACGAAAAGACTCCTCAAGAGACCCCATCGCCTACGAAAAATCCTTATAAAATGAACAAATCCCACAGCAAACGCGCGAGTCATAAATCCCTTCAAAAAGAAAAACAACCTAATCCGGATTCACCCTTTGCAAAATTAGCGGCACTTCGTGATCAACTTAAAAATAATAAAGACACAGTTTCCTCCAAAGATCACTAAAATAAAAATGGAGTTCGATCTTGGCCCACGTAGTAACCGACAACTGCATTCACTGTAAATATACAGACTGTGTTGAAGTTTGCCCTGTTGATTGTTTTTATGAAGGTGAAAATATGCTTGTTATTCACCCCGATGAATGCATCGACTGTGGTGTTTGTGTACCAGAATGCCCAGCAGAAGCTATTGTCCCTGATACAGAACCAGGATTAGAAAAGTGGTTAGAACTTAATCTCCAGTATGCAAACAAATGGCCTAATTTAACCACACGCAAAGACCCTCTGCCCCAAGCAAAAGAAATGGATGGCGTTCCCAACAAATGTGAAAAATATTTTTCAGAAAATCCAGGAACTGGCGACGAATAACCCCACAACATACTTACAAAATAATGTCCAGAAGCCATAAACTCTGATACAGAAACCAAGGCTAGAAAAATGCTAAGAACTCAAATTTCGTTATGCGAATAAATGACCTCATTAAACCACCTGCAAAGCCCCTCTGCTTCAAACAAAAGAAATGGATAGCGTTCTCAACAAATAAGAAAAGTATTTTTCAAAAAAAACAAGAAGGGGCGATAAATAACAATACAACACACATCATGCGCCTTCAAAAATTGAGAGCATTTTCTTGTAAAAATAAAAATTCTTAAGCGAAATGATTGATTCTTTTGAATTTTGATGTTAGTGTTATTTTAACACGATCATCTTTCTAAGTATTGTTCTTTGCTTTTTTTAATAAAGCAATGTATTTTTTGTTGGATTTAAAAGTACTCAACTTTTATGCTCATTCAATTAGTGTAATATACTTGGTTAAGAACACTCAACCCTCAGGTTTATAGCCTGTTTTCCGATACATTTGTTGGTCATAAAGGGAGTAAACGAAAATATGGCATCCCAAAATGGAACATCTTCCAATTATAAAGAATTTACAACCTCTGAATATATCGTCTACCCTACCCACGGAGTGGGACAAATCATAGCCATTGAAGATCAAGAAGTTGCAGGACATAAATTAAAACTTTTTGTCATTCATTTTGCAAAAGATAAAATGGATGTTAAAGTGCCTATTGCTAAAGCCCTTTCCGTTGGAATGCGCAAATTATCTGCTGTTGATTCTGTTGAACGCGCATTACAAACCCTCCACGGAAAAGCACGTGTTAAACGCACCATGTGGTCACGTCGTGCGCAAGAATATGATGCTAAAATCAACTCGGGAGATCTTATTTGTATTGCTGAAGTCGTGCGAGATCTTTTTCGCTCAAATCTACAGCCCGAACAATCTTATTCTGAACGTCAACTTTATACCGCAGCACTTGAAAGAATGGCGCGTGAAATCGCAGTGATTAATAGTCTTTCTGAAACAGAAGCTATCAATCTCATAGAGATGCATCTCTCAAACAAACCAAAGCGTGAATTTAAAGCGAAGAGAGATGAAGCAACCTCAAGCGATGAAGCTGTTTATGCTGCGTAATAAAAATCTACTCATAAAATAAAACCAGCATCTTGCTGGTTTTATTTGTGTTGTTATTAAGCTTTTAGTGATCAAAAGGCATTTAGCAGAAAATCTGCCAAGAGCTCTTGTCCAATTGCATCTTGCTAAAATGAACAAAGTATAAGTATTATTATAAGCTCATATCTCAAAAAAAATCGAGATCTTACTCTTTTTTGAATCCTTTTTATCCCCACCTCACAGATCCCTTAAAGAAAATAATTCGCTAAAAAGCTTATCT
This sequence comes from Bartonella sp. ML69XJBT, assembly GCF_028618515.1. Classification (GTDB taxonomy): domain Bacteria; phylum Pseudomonadota; class Alphaproteobacteria; order Rhizobiales; family Rhizobiaceae; genus Bartonella. The sequence continues at coordinate 63,809 of NZ_JAQITB010000004.1, forward strand.
CATCAAAAGCACCAGAGAGCTTTTGAGCGTTCCCTTTCAAGGGCATAGGTCACACAAAAATGCACATCAAAGCTTTTCCGTCATCTGTCGCGATAACAAAGAAAGTCTCGATATCCCAGACAAGGAGGAAGCTTTGTGTCTTCACATTCTCCATAAAGAGAACAACCAAAAAACAAACACCACCTCCCAGCACTCTTATCAGTGTAGAGAGTTGGTGTTTATTTCAATAAAAATTAAAGTTCTCAATCTTTAGGAGGGAGAACAACACGTCCGCGATACATCCCTGTTTTCAAATCAATATGATGAGGGCGACGCAATTCACCAGAATTTTTATCCTCGATATAAGTTGGCACCTTTAAGGCATCAGCCGAACGGCGCATACCCCGCTTTGATGGAGAGGTTTTTCGTTTAGGTACAGCCATAAAGAGACACTCCAAATCCACTAAAACAGAAAAAGCAATGCCAAAAATGACAATGCTTTTATCAAAAACACTATAAAATTTGATTGCTTTATACACTGATTAAACAGAAGAGGCAATGTCAAAATAACAATACTCTTACCCCAATGGGCAAAATTGATGATAGAAACGACAAGAGCATTACAAAGAGTTGAAAAATTTATATATGGATTAAAAGTCTTTTCATGAATCTTTCATTCAATTTTCGTTTGGCTTTCACAAAGACTCTCGCATAGAGTGAGAGTAAGTACCAAAAGAGCAATGAATTTTTTAATAAACACTTAAAGCAAATTGACGAAAAGAAGAAAAACAACTGCTTTTCTGTTGTAAGTTCCAAGATTTCATTTTGCAAAAATAGAAGGAAACAAGAATGCACGAATTTACCACCCTTCTTGCAAAACATGGCCAAAGCATTGAAAGCCGGCTGAGCACACTGTTAAGTGACCACATCCAAAATGGTGAAATTTCACGCCCTGAAAACTTAATCAAAGCCATGCGCTATGGGGTGTTGAACGGTGGAAAACGCCTACGTCCTTTTCTTGTGATTCAAAGCGCTGCACTTTTTGATATCCCTGTAGAACATTCACTTGATGTTGCATGTGCCTTAGAATGTGTTCACTGTTATTCTCTCATTCATGATGATCTTCCAGCCATGGATAATGATACCCTCCGGCGCGGGAAACCCACCGTCCACATAAAATTTGATGAAGCAACAGCAATTCTAGCAGGCAATGCCCTTTTAACATTTGCCTTTGAAATCATTGCCCATAAAGCCAATGCACTGTCTACAGAGATGAGAATGCAATTGATCACAGCTCTTGCACAAGCATCAGGATTTGGTGGTATGATAGGCGGTCAAATGCTTGACATTGAAGCGGAGAAAAAACCGCAAGAGAGCACCGATATTCTCACTTTACAACACATGAAAACAGCTGCCCTTATAAGCTTTGCTTGCCAAGCAGGGGGAATCATTTCCAACGCATCCAAAGAATTAACGGAAAAACTTGCTGCTTTTGGAACATATGTTGGTTTAGCTTTTCAATTAACAGATGATCTTCTTGACGTCACCGCCAACAGCGAAGTTCTAGGCAAAACCGCCGGTAAAGATGAAAATGCGCAAAAAGCCACCTTTGTTCGTCTTTATGGCATTAAAGAAGCACAAAAAAAGCGAGACGAACTCATTACCAAAGCAGAAAACCTCTTACACCCTTTTGGTATCAAAGCACTCCCTCTCCAACAAGCCGCTCGCTTTAGCGCAACACGCAAAAACTAACACCTTCACGCACCATCTCCCCACATAAAGAAGAATCAAAACAAAAAAACAAGCACAACTGTTTCTCTTTTGGTGCAAGAGAAAACATTTCAACAAGGCATCCACTTTAGTACAACAGCAACAATAAAAAAACGCACCACCACACAAAAAACAACACAAAAAAGGATACACAAAGCCTTTTTTAGTTTTCACCTTCGCAGACATAGAGAGCTAAAAAACAATAAGAAAATGCCAATATTTTCATTTTACAACGCATAAAAACAGCCGTCCTTATCAATTTTGCCTGCCAAGCAAGAGCAATCATTGCCCATGCCTCCAAACAATGAGCGAAAAAAACTGCTGTTTTGGGAACATATTTAGTTGAGCTTTTCAATTGACAGACGATCTTCTTGATGTCACCGCCAACAGCAAAGTTCTAGGCAAAATCACCCGTAAGGGTGAAAACACACAAAAAGCCACTTTTGTCCGTCTTTATGGCATTCAAGAAACACTAAAACGAGACTAACACATCATAAAAGACGCAATACATGGATATATAATGATAACGCATTCTATTATAACTTAAATGAGAAACCTTAAGACTGTAGAGTTCTGTCTCTTTAAATCTCTCCCATGTTGAATCAAGCAAAATCACTTTCTTGCACATCACAAGCGTGATGAGCGTGTGAGTAAAAACATTTAAAAAGGTATCAAATGCCTCTTATGAACGCGTTCAAAGACCACGGACTGTCGTCATATTAGGAGCAAGAATAGATCTTCTTCCTAAGCATAAAGACAGTGATGCACAATGGATTTACCATTATGACATACAAAGGTATCATCGTGAGATGGACTTTCGAACGTCGAGAAAAGTCTCTTTAAAACAAGTTGGTGAATATACAACACAATAGCATTTTATTTTGCGTAATAAATGTGATTCTATTAAAGAACATAAGAAATAAAAGCATGAGGCAATGGGTAAGCTTCATTATTGAAAAATATTGCTTTAGATACTTTTGCAAATCGTAAAGGATAAGCCCTTTTCGCCCTTTGTATGCCAAAGAAAGCATTCCAACAAGCCGTCTGTTTTGTCGCAACAGGCAAAAATGAATAGATTCGTGCACTATGCTACACATACAAAGAAGAAGAATCAAAGCAAACAAGCAAAACTTTTATTTTTTTACCGCCAAAGCACTTGCCCCAACAAGACACCTGCTTTAGCGTAACAAGCAACAATAAAAAACGCACACCCCACAATAAACAGCACAACAAAAGATACAAAAAACTTTTCTTTATTTTAGTTTATGGAACAATTAAGCTTGCCCAAAACGGGTATGAATATAATCACTCAAAAGAACTTCAAATTCTTCAGCAATGTGGTTTCCGCGCAAAGTCTTTACCTTCTGTCCTTCAATAAAAACAGGGGCAGCTGGGCTTTCACCCACTCCAGGCAATGAAATACCAATATCGGCATGTTTTGATTCTCCTGGTCCATTGACGATACAGCCCATTACAGCCACCTTTAAACTTTCAACACCAGGGTATTTTTCACGCCAGACCGGCATATTTTTGTGTAAATCTGCTTCAATTTTCTGTGCCAATTCCTGAAACACTGTCGAAGTTGTGCGACCGCATCCAGGACAAGCCGCAACCACGGGCAAAAATTGCCGAAATCCCATGACTTGTAGAAGCTCTTGCCCCACCTTTACTTCTCGTGTCCGATCTCCTCCGGGTTCAGGAGTTAAAGAAATACGGATGGTATCGCCAATTCCTTGCTGTAACAAAATTCCCATAGCCACAGAAGAAGCAACCACACCCTTTGTTCCCATTCCTGCTTCTGTCAAACCCAAATGAAGCGCATAGTCACACCGTTCTGCCAAATTGCTGTAAACAGCAATAAGATCTTGGACATCACTCACTTTAGCAGAAAGAATAATTTTATCCCTTCCCAAGCCAAGTTCTTCAGCAAAAGCAGCCGAAAGCAGAGCTGACTGAACAATAGTCTCCCGCATAATCTCAGCAACAGATAAGGGATTTTCCTTCCTTGCATTTTCATCCATAAGCCGTGTCAACAACGCATTATCAAGGGACCCCCAATTTACCCCAATGCGAATAGCCTTATCGTATCGACAAGCAATCTCAATAATTTCCGCAAACTGGCGATCTTTTTTTACACCGAACCCAACATTTCCAGGATTAATCCGATATTTTGCAAGAGCCTCTGCACAGGCAGGATGTTCTGATAAAAGTTTATGTCCAATATAATGAAAATCCCCAACCAATGGCACAAAAAAGCCCAATTTTTCTAATCGATCGCGTATTTTTGGTACAGCAGCAGCAGCTTCATCACGATCAACGGTGATTCGCACCAATTCGGAACCAGCTTGCCAAAGAGCAGCAGTTTGTGCAACGGTCGCATCAACATCGGCAGTATCCGTATTGGTCATCGACTGAACAACAATGGGGTTATCACCACCAACCATCACATCACCCACCGCAACACCAACAGATCGACGACGTTCAAGAGGTTTAGATAAAAAATATGCCGTGCTCATTAAGTCCTCAAATTTTCAAAAACTAGCGCTTATCAAGCATCTTTTATATTATTTTTCTCCACACTTTCAAAGGCTTCCTTCAAACCATCAATATGATCACAGATCAGCTTTTCCCAAACAGTTTCCATTTTCTACCACTGACGCAACGCATTTCATAGCTGTCGTGCACTTTACAGAATTACTAGACAAGTCTTGTCCTCAATATCCCGTTTAATTTTACACTTGTACACTTGGATCATTCAAAAAACCAACATCAGACAAAGATGACGCTGTCTTTATCTGTCTTATATGAACATCTTAAAGAATGATATTTTACAGCATCACAGATAAATGTTTGCCACAATACAGTGTTAAAAAAAGGCACCCCTTCATCAACCAAAAAACTTAAACTTTGAGCTCCCTTTAAAAAAAGAATAGTCCCACACAAATGGCACCTTGGAGGAAATCATCATCCGGTTAGGGTTCAGAAAATCAACGCAACAACAATCTCTTTTTCATACCACCAAGCAAGAGCACCAATGCAACCTTTCAATTTTCAAGCCGTTATAGCAAAGCCCCAAACACAATTCCAATTTTCGTAAAACAGTATAACACATGGAGGAGTCAACAAATGTGTCTATTTTCAACCCACTCTAAAAATGCTAAAATTAAAAAGCGCATCGCACAATTAAAAAGTGAACTTGTCCCTGTAAGTCGTTGGAATTCGCAAAGTGACAGCCTTGAGAGCATCTCTGACATGCTTGACACATGGAAACAAAAAAGCCGCCATGCACTATACCATCTCAACGAGCATGCTAGAGAATTTAAGAAAAAAGCCAAAGAACACCCTAAAACAACCCTCGCATTAGCGGCAGGACTAGTTTTAGCTGGCGTCTTGTTGATACGCAAAAACTAAAACACCACCCCCCTTTAAGGCTATCTCTTTTAATGCCCGCTTTAAATCGGGCATTTTTCTATAGCTTAAAAACGATAACTTTAAGAAATGGTAGAGATCACCATCATCATCTTCAGTCATCTGCTTACACTTCAAAAGATGAGAACGCCTCCAAGCTACCAATCTGATATTGATTTCCTCCTCATACCCCAAATGACGAAGATTCTTACCCATACTGATCCGTAAACAGTAGAGCTTCTTGTCTAGCAGATTTCATTTACTGACCATTTTCTCACTTAACAATAAAGTTCTACAGACAACCCCCACTCTGAATACATACAACACACTTTAGAAATACTGAATCTGTAAACTACCCTAAACGACGCTATTTTAAGGCATAACAGGATAAATTGCTTTGCTTAAAAAGAGCATATACTAAAATGATCATCATAAATCATCCTTTTTCCATTTGAATCATAACTCCCAATGCAGTCAAATTTTCCCATTTTACATCCTCACAGATTGAATCAAAATCACTTGCTTGCACGGCAATAGATACGCTCTACTTTACCCTCGACCTCATACCCTAGAATGGTTTCAGCGACCTCATAAGCAACATCGCTTGTTTCAGCAAGTCGATCACGTAAACTAGAGTAAAAACCGATGGGAACAGGCTTTAATTCTAGCGCGTTGCATATAAAGAGCCATACAATTCACATTAAATGGAGCACTACCGGAAAAAGAAAAAAGGAAATTACTTTTAGAAAGACAACGAGATTGTTCAATCACTTTTAGTGCTTCTGATGATAAAGGCACGCGAAATTCTGTTGTAGTATCACGCCTTCCTTTCATATTTTCAGCAGGAATTATCCATATGGTTCCATCAATTTGGTTGTCATATATATGACGTAAAGGATTTGTACGAACGCCTGTCAGAATAAGCAAACGTAAAGCCAGTTGTATTATGATTGTTGTTTGGCAAAGTATTTTATAAAAAGCCAGCACTCCTCTTCAATTCATTGCTGGTAAGTTTTAAACTTTATGACGTTGTTTGCCTCATAAAGCTTGTGCGTTTGTTGTTGCCTGTAAGCCAACATCCAAACCTAACACCGTAGCATGCTTAAGATAAAAATTGAGATGAATAAGAACTTTGTAAGCCGTGCCAGCTTTTGTATGCCATATAGGAGCGAGCGTATTGCATATATCTGTTAACGTAATCTCTGAAAGGAGCAGACAGCCTAGTTTAGGAAGAATATAAAGGCATAATGTTAAAAACCAAAATATCCAGCCTTAATATCCAGACTTGTCATCTCCTTTTAATTCAGCCTTACGGCTTTCAAAAGCATCTAAAGCAATGCTTTTAAATAATGGAAATTGCACATTGCCTAACGCCTTTGTTTATTGCGTTCTTTAATGGGATCACGCCCCTCATGTAAAACATGAGCGCCATTGGGGTGCCAATTCACAGGCTTGTTTTAAAGAGACATCTCTCAAGGCAGCCAAGCCCATTTCACGGCGCCGCCCATGGATAATATAACTTAAAAAGCCACTGAGCATCACCATCTTTAAACTTATGAAGCAACAAGCTGGCACCATCATACTCTTTGCCAGCTCCCAATGTTGCTACAGCCCTTGGCACTTAAGACGATTCATAAGAGGCATTTTTAATCTTTCCTTATACAATTTTACCCACACACCGGTCTCGTTTGTGACATGCAAGCAAGAGATTTGAAATGAGAAAATCTGACAGGACCCAATGTTCTAATTCAATATAAATAATGCTATATTATCATTATAAATCAATGCATTATACGTTATAAGCAGCATGAACCATAGGGAAAAATCATCAAAAAAATACAAATACCGAAACACCCTCAAATGCAAAAGCTATGGCAATATTGGTAGCGGGTAGATAATACGATGGTGCCCATAAGCATAAAGACGGTGGCACGACTTTAATACCCTTCACACACCTCGTCGTAAAATAGCTTTAGGTAGATTGAGAAATGTTTCTTTTAAAAAGGGCGTGAATTGACAACTCAAAAACGTACTCTTATGCAGGAAACGCGATCCCATTAAAAAACAAGAGCAACTAAAAGCGTGAAGCAATGCGTAACCTCCTCACTTAAAAAACATAGCTCTAAATCCTTTTGCAAGCCACAAAGTTTAAAAGGAAAAACGACAGTAAAGAGAGATTTGAGTTGACACCATCACCCTCTCACACAACGAGGCTATCTGCCCATTTCAGAGGTAACAAAAACAGAGACATGCAATATACTCGCCCCAATTTGGCATACAAACACTGATACAGCTCGTAAAGCACTGAACCATCTCCATCTTAGCCTCAAATATGCCATTATACGAGATGTAGCTATCGCTTTACCAGTAAAAGCAAGCATTTCATAAGGCATAACAACACCATAAAATGAGAAACTTTCCAGCAAAGAATTGAGAGAGGTTGCAACTTTTTATAAAACACTGTGCGAAACAACAAGCATAGAGGGTTTTTAGCTTTGCTTATTTTGATAAGAAGACACACCAATTCCTTGACTCATATTCATAAAGATCCGATGGAAGAAAAATTTAACCTACCAAGACGAGATTTTTTACATTCATGCCTTATATAATCTCTTCAAAAAATCACCAAGCAAATCTTACTTTTGAATTCAACATGACATTTTCACTTGGTTAATGCAAAAGAAAACTGAAATCAGCCAGAAACGACACTGTTATTTTTCATACGTATGAATGTATCTCACTCTTTTGAAAAATATTCTCTTACAGCAGCATAGATAAAAGTTTAAAGAGATGCATGATGACAAACCAAACAAAATCCTCTAAAGTGAATGCCCACTTGCTATAAGAAAAAGGTATAAAAAGTAAACTCAAAAAACCCAAAATTTTATCCTCCAGAAGCAGCACGTTGTGAAGTATCGACATACGTGACAACAGACATACCAGGAATAAGCTTTTCAGCCCCTTCTTGTCCAGGATCTAAAGCGATACGCACTGAAATACGTTGGGCAATTTTAATGAAATTACCAATTGTCGTATCCGTTTTTAACAGAGAAAACTCTGAACCTGTCGCGGGTGCAAAACGAACCACACGCCCTGTCAATTTCTTATTATCGAGTGCATCAACAGAAAAAATAACCGGTTGTCCAACACGCATCTGAGAAAGTTGCGTCTCCTTATAATTAGCAATAATCCAAATATCATCCGAAATAACCGATACCAGTTGGGCACCAGGCAAAACATATTGCCCCACCCGCGCACCAACCAAACCAATATAGCCCGTTTTAGGAGATAGAATCTTGGTATGATTCAAATTGAGCTGAGCCAATTCAACACCAACTTTTGCACTTGCAACTTCTGACTGCAAGCTTTGGCGTTCAAGATCCAATTGTTTTTGCAATTGCCGTTTTGTTCCAAGCGCTGCCAACAATTGTGAAAGAGGACGGGGACCATCACTCGTATTACCTCCAAAGCCTAGCTTTTTGTTTTCAGAGAGAACATTGGAAAATGCTTTTGAGCGCGCCAATTCTGCTTCTGCAGCATTAACTTCCCCCTGTAAAATCTGAGCCTGCAACATAACACTTGCAAGTTTTGCATTTTTTGAATCGAGAACAGCCTGTGCCCGTGCAAGTTGTTGGCGAAACAAGGCGTCATCAAGTTCAAAGAGCAGCATTCCCTTTTCAACACGTTGATAGTCTTGCACATAAATCCGTGCAATAGTCCCCGAGATTTGAGAACTCACCAGAGTCACATCACCCTTAATAGAAGCATTATCGGTAATTTGAATAGTACTCACAAAAGGAGGAAGCTTCCAAGCCCATAGAATCAACAAAATACCCATAATTCCTGAGAGGAATGCAACAAGCGTTGCTCTTGAGCGTAATGCTTTTATCATTTTTTGCATCCTTCTCTACTTGCTTGAGATTGCCTTTCGAATGCACGAACAGAACATAACTGTACAAATATTTTGACAAGAAAAATAGCAAATGCAACCATAGCAATATAAAAATAAAGCCTAAAAACATCATCATAAGCCAAAATATTTGCTGTTAACTTCAATTTTTCAATCACTCCAGATGTGCTTTGCTCATCACCCCAAATATGAGGAACAAAAGCACCATAAGAAGGAGAAAATAAGGTATTAGCCTCTCCTGAAATAACAGGATCTGTAACAACAATATTTTGTGTCAAAGACTCAAAGTTCTTATGGGCGAAAAAGAATTGCAAACTACCAAAAAAAGCCGATCCCATCAATCCACCGCTCACTTGTGTAAGCAGGAAAACAGCGATAAAACTCAAAACATAACGTGGTCCTCGCTCACCAGATATGACAAATCCCCTACAAAGCGCAGGAGGTAAAAAAAGCGCATAACTAAAACTGACCAACCCTTGACTAAACATCATATCTTGTGGACGCGTTAAGTGGTTCACATGACTATCTAAATAAGTCCCAAGCGCCAAACAACCCAAAGAGACAAGATAAAAATAATCCTCACGCCCAACCCGTAAAAAACACACACAAACCGCTCCCCCTAGAAGAGCACCCAATATAATCGCAAGATACATGGGTGCCATCTCACGATTTAATAAACCAAACAGATTAAAAAAACCCACCGCTAAAGTTGATCGTTCTAAGAGGAAAACATGAAAAACCAATAAAATAAGAACGGATTGTATCATTTCTTTACTGAAAATCCAGCGCAAATCAATCAACGGTTTTTCTCTATTCAGTTCAATAACAATTGCAATGACCAAAGAAAAAACAGCAAGCGCAAGGGCCCAACCAATCCATGGAGCTTCATACCACCAATACAATATGCCAACAGACATAATCACTGCATTGAGTCCAAGACCAAGAGCAATCAAACCATAACTGAGCCAATCTAATTTCTGAATAACCTTATTGCGTACCACAGGGGTTAGTGGCAGAGCATAAATACAACCCAAACTAATGAGAACAAGTCCCATTTCCATCGCTGAAAGGCTCGAAAAACCACCACTTTCCAGCAATCCAGGGGAAATCAAACGTGATAAGGGTGCAGCAAGAGCAGCATTCATATAATTCAAGCTAAGACCAATGGTAAATTTCTTTGCTGGTGCAAAAGCCTCCATCATATAAAGCAGCGCGAGTGAAGCCAAAGGCGCTGCAGCAATACCAGCGAAAAAGCGAATAATCAGTGCGGAGCGCAAATCCGTAACAAAGAGTTGCAAAACACAAACCAAAACGAAGCCAAGAATTGATAATTCAGCAAAAGCACGCAGGCCAAACTGGTAGCGAATTTTGATCAACATGATGGCAACGCTTACATTTGGCGCCATATAGGCAGCAACCAACCAGGTTGTTTCGGTCAAAGTTGCGTGGAAATCACCGGTAAGATGGACAATATTAGACTGAACAACATTTGCTCCCAAACCATAAGCCCACTGCAAAATAAAAGAAGCAAAAATATAAACGAAACATTTTGGCAAAGGACCTGCAAAGACGCGACCTGGATGTGGAAAAGGTTTTCCTCCTCTTTTAGCAGACATAACCGTACTTTTTTTTCCGCCCATGTCGCTTTTTCCCATATAATCCTTTACGCCTCGCTCACTCCAGCTCCAACAGCTGCCAGTTGATCAAAAAACTCTTCAAGCTTATGATTTGTTTCACCATTTGTCCCCTCATTTAATGTTGCTCGAACTTGCAAAATCTGCTGTTCTAACGCCTCAAAAGAGAGATGCTCCACAGCAACAACATGCTCCACCAAAAGAGAACAACCTGAAAAGGTAATATTGGCAACACCTCCACAAACAGCAAACAGCTTCTCTCCTGAAGAGCTCAGGACACGAACACTTCCCAACACAATACTTGCCACCAGCGGTGCATGATGCGCCATCACTGTCAAAGCACCTGATGCTGAAGGAAGAACAACGGAGCTCACCTGCTCTGAAAAGACAATCTTTTCAGGCGATACCAATTCAAACAAAAAATGCTCTTCTCTCTTGTGTTCCACAACAATCTCCACGAGGCTTGCTACAAGGACCCTTAGTCCTCTTTACACCAAGCATTCACTACAGACTTCTTCTTATGAAGAAGCCTCTGCAATGAGACGCTTTCCTTTTTCAATGGCTTCATCAATCGAACCAACCATATAAAAAGCTGCTTCTGGCAAATCATCATAATCGCCAGCACAAAGACCCTTAAAGCCTTTGATTGTTTCTTCTAAAGGCACAAGTTTTCCGGGAGAACCGGTAAAAGCTTCCGCCACATGGAAAGGTTGCGAAAGGAAACGTTCAATTTTACGCGCCCGCCCCACCAACAACTTATCATCTTCAGAAAGCTCATCCATTCCAAGAATGGCAATAATATCCTGTAGCGCTCTATAACGTTGCAAAATGGTTTGCACGTGACAAGCAACCGTATAATGCTCTTCTCCCACGATCAATGGATCGAGCATACGCGAGAAAGAATCAAGGGGATCAACAGCTGGATAAATTCCTTTTTCCGCAATGGAACGAGAAAGAACCGTTGTTGCATCCAAATGGGCAAAAGATGTTGCGGGTGCTGGATCTGTCAAGTCATCGGCAGGAACATAAATAGCCTGAACAGAGGTAATAGAGCCTGTTTTTGTACTGGTAATACGCTCTTGCAAAGCCCCCATATCCGTTGCCAAAGTTGGCTGATAACCCACAGCAGAAGGGATACGCCCTAAAAGAGCAGACACTTCAGCTCCTGCTTGGGTAAAACGGAAAATATTATCCACGAAGAAAAGAACATCTTGCCCCTCATCACGGAAGCTTTCTGCAATGGTCAAGCCTGAAAGCGCCACCCGTGCACGTGCTCCTGGTGGTTCATTCATTTGCCCATAAACGAGCGCACATTTTGACCCTTCTGTTGAACCATTATTTTCCTTTGGATTCACATTCACGCGGCTTTCGATCATTTCATAATAAAGATCATTGCCCTCACGTGTACGCTCTCCCACCCCAGCAAACACCGAATATCCACCATGCGCCTTTGCAATATTGTTGATAAGCTCCATAATAAGCACGGTTTTACCAACCCCAGCACCACCAAACAAACCAATCTTACCACCTTTAGAATAAGGTGCTAACAAATCAACGACTTTAATACCCGTGACAAGAATTTCTGAGACTGTCGACTGTTCCACATATTCAGGAGCATCTTGGTGAATAGAGCGCATTTTTGTTGTTGCAATTGGTCCCACATTATCCACCGGCTCTCCAATCACATTCATAATACGACCAAGTGTGGCCTCTCCAACAGGCACACTAATCTGTGTTCCCGTATCAAAAACCTTTTGCCCACGAACAAGACCATCGGTAGTATCCATAGCAATTGTACGTACGGTATTTTCACCCAAATGCTGTGCAACTTCCAAAACCAAGCGATTCCCTAAATTATCGGTCTCCAATGCATTAAGAATATTTGGCAACGCACCTTCAAACTGGACATCCACAACAGCACCAATAACCTGTTTGATCTCACCAACGGCACCTTTTGTACGCCCCTTTTCTTTTATAGGGGTATTTTTAGAAGAGCTCCGTGCAGACGGAGAGGAATCCTTCACGTTTACTTGAGATTTCGAGGCGGCTTTTTTTACGCCCGAACGAGCAGCTGGTTTCTTTTTCTCAACTTTTGCTGCTTCCTTACTTGACGTCACTGCTTTTACCATCAATCTTTACCTTTTCACCTTAAAGCGCCTCAGCGCCCGCAATAATTTCGATCAATTCCGTTGTAATCTGTGCCTGACGTTGACGATTATAAGCCACCGTCAATTTATTAATCATTTCACCCGCATTGCGCGATGCATTATCCATAGCAGTCATCTTCGCGCCCATTTCACCAGCGACATTTTCTAGCAACGCCCGAAAGATTTGCACGGACAAATTGCGTGGTACAAGCGCCTCCAAAAGAGAAGCAGCATCGGGCTCATAATCATAAACAATCGACTGTAAATCTTTGCTTTTATCTGCCTTTTCAACCATCCCTTCCGCCTCAAAAGCTCCTTTTATAGAACCCATTGGGATTAAAGCGAAAGCTGTTGGACGCTGATTAATCACTGAAACAAATTCAGAATAAAACAGCGTACAGACATCGAAAGCGCCCTCATTAAATAACGCGACAATCCGTTGGCTAATCATTGCCGCTTCAGTAAAACCAATCCGCTTTACAGCATGCAAATCAATATGATCAATCATCAAAGCTTTATAATCACGCGATAAAATATCTGCGCCCTTTTTACCTACGGTCAAAATCTTAACAATTTTACCCGCAGCAAGCAGAGCTTTAATCTGTTCGCGTGCACGACGCACAATCTGCACATTAAAAGCCCCACACAAGCCACGTTCAGCAGTACAAACCACCAAAAGATGCACATCATCCCGACCGGTTCCTCGCATAAGAGGCGGTGCATCAATGCCATCCACATCAGCAGCAACACTGGTTAAAATAGCAGCCATCCTCTGTGCATAAGGGCGTGCAGACCGTGCCACCTCTTGTGCACGGTGCAACCTTGCTGCCGCAACCATCTGCATGGCTTTGGTAATCTTCTGTGTTGCCTTAACCGAGGCGATACGGTCTCTAAGATCCTTCAACGACGCCATTTAAGCATTCCATCACTTCATCACGAAAAATTCTTCGCATAAGACTTAAGAACAGTAAGCAACTTATCCTTCAGTTCATCGGTGAGCTGTTTTTGCTCAGCAATTGCCTTTAAGAGATCTTGATGATCACTCCGCAAAAGTGTCAAAAGCCCTTGTTCAAATCGTGCAACATCAGACACAGCCAGCGGATCAAGATAACCATTGACTCCAGCAAAAATGACAGCGACTTGTTCTTCTGTTTTCAAAGGAGAAAATTGTGGTTGCTTCAAAAGCTCTGTCAAACGTGCACCACGATTTAAAAGACGCTGCGTTGAAGCATCCAAATCAGAACCAAATTGCGCAAAAGCCGCCATTTCACGATATTGTGCCAATTCCCCTTTGATCGAACCAGCCACCTGCTTCATCGCCTTAATTTGCGCAGCAGAGCCAACCCGCGACACAGAAAGCCCAACATTCACAGCAGGACGAATACCCTGATAAAACAAATTGGTTTCCAAGAAAATCTGCCCATCAGTAATGGAAATCACATTGGTAGGAATATAAGCAGAAACGTCATTTGCCTGTGTTTCAATGACTGGTAAAGCCGTCAAAGATCCCGAACCATTTTCCGCATTCAGCTTCGCCGCCCGCTCTAAGAGGCGCGAATGAAGATAGAAGACATCACCGGGATAAGCTTCACGACCTGGTGGGCGACGAAGCAAAAGAGACATTTGGCGATAAGCCACTGCTTGTTTGGAAAGATCATCATAACCAATCAAAGCATGTTGCCCATTATCGCGGAAATATTCGCCCATCGCACATCCGGCAAGAGGCGCAATAAATTGCAATGGAGCAGGATCAGAAGCGGTTGCCGCAACGATAATGGAATATTCAAGAGCACCACGCTCTTCTAAAATTTTCACGAACTGTGCTACCGTTGAGCGTTTTTGACCAATAGCAACATAAATACAATAAACCTTATCCTGCTCGCGCCCAGAATCATTCTCGTGGAAAGGTTTCTGATTTAAAAATGTATCGAGCAAAATCGCTGTTTTCCCTGTCTGACGATCGCCAATCACCAACTCACGCTGTCCCCGTCCAATGGGAATGAGTGCATCAATAGCTTTCAATCCGGTCGACATAGGCTCATGCACAGACTGACGCGGAATAATTCCCGGTGCTTTCACATCCACACGACGACGTTCTGTTGCTTTAATTGGTCCTTTACCATCGATAGGGTTCCCCAATGCATCAACAACACGCCCCAACAGAGCTGGTCCTACAGGAACATCCACGATAGTGCCTAACCGCTTAACACTATCACCTTCACGAATATCGCGATCAGAACCAAAAATCACCACCCCGACATTATCGATTTCCAAATTCAACGCCATACCGCGTACGCCATTTGAAAAGGAAACCATCTCACCTGCTTGGACATTGTCCAAACCATAGACACGGGCGATACCATCGCCCACAGAGAGAACCCAACCAATTTCTGAAACTTCAGCCTTTTGGTCAAAGTTTCTGATTTGCTCTTTTAGAATTTTTGAAATTTCAGATGGTCTAATATCCATCAGCTGACCTCTTTTTTCAATGCAAGCTTAAGCGAAGACAATTTTGTTACAAGAGACGTATCAATTTGAGACGACCCGACACGAATGATTAATCCACCAAGAATTGTTGGATCAACACAGATGTTTAGCAAAACTTTTCCCCCCACAGTCCTTTCCAAAGCCTTGCGCAATTCTTGTTCTTGGCGAGAACTTATCGGGCGAGCAGAAATAATCTGTGCTAGAGTTTCTCTACGAGAGAGAGCGACACGACGCTGAAAAGCATGTAAAATACCAGACAAGGCACCAAGCCGACGATTTATTGTGATCATATGCAAAAAATTCCCAATGATCTGACCTGTACTCTTATCAGCAAATTTGATGCTCTCACAAACAGAACGTATCACCTTAACCTGCTCTTTTACAGAAAAGAATGGGCTTTGTACAAAGCGTTTTAAGTCTTCATTTTGATCTAAGACAAGCAAAAAAGACGCCACTGCCTTTTCGACCTTTTCCACGGCTTCTGCTTCTTGCACGAAATCAAAAAGCGCTTGCGCATAGCGTTGATCTACCAATGGCAGCGGTATAAGAGAAAATGAATCCGACACGAAATACCGCCTCTTTCCCTTGAGCGACTCTCTGATAATTATCAGATGAAATGAAACAGACACTCTAAATTCTAAGAATGCCCTTCTTAAAACCCAGAATAAAAAAACTTTTTGGTTTCTAGCATAGACACAACCGACTCGCAACACTGCAAATTAATGCTTTCTGAAAATTTCAACGAAAATATTCAAAATATTTTTAAAAAGGATTTTTTCAGAATAGGCAGGTTACACTAGAGCTTACCTGTATTTCTTTTTGACATTCTCTGATAAATTTTTCAAGTCTCTTTTTTGCATCATAAACGGTGTAAAGCAAAAGCAGTCCGATTTTTACCGCTACCGCTACCGCTACCGCTACCGCTACCGCTACCGCTACCGCTACCGCTACCGCTACCGCTACCGCTACCGCTACCGCTACCGCTACCGCTACCGCTACCGCTACCGCTACCGCTACCGCTACCGCTACCGAAAAAATGTGTTATTTCAATCTTATAGGCAAGTCATAATAATAGATAATCACCTTAAAATAAGGAAAAACCACATCTTTTTGTTAATCTCCCCCCTTCTTTTAAGAATATCCCACCAAATATTTTATTTTAAAAGGCACTTTTAAAGCAAATTCCTCCCGCTATGGCGCATTGTATTGAGAAAAATACCAGTTATACAGATCACAATCCGAATTGAAGAAGGCATTTTGGGCGCATTTGCAAGCATTACACCAATAAAGCCTTGTATATCAAAACAACGCTGTCCTCCTAGAAAAACAAAAAAGCAGTAAAAGTTGAAAACGATAACGCCCTTAAATGGAGCCAGTGGAGCCTCTGCTGGTCCCATGACCGAGATATTTTTATCCCGTGGCACAACTTGGCGTGACGCCTGTGCATTATATTCTACAGCTTGATACTTTTCTAGACAACACAATCAAAGAGACAACCCAAATATCTTTACAGCCAATACCCTCTGTATTTTTCTAAAGAAAACTTTGTGGATCAATATCAATCTGAACCCGAACTGAAGAAGGCATTTTGGGCGCATTTGCAAGCATTACACGAATAAAACCTTGTACATCAAAACAACGCTGTCCTTGGAGCAAAAGTCGAAAACGATAACGCCCCCGAATGAGAGCCAATGGAGCCTCTGCTGGTCCCATGACCGAGATATTTTTATCCCGTGGTGCAACTTGGCGCAATGCCCGTGCATAATGTTCTGCAGTTTGACGTTTTTCTGAAGATATAATCAAAGAAGCCAACCGCCCATAAGGTGGAAGATGATAATGCTCACGCATAGCAATCTCATGTGTATAAAAATCCTCACCCTTTTGCGAAAGCAACGCTTTTATCACCGGATGATCAGGCTGATAAGTTTGCAAAAGCCCTAAGCTTTCTAGCCCCATACGCCCAGCCCTTCCAGTCACCTGAGACAAAAGTTGAAAAGTACGTTCTCCCGCACGTAAATCACCATTAGCAAGACCAAGATCGGCATCAATAACCCCCACCAGCGATAATCCAGGAAAATGGTGCCCCTTGGCAACCAATTGTGTTCCAATAATAATGTCCACTTCACCATTAGCAATAGCCTGTAATTCGCGCCGTAAATGACCAATCCCACCTTGAAGATCGGTTGAAAGAATCAACAACCGTGTTTGGGGGAAAAGCTCCCGTGTTTCCTCAGCAATTCTTTCCACACCAGGTCCACAAGCCACGAGATGGTCTAGGGTCCCACATTCAGGACAAGCTTCTGGAAGTGGTTGATGAAACCCACAATGATGGCATTTAAGCTGTCCTTGGGCGCGGTGCTCAACCAGCCAACTTGAACAATCGCTACAATGAAACCGATGCCCACAAACACGACATAAGGTTAAAGGTGCATAACCGCGACGATTGAGAAAAAGCAGCGCCTGTTCACCTTTTTCAAGCGTTTGTTTTAAAGCCGTCTCAAGAGCAAAAGAAATAAAACGCCCCCTTTGCACACCTTCTTGACGCATATCAACCACCCGCAATTTTGGAAGAGCCGCCGCTTGAAAGCGCGATGGCAAATGCACCTTCTGATAACGTCCCCACAAAACATTGACCTGACTTTCAATCGACGGTGTTGCGGAGGATAAAATCACAGGAAAATGCTCGAAAGAGCCCCGCGCCACCGCCATATCACGCGCATGATAAAAAATGCGCTCTTCTTGTTTATAAGCACTATCATGCTCTTCATCCACAATAATCAAGCCAAGCCCATGAAAGGGAAGAAAAAGTGCCGAGCGAGCTCCCGCCACAACCCTTATTCGCCCTTCTGCCACCTGTCGCCATACACGTTCACGACGGCGCGGTGCCAAATCGGAATGCCATTCGGCAGCTCCCGCACCAAAGCGGGCATGAAAGCGATCTAAGAATTGTTGTGTTAAAGCAATTTCCGGCAATAAAATGAGAACCTGCTTGCCCTGTGTGAGTGCTTGGGCAACCGCTTCAAAATAAACTTCTGTTTTTCCTGATCCGGTCACACCATCAAGAAGAAAAACTTGAAATTGAGAAGACAAAACACCATCCCGCAAAAGACACGCAGCTTCACTTTGTGCTCCCTCTAACTGAGGGGGGCAAAAATCTGGATTAGGCGGCGCCATAAGATTCGGCGGTGGCACCATAACCTCTTCAAAAACCCCAAGCGATTTTAATCCTTCAACAACAGAAACAGAAGTTCCTGCCGCATGAGCAAGACCAGAACGCGTCCAAACCTCACCATCACGCGCCAACTCCAAAACCCGCAGGCGTGCTGGTGTTAAACGCTCCACATCTCCCCCACAATACCGCAAACCGGGCTGTGGTGCTTCTGGTTCTAAAGCAGCCGGTATCCCCAAAACCAATCGTGCAACAAGTCCAAGAGGAGTCATCGTATACCGGCTCACAAAACGCAAGAATGCGATCATTTCCCCCCTCAACGGCGGACAATCAAAAACATGAAGCAGAGAGCGTAATTTTTTATCCGCCACAGATGGAGAACTTTGCCCATCTTTTGTCGTCTGTTTTCCGACATCCGCCACAATACCACAAACTTGGCGTCCCATCACCGGAACACGAACAAAAGAACCAACCTCACACGTCATAGAAGGCGGAACCTCATAACTATAAGCTTGCGTAACAGGAAGAGGCACCAAGACTGAAACAATCTTTCTCACATCCTCTGTTCCATTTGACTTTATCTCTTGTCTCAAGATACAAACCTTTTATAAAAACAATGCCTCGCTGACCGCCTCACATCCATTAGCAAATAATCCTTTGCCTAACTTATCATGCGCCCCCTCAACAAATCACCTAACCACTACAGCATCCATGACAAAACCATAAAAAGCACATCCTCTTAAAATGTCATATCTCTTCCCTAGAAAATACAATGCAATAACAATAAGCATGCAGAGTAAACACCAAAGAAAAACAATTTTCCTCTCTGCAACCTGTTTCGTTATTTTCTTATAGCAAGGTTATAAGAATTCTTTTACACAACCAGTATGACCACCTTTCCTATTCTTGTTGTTTGTCTTTACAGTTTGGAAAATGATGTGCCTTTTGCCTGATTTGTTCTTCACTCTTATCAAAAACATCTGTTTCATAAGCAACATTTCTAGGCATTCTCACCGCTGAAAAAACAAAACAACCAATCTCCTCCACAAAAAATGGCATTTTATCACTTAAACATTCAAGTTAAGGATACGCTGAGAGCTAACACCAATCGGCTCCCACATATCACCCTTTTTTTCAACAATCCATTTTTCACCCTTCCTCCTTTATGTCGTAGCTTATCCTATAAGAATGCAATCCTCCCTCTTGCTTTTGTCATAAACAATAGCGCATAACAAAAACAGCACAAAATATCAGAAGCTTTGCGTACAAGAGTGAACAACCAAGGAGATGGGATATGAAATTTTTTGTGGATAGCGCCAATATTGAAGAAATCCGAGAATTACAAAACTTAAACCTTGTTGATGGTGTCACCACCAATCCCTCACTGATCTTAAAATCAGGACGCAACATTTTTGACGTAACAAAAGAAATCTGTAGCCTCGTCAATGGACCTGTTTCTGCTGAAGTTGCAGCAACAGAATTTGAAGACATCATGAAAGAAGCAGCTACTTTAGCAAAAATTGCTGACAATATTTGTATCAAGCTTCCCTTAACATTTGATGGATTAAAAGCCTGTAGCGCTCTAACAAAACAAGGATTAAAAACCAACCTCACCCTTTGCTTTTCTGCCAATCAAGCTTTACTTGCTGCCAAAGCAGGTGCAACATTCATTTCACCATTTATTGGCAGAATCGACGATTGCGGAAGTGATGGCAGTGAATTGCTTCATGAAATTCGCACAATTTATGACAATTACAACTTTGAAACACAAATTTTGGCTGCTTCAATCCGTACCGTTAATCATGTTAAAGAAGCCGCATTAAGCGGTGCAGATGTTGCAACTGTCCCACCAGCCATTTTAAAAGCGCTTGTGAAACATCCCCTAACCGATAAAGGGTTACAAATCTTTCTTGAAGACTGGAAGAAAACTGGACAAAATATCGCTTAATCTTCTGCAAAATCTCAAACCAACACAAAATTTGTGCCACGAGGTTCCACAACAACACCCTCCCACACGTCTTTGTTTTTCACGTTCTTTAATGGGGGCACGCCCTTCACGAAGAACAGAACGCCATTGGTTTGCACATTCACAAGCTTGTTTTAAAGAGACATCTCGCAACGCTCCCAATCCCATTTCACGGCGGCGCCCGTGAATGGTATAGCGATAAAGCCATTGAGCACCGCCATCTTTACGCTTGTGAAGAAGCAAGCCAGCACCATCATTCACTTTGCCAGCTCCCAATGTTGCTACAGCCCTTGGCACTTAAGACGATTCATAAGAGCCATTTTTCTCCTTTCTTATACAGTTTTTACCCACACACCAGCCCCGCTTTTGACGTGCAAGCAAGTGATTTTAATTGATTCAAGATAAGCAGGTTTGAAATGAGAGAATCTTAGGTTATTCGAAGGTCTCATTCAATATGAATAACGCTAGATTATCATTACAAATCAATGCATTGCCCGTCTTTTGCATAATATATTCTTGGCGTTGACATTCTAAAGAAGCAAACAAAGTTCTCACGCTCTGAGAGCTTCGTTAAACCATCCTCCCAAATACCCCATCAATAATCTGAGAAGTGCTAGTAGAATCCCCCCTTAACCGATAAAGAATGACCAATCTTCCCTAAAGACTGGAAAAAACGGGACAAAATATCGCTTAATCTTTTGCAAGATCTCAAACCCACACAAAAATCTCTTTCGCAAATTTCACACAACACATTGATTTATACATAATAATTATTTTTTTTCATGTTAAATGAAAGATCTGAATATCATAGGATTTTCCCATTTCAAATCTATTTAGATGAAAACAATAAGATATTATTTGCCCGTTATAAGCCGAATTGGTGTGTAGAGAAAAACACTTCAAAAAAGGAGTAAAAACACCTCTTATGAACCGTCTCAAATGCCAAGGACTTTAGCAACATTGGACGCTGGCAAAGAGCAGGATGGTATCGACTTACTCCTCAACCACACGCCTCCCACGTATTTTCTTCTGCTTGTAGTATTGCATATTCTTAGCATGGCTCCTCAAAAGATGCACAGAGTGTCCCCATGCACTTAGAACGCTGTTGTAATCATCAATATTCCAGCAGCCATTTTAAAGGCATTCGTAAAAAAATCCCCTACCGGTAAAGGATTACAGATCTTCCCTAAAAACTGGAAAAACGGATAAAATACCACTTAATGAATTGAAAGATCTTTTGAAAGCAGCAGCATAATCTCTTCAGCTAACTCTTCAGCCACACGCTTCCTTGCATTTTCTTCTGCTTGTATTGTTGCATATTCTTGGCGCAACCGTTCAAAAGAAGCATTCATGCTTACCGTACTTTCAGCAAGGAGAACATTTTTCATATCTTGCAAAACATAGGAAACTTTACCCGTCACAGTTCCAACGGAAGGTCGCCCCTCTCTTTTTCTATCGCGATCAACTTCTATCTGTACAGATTTTCTTGTAAACATCGATGTTTTCAAGACCAATTGATAAGCGGGAGTAGAAGGTTTGCGCCCATTTCCATAAAGAAGAAACAACAAATGATTGCGCACCATCTGTCCAAAGCGATCTGACGGTTCTGCAACAACAACAGAGGCGAGTTTTTCGGAAAGACTCAAAGATTTTTGTTTTGGAGATGAATCATCATCAAAAACAGAATCCACAGAACCTATTTTTGTTGAAATCTGCGCTACTTGGCGATAAAGCGGCTCAACTTTGCACCCATACAAAAGAGTTAACAAACCCGCTAAGCTTACAAAAATAAAACTTTTAGAGAACGACATTGACAATCCTTTGTGGAACAATAATCATTTTTTTCACTGACTTTTCACCCAAATGCACCTTTACAAAATCAAGAGCCAAAACAGCTTCTTCAATCATTTCTGACGTAGCGGTTGCTGCCACCCTCACCTCACCACGTTTTTTACCATTAATCTGTACTGGCAGACTATAGCAGTCCTCAATGATTAATGCGCGATCATAAGCCGGCCAAGCAAGCTCAGACATTAAAGTTTTCTCCCCTAAAGCAGCATGGCATTCTTCTGCTAAATGAGGCATGATAGGTGCAATCATGGCAAGGAAAAAATCCACCCCTTGGCGCAAAGCAGCCTTCATTTCATCCTCAACACTTTCCACTTTATTTAATAAAGGTGCCATAATATTCAAGAGTTCATAAAGACGCGCAATAGCTCGGTTAAAGGCAAATTTTTCCAAATCATCTTCCACAGCGTGGAGCGTTCGATGCGCAGCCTTTGAGAGTTGCAAAGCCGCCCCATGCTGCCCAGCACAGGGCGCTACATTCCTTAATACTGGAGCACTTAAAGCCACATGGCGCCAAACGCGCTGCACAAAACGATGCGCACCTTCAACACCCGATTCTGTCCAGATAACATCCCGCTCAGGAGGAGAATCGGACAACACAAACCAGCGCACGGTATCGGCTCCATAGGATGCGATAATATCATCAGGATCAACAACATTCTTTTTTGATTTAGACATTTTTTCAATCAAACCAATCATCACTTCACTCTGATCGGTTAATTTATAAGCGTGCCGCTTTCCATCCTTTTCAACGATCGAAATCTCTTCTGGTGAAACCCAGCCCTTCTCATCCCGATAGGTTTCATGCACCACCATGCCTTGAGTAAAAAGCCCTTTAAAAGGCTCATCCACGCTCACATAACCCATTAATTTCATGGCACGCATAAAAAAGCGTGCATAGAGAAGATGGAGAATCGCGTGTTCAATTCCACCGATATATTGTTGCACAGGCAACCATTCTCTTATCGCTTGGCTATCGATGGGCTCCTGTGCAAAAGGAGCAGTAAAACGTGCATAATACCAAGAAGAATCGACAAATGTGTCCATGGTATCGGTTTCGCGTTTGGCAGGTTGACCGCAAACAGGACAAGCAACAGCTTGCCACCTTTCATGACGCACAAGAGGATTACCCGGCTGCTCAAACGTTACATCATCAGGCAACACAACGGGCAAATCGGCACGCGGTACCGGAACCACCCCGCAAGATGTACAATGGATCATAGGAATCGGACATCCCCAATAGCGTTGACGTGAAATGCCCCAATCACGCAAACGAAATTGCACTGTTTTTTCCCCCTGAGGCTTCCCATAAAGCATTTGCCCCTCAAGCCTTTTGGCCGCTTCTTCAAAAGCTTCTTGGGGTGTTAAACCATCTAAAAAGCTGGAATTGATCATCACCCCATCACCAATATAAGCCGTATCAGTAATGACAAAATCTTCTCTCTCAACCCCTGAAGGCAAAACCACAGGACGCACAGGAAGCTCATATTTACGCGCAAAATCCAAATCTCTCTGATCATGGGCAGGACAACCAAAAACAGCTCCCGTTCCATAGTCCATAAGCACAAAATTGGCAATATAAACAGGAATATGCACCGTTTCATCAAAGGGATGAACAGCCAAGAGAGATGTGCGAAATCCTTGTTTTTCAGCAGTTTCAAGCGCCGCAGTTGTTGTTCCACCACTCCGACAATTTTCTATAAACCCTTCCAGCGCTTTATTCTTTTGCGCCAGAGCTTGGGCAATAGGATGATCGAAAGACAATGCCAAAAAAGAAGCCCCAAACAGCGTATCGGGTCGTGTTGAATAACAGACCACTTCATTAAAGGACAGACAACCCTCATTGACTTCCTCTGTTGGCTTCAAAGCCCAACGAATCAACAAGCCTTGTGACTTACCAATCCAGTTTTTTTGCATAGTGCGAACTTTTTCGGGCCACTGTTCCAGCTCTTCAAGCCCTGCCAGTAACTCTTCACTAAAATCACTAATTTTGAAAAACCACTGCGTTAACTCTCGCTGTTCAACTAATGCCCCCGAACGCCAGCCCCGTCCATCAACAACCTGTTCATTTGCCAAGACCGTCTGGTCAACGGGGTCCCAATTGACCTTAGCCACTTTGCGCGCCACCAATCCCTTTTGATAAAAATCAAGAAACAATATTTGTTGACGGTGGTAATAATCCACATCACAAGTCGCAAATTCGCGCGCCCAATCTAGTGAGAGCCCTAACTGCTTTAATTGCCCACGCATCACGGCAATATTCTGATAGGTCCAAGTTTTGGGATGCACTTTATTTTGCATGGCAGCATTTTCAGCCGGCATACCAAAAGCATCCCACCCCATAGGATGAAGCACATGAAATCCCTTTGCGCGTTTATAACGCGCCACAACATCTCCCATAGCATAATTGCGCACATGCCCCATGTGAATGCGCCCAGAAGGGTAAGGAAACATTTCTAAAACATAATATTTTTCACGTGGATCTTCCCCCGCGGTCTGAAAAATCTTCTTTTCATTCCAAATTTCTTGCCATTTTTGTTCGCAGGCACGTGGATTATAGCGTTCACCTAAATTATAACGTTCAATCGTCATTTCTATGATACTCTTTATAAAATTGAACTAAAAAACTTGTTTTATGCTTGACCATGGATTAACCCCTTCGTCAACATTTTCAGTCAATATTTCACGAAGTATTTTTAAAAGCTCTTACAAATAATAAGGCAATCACTCAACAAAAATAGAAAGTATAAAAAGATGAGCACACACATCACCCCTCCTGATCCTTCTCTTGAAGCATGGAAAAATTTACAAAAAGATATTACTGAAACATGTAAAGAATATCATCGCCCCACAGAAGAGGTTCAACTTCTTGCTGTTTCAAAAACTGTTCCTATAGAGAATATACGCCCTCTTTTACAAGCAGGTCAAACGCTCTTTGCAGAAAACCGTGTGCAAGAAGCTGCTGAAAAATGGTCCATCTTGCGTCAACAGTTTAGAAATATTGAACTTCACCTTATCGGTCCTTTACAATCGAACAAAACAGCACAAGCTGTCAAAATTTTTGATGTTATTCAAACCGTTGATCGCGAAAAAATAGCCAAAAGTTTAGCAGAAGAAATGCAAAAACAACAAAGACATCTCCCCTGCTATGTTCAAGTCAATATTGGCTTAGAGCCGCAAAAAAGTGGTATCGCTCCCCAAGAAGTAATCCCTTTTATTGCCCAGTGTAAAAATCACTATGGACTTGATATCATTGGTCTGATGACCATCCCCCCAGTAGAGGAGAATCCCGGTCCCTATTTCGCCCTCTTAGCAAAACTCGCAAAACAAGCAGGAATCCCAAAGCTTTCCATGGGCATGTCCAATGACTTTAAAACAGCCCTGCAATTTGGCTCAAATATTCTGCGCATTGGCTCTGCTTTATTTGGCAAACGCCCTGTATAAAGCAATTTCCTCTCCATAAATTCATTTCCATTGAAAATCATATGCTCAAGCCAATATTGGCTTAGAGCCGCAAAAAATGGCATTACCCCGCAAAGAAGTAATCCCTTTTTTTGCCCAGTGTAAAAATCACTATGAACTTGAGGTCATTGCTCTGATGTCCACCACTCCTGTCGAGAAAAAAACTAGTCCCTCTTTCTCTCTGTGAGCAAAATGAGCAAAAAAGCCGGTTCTCCAAAACTTCTCCCATGATCTGTTTTCCAACAGATCCGCAATACATAGAATGGCGTCACAAAAACTCTACAATTTGGCTCTGATATCCCGCATTGGCTCTATTTTGCCAAACGCCCTCTCTCATCACCACTCCACCAAAACGACCACAACCCAACTAAGGCAAAATAAGAAAGGCGAAATGCACACGAAGAGAAAAGAGAGCTATAAGAGAAATAATGCGCAACGTTTCTAAGCACTTGTTTATATGAGTAATATTCATCAAACCTGTATGAAACAAAACATTCAGCACGGATATCACGGTAATTCTCGTTAAAACCACGAATTCTCTCAACTTCTCCAAGAGATGTGAACCATTGCCTCACGTACCAATGGCATAAAATACACGAAGAGAGGATTAAAACATCAATCAGCGCCCATATTTCAATGCAAGCTGTTTGATTGAATAAATACCTCAAATACCCAAGAGAACACTAAGAGCCATGCTAGCCAGCATAGGAGCAATCATAAATACCATAGAAGCTTTTTGCGTACCAAAAAGGTGAGATGCATACAGCAATCGCCTAAAAACAAAAATTCACCAAGCAAACGCATACATAACACTAACAACGCAACTGAGTTCAAAAACGATATAAATATATTTCCTTGTTATTCTCGTAAATCAAGAGAAAAACACCAATTTTTCATATGAAAAATTGG
Source organism: Bartonella sp. ML69XJBT (assembly GCF_028618515.1). Lineage (GTDB taxonomy): Bacteria > Pseudomonadota > Alphaproteobacteria > Rhizobiales > Rhizobiaceae > Bartonella. The sequence continues at coordinate 90,498 of NZ_JAQITB010000004.1, forward strand.
TGTAATTTAAAACTAAAATTAAGTAAAAAATAGGGTATTGTTTCTTATAAGTTAAATTATTATAAATAATATTCTTATCTTATTAAGAATAATAATTTCATTTATAAATAATATAAAAAGTATTTTTATTGATAATGTTAAAAATTATGTTTGATACTTCTCTAAAACGCATGATAGCAATTTGAAATGTATCATTGTGATATTATTTAATAGAGATAATTAAGGTGGAGTAACATAAGAAATTTTAGTTCAGTTTTAACTTATACTATAAATGATTTAACACCTGTTTATGGAAGTGCTTGTAGCTTTAATGATTTTATGTCTCATATGAATGCACAAGGCTTCAACGCAGGGGTGCAAGCAGGATTAGGCGGAGCAGTTCTGGGTGGTATAACTGGAGGACCAGCAGGTGCATTTTCAGGTGGAATTGCAGGTTTTACAACGGGATTCATAGGAGGTGCTGTTTGGGGCTTTGGACAAAAAGCTTGGGAGTGTTGGTTCTAATTTATAGAGAATAGCACAAAGATATCTCTGAAATTTGTAATTTTGTAAATATATTGGAAAGAATATATCAAAGTTAAATATCTAATATCTATAGATAAAATAATTTTCAGAGATATCTACTATGGGTCACATCTTATAATCAGGATTTTGTTATAATGAATATTCATTATGAAATAATAAGAATGTTTTGCATGTTTGTTGTATTTGTCTCTCTCTATACTACTATTATCAAAGTATGCTGTGGTCAGAGTTGGAAGTTAGCTATCATAACATCATTATCGGGAGGAGTTGTGCTCCTTATTTTGGATAGTTTGTGTAGGTACTTTGGTTTATACTAATCTTTATTAGATGAGTTGCGATAACACTGAAAAAAATAATTTTTAGAGGTATCTACTAATCTCATATAGTATAACTAGGATTTTGTTATAATGGATATTTATTCTGAAATTGTAAGACTATTTTTTATGCTCATTATAATGACTCCTATAATTGCCATTCCTTTTAAAGTACTCAGTGGTATGGGGTGGAAATTGTCTATTCTAATGGCATTAACGTCAGTTATCATGTTCTTTATCTCTGATTTTTTGCGTAGATACTTTGGTTTATATTAATATCGTAACAATATTTCTTTTCGAAACAAGAGAATACAAGACATAAAAACATTCAAAGCGATAAAGCGCCTTCATCTCTCTTTTTTAGACTATTTTAAAAACTCTCATTTTTTATGCGCCTATAAAAAGTTCTATAATATAATACACTTTTCCACATTGAAGCACCCAAAAACAGCATAAAATATTCTCTGCAATATCATCATATCAGATTTTAAAAATTGACTATTCCAATTTTTGTCATTTAATCTACTCTCCAAATGAAAAGCTTACGGAGAAGTTTTGCCTAAAGGATACAGTGGCTGATTTTTCCCAACAATATGAAAAGAGGGAACTAATGTCTGAAAAAATCTATCCAATACCAGAGGATATAAAAAAAACTGCTCTCATCAACGAGGAAACCTATCAACAGTGGTATCAAGAAAGCATCAATAATCCAGAAAGCTTCTGGGCAAAACATGGACAATGTATTGAATGGTTTAAACCTTTTACAAAAGTAAAAAACACGTCTTTTAATGATGATGTATCGATTCAGTGGTACGAGGATGGAATAACAAATGTTGCCTATAATTGCATTGATCGCCACCTGAAAAACCATGGTGATAAAATTGCCCTCATTTGGGAAGGTGATAATCCTTATCATGATAAAAAAATAACCTATCATGAACTTCATCAACATGTCTGTCGTTTTGCCAATATCTTAAAGAACCACGGCGTTAAAAAAGGTGACAGAGTCACCATTTATTTAACCATGATTCCCGAAGCAGCCTATGCTATGCTCGCCTGTGCCCGCATTGGCGCTGTCCATTCAGTGATTTTCGCAGGCTTTTCTCCTGAAGCCATAGCAGGACGCATTGTTGACTGTAAGTCGACCTTCATCATCACCGCTGATCACGGCTTGCGTGGTGGCAAACGAATTAACTTAAAAGACAATGTTGACCATGCCATTGAGATTGCAGCCCGCCAAAACGTGCATGTGGACCAAGTCATGGTCATACGACGTACCTGCGGACCAATTGATTGGGTAGAGGGACGGGATTTTTGGTATCATGAGGAAATACCCCATACAAAAACAGACTGCCCCGTAGAACAAATGAATGCTGAAGATCCCCTTTTTATTCTTTACACCTCCGGCTCTACAGGCAAACCGAAAGGTGTTTTGCATACAACAGCGGGTTATCTTGTTTATGCCGCAATGACCCATAAATACGTTTTTGATTATCATGCTGGTGAAATTTACTGGTGCACTGCTGATATTGGTTGGATTACGGGGCATTCTTACTTAGTTTATGGCCCCTTATGCAATGGCGCTACCACTTTAATGTTTGAAGGCACACCAACCTTTCCTGACAACGGTAGATTCTGGGAAATTGTTGATAAACACCAAGTCAATACATTCTACACCGCACCAACGGCTATTCGCGCCTTAATGGGAACAGGAAATTCATTTGTTGAACGCTCAAAAAGAACATCCCTACGTCTGTTAGGTACCGTGGGCGAACCAATTAATCCAGAGGCATGGGAATGGTTTTACCATACAGTTGGAAACAATCACTGTCCTATTCTTGATACATGGTGGCAAACAGAAACAGGAGGACATATGATCACCCCCCTTCCTGGCGCAACACCGCTTAAAGCAGGCTCCGCCACACGTCCTTTTTTTGGAGTACAACTCCAAATCATCGACGAACAAGGAAATATTTTGGAAGGTGAAGCAGAAGGGTATCTTTGTATTATTGACTCATGGCCAGGACAAATGCGCACCCTCTATAGTGACCATAAACGTTTTATTGAAACCTATTTTTCCACCTATAAAGGCAAATATTTTACAGGCGATGGTTGTAGGCGCGATAGCGATGGCTATTACTGGATTACAGGGCGGGTTGATGACATTCTCAATGTTTCTGGACACAGACTAGGAACAGCAGAAATTGAATCAGCGCTTGTTTCTCATCCTGCTGTTTCAGAAGCCGCTGTTGTTGGTTACCCTCATGCCATTAAAGGACAAGGAATTTATAGTTTTGTCACCCTCATGGAAGGGACAACTCCAAGTGAAGCGTTGCACAACGAGCTTATTAAGCATGTGAGAAAAGAAATAGGCTCCATTGCCATATTGGATAAAGTACAATTTGCGCCCCAACTTCCCAAAACGCGATCAGGAAAAATTATGAGACGTATTTTGCGCAAAATTGCCGAAAATAATTTTGACAATCTAGGAGATACTTCAACCCTTGCCGAACCACAAGTTGTTGATGATCTTATTGCCAATCGCCAAAATAAAGAAACCACAGCTTAGCACAATACTACCCGTTGGGGCTTTAGCCTTTCTGCTAAAGCCCCCAATAAATACTCAACTTGTACAACTATTCTCTTTGCCAACGCAAAATATTACGGATACCCTTTTTATTTAAGAGAATTCATAAAAAGTCTCTTATCCTTTTCTTAAACGTTCCCCACGTGCATTCTCCATGAAGCACAAATGGAAGAGTTTATACTCATGATAAAAAAGCATACAATGAATATACTATCTGCAAAACTTTCCTTCAAATTTCAAAATAATAAATTATCCTTATAAATCAATGTTATTTTTGGTAAAAAAGAAAAACAAGCAAAGATAAAAAATGCCCATAGCGAGTTTTAACACAATCTAAAGCAAGCGATACAAAACATCTTACCAACCGCCAACCAAGCAAGATCAATTCTAAACCTCAAAAAAACAGAAATAGCGGTTGTTATGTTTCTGCTAGAAACACCTTGGAATTCTTGCTAAAATCATAAATAAAGATAAAATTAAGGAGATATATAATGAATGATATTCAGCAATATTTCTCAAGAACAGAGGGATAATATTGCAAGGTGTGGAGTATAATCTTAAACCAACAGCCAAAAACAATGGGAGTAAAAGTGCTGAGAGTGATACAATATAACAGCAGAAGTGGTAGCGAAAAGTGATTCATTTTGAAAATGTTGGTCTACGCTATGGAATGGGCCCAGAGGTTCTTCGTGATATTAGTTTTCATATTCCTCCTGGCTCATTTCAATTTCTCACTGGTGCTTCTGGAGCAGGAAAAACATCGTTGATGCGTCTAATGTTTTTGGCGCTTAAACCAACGCGTGGTCACATTGATTTATTTGGCAATGATACAGCATTACTCAACCGGCAAGAGCTTCCTGCATTACGCAGACGTATTGGTGTTGTCTTTCAAGATTTTCGTCTCCTTGATCACATGACCACTTATGAAAACGTGTCTTTACCCTTACGCATTAAAGGACAAGAAGAAGCAACTTATCGCAGTGAAGTAGAAGATCTTCTCTGTTGGGTAGGTCTTGGAGATCATATTCATGTTTTACCACCGGTTCTTTCTGGCGGAGAAAAACAAAGGGTAGCCATTGCACGCGCACTCATTGATCAACCTGAAATTTTGCTTGCTGATGAACCGACAGGCAATGTTGATCCACCTTTAGCAAAACGTCTGCTACGCTTGTTTATTGAATTAAACCGTTTTGGCACAGCTGTCGTCATTGCCACCCATGATATTGCCCTGATGGAACAGGTTGCAGCACGGCGTATGCTTCTCCATAACGGACGGATGACGATTCATGAATAAGTCTTTCCCTATTTTTACAAGCAATCAAAAAAACACCACGGCGATTATTCCCAATAGCAATATTTCTGGACAAGCATTGGTTGCAGTGATTGCGATTATGACATTTCTCTCAAGCCTCACCTTAATCGGCGTTGATTTAGTCCAGCGTGCTGCGAACAGTTGGAGTAATCAAATCAGTTATGAAGCAACCATTCAAATACGCCCCATTGAAAATATTGATATCGAAAAAAACCTGCAAAATGCGGTTAAATTAGCTAAAACATTTTCTGGTGTAGAAGATGCCAAAATTGTTGACCAAACAGCTACTGAAAAATTGCTTGAACCGTGGCTTGGAACGAATTTAAGCATAAATGAATTGCCCCTTCCCCGTCTTATCATTGTGACCTTGAAAGAGAATGAAGAAATTGATTTTCGTGCTATCAGTCAGGCAATCAAAACACAAATTCCAGGAGGTCAGTTTGATGATCACCGTGTTTGGGTCAGTCGTTTTGCAACCATGGCACACACCACTATTTTTATTGGTTTTGCGATTTTAATATTGGTTCTAGGCTCACTGATACTCACGGTTATCTTTGCCACACGCAATGCATTGGCGGAGAATGCACATATTATCAATGTATTATATTTTCTTGGCACGGAAACACTTTTCATTGCACGACAATTTGATTGGCATTTTTTTAAAACTGCACTGCGTGGAGCATTATATGGTGGTATCACAAGCGCATTGCTGTTTACTGTCTTTGCCTTTTGGACAAACTATAATCTAGGGAGAGTGGAAGCCAGCCAAATAACCGCCTTGTTTGGACACCTTGCCATAAGTTCTCTTCCTTATGGAAAAATCATTGGTCTTATTCTTTTTGTTTCTTTTCTTACCATGTTGACAAACCGCATGACTATTCTTGCACAACTTAAAAAAATTGATCAATGCGAAAACGGTCTCTTTTAATATTATGATTCACGATTCCTATAATCCGAACTCACTGATGCAAGACACCCCAGAGCTTTCTGTGAAAAAGCGTAACATAGGTAATCCATGGCGCCGCTTATTTCGCTATTTTCCACCGACAGCACTTATTCTTTTAATCATTGTTCTGTTTTTCTGTATTGGTTTTATTATTTTTTCCGAAAAAACCGAGCGCCTTCAACCACCCCATCCTTTGCTAAAAGCAGATGCTATCATTGTTCTTACAGGAGGAGAAAAGCGAATAGAGACAGGGCTTAATCTCTTGCAAAAGGGGCGAGGTTCGCGGCTTTTGATCAGTGGCGTAAATACAACCACCAATCTAAAGAGTTTCATGCATAGCACACACATTACACCCCAACTCTTTACCTGTTGTGTTGATATTGGCCACAAAGCCACAAATACCAAAGGGAATGCGGAAGAAAGCGCAGCTTGGATCAAAAAACACCACTATAAAACCCTTTATATTGTCACCCATGATTACCACATGTGGCGTTCAATGCGTGAACTTAAATATCTCATGCCTGAGGTTCATTTTATTGCCTACCCTGTTAAAAAGAGCGGTGATGAAAGCATCATACAACAGATCAATCAAATCCGTATTCTTGCCTTTCAATATATCAAAACAATTCAAGTCTATATAAGAACTGCATTCTAAGTTTTACGTACTGTTTTTCTGCAAATCTTGATAAGCAACACCCTCACTATTGACCAACCCATCTTTCCCAACCCAAATGTCACAACAAGCCCTAAAGAGCATCCATAACAAGCGTTTTGTTATCTTCAATATCCAGATACAATCCCGCTTCTTAATTATTAATATACAGAGGAAGAATTTTGATTCATTCTAAGAGGGCTTAAATTGACGTCCTCCCTACCCTAAAAGACAAAGATTGCCCCCCACTGGTTTGCAAACAATCCGGTTTCTTATTTCATAGGCTCTATCTGCTGACCACGTACACAATCCCCTCCATAAAACTAGGCAAACACGCCCTGCCCTCATGCAAAGCAGAACGCTCCATGCATGATATCCCTTGAGAATAATACTCCTCAGACTGCTATAAAACCCATTTTACATTTTCATAAAAGCGCAAACCGCACTCTCAAACGATACCGCCTGTAATGTTGCAATAGCTTATATCTGTGAAGAACATAAAAAGCATTTTGCGTCTTTCCTAAACCATAACACGCCAACTTCACTTGTGACATGCGAGGAAAGGAGAAACTCCTACGCATTGACCTAAGGCATCACCCCACACTCTCCCCAAAATTCTCATAGTGAAAATAGCACCACACCTCAAAGAACAGCGTTTTATGATGCTAACAACAAGGCTAAAAAATACCTCATATAAAGTTTTAGCAGCCCTCTATAACCATCCTCAACAATGGTGTTTTATCACTGCCTCGACACTGCTTGATAAGATATTGATTTATAATGATAATATAGCATCATTCATATGGAATTAAAGACCCGAATAACGTAAGATTTTCTCATTTCAAACCTGCTTATCTTGAATCAATCAAAATCATTCGCTTGCACATCAAAAGTGGGAATGAATGTGTGGATCAAATTTGTATAAGAAAGGACTAAAAATGGCTCTTATGAACCGTCTTAATGCAAGATCTATCGCAACATTGAGAGCTGGCAAATATAATGATGGTGCTGGCTTGCTTCTTCATAAGCGTAAAGATGGAGGTGCTCAATGGATTTACCGTTATATCATTCACAAACGTCGTCGTGAAATGGGCTTGGGTGCCCCTTAAGAGATGTCTCTTTAAAACAAGCCCGTGAATTGGCAACTGGGTGGCAGACTGTTTTACGTGAGTGTCGTGACCCCATTAAAGAACGCAATAAACAAAAGCGTGAGGTAATAAGCAATCTTCATTATTTAAAAGATATTACTTTAGAGACTTTTGAAAGTCGTAAAGCTGAATTAAAAAGTGATAGCAAAGACGGAATCTGGTTTTCACCTTTTACGGCACAATAGATAACTTAACATTTTCAGTTTCTCGCACTTCCAATTTTGGCAGACTGCGTACAATTTTCATAGTTTCTAAGCTTACCGTAATAACCCGTTGAAACAATTCCAAAGGATAGGCTGGATTACCAACTGTCTCAACAGCATAGCGATTGGCATCATTAACAATACCGCTCGCTTTATCCGTTTTGACAACCTGCCGCTCCATCACCCATTCAAGAGCAGGCCTACCGTTAACGATATAATCATAAGCTTCAAGAGGAATATTATGCATCGTGATATGTGCATTATAAATCACACTACTTTTATCAATAGCACCGCGCTTACCTGCAAATTTCATCGCTTCAACACGGTAAAAACTCTCCGCATCAGAAATCATCCAAGTACTTGGATCACCCTGCTTATAGGTTACAGAATAGGGCTCAACCTCTTCATAATTCATATGCAAAGCACCAAGCTTTCGCCCCGCTGACACAAAAGCCCAAAAATCCTCTACCTTTTTAACCGTTGGAATCCGTGGTAATTCTTTAGACAAGTTGTGTGCATAACGCACACGATAATCCTCAGAATGCAAAATTCCATAAACATAATAAAACAAATCATCCTTTGTAATCACTTCACCAGGATAGGCTGCTTTAAAATATGCCAACCCTTCATCCGTGAGTGCATCACGCCGCTCTAAACCAACCTTTTTGCTTTCCTCTGCAAAATTTGCAAACAAATGAACCTGATCCTCTTCTTTATCTTCTAAGAATTCAGTATTTTCATAAACATACCGTGGAAAACATTGGCCTTTCTCCATTGCATCAAGATTAGGCAAACTCTTAGTCATAAGAACAGAAAAACCACTGCTTGCTCCAACTCCTGTAACTTGTATAACACTATTTCCAAAAGCTTTTTCTAGTGGAAAGATACGCGGCATTTGGTAAATCATTTCATTAAAAGCGCGATTATAATAGAGCCACTGTCGTGTAAAAGGACGGTATGAACTCTGAGTAAGGTATGTCTCTTTAAGTTCAAAAACCTTTCCTCTAACTAACTGTTGTTTGAGGCCACGACTCCAACTGATCTTTTTGGCATCCGTGTTAACAAAATCGTCTACAGCACCTATACGTGTTTTACGATCATAATGCAGATACGCAGCATCAAAACGCTCTACTTCACCGTTATAAAAAGTAATCATATTGCTCATATTATTGGCTAGAGCTTCACGACTTGAATTATGTGCCCAAGCATCACGATTGGTTTTTATACCACAAGAAAAAGTTTTAAAGAGCTTTTTATTACTGCTCTTCTTGTCACCTAAGGCTAGAAATTTTTCAAAATCACTGTTGCGTTGATCCAACCAATCTCCATGCTCATCTGGTGTAATCATCTGCCAACTACGTGCACGCTTTATACCACCAACACTGCCCAATCGCTTAAGTTCAGAGAGTTTCTCTTTTGTTGTGAGATTATCCCCAATATCATAATAATAAATTTTACAAGACTTAGAAACATTTGGATTTTTAACAAACAGTGTCACAGCAATTCCTGTCATGCTTCCACTTCCAAAAACATTTTGCCCTTCTTGCGCACGCCCTTTACTCATCATATTTTTACGAATATCACCTCGCAAATTGAGAACATAAATATTTGAAAACTCTTTACTTAATTCTTTTCGTAAACTATCCGCAGAATATCCATTGATAAAACCTGAATTTGTCACAAAACCAATAACACCGTAGTCTTTTATGCGATCACTTGCCCAGCGAATAGCACGAATATAACTGTCATAAAGTCCATTAACATTGCTCGCTTTGGATTGAGCAGCATAAGTTTCACGAATACGACAATCCAATTTTGGATAGCCAATATTTTGTGCATTGTCATTTGCGCTTTTTTGTCCAGAAGAATAAGGGGGATTGCCAACAATAACACGAATATCTAGTTCTTTCTGGCGCGACCTGCGGGTGCTATTATCCACCAGCAAATCACTTATCAGATCTTTATCTTGCTCATAAAGCTGAAATGTATCGGTGAGACAAATTCCCTCAAACGGGACATAATCGCCCCCCATCAGACCATGATAAGTCGTCTCAATATTAATAGCTGCAATATAATAGGCTAAAAGCACAATTTCATTGGCATGAATTTCATGACAAAATTTGTGTTTCATCTCCTCTGCTGTGATCAAACCCGATTGTAAAAGCCGCGTGATAAAAGTCCCTGTTCCTGTAAAGGGATCCATGATGTGAATACCAGGTGAGCCAAGTGTTTGGCCAAATTCAGCCTGTAAAACATCATTAACAGAGTGAAGAATAAAATCCACAATCTCAACGGGAGTATAAACAATGCCCAATTTTTCTACTGTGCGTGGAAAAGCATAACGGAAAAATTTATCGTAAAGCTCTATAATCAACCTCTGCTTTGCTGCTGGATCGGTAATGCCACTTGCTCGTAATTTTACACTTGCGTAAAATTTCTCAAGATCTTTGGATTCCTTATCAAGATTTGCTTCATCAAGCACATCAAGCATACACTGCATAGCACGCGAGACAGGGTTCTCATGCGTAAATTGATAACCTTCAAACAACACCTGAAAAACAGGACGGGTGATGATATGCTGTGCCAGCATCTCAACCGCATCAGCCTCTGTGATGTTATCGTTTAAGTCATCACGCAATTCTGCTAAAAATCTGTTAAAGGCTTGACGCGCCTTAGTATCTGGTGCAGCGAGAATAGCTGTTAAGCGCGTGATATGATTCTTAGCAATTTCCGCAATATTGCTCGCCCAATCTTCCCAATAATCACGCGTACCACATTTTTTGACGATCTTTGCCATGATGGCACGCGAAAGCTCATCCACAGGAAAAGAAAGTTCCCCTTGACCTTGATCTGTAATAACACGATCACGCTCCGATGTTCCAATGCTCGAGTGTGCAGGTTGTGAGCGAACAGGAAGGTTGTCTACAACAGCCGTAACAGCCTTTAACTCAGTACTCTGAGTGACACCAATAATCTCAATCACATTGCTGATATCTTGCCCTAGAGATGCCTTATTAATTGTCGCATCAAAACGATCATCATGCGCACGCAAAGCATTTAAAATTTGCCAAACAACCCGATATTTTTCATTGTTATTCAAAGCTTGTTCCACTGGAATCCCAGAGGGAATGCCTATTGGCAGAATAACATACCCCATCTTTTTACCCTCAGAGCGACGCATCACCCGTCCAACCGATTGGACAACATCAATCTGACTCTTGCGTGGATTTAAAAACATGATAGCATCAAGAGCTGGAACATCGACCCCTTCAGACAAACAACGAGCATTGGTCAAAATACGACAAACATCATCCCCGCTCTCAGCTTTTAACCAATCAAGAAGAGCACCACGATCTTTGGCATTGAAAGTGCCATCAACATGTTCCACTTCACATTTCAAAAATGGCTCTTTTTCGATGTTCTCTTTCGTATACTCAAGATACTCTTTAACAACCGCAGAAAATTCATCGCGAACTACTTTAGAACTTTGAATAGTTTTACAAAACGCCAAAGCACGATGCATGGGATAGAGATCCGTGCCAATATCAGGCTTGATATCTTGTTTTGTCAGCGCCTTATAACAGCCGATAATTTTCGTGGCATCATCCAAAACAAGCTCAGACTTGTCATCACTAAGACGCTTTTGAACAGCGGAACTTACTAGTTTTTCATCCATTGCTAAAACAATAACCTTATAGTCCGTTAAAAGATTATTTTGTACAGCCCAAGAAAAACCCCGATAAAAAAGTGTTTTGCCAAACAGCTTTTCATCATCCATCGAAGCAAGAACGGCATTCACTTCATGTGCACGACTTTTTACATTATCACCAAAAATGCGTGGTGTCGCTGTCATATAAAGACGTTTCTTGGCACGAATAATATCGTTGGAATGCACCTTAACAAAATTGGATTCATCCTCTCCCACCAGCGTTGCACCTGTTGTACGGTGCGCCTCATCACAAATGATAAGATCAAATGTTGGGAAACCATAATTTTTCTGCGCATCAGAAACCACCTGAAGAGATTGATAGGTTGCAAACACCACGCTCATCTTATCTGCAACACTATTCTTTGCCTGTTCTGCAAGTTTTGCCGCATCGGTTGTCGCCGGAAAAGCAAGATCAAACACATCAATTTCAGCAACATCATGCGTATTTTTACGACGCTTTCCCACTTGTGTATCGGAACATACAGCAAAAGAACGTAAATCAATTTCAGCATCCGTTGTCCACTCACGCACCGTTTGTGACATCAGTGCCAAGGAAGGTACAAGAAACAAGACAAACTTGCCTTGACCGGCTAAATCCTCAGCAATCTTAAGACTGGTAAATGTCTTACCGGTACCACAAGCCATAATGAGCTTACCCCGATCTGCCTCAGCAAGCCCAGCACGCACAAAACGTAATGCTTCCAGCTGATGTGGACGGAGTTTCTTTTTATCTTCCAGGACAATTTTGCCTTTGGCTGCAAAAGTCTCCCAACGAATCGGACTTTGTTGCATATCGGAAAGACCAATTCGTGTAACAGGAATATCCTGCCCCCGTATCATAGTTTCCGCATTTTCACTCCAAGCAGTTATTGTACTATCTATAACTACGCGCCGCTTAAATGGTTTTTTCCCTGATGCTGAAATAAAACTATCAATATCTGCTTTTTTAATCCGATAGGCTGCATCATAAAATTTACATTGGATTGCTGCAAAACCATCTTCATGACGAAGCTTTGCCACAAGATCAATACCGGTATCACCACCATCCCAGCCATTTTCATGAGCCCAATCTTTAAAGGTCTGAACTTTTTCATACTGAACAGATTGGAGAGGATCATGTGTCAGATAAGCAAGAGCAAAACGCTCAAAATACGTCCCCTTATCTCGTTCGCTACGCGCTTCATCATGATATGTCTGTAAAAGCGACTGTAGCGTTGTCATATTTCACCCCGTTAAAAAATCTTCAATTATCGAGTCTAAATAGTTCCGTCAATGCCTATTGTTCTATCCAAAAGACTTTAGACTGTATACACTCAATTATTTACAATGGAATAGTTTCTCAGCAAAATAAATCGAGAAAACTTTACTTATCAGCAAAAGAGTGGAATCTCCTCTTCAAGCTCAAAATCTCATAGATTTTACACACTAATGTGTCAAATCTGTATGGCTATAGGTTATATCTTTTTAACAAAATGGTTTACAGTATAAACTTAGTGCCTTACCTGAATAACTTCACGCTTTTTTTAGTGCACTCAACCACACTGATAAATATTGCGCAAAGTAAAAACAGAAAACTAATCTGCACATCATTCTACAAGCCATTTTTTGCTCTTTTCTAGCAGTATATCATGCACCACAGAAAACCTCTTGAGAAGAACTTAACAAATATTTTGCCCATTCACGTTCTTTTTACTCAAATGCTTCTCCCATGAGTACTTCATCCAAGCAAAAAGCATAACAACAAATACACCTCAATTAACGACCGTTTAATCAGAGGCAAAATCAAGACATCTCCCTCATGCTCATTATTTTATTAAAGTGGAATACTCCATATAGCCTCACACCCCTCATTCATAGCCTTGAATGACTTTCCCATACGAACGCGCCACAATCATATTCGTAATAATTGCTAAAACTTAATCACGTGAAAGAGCAACAACAGGATCAAGCCGTGAAGCTTGTCGTGCGGGCGAAAAGCCAAAACATATCCCAATGAGAGTTGAAAAAGTAAGAGATATGATAATTGAATCCATTGTATAAACCAAGTGGATAGGCGCCTTAAAGAGCAAAAACAAACCACCGATAGAAAGCCCAAAGAGGATTCCCAAACCACCGCCAATAACACAAACCAAAACTGCTTCAATGAGAAATTGCTGCAAAATATCACTTTGGCGCGCGCCCACTGCCATACGCACCCCAATTTCATTAATTCGCTCAGAAACAGTGACGAGCATAATATTCATCACTCCAATACCACCCACAATCAATGAGATAGCAGCAATAGAAGAGACTAAAAGCGTTAAGATATGCGTACTTTCCATGATACGCTCACGAAAGAACTCTGAATTTCGAATGAAGAAATCTTCTCCACCATGGCGCATAGTAAGAAAGCGTTTTACCATCTTTTCTGCTAAATGTGAATCGACATTATCAGCAATTTTAATCGTAATTGCCCGAACTTGTGTCGTTCCAAGTAAACGCGTTTGCACGGTTGTATAAGGCAAATACATCTGCAACGTACTTGAAATGCCTCCTCCCATATGTTGCGGATCGACCACCCCAACAATACGTACAGGAACACTTCCCACATGAACGACTTTTCCAATGGGACTCTCACGACTATGAGGAAAAAGTACAGCAACTGCTTCTTTTTCGATCACCAGATCCACAGCTCTCTCACGCACACTATTCCGATCAAACAATCTCCCTTGAACAGCTTTAAGTCCTTGTGTCTGAAAATATTGTTCTCCCACCCCAGCAATAACAGCATTGGCTTTAACGGCACCAGAACGTACAATAGAGCTTGTTGAAAGTTGAGGTGTTACACCAGCAACATAGGGTAATCCCGAAAAAGCTTCTGCATCTGCTTCCACCAAACTTGTTATTTTGTCTGCTTGTGGATCAGAGAGGCTTTTCCCCGGCAAAATAGTTAATGTACTGGAACCCAGACTTTTAAAATTGTCCATAATTTTTTCCCGCGTACCATTACCCAAAGCCACCATAGCAATAATCGCGCCAATACCGATAATCACCCCGAGCATTGTCAAAAAAGTTCGCATTCGGTGGGCGTTCATTGCCAACAAGGCCATCACAAATGCCTCACGAAACCGTTCAGCAAAAGAACGAAAAACCCCCATTGTTTTTTGCTCTTTTAGATTTTGTTTTTCCTGAAGAGATTGGGTATTTCTTTTTGTTTTCGCACCCTTTGACACATTGTCCGCAATAATTTCACCATCACTGAGTTCGATAATACGCTCTGCTCTTTCAGCTATCTGCATATCATGCGTTACGATGATAATGGTGCGTCCTTCTTGATGAAGCTCATCTAAAATACGCAACACTTCTTGACCACTCTGTTTATCTAATGCACCGGTTGGTTCATCAGCAAGAATGACCTCTGCATTATTCATCAGGGCACGAGCAATAGAGACACGTTGTTGTTGACCACCTGAGAGTTGATTGGGACGATGATTTATCCGATCTCCCATGCCTAAGCGTTTTAAAAGCTCCCCTGCACGTTTTTTTCTTAAACTTGGTGCACATCCTGCATAAATAGCTGGAATTTCAACATTGCCAAGCGCCGTTAATTCATTAAGCAGATGATAGCGCTGGAAAATAAATCCAAAATGATTGCGCCGCAAAGCGGACAATTCATCAGCAGAAAGGATAGCTGTTTCTTTTCCTGAAATCCAATAACGGCCAGAACTTGGTCGATCAAGACAACCCAAAATATTCATCAAGGTGGATTTTCCTGAACCCGAAGCGCCCACAATCGCCACCATTTCACCACGCTTAATGGTAAGATTGATATCTTTCAAAATAGTAACAAATGTCTCACCGGTGGGAAACTCGCGCACAACATTTTCTAAAACGAGGACAGCTTCTGCTTGCTCTGCTTTCATGCTTTAGCTCTCATCTTCATTATGTTCACCAGGAATATTTGGCATCACTCCATCACTCGAACCTGTGATAACCACATCCCCCTCCTTAAGCCCTGAAACAATCTCTGCCATCACTTTATTATTAAGCCCCACGGTCACTTGTTTTGCCACCACTTTATCTTTCTCTTCCAAGACAGAGACCCATGCTGTACGTTCTTTTGTCTCATCCCGCAAAGCATCACTTGGAGCCAACAAAACGTTCTGAGCTCGCCCTAAGATAATATGAACTTGTGCCGTCATATAGGTCCGCAAAAAATTATCGGCATTATCCACATGCACCACCCCATTATAATAGATAGCCGATGATATCAGAGCGCTCGACCCTCCCACCATACCAGGATTAATACTCACATCAGCGCGAATTTCCTCAGGAGCCGGATCTACCCTTTCTAACACCCCCTCATAACGACGTTGTGAATTGCCCAAAACCGTAAAATACAAAGGTTGTCCTGCATGAACTTTCAAAATATCAGCTTCTGAAATTTGTGCTTTTATTGTCATTTTTGACAAATCACCCAAAATAACAATCGTTGGTGCTGACTGAACCGCATTAACATTTTGCCCTTCCTCCACAACGGTTGCTAACACTGTTCCCGCTGAAGGAGCCGTCACTCTGGTATATCCTAAATTGACCTCTGCACTATCTACATCAATTTGTGCTTGTACAATTTGCTGGCGGAGCTGAGCAATTTGCGCCTCGCGTATTTTTACTTGTGTTGTAGCATCATCGAGATTTGCCCGTGAAGTCGCATGTGACTTGATCATTTCTTTCTGACGCTCTAAATTTTTCTGTGCAAGGGAAAGGTAAGCTTCTTGTTCCACTAAATTCGCATAATAATGCGATAATGCTGCCTTTTTTCTTTTCAGATCATTTTCCTGGTCTGTAGGATCAATTTCCGCTAAAAGATCACCTTCTTTGACAACACTACCAGGAACAACACGCATAGATACCACACGCCCCGTTGCACGTGCACCAACAGCCACCAACCGATAAGGGCGCACAAGACCAGAAGCCAAAACACTTTCCTCGATATCACCACGCTTCACCACTGCTGTCATATAAACTGGTGTTGATGTTCCAAAAAAAACAGAACGCAACCATAATAAGATGATAAGGAATATAACAGTTAAAAAGAAAGACAGTTTTTTACGTTTTATAATGAAATTTTTGATGAAACCTTTTTTCATTTCCCTACCTTTGTACGCGTACGTGGTACACCATCAACAACTTCTGGACGTGACACATCAACAACACCATCCCATCCACCACCCAACGCCTTCATCAGCGCGATATATTGAGTAACCAAAGTAATACGACTATCGTTAAGCGCTATTTGCGCAGAATAATAAGAGCGATTAGCATTTAACAATTCAAGAAAACTGGTATTTCCATTTTCAAACAGGCTGCGTGAAAGTTGTAAAGAACGCCAAGAAGCCTTATTTGCAACGATCAACTTTTCTAAACGCTGATGTTCTTTGGTCAATCTTACCAACGCATTTTCCACATCTTCTAACGCTGTCAACACAGCAGCCCGATACGCAACGAAAGCCTGATCACGCTGTGCACGTGCAACCGCCACAGAAGCCATAATCTGCCCCCCATTAAACAAAGGCAAACGAAGACCTGGTCCAAAAGACCAGCCAATCGTTGAAGCCTTCCATAATTGATTAATTGTCTCTGCTGCTGTCGAAATACTACCGGTTAAAGTAAGTGATGGATAGAGATCTGCTTCACGTTGACCAATACGTGCTGTTGCTTGTGCATATTGGCGCTCAACCCGTCGCAAATCCGGACGGGTTAACAAAATATCCGCTGGAATTCCTGCTGGTATTGGCCATTTTGGTTGCGGAATTTTGGCATGTTTGGCATTTTTCTGTAAAAGATCCTGCAAAGCTGTAGGCACACGCCCAATTAAAACAGAAAGGCGATGAATGCTCATAGACAAATTCGCTTCCATCTGTGATATATCTGCTTCTGTATTGGCCACTTGTGCCTCTGCATTTGAAACATCAAGCTCTGAAGCATCACCAGCCGTTAATTTGCTCCGTATTAATTCGTATGTTTTACGCTGTGATGCAGCAATTTCCCGTACAATCAACAACTTTTGTTGCCACCCACGGACTTGAACATAATTTGTTGCCACATCTCCCAAAAGCACTACCATGGTATCACGCATATCTTCCACAGTTGCTTCAAAGCTATAACGTGCAGCTTCAACTGCTCGCTTGTGTCCACCAAAAAAATCAAGCTCCCAGCTCGCATCAAAACCATTATGATATTGGTTGAAATTTTTGTTTAAAACCGTAACAGATCCGCCACTATTACGCGTTCCTGAAAATGAATTTGTCATACTTGGCAAAAGAGATCCAACCGTTTGCTCTAAACTAGCACGCGCCTCACGAATTCGTGCCTTGGCAACAGCAATACTATTATTTCCAGAAATTGCCTCATTAATTAATGCATTCAAAACAGGATCATTTAAACGCCGCCACCATCCAGCAAGAGTAACCGTACGCCCTGAAATCTGCCCAGACTGTTGTCCCCAATTTTCTGGAACACGAAAAGATGTTTTACGGTAATTAGGACCAACCATACATCCTGATAATATAAAAAAACACAATAAAACACTATAGAGTAATCTGTTAGAAATAACCCCTTTGAGATTTCTGATATACATCTAGTCTCCCATATTTCTTCAGAATCAATAATAATATTAATATTTTATTTACTTGTTATTTCAAAATTGGCGTGAAAAATCAAATACAGTTTGTACTGGAACATGATCTGAAGGTTGTTTCCAGCCCCGTGCATCACGAAAAATGGAAAGATCCGCAACAAACGGAGCTAAATCTGGAGAAGACCAGATATGGTCAAGCCGCCGTCCCCGATCAGCAAGTGCCCAATCGCGTGCACGATAACTCCACCATGTGTAAAGCTTAGCAGGAACAGGAATATGCATACGCATAAGATCCACCCACCCACCTTGATGGCATAAGGCTTGTAACCGTTCCGTTTCAATGGGGGTATGACTTACGACCTTCAACAACTGTTGATGAGACCACACATCCTCTGCCAAAGGAGCAATATTCAAATCACCCAGCAAAAGAGAAGAAAGACCATCTCCTTGATCAGCGCGAATAGCAGACATTTCTTCTAAAAAGTCAAGTTTATGACGGAATTTTTCATTCACCTTAGCGTCAGGCACATCTCCCCCTGCAGGAACATAAAAATTATGAATCCGCATGCTTTTGCCATAAGCTTCAACAATGACCGAAAGATAACGACAATCTTGTTTTTGACAAAAGGAACGCTTTTCCACCTTTTTAAAAGGCAAACGCGAAACAATTGCCACGCCGTTGTAAGATTTTTGTCCACTCAATAGGATATACTTATATCCGGCTGCTTTAAAAGCCTCCACTGGAAATAAAGCATCCGGGCATTTTGTTTCCTGTAAACATAAAATATCAATAGAAAAGAGTTGCAAATACTGCAAAACCTGTGCAAGACGCAAACGGATAGAATTAATATTCCAAGTTGCAATACGAAAGACCATCTGTTTCAATTCCAATGAGGTACAACGCACTATTTATTCGAGGGAAGTGTAAACATCCCATCAGCGAATCTAACGCCGGTGCGTACATTCATGACTTGAACAGTGGTCTCCAAATTTTGCTGATCAACAATTGTCCATTGCCGTAAAGCCGCGTTTTTAGAATCAAAAACCATTCTTATTTGCCCTGCTCCCATGCTTTTATCCCGCAGAACAATTGTCACTGCGCCTGGATCTTCACGAAATGCCAACAAACGCCCTGATGATATATTAATTTTATCGTCTAACAGAAACTTCATTGGCGTTTGAGAAAGTTGTGAAAAGTTCCAAGTATTCAGTGCACGATTATTAATTCCTATGAATTGTCCATCTACAATGATCTGTAAAGGTATTTTTTTATAAATAAAACGAATTTTTCCTGGACGCTCTAAATAAAACGTTCCCTGAGACATTTTTCCTTTCGGACTAAACTGAATAAAATCCCCTGTCATTGTTTTAATTGCTGCAAAATAATTCACAACATTCTGCGCCCTTGCTACCTTATTGGAAGCCACTTTATTGTATGATTGCGAAAAAGCAGGAAAAGTTAAGCACAAAAAGACAATAATTCCAACAAACCTAAAGCTTCCTCTTTGTTGCAAAAAAGACGTTTTCATAAACAATGCTCCCAAGCAATACACATTCGTTTTATCATGAAGGTGTCAATAAATACCCTTCTCTAAAAGAAAAAGATATTGTTTTAAAAGACTATCAAAAGATTTATTTCAAAAGCGTTCTTTTGGGGCAGTCACCAAAACTTCCCGTTTTCCCATATGATTTGCAGCACTAATAATACCTTCTTCTTCCATCCGCTCAATCCATGAAGCAGCACGGTTATAGTCAATTCCTAAACGGCCTTGAAGATAAGAAGTTGAAGCTTTACGATCACGAAGAACAATGGCAACCGCTTGACTATAAGGATCATCTGCACAAGAAGAACTCACCGATGCATCCGCACTCTTCTTGCCAATCTTCTCTGTACATTCCCCAAACAATCCAACGTCCCTTGAGTTTCTGAATCCATTAAAACTTCCCCCTCCCCATATAATGTGCCGCCCCAATAATATCCTCTACTTCCATACATCCAATGAATAATGTAGCATGGATTATAACCAATGCTCAACGGAAAATGAAAGAGCAAAAAACATGATTATTACGAACATAAATGCTTTTTTCAGTCATAAAAAACGTTTTTATAAATTCTCATAAGCAACAGCTATTTCCTTTATGTGATTATAAATCCCCTCTCTAAAAGAAAAAGGTATTATTTTAAAAGACTATCACAAGATTTTATCTCAAAAGCGTTCTTCTTCAGCAGGTACCAAAATTTCCCGTTTCCCCGCATGATTTGCAGCACTAATAATACCTTCTTCTTCCATCCGTTCAATCAATGAAGCCGCACGGTTATAACCAATTCCTAGACGGCGTTGAATATAAGAAGTTGAAGCTTTACGATCACGTAGAACAACTGCAACAGCTTGGCTATAAGGATCATCTGCACAAGAAGAAGTCAACGATGCATCCGCCTCATTTTCTGCGGTCTCTTGAGTAATGGTCTCTAAATAATCAGGAAGGGCTTGTGCTTTGAGATGCATGACAACCTGCTCCACTTCATCATCAGCCACAAAAGGTCCATGAACACGCTGGACACGTCCTCCGCCCATCATGAACAGCATATCGCCTTGTCCTAACAACTGCTCAGCACCCTGTTCGCCAAGAATTGTTCGACTGTCGATTTTTGAACTGACAGAAAAAGAAATGCGTGTTGGAAAATTAGCTTTAATAGTCCCCGTAATCACATCCACCGAAGGACGCTGTGTTGCCATAATGACATGGATACCAGCAGCACGTGCCATTTGTGCCAAACGTTGAACTGCTCCTTCAATATCTTTGCCGGCAACCATCATTAAATCAGCCATTTCATCAATAATAACAACAATATAGGGCATAGGACTAAAATCAAGTGTTTCCGTTTCATAAAGGGGCTCACCAGTCTCATGATCAAATCCCACTTGAACTGTACGCGTCATTGTTTCCCCTTGATTTTTTGCCTCCTTAAGACGTGCATTAAATCCATCAATATTACGAACGCTCAGTTTAGACATTTTGCTGTAACGTTCTTCCATTTCACGAACAGCCCATTTCAGCGCAATCACTGCTTTTTTCGGATCTGTCACCACAGGTGTTAACAAATGAGGAATGCCATCATAAACCGAAAGTTCAAGCATTTTCGGATCCACCATGATGAGGCGGCATTGTTCAGGTGTCATACGGTAAAGAAGTGATAAAATCATGGTATTAATGGCAACAGACTTTCCTGATCCCGTTGTACCTGCCACCAAAAGATGTGGCATTTTTGCTAAATCTGCGATAACCGTCTCACCCCCGATTGTCTTACCCAAAGCAAGTCCCAGTTTTGCTTTGCTCTCAACAAATTCTTGCGCTTGTAACATTTCTCGTAAATAAACCATCTCACGCTTCGCATTGGGCAATTCTATGCCAATGACATTACGTCCTGGTACCACAGCAACACGCGCTGAAATGGCACGCATTGAACGTGCAATATCATCTGCCAAACCAATAATACGGGAAGACTTAATACCGGCTGCTGGTTCAAATTCATACAAAGTGACCACAGGACCAGGGCGCGCATCAATAATTCTTCCCTTAACACCAAAATCTAACAAGACCCTCTCAAGTTCCTGAGAATTGACTTTTAAGACAGCAGGAGAAAGTTTTGCATCTCGAACAGACGGTGGTGGAACCGAAAGATAATCTAAATGTGGAAGAAGAAAACCACCATTTGAAGAAGCCGTTAAAGGTTTCACAACACGGCTTTTAACAGGAGAAATAGACGCCTTCTTCTGATTTTCTTGATATTTTGTTTTTTCATCGCCAAAAATTGGTTCAATGCGATCCAAAGACTTTTCTTGTCTCTTAGAGCGACTTTTTCGAGAAAAAAGGCGAAAAAAACGCGCTTGTAAAAAATAAAAAAGATGGAAAACAGCACCCAAAGTTGTCACAAAAAAACCATGGTGCACCCTCTCTGCTCCCTGTTCTGTATCTTCTAATACATCGAAGAGAGGATCAACAGTTTCGTTTTTGTGGATATTTTTTACTTTTCTTTTCTTTCTCTGGCGCCGCCATACTACATTACCCGCAAAAGCAGCCATGAAAAAACCCAAAACAAGCACAACAAACCCCAACAGTACATTCTGAACAGGAGAAAGAAAAACAGGAAAAATAGAATAAACAACACTTAAAACTTTATCGCCCAAAACCCCACCCAAGCCCATAGGCAATGGCCAATATGTAAAAGAAGCAACAGGGGTCATAAGGGCAAAAGAAATTAAAAAACAAATTGTTGATAACACCCACAAAAAAAGGCGAAAAATCAAATTATAAATATTCTTTTGCGCCAACAAAAGAAACGACCAAAATAACAGTGGCAACAACACACCAAGACCCGCCAAACCAAAAAACTGCATGACAAAATCTGAAAAAATTGCCCCTGGCCATCCCATAAAATTTGTAATTTTATTTGTACTTGCATGCGTTAACGAAGGATCTGCAGCATTCCACGTTGCCAAAGCCAAAACACAAAAAAGAATGAAGCCCAAAAGTCCAAGCCCAATGAAAACACCAATTTGGCGCAAAAACATTTCAATGAGCCGTGAACTGTAAGATTTTTGCGCTTCTAATGAATCATAGGGAGAAGAACTTTGATGCATCTCTCAATTCCAAATACAAAACCTTCACATTAAAGAGTTGTAAAATTATGACCGCAAAATACTAATACAGTTTTAACCATCATAATCATAACAATTTCCTACTTTGTAGGACCATCAGACCTTCTCCTTTAAAGGGTGATACTAAAACACATCATGCCCATTAAAAAGAGAGTGCTATCGCTGTTTGATTTCAGTTTTCTTTTGCATCAACTAAGTATACAAATAGAGAAGTATAAAATTAACCAGAATATTCAGGGTACGATTTGCTCAATGAAACTATGAAGTAAATTACACGGATGATTATCAAAAGGTATACACCTAAGAATATCCTACCTATTTCACAGATCGGTGCACGTCAAAGATCCTAGTTCTTTAAAGTAAAGAGGACGTTAAAATATTGTAGAAAAAAGAATGTTAAAAAAAGATATCCTTATTTAAAAACAAATAAACTGCCAACAATGGAACGAAGTGTTGTGTATTCTGATCCTAATAAAAATGTAAAACCCGATAAAAAGACAAAATCTAACCAAACGATAAAGCAATGCGATCTTCTCATTGCGGGGGGAGCGGCTGTTGGTTTAACGCTGGCAATAGCACTCAAGCAAACAGCCCCTACACTGAAAATAACGATCGTTGATGCAGCTTCCCCACAAGACATACCCGCTTCCAATATACGAACCATTGCCCTCGCAGCTGCTTCTATTCGTATGTTAAAACAATTGCAATGTTGGAAACCTATAGAACCCTATGCCCAACCCATTCATTCCATGATCATCACCGATGCATACGCAAATGATCCTGTTAAACCAACTCTTTTAACTTTTGAAGGAGATATTGCTCCCGATGAACCCTTTGCAGCTATGGTGGAACATAGCGAACTCATCAATGCTTTAAAAAAACGTGTAAAAGATCTGGATATCCCCGTTATTACAAACACGTGTGTTGTTGATTTTCACCAACAAGAGCAGCATACAACTGTCACCTTAAACAATAAAGAAATCTGGCAAACGAAATTGCTTATTGCAGCTGATGGAGCACATTCACAATTACGCGCAAAAGCAGGACTTAAAAACTTTTCTCATCCCTATAAACAAACAGCAATCATCTGCACCATTGAACATGAAAAACCCCATCACGGACAAGCAATTCAA
Organism: Bartonella sp. ML69XJBT; assembly: GCF_028618515.1. GTDB lineage: Bacteria > Pseudomonadota > Alphaproteobacteria > Rhizobiales > Rhizobiaceae > Bartonella. The sequence goes on from NZ_JAQITB010000004.1 coordinate 114,307, forward strand.
CATTTCTTACCTGCTGGACCTTTCGCGCTTCTCCCGCTCAAAGGCAACAGATCAGCCATTGTATGGAATGAAGATCATAAAACCGCGCAATATTACCTCAAAGCTGATGCTCTTATTTTTGAAACAGAACTTGAAAAACGCATTGGTCATCGATTTGGAAAGCTCTCTTGGAATGGTGAACGTCAAGCTTTTCCTCTAAACCTTTCCCTAACACGTCAATGCATTAAAGCTCGATTTGCTCTAGTTGGCGATGCTGCCCACACAATTCATCCCCTAGCAGGACAAGGACTCAATTTAGGATTACGTGATAGCGCTGCACTTGCTGAAGTTCTTATTGAAACAGCACGATTGGGGCTGGATATTGGCTCCCTCACTGCTTTAGAACGCTATCAACGCTGGAGACGTTTTGAAACCACACGTATGGCTTTAAGCAATGACTGGCTTAATAAACTTTTTTCTAATGATAATCTCTTTTTGCGAATACTACGCGATACCGGTCTTGGAATTGTCAATCAAACGCCAAAGATAAAACAATATCTTATTCAAGAAGCTGCCGGACTTTCCCCTCATGCTCCACGTTTGCTACACGGACTCCCACTTTAAAAAATAAGTAAAAGCCATATCATTTCACTGTTTGCAAGTTATGAACAAAACTTCTCCTGATCGTTAAAAAAAGCTCTTCGCTTATTTCTCTATACCAAGCTTTTAAAAGAATCGATATACAGTGGAATCACCTGGTATTTTCTCACAAAAATCTTCGAGGAATCATGTATGCAATCTTTCCCTTTCCGTACCGTTCAAGCAAACAAAAAAGCGAGAAAATGATTCTCTCTTATATTTTCAATACACCCTCTATTCAGTGATCGACATAATGAATTTTGATAATAAACGCATTTAAAATGCATCGCAGAATTCTATCAAAACACTAAAACCAACACTAATTATAAAAAAATATCTTCTAAAACACTTTCTTATCTTAACTACACAAATGATAAAAAGATCAAACCAAGAGCTTCTCTCTACAACCACATCATAAAAAACAAATAAATCCATAACAGCATCACGCTATTGTGCTACATATCAATATTTAAAAATATAAAGATAGACATTAACATATTGACTTAAAAGCAGAATTTATAATTTTGCATATTGAATAAGAATCTTGAAAACAGTAATCTTTTTATCCTAACCCTATTTATGATGAAACAATAAAAGCCATTCGTTTACACATCACACAAGAAATCAATATATAGATAAAACCATTTAAGAAAAAGATGAAAATGTCTCTCATAAATTATCTCACTGCAAAAATAAGCATAATTTGAGCTGACAAAGAGAATGGCAATACCGGGATTATTACGGTAATATAATGATTTATCATGATAAATCATTATTTTTTCAACTTTAACCATAAGCAGAATACTGTAAAATTTTTATCGCAATAGCTCTCATATTGAATCAATAAAAATCATTTTCTTGCACAACACAAGAAGAGTTGGCGTATAGATAAAAATGAGTAAAAAAGAAAAAACGCCTCTCATAAACACTCTCGCATCCAAGATGCTCTAACAACATTGAGAGCTTCTCAACAGTATGGATAGTGCCAACATGTTAGCAACATAGCTTTCCCACTTGAAGGAACGCCTACGTGCTTTTTATAGTCTTACTTTACCGCTCAGCAGTTTAAAACATTAACTCAGCATTTTATATATCGAATCACCAAAAAGAACACACTGCTTGAATTCCCATCTCTTGCTTCTCATATCTTTTGTATATTGCTTGAGTATTATGTCACTTCTAACTCTTCAAGCGTACAACCACTCTCCAACCATTCCTTAATCCACTTAGGTCTACGCCCACGTCCATTCCATAACTCCCATTGATTATTGGGATTTCTATAATGGCGTTCTTTACTCACAAGATCAGCAATATCAATTCCATGCGCACTGGCAATTTCAAGAATTTTGCGCCGTGCATTTTGTTTTTCTTTTGCTTGCCGCCTTTTCAATTCCACATCGATTTGAGCACGCATTTCTTGTAGTTCATCAAAATTCATCTTTTTGAGATCATCCACCTTAATTACTCCCCTTGCAAAAAAGAATTATGCTTTGCCATATTTTAAACACAATTATAGACAATTTTTGTCCATTTATTATCGAAATTAAAATTACGATAAATATATCACCTTGACGGAGATGTGCTTTGAACCACGAAGAGCTGTTTAATTGTGTCGCAATTGTCACGACTGTATCCTTTTTCGGTTTGATCGCTGAAATGGATAATCGAGGTGTAAAAAACCTATTACCTCTCCCTGACTCTCACGAACCAGCGGTCAAAAGTGAATATAAATCGCCATTTTATAAACTATGGCAATATGTAAAAAAGAACAACCCCTCTACGCATAATGATCATACAGTTCATTCTTATAATGAGAAATATTCTCATACTCAGCGGCTTTTTAGTTTAGATCAATATCCTCTAGAAAAAATTGAAAAGTCAGAAAATGATATAAAACAATCAGCCCTAACAACCCTACAAAAATGGTTATCCTTTAAGAGTAATTTCTCTTTTTGCAAACATAATAACTATCACATTGATTGGATATTAGCATATGTGAAAACCTTTCTTAAAAGGAAGCAAATTTACATTCATACAGGATATTCTAAGCTCAAGAATCTTACTTCGTATATCCATCAAAACACAGTGTGGCAACAATCAGAAAAACTACGCAAACTTCACGTTTGTATCAAGAGATCTTTTCATCATTGGGTGTGTGAATTATGACTATTTCAAATTTCATAATGTTTGCCGCTGCATACGCATCAACTCTACACGCGACAGTACCTTCAACTGTCGTTATGCAAGAGTCATGGAATGATATTTGTGCAGTAAACATGAGTGATAAATTACCACACTATCCATTCGCACCTAAAAAAACAATAGTAACAATTAAGCAGAGTGAACACAATTTTGACGTAAATTTAGGGCAAATGAGTGTTGAAAATCAGAAATGGTTGCCCCTCTCTCTCTGTGAAATTTTTGATCGTTGCAAGAATCTTAACGTTATACGGACTGCTTTAAAACATTGCTGTGAAAAAGAGCAAAAATTACCGCAATACAGTGCTGAGCGAACCGTTCTTAGTTTTTACAATGCAGAAAATTTCACAAATAGTTTTTCTGACCTTCATTTGCAAAAAAATGCTTCATATGTCGAGGTGAAAACTTCTGCGCCTGTAAGCGAAGAATTAGAAGAAACTTTACAGTTTCATACAAGAAAGACAGAACAAACAATTAAGATAGAGTCTCTTCCTGCGTCTTTAGAAGAAGATGCTTTTACACATAAAGAAAGTAGTGTTCATGACGCCTTTACAGTAGAAGACACTTCATTGGAAAGACCGCAGGACTAATGATGACTACATTTATCGATTAGACTTACAATTTTGATAGAATAGCATGATGAAAGGTAGATAAGAAAATATTAATGCTCTAATTAGTAAGATTGCATAAAATCTCTTCTAATTGAGGGCAGAAATAATGAAAATGATAGAACAAAACAGTGTGGATATAGCATTTAATCAGAAAGCGGCACGTGAGATTACAATCGTGATGCGTTCAGAAAGGGAGTGGTACTTTACATTTGTTGCAGATGATCCAGTAACCGGAACAGCAAATGAGTATACACTTCTTACACAAAGAGGAAAACTAAGAACTTGGGCTGATCCAAAATATCTTTTTAAATTTCTTCATGAAAGAGGGGTTGTCTATGGCAGTTTTAAACTTAATCAGGATGAAAAACATGAAACAAACAAATATTTTCCAAACAACAGTTCGTAATAAAATTATTACAACTGTTGCAGCTATAACTGTGTTTTTTATGGTGCATCCTATATGCGTTCAAGCAAAAACTTTGGACAAAGCCAAAACAGCTTTAGAAACACTCCAAAATCAATTGAAGATAATTGTTCCTCTTGCCGCTACCGTAATACTTTTGTGTTTAGCAATTGGTTATGCAGGACGTTATATAGAAAAAGATACTTTTGTACGGTGGGCGGTTGGTGTTGTCATTGCTGGTTCAGCAGCTGAACTTGTCGCAATGTTATTTCAAAACCCATAGTGAAGAAAATTATGATGCAAAGTAAATTTTATTCTTCAGTTGTGAATAAAGCGCTAATAGTATCATTTTGTATTAAAAAGTAAATATAGTACTCATGAGAAAGCCTTAATAAGAGTAGAAGATGAAACAATTAAATAATTTCCAATTAAAAAATGATAGTAAAATATTTGCAATTTCTGTTGCTATAACAGCATTTTTTATGACTTATCCTGCGTATGCTAAATTAGAGAAGGCTGCAAAAGCATTAGGTGATCTGAAAACAGATCTTACTGGTAATATTATCCCTCTTGCTGCTGCAGTTATACTTCTGTGTTTAGCAATTGGTTATGCTGGCCGTTACATCGGAAAAGATACTTTTGTGCGCTGGGCAGTTGGCGTTGTCATCGCTGGTTCAGCGACTGAACTTGCCACTTTATTGTTTACCGGTAAATAATAAATCCATTGAAATATAACGTTAGACATAAGTTTAATTCGTATTAGAGCCAAGTGTAAAAAAATATAATAAACAAAATAGATTTTAATTATCAAGTATAGATAAATTAGCAATAATATCACTTAAATTAAAGGGTACAAAATGAGCCTCACATAAACCTTAATGAGAAAAGAAAATGAAACAATTAAATAATCTCCAATCAAAAAACAATAGCCAGATCATTGTAATTTTTGCAACTGTAACCGCATTACTCATAGCTCATCCTGCATATGCAGCATTAAATAATGCTAAAACTGCTTTAGAAGCACTTCGAGACGATCTGAGTGTCAAGATTATTCCTATAGCAGCTGCTGTTATATTGTTGTGTTTAGCAATTGGTTATGCAGGGCGTTATATAGAAAAGGATACCTTTGTACGTTGGGCAATCGGTGTTGTCATTGCTGGTTCAGCAGCTGAACTTGTTACAATGTTGTTCGGTAAATAATAAAGCTTCTAACACGAAATGCTTTTCTTCAAGAAGAATCCATCCAGAGTAATAATTTATATTGCAAAGTTGTAGATATTATAAAAGTTTTGATTAAGAGAAGAAAATGAAACAATTAAATAATTTTAAATTAAAAAATAACAATCGAGTCATTGTAATTTCTGCAGCTGTGAATGCATTTTTTGTATCTCATACTGCATATGCTCAGAAAACTTTGAAAAATGCTGAAACAGCTTTAAAAAATCTGCAGAACGATCTTACTGGCAAGATTATTCCTGTTGCTGCTGCTATTATACTTTTATGTTTAGCAATTGGCTATGCAGGACGTTATATCGAAAAGGATACCTTTATACGCTGGGCAATCGGTGTTGTCATTGCTGGTTCAGCAGCTGAACTTGTTGCGATGCTATTTAAACCATAACGAAGTTAAGTATTTTAAAAAAAACAGATTTTACTTATGGGCTACAGATAAATTTGTAATGATATAACTCAATATTAAAAAGTAGAAACAGCATTCATAAGAACTTTAATAAGAGCAAAAGATGACAAAAATCAATTATTTCCAACTTGAAAATGGTAATCGAATCATTGCAATTTCCGAAGTTGTAATCGCGTTACTTATAGTTCATCCTGCATATGCACAATTGGGTAAAGCAAAAGATGCTTTAACCGCTCTGCAAACAGATCTTACTACTAATATTATTCCTATTGCCGCTGCAGTTATACTTTTATGCTTAGCAATTGGTTATGCAGGACGTTACATTGAAAAAGATACCTTTGTACGCTGGGCAATCGGTGTTGTCATTGCCGGTTCAGCAACTGAACTTGTTAAAATGTTGTTTGGCTAATCATGAAGCCTTTAGCACAAAATGCTTTTCTTCAAGAAAGTCTGTGTCCAGTAGTAGTCTTTACTTATGCTGCTAAGAGATAAACATTGTTAAAATTTGAATGAGAATAGAATATGAAACGATTAAGTAATTTCCAATCAAAATGTAATAATTGGATTATTGCAAGTCCTGTAGCTATAACGGCATTTTTTATGGCTTATCCTGCGTATGCAGAATTAAAACATGCAAAAGGTGCTTTAGAAAAATTACAGGACGATCTTATTAAAAACATTATTCCTGTTGCTGCTGCTGTCATACTTTTGTGTTTAGCAATTGGTTATGCAGGTCGTTATATCGAAAAGGATACATTTATACGCTGGGCAGTTGGTGTTGTCATTGCTGGTTCAGCAGCTGAACTTGTCACAATGTTATTTAAACCATAATGAGGTTAATTATAGTTCAATTTAAACGAAATGGCTTTTATTTATCCGTTATAGGTAAACTAAAAATGGTACTTACGAGAAAAGAAGATGAAACGATTAAGTAATTTCCAATCAAAATGTAATAATCGAATTATTGCAATTTCTGCAACTGTAATTGCATTTTTTATGGCTCATCCCGCATATGCAGAACTAAAGCATGCTAAAGATGCTTTAGACGCTCTAAAGAAAGATCTTATTGATCATATTATCCCTATTGCTGCTGCTGTCATACTTTTGTGTTTAGCAATTGGTTATGCAGGTCGTTATATCGAAAAAGATACCTTTGTACGATGGGCAATTGGTGTTGTTATAGCTGGTTCAGCAACTCAACTTGTTGCAATGTTATTTAAAGCTAATTGAAATCAAGCATGAAACAAATAAAATACAAAATGTTTTAAAAAATCTATTTATGAGTTGTGGATATATCTGTAATGATATCATTTATGCTGCAAACAAGAGAACATTCTCAAGAGTAGGTTCAGTCATATGGGGATAAAAGATATGAAACAATTAAATATTCTTCAAGCAAAAACCGGCAATAAGATCAGTGCTATTGTGATAGCTTCGACGATGTCCTTAATGCTCCAACCAGTATGTGCTCAAACAAAAACTAAGAGCTTAGATATTCTCATGGGTATGCAATACGGACTTAGTATGGTCATACCCATTGTTTGTGCTGTTATTCTTTTATTTCTATTACTTATTTATATATTTCGCATCATAGCAAGAGCCACATTTATACGATGGGCATTCAGTGTCATTATCGCTGGAGCAGCATTCTATATTAGCCATATATTATTTCACATCCAATAGCTAGAGTAGCACATGAAACCACAACAAAATGAAGCATTTCCCTTATTTAAAGGAGCAACACGTGTTCCAACTCTTTGGGGTGTACCCATGATGCCACTTATCGTTATGGCCATCAGTGTAGCTATTTTTGCTATGACAATAAATATCTTTTTGTGGATAATTGCTCCGCCCCTATGGTTCGTTATGGTACAAATTACCAAAAATGATGATAAGGCGTTTCGTATCTGGTGGTTGTGGATTGATACCAAACTTCGTAACCGCAACAAAAGTTTCTGGGGAGCTTCAAGTTATAGTCCCTCTGATTACCGCAAAAGGAGATAAATATGATAGCTGTTGAAAGCGGCAAACGCCTTGCATCAGAAACGCCAGTAAGCCTGTTTATACCCTATTCACATCATATTACAGATACAATTATCTCTACTAAAAATGCAGAATATTTATCGGTCTGGAAGATTGATGGGCGTTCGCATCAAAGTGCTTCACAAGAAGATATCTTTCAGTGGACTAAAGAGCTAAACAATACCCTACGTGGTATTGCATCGGCCAATTTGGCATTTTGGACACATATCGTACGCCGACGTGTTTATGAATATCCTGATTCAACATTTGATCAAGCTTTTTGCTGTCAGCTTGATGAAAAATATCGGCAAAGCTTTACTGGTTATAATCTGATGGTCAATGACCTATATCTGACTATCGTTTTCCAACCGATTGCTGATAAAATCATGTCATTCTTTTCTCAACATGAGCGTGAAACACTCGATCAAAAAAAGATGCGGCAGGAATCATGTATCAAGGCTCTCAATGATATCAACAACACTCTAGGCCAATCGTTAAAGCGTTATGGTGCAGAAATTCTTGGCGTTTATGAAAAAAACGGACATGTTTATTCTTCTGCGCTTGAATTTCTTGGAATGCTCGTCAATGGCGAATACAGATCTATGCCGATCTGTTTTGATCGTTTTGCTGACTATATGTCTATTAACAGACCTTTTTTCTCGAAATGGGGTGCTCTTGGCGAATTGCGGACAAGCAGTGGAATGCGTCGATTTGGAATGCTAGAAATTAAAGAATACGACACGACAACAAAACCAGGACAATTAAATGTTTTGCTGGAAAGTGACTTTGAATTCATCTTGACGCAAAGTTTTTCCGTGCTCTCACGGCATGCTGCTAAGGATTATTTACAGCGTCATCAGCGTAACCTTATTGATGCTCGCGATGTAGCAACAAGTCAAATTGAACAAATTGACGAAGCGTTAAACCAACTTGTTAGCGGGCATTTTGTCATGGGTGAACATCATTGTACGTTGACCATCTATGGTGATACAGCTCAACAAGTTCGTGACTATATGGCAAAAGCAAGTGCCGCATTGCTAGATGCAGCAGTATTACCAAAACCGGTAGATTTGGCCATAGAGGCTGGTTATTGGGCGCAACTGCCTGCAAATTGGAAATGGCGACCACGTCCAGCACCAATTACATCGCTGAACTTTTTGTCATTTTCATCCTTTCACAATTTTATGTCAGGCAAACCAACAGGAAATCCATGGGGGCCAGCAGTTACAATTCTTAAAACAATCAGTAAAACGCCACTTTATTTTAATTTTCATGCCTCTAAACTTGAAGAGGATTCGACAAATAAACGTTTGCTTGGTAATACCGCACTTATAGGACAATCTGGTTCTGGTAAAACTGTGCTTCTTGGTTTTTTATTAGCACAAGCGCAGAAATTTAAACCAACAACTGTTGTCTTTGACAAAGATCGTGGTATGGAAATTGTTATTCGGGCTATGGGTGGTCGATATCTCACATTCAAGCCTGGTAGGCGAAGTGGTTTCAATCCCTTTCAACTTCCTCCCACACAAGATAATCTGATTTTTCTAAAACAGTTTGTTAAAAAATTAGCAGAAGCTGGCGGTGAAGTTACACATCACGACGAAGAAGAAATTAACCAAGCTGTCATGTCTGTCATGAGCAGCAATATTGATAGATCTCTGCGTCGTTTGTCTTTTTTAGTGCAGTTCTTACCCAATCCACATTTAAACGATTATAATGCACATCCATCTGTTCATGCTCGCTTAATAAAATGGTGTGAAGGTGGTGATTATGGATGGTTATTTGATAACCCCAATGATGCCCTGGATCTCTCAACCCACCAAATTTACGGTTTTGATATTACCGAATTCTTAGATAACCCAGAAACTCGGACTCCAGTCATGATGTATTTGCTTTACCGCACAGAAGGAATGATTAGCGGTCAGCGGTTTATGTATATCTTTGATGAATTTTGGAAGCCTTTGCAAGATCCATATTTTGAAGATTTGGCAAAGAACAAACAAAAGACCATCCGTAAACAAAATGGTATTTTTGTTTACGCCACACAAGAACCTAGCGATGCCTTAGAAAGTAATATCGCCAAGACTCTTATTCAACAGTGTGCAACTTACATTTTTCTAGCCAATCCTAAGGCAAGTTATGAGGATTATACACAAGGTTTTAAACTCACTGATGCTGAATTTGAACTAATCAAAGGACTCGGTGAATTTAGTCGCCAATTTCTTATCAAGCAAGGCGACCAATCTGCACTTGCAGAGTTAAATCTCGGTAAATTCCATGTGAAAATCGATGGAAAAACCATTGATAGAGACTTTAGTGAGGAGCTCTTGGTATTATCAGGCACGCCTGATAATGCAGAATTGGTCGAAAACATTATCGCTGAAGTAGGCGATGATCCAGCAGTATGGTTACCAATTTTTTTACAACATGTCAAAAATGACAGGAGGGAAACATGAAAAAGGTAATTATAACAATAGCCATAACAGCAATTTTAGGAACGCCAAGCTCATCAATGGCTTGGAGTTGGGGATGGGCTCCAGCAAAAAACCTATTCTCCTCAACTCCTACCCAGAAGGAAAATAAACCTACTACACCGCAACATTATCTAGAAATTATTGAATTATTAAAACAGCAACTCAAACAAACACAAGAAACGCATCAATCTATAACAAAAAATCGAGAACTTGGAGTAAAACAAGCAGACCACACTAGTTTTTTTCTCAAAAAACCAGAGTTAATTTACGATGAAGATAAGGTTTCAGATATATCCGCATCAATCAAAGATATTTTTCTGAAAGAAAATGCTCCCACTTCTGTTCGAGAATCCCGCGATACCATCACTAAACGTATTCAATATGCAACAAGTGCTGATAAAGCCGTAAGTTTAAAGACTTTTCAAGACGCAGAAGATCGTTTTAAGCAACTCTTAGAACTCCTAGAAAAAATTAATAAAACAACAGATCTAAAAAGTATTGCCGATCTGCAAGCACATATAACTGGAATGGTCGCCCTGATACAGAATGAAACAGCAAAATTACAAATGGTTAACTATTCGCATAATGCAGAACGAGCATTTATCAGCCAACAAAAGAAAACACATAGTATGAAAATTCTTAGCAGCGAAAATAAAGAAATGCCCATCATACGTTCTATACGATAAAATCTTTCGATAACTTGATTGTAATAATAGCTTGCTTTATTTGCATGGGATTGTATTTCTTTTAGTGAATACATTCAAACGTATCACACTTACTCTTGTAGATTAGCCATGTAATCTACAAATGATCAATAGAAATATTGCACTCTATGAAAAATGTCAATTATGTATTCAGAGAAGGGACCATACTCTTTTCAGTATTCTCATCATCCTATTGCTAACGCCCATTACAAACACGTTTATTAGCAATAAGATATGACCTTTAAACACTTTAAAATTAGATATAGTAGGAAACATTCTTTCCCCTAATAGCCAGATAACTAAAATTCAATAGTGTATAAAGATAATAGCAAGACTAGAAATGAATATGCCAATGAACAAAATAATTAAATAAAAATAATTTATCCATCAAAATTAAAATTACAATTAAAAATATAATAAGATATATGAAACGATTAAGAAGAAAATAACATGAAAAAAACTGTTATTTCAATAGTAATAGCGACAATTTTGGGAATGCAGAACACAATTCTAAAGGCTAGCGGTTTATTTTCTCTTAGAGAAGGACCTGAACGTCCACTAAGCACCGTAGAACAGATATACAGAAATGATGCGATCTTGCAGGCATTTGCAGAGTTTGAAGAACGGGAACGACAAAGAAAGTTACGAGAAGAGGCTAAAAAAAAGCTTGAAGCACAGAAGAAAGCACAAGAGAATGAGAAAATGCTTTTAGATTTAATAAAGAACCATCTCGAAAAAACAAACGAAATATATAGCTCTATAAGTGGCACACGGACAAAAAGCAAACAGATACGAGAAGATGATGGTGAATTATTTTTTCTAAACCCACAGCTTATTTATGATAATAACAAACAAACAGAGCTCGGTACGAAAATCCCCCAACTCGTCAAAAAAATGATAAAGGACGAAAATTATCTTCGCGATTCTACTGTCCAAGATGCGCGTGAAGAGATTGATGAGCGCAGTCAATATGCAGCAATTATCAGTAAAGCTATATCTCTACATATTTTTCAGGAAATAGAAAATCGTTTTGA
>NZ_JAQITB010000040.1 GCF_028618515.1 Bartonella sp. ML69XJBT
TATTTACAAAACCATTTTTTTGATCCCATTGGTACAGGAATTGGTCATAATCTACCGACAGCTTATAAGGTACCCTTGAAGCTCCCCTATGTATTATTTCCACCAGCAATTGCAATAAAAGAGCAAGTGAGTGCGCTACGTGGCCATAACCCTACTACCACCCATAAGTGCTATGGTGATGCGAGTGATGCGTGTAAACATGATTATGGAACACTTCATAATGTAAAAATTTATGCACCTCATGCGATTTTAGATAATTTAGGTTTAGGTTATTTATGGAGAAAAAAATGAAGAGATTGTTTAAATTATTGAGTGGGCTTATTTTGTTAAGTATAGCTGGATGTGACATATCAAATATTGACAAACCTTCTCCAGCATACGTGAGTATGTGGGAGAAGCCTGGTGCAGATTTTACCGAGGTAGGAAAAGCCCTTTTAGAATGTGGCATGCCGAGCCTTATCGATCCTGATAGAGAAAATAGAGAGAGAAGCAACAATGCAAGAGCAACAACTTATGCTTGTATGATTCAATCAGGATTCCGCTATAAAGATGAACATGTGGGTGGGTGGTGTTATACATTTAAAGAAGAAAACCTCCCCATTTGTCGTCCAGGTGCTGTTATTCCCAAGCGCAGTGTTGAGAAGCGCTTAAACAGCCCTTATTGTAAAAGGTATAAAAATGCGGATGAATGCCAACCTTAAGTCTTGCTTGTGATGGAAACAATCCCCACAGCCATGTGTCCTCTTGCCTGTGCGGGATTGTTCCTTTCATTTCATTAACACCAGAGCAAGAGAAGCATTTACAAAAAGGCTCTGATGGTGCTGTTTATATGTTTTACAATGGCATTTTTAATTCCCCCGATGAAGCAGCCCGTAATGCTGTCCAAATGGCTGATAACAAGAATGATCCACACTATTTTCTGATGTTTTCCCATAGCGATTCGCTCTTGGTAGAGGGTTTTATTGCAGGGTATCAGTATGTTCTAGAAGGTGATTTTGGTAGTCTGACCAATTCGACCAAGAAGTTTCAGAATCTGTTGTATAGCCTTGGCAATGACGGATTACATATTGATGGGCATAGTCGTGGCAGTATGACTGCGGGCAATGGATCGTATAATTTAGCAAAGCATGGTGTTCACGGTATAGCAAAGGAAACAACGATTAATTTCTTTGGACCAGCTTTTAATACTCAAAACATGGCAGATATATTATACTTAAGTGATGGAAAGCAGGATTATGTCAATTTGGAAAATCATAAATATGATTTTGTTGGTGTCAAGATTGGCAAAAATCCTTATACCTTTGAACAAGTCCCCTCTGGAAGTGGTCCCTGGAAAGAGAGATTTCAAATGTTTAAGGGCTACCCCAGTGTCCATGCTTGTTATGGACATCCAAGTGATGCTTGTACAAAGTTCTATGGTTTACCTAATCGTACGCCAATTTATTCAAAATATTCAGGGAGGAAAAAATGAAACAAATCTTGAAATTATTGATGGGCATAGCTCTGTTAAGTATAGCTGGATGTGAGTATAAAGCTGAGGTTCCCTTATCAGCTTGGGAATTATGGGATAAGCCTGGTGCAAATACAATTGATATAGGGAAAGCGCTGTTAGAATGTGGCATGCCAACACCTTATAATCATGATGAATACAACAGAAAGTTAGACGGAAATGCGAACGCATTAATTGAAGCTTGCATGATTCAAGCAGGTTTTAGATATAAATCCGGATATTTGAGTTCGTGTGAGTTTTTTGATGCTCGTTTTCCGATTTGTCATTCAGGTGCTGTCATTCCTCAAAGAAGTGTTAAGAAACGCCTGAACAGCCCCCATTGTAAAAGAAATAGAAACAAGCCTGAATGTCTACCGTAGTTTTTTTTATCTTTTGCATAAGTGTATGGGCCAATTGTATCGGCACTCAACATGTTTCAAATTGGTATGGACAGAGGAATATAAAACATCAACAAACTTATAAGCAATCTTATCGTAAAAAATCATTGAAGGAGAGAAAAAATGAAAGCAACTTTAAAGTTATTGAATGGATTGGCTTTGCTTATTATAGCTGGATGTTTTCCAGGTCCTTACCATGCTGTGGATGTATTAGAGAAGCTCGGAGAAGATAAGATTGAGATTAAAAAAGCACTATTAGAATGTGGAATGCTGAATCCTCATGATTATTATATGATGGATTATAGAGAGTTAAGTATAAATGCGAATACATCTATTTATGCATGCCTAACCCAAGCAGGTTTTCATAGTAAATTAGGATGGGAGTGGAGAGATCGGTGTAGAAATTATAATGCCGAAGATCTTCCGATTTGTGTGCCAGGCGCTGTCATCCCACAGCGAAGTGTCAAGAAGCGTTTAAATAGCGCTTATTGTCAAAAATATAAAAATAAACCAGAATGCCAACCCTAACAACGCACAATCATGCGCATAGTGCTTCTATGAATGTTGGATATACCTATGGCTCGAGTGGTTCTGGATGGATGGAAAATGCTTCCTTTAGTAAAGGAAATGGCTCCAGTGAGGAAGTACACCACAAGAACAGCCATGTTGTGGGCATGGGCACTATTCAGACCAACAGTGGGGATAACACTACCTTGGCTGGTGCGGTGTTTTCTACAAACCGTGTAGAGATGGGTGTTGGTGGTGATTTCACTATTACCAGCCGCAGTGATACGGGACAAACCACTAGCAAGCAAAACTTTGTGTCTGTTGGCTATAATGGTGGAAAACAGGATGGAGCAGCCTCAACCCATGTTTCCTTTAATAAGGATAAATTCTCTAGTGATTATCATAGTGTTGTGAAACAATCAAGCATCAAAGCGGGGGATGGCGGTTATGATATCAACGTTAAAGATAAAACAACCATGATCGGAGGCATCATTGCCAGCAGCGCACCAGCAGATAAAAACAAACTGACCACTAGAACCATTACGACGAGTGATATTGCCAACAGTGCTGAAGCGACAGCCAGCAGCCAAGGTTTAAGCATTTCTGCGGGTGGTCCGATGGATCAAGGCAAATATGGCGTTGCAAAAAACATTGCTAAAAATATCTTAGATCATGCAAAAGTCCATGATGAAGAGGAAGGTTACACCAAATCCGCCATCAGTGATGGTACCATTGTGATCACCAATGAAGACGGGCCAAAAGTGTTGACGGGGCAAAATGGGGAACAAACAATCGCTTCCCTTAATCGTGATACTGCGACAGCTCATAAGGGTGTCTCACGCATCGATGTAGGCAAGCTGGAACAAATCGTCCATGAAAACCGTGAAATGGCCACGCAATTGCTGGAGGAAGGGTTTAAATACAGCGATGAGTCCTACAAAACCATGTTTCTTAAAGAACATCCTCTCGCTGTGGTTGACCGTGATAAAGACGGAAATATAATCTATGAAACAGATGCAAATGGGGTACCTATAAGAGACGCTCGCGGACAAAAAATTCCTAAGTTTCATTATTTAACGGAAGAAGAAAAGCAGCATTTGCAGGAGGGGGCTGATGGCAAGGTGCATGTGTCCCTCAATGGCATCTTTACACCACCAGAGGAGGCTGCTGTTTATGCAGAGCAACATGCAAAGGATAAAAATAATCCGCTTTATTTTGTTGTGTTCCCAGAAGCCGATTCTGCCATCTCAGAACTTCTGGTAGCAGGTTATCAGAAGTTTATGGAAAATAACTTTTGGGGATTGACCAATTCCACACAAGAAGCAAAAGATCTGATGTATAATTATGGGCTTACAGGGTTAGAACTTTACGGTCATAGCCGTGGGACCATGACATTGGGGAATATGCTGAATTCTTTCAAACAACAAGGTGTGCATGGTATAGCGAATGAAAACACGGATATCAATTTCTATGGACCCGCCTTTAATGTTTTGTCTGCAGCCGGTCTTATAAGTTATGTGAGTGATGGCCAACAAACCACTGTAGGCTTTGATGGGCATAAATATGACTTTGTTAGCAGAATTATTGGCGGCAATGATTATACTTACGAGACAGCACCTGCTGGTAGTAACATGTTTAAAGAAACATGGAATATGTTCTCAGATCTCATAAATCCCCATACTTGCCTTGGAGATGCGAGCCAAGCATGTCGGTATGTTTTTATGGTTCATCAATCGAGTACAAGCCCCTTTAAGGAGTAAAAAATGAAACAAAGCTTAAAATTATTGAGTATAATAGCTCTGTTAAGTATCGCTGGATGTCAGTTTAATAAAACTCCTACTTAGTATAAAACCTACTGTCAAAATACAGCGAGGAAGGTTTAGTTGAGGTCAAATGTCCACAATCAATACACCATCTACGCTTCTTTATAGATGGCAATATCAAGCCTGAATATATCGCACAAATGCAATTCTAAATGGCTTGTACGGGACGTAAATGGTGTCATTTCATGAGCTATAATCCGCATTTTGTAAGTATATCATCTCACTTGCGCATGAAAATCAAACGCGTGGATCGTGATGAGGAACAAATTAAAAAAATGAATCAAGCGGTCGAGATATTTTTGGAGGAAATAGAGCGAGATCTGAAGCAGATCTTAACAAAAGCCGCTTGACGTTATGGGGGAGCTCTCTCTTCTCAGCATCCCCACCCATTTACATAACATAAAAAATAGAAAGGTAATGAGATGATATTTGATGATGGTGATAGATATGTAACAACCCGTGAATGTGCGCAGCTTTTTAGTGTATCCACAACAACGATTCGCAATTGGGTGCTTCAAGGTGTATTTCCAAAGCCATACAAGCTAGGGAGAGCAGTGAGGTGGAGAAAGAAAGAGATCTTAGCCTTTACTCCAGAGAAAAATAAGGAACAAATAACAACAAATTAGATAAAATTGTATAAACTGTAATAGGTGGACTAAAAGGTGGTCTAAAAATCGTTATTTAAAGAAAAAAATCTATATATTTCAATGTGTTAATAACACAAAATGGTGCCGCATGCCGGATTCGAACCAGCGACCCCATCATTACGAATGATGTGCTCTACCAACTGAGCTAATGCGGCATGAACTTGTACATTAAATTAAATAAAACATCAGCTCGAGGGTAATAGCCAAAACTATAAACAAAAGCAAGAGTGCATTTTTTCAATAATTTATAAGATGTTGTTATTATTGAGATCACGAGAGAGTACGAAGGTTAAGACCAGAACAGTATTTTTGATCTTGATAGCATAAAGTACATTTTAAATGATATCCTATTCAAACTTAGAAATAAATATGAAAAGAGCTTTTCCGAGGTGGAAAGTGATATGAAGAATGTCCTCATAAAGATATTTACTGCTTTTGTGGAAAAGGAGAAATTTATTGGGAAACTGATTGGAAGGGAGATGAAAAATATCATTAACTTTTATGCTGTGAAAATAAGATCAGTGGAATTGGTAGAAAAGGTACTTCTCATTCTTATAGAAATAGGGATAAAAGGAGTAGTTTATGAAAGACAGCTTTTATTTAAGATGGAGTAAGAACTATGGCAGATGAAGATCGATTGGTAGAATTAGAAATGAAATTAGCTTATCAAGAAAAATTCATTGATGAGCTTTCTAGTATTGTAACGGATCAATGGAAAAGTTTAAATGAGATATCTAAAAAATTAGATGTGTTAACGAAACGATTTTCAGATTTAGAAGAACGGGGTGTATTTGAAGCTGTTATCTTGCCATTTCCTCGTCAATAAGGACTTATATTTATCTTAAAGCGTTCATTTTTTATAATCCATCTTGTTAGATATGTAAGTGCTTTTTATAAGCTTTATAATTTTCTCACTATTTTAAGAAATTTCAATTTTATAAAGAATAGTGAGAGTATTGAGAGGTATTTTCTCTATACGGTCTATGCTGCTAAAAACAAAAAATTTTTGGAGGGGACAGATGAGCGATCGTAGGCAGTTTTTACGAGCTGCTGAAAGGTTGAAAGAGGTAACTCATCGCTTTTGATTAATACAAATTAAGGTGACACTACTGCTATTTAAGAGAAATCATTAAGTTACAAGAAATTGATTTATAACGATAATAGAGGGTTATTGATATTAAATTAAGCTCCAAATATCGTAAGATTCTCTCATTTAAAATTTCTTCCATGTTGAATCAATAAAAATCACTTTCTTGCGTATCAAAAGTAGGTCTGGCGTGCGGGTAAAATTGTATAAGAAATAGGATTAAAGATGCCATTTATGAACTGTTCTAGGTGCTAAGGGCTGTCGCAATATTGAGAGCTGGCAAATAGTATGATGATGTCGGCTTTGCTCGTTCATAAGTGTAAAGATGATAGTGCTCAATGGCCTTGGGAGTGTCGCGAAATATCTCTTTAAACGAGCTCGTGAATATATAACTCAATGGCGTTGTGTTTTACGTGAGGGATATGCCCCGATTAAGTGAATGCACATGTTTATAATAAGGCATTTATAACCTATTTCTATTTTCAAAATAGTCCTTATTTGACAGAATGAAGTCTTTTCAAAGTATACTGATTGCGTATGACACAATAGATTTTAGAAGAATCTTTTTCATATTAACATCAAATATATTTCGCTTTTAAGTGTACAATATTTTGTGAAAAGGTTTTGGTTTTTCGTGATTCAGGATACAAAGTGCTATTGCGAAAGTACCAAAGATAGACCATACTGGTAAATAAGTGAGAGTAATACAAACTGAGGACAGGAAAGTTGGTATGGTCTTACTGATAGACTGGTTAAGTTCATAGATATCTGTTTGCAGAAGATTTGCTAATATTTTATTTAAGGGAGTGATCGTCCAATGTGATGAGCTCATGGAGTTTACGCTATCAATGACAAATACTACAATTGTTAGTGTAACGAAAATGAAAGCCATGAATTTAAGTAAAGGGCGAAGCATGTTTTTTCCTACAACTTTAATGGAACAATCGTGTAATGCACAAAAAAACAAGAAGTTGCATTATGATGAGGAAGTGAAATTATACTTTCTTTTAGGAAAAAGATTAAAGATATTTTTAGCTTCTTGTATAAAGGTTAAAATCAATATCAAGGGGAAAGGGAGGAATAGTGTGTAACGATGCGAATAGTGAATTGAAGCGCAATCTGCAAAATCGTCACATTCAAATGATTGCTTTGGGTGGTGTTATTGGGACAGGGCTTTTTTATGGATCAACAGAGGCAATACAGTTAGCGGGGCCCTCAGCCATTGTAGCTTATCTTATTGGGGGGCTTGTTATATATTTTATTATGCGCATGCTTGGTGAAATGTCAGTAGAAGAACCAACATCGGGGGCTTTTAGTTTCTTTGCTTATAAATATTGGGGGAGGTTAGCTGGTTTCATAACAGGTTGGAATTATTGGTTTCTTTATATTCTTGTAAGCATGACTGAGCTTACAGTGATCGGGTTTTACCTCGATCATTGGATTTTGATTGATCATTGGAAGTCATCCTTCATTGTTCTTTTGTTCGTAACATTAGTGAATTTATTGAATGTTCGTTTTTATGGAGAATTTGAATTTGGTTGTGCTTTGATCAAAATTTCTGCTGTTATTGGGATGATTATTTTGGGGCTTTTTCTCATTGTCACTGGAATAGGTGAAAATCAAGCAAGAGTTCATTATCTTTGGGATCATGGCGGTTTTTTTTCTTATGGAGCGATAGGGGTTGTTTTAGCGATTTCTGTAGTAATGTTTTCTTTTGGAGGGACAGAGCTTATTGGTATTGCAGCTGGAGAGGCATCCAATCCACAAAAAACAATTCCAGCAGCTATTCGTCAAGTTATGTGGAGGATTATAATTTTTTATATTGGTTCTATCAGCGTTATTATGATTATCAGTCCGTGGAATATGATTGGAAAAAACGGTAGTCCTTTTGTTACAATTTTTGAAATTGTAGGAATTCCTGCGGCTGGTCATATTTTAAATTTTGTGGTCATTATGGCTGCTATTTCTGTTTACAATAGTGGTATTTATTCTAATGGCCGTATGCTTTATAGCTTAGCTATACAAAAGAATGCACCAGATATTTTCAGTAAATTAAGTACTGCTCGTGTTCCTTATATTGCGATCCTGTTTTCGTCGTTCTGTACGGCGATAATCGTTGTTGTTAATGCTCTTGTCCCTGATAATAGTTTTATGCGGATTATGGCTCTTGCGACTGCAGCTGCGGTTATTACTTGGGCTATTATTATTGTTGTTCATTTAAAATTTCGAAAGGCACATAAGAACAGAAAAGAGAATTTTATTTATGCATTTGGTTTTTATCCATATGCAAACTATTTTTGTCTTTGCTTTCTTGCTTTATTGTTTTGTATTATGTTTGTTAGTGGCTTTGGGAAAAATGGGTTAATGGCTCGACTTTTTGATATGATGGGAATAAGACTATCTTCTCTTGAAACATATATCCCTGTACAGATGCCTGATATGAGTTTGGCAGTTATTATTATTCCGATATGGTGTTTGTTTTTATTTTTAGGCTATAAACTTAAGCGTTAACGGTAGAATAGGTAATATAAAGGGATTGATTGGAATAAATCTTGGGGATTATAAAGTTTGATAAGGTGACACAAGTCTTTGGTGATTTGTGTGTTTTAAGGGGTATTTCTGTAGAGCTTACCGAAAGACGAATAGCCGTTATTGGTGCGAATGGTTCTGGAAAAAGTACATTTGTTCGTCTTATCAATGGGTTACAATTACCGTCGCATGGTTCTGTAAGCGTTGATGGGCTTGATACAAAGTGCGATGCAAAGGCGGTAAAGCGTAAAGTAGGATTTGTTTTTCAAAATCCTGATAATCAAATTGTTTTACCATTAGTGGAAGAAGATTTATCTTTTGGTCTCAAAAATCTAAAACTGAGTAAAGATGAAATTAAAAAGCGTATAGATGAAATTTTACAGCGCTATGATCTTCAAGCTTTTAGAGATCACCCAGTTCATTTATTAAGCGGTGGACAAAAACAACTTGTTGCCATTTCCAGTGTAGTAGCAATGAAACCAGACTATATTGTTTTTGATGAGCCAACAACATTACTTGATTTGCGAAATAAGCGCCGTGTTACACAGGTTATAGAAGAGTTATCACAAACAGCGATTGTTGTATCACATGACTTGGAATTTCTCAAAAAATTTGATAGAGTACTTGTTTTTGAGAGAGGGGAGATAGCAATTGATGATGTACCTTTTATTGCTATCAAGGAGTATATAAGAAGAATGTCATGATCGGTTTATATATTCCAAGGGGTACCTTTATTCATAGGCTTAGTCCGTGGGTTAAATTATTATTTCTTACGGTGTGTGGAACCACTATAATAATGGTTTCATCCACACCGCTTCTTGGGCTATTTTTATTACTTGTAGTCTTATTCTATAGAGTTGCCAAGATCCCTTTGGGTACTGTGATAAAGCAGTTTAAATCGATAGGATTACTTTTAGTTCTTCTCTTTGCATTTCAGACTTTTTTTAGTAGTCTGCTTACAGGGGTCGAGGTCATATTACGCCTTATTATTCTTTTTTCTTTATCATCACTTATTTCATTTACAACAAAAGTTTCAGATATGGTGGCTTCAATTGAAGCAGGGCTTCAGCCATTTCGGTATTTTGGTATAAATCCATCAAAAGTAAGTATGGTTATCTCTATGGCTATCCGCTTTATTCCTCTTTTGAGGGAAAAGTTTAATGAAGTGCGTGAAGCACAGCAAGCACGTGGACTGAATACGAATATTGTCGCTCTTGCAATACCTTTAATTATACGAACCATAAGAATGGCTTCAGAAGTAGCGGAAGCATTGGAAGCGCGTTCTTATGATACTGATACTATTGATAAAGTATCTAATAATAATCAAAGCTTTTCATAATGAAAGGGTAATAAATGAATACAAAAGACTTAGCTTATATTGCTTTATTTGCTGCTATTTATGCTGTTTTAGGCCTTTTTCCCCCTATTTATCTTCCTTTTTTTCTTGGGGTTCCTATTACAGCTCAGTCGATGGGACCAATGTTAGCAGGATCTATACTTGGAGCAAAAAGGGGGGCTTTAGCGTCGCTTCTTTTTCTTGTCCTTGTTGCAATTGGATTGCCTCTATTGCCTGGTGGTCGTGGTGGAATCAGTGTCTTTGCAGGAATTGCTAGTGGTTATCTGATAGGTTTTCCATTTGCTGCTTTTTGTATTGGTTTAATGGTTGAATTGTTTTGGCAACGGTTAAATCTTATAACATTATTTGTGATAAATGCTGTAGGTGGTATAGGAGTTGTCTATGCTTTTGGTGTTCCATGGACAGCATATATGACTAAGATCTCTCTACTAAAGGCTTTAATAGCGTCATCCGGTTTTTTGATAGGAGATAGTTTAAAAGTATTGATTGCATCCTTTGTTGCACTTGCAATTAAAAAATCTGTTCCTCTCATTTATAAAAGGAAAGAGTAGTTTTTATTTTGGATATATTTAAAATATAGGAAAGATTATTGGTAATATATAATATTATATAAGTAATGATAGTCTTATTGTATAATAAAATTTGTTTATAATATTTTATTAATGCATCAAAAAAACATTTATTTTTTGATTTTTATTATATCATATAATTTATATTATTAATTATATTTAAATTATCTTGAGATATTTCTCATGCTGTAAAAATATATTCTTAACTCAGGATGTTATTGTTGATCATTGATAACAATAACTAAAGATTATTTCATAATGAAGGAATGATTTAGTGAATACAAAAGATCTAACCTATATTGCTCTATTTGCTGCTATTTATGCTGTTTTAAGTCTTTTTCCACCTATTCATCTGCCTTTTTTGCTGGGGGTACCTATTACAGCGCAGTCTATGGCTCCGATGTTAGCAGGATCTATACTTGGGGCAAAAAGAGGAGCTCTAGCATCGCTTCTTTTCCTTGTTCTTATTGCAATTGGATTACCTCTATTGCCAGGAGGGCGTGGTGGAATCAGTGTGTTTTTAGGTGTCACCAGTGGCTATTTAATCAGTTTTCCATTTGCGGCATTTTTTATTGGCTTTATGGTTGAGTTATTTTGGAAACGGTTAAACTTTATAATATTATTTTTGATAAATATGGTGGGTGGTATTGGAATTGTCTATTCTTTTGGAATACCGTGGGTGGCTTATATGACACAGGCTTCTTTGCTAACAGTTTTAATAAGTTCATTAGGTTTCTTAATTGGTGCTTTTATAAAAGTGCTGATTGCGTCTTTCGTTGCGCTTGCGATTAAAAAATCGGTTCCTCTCATTGCCTCAAAGGAAAAGTAGTAGCTCTATTTTAAATTGAGATATTGTACCGCAGTTCATATGAAAACAAAAAGGAAAAATATGATAAAGACCTTTTCTCTTATTCTCGTGTGTTGTAATAAAAGGATAATATAATAGAGGGAAATGGTGTTATTGTACAAGTTCTTAAGGTCTTATCTAAAAAGAAGTGCATATAGAATATGCAATAGATTATTATTTAAGAAATATAAAAATTACAAAAAAATTATAACTACCATAGGCTATTTTTATTTATTTGAAATTAAATTACTTTAAAAATCAAATGTTTTATTGAACACAAATTTTGAAGATTTTTATTATTATAAAAGTAAGTTATTATAT
>NZ_JAQITB010000041.1 GCF_028618515.1 Bartonella sp. ML69XJBT
CAACATCTTCAAAATCTGTGCGGGCAGCAAGAAACAACAGAGTGCCTGTTGGGGAGGGATTAAATCTGTTTCCGCAATGGCTGTACACACCATTCAAAGCTTGTTCGACAGGCGCTACAGCATAGCATCTGCGATACCCAATCAGAGTATTTTCAGCGTCTCTTAAAGCCAAATAAAGCGTGCGACCATGAAACCATTCTGCCATGAGCATATCGCGTTCATGTTTTTTGACCGAACACCACGGAAAATTTGCCATATCCCATGGATAATCGATATGGTTCCAGCTTAATTCTTCATCCCCATCATCTATCCAATTGCCAATAAGTTTGCCTTCTTCTCTTGTGAGCGTGTGATTGATTTGTGTTGTGCGTCCAAAGGAAAACAATGTTCCTCCAGCTGTAAGACGGATGCCACTCTCAAAATCCAGCATGCACTCATCAAGCCTTGACATATTGGCTTCAACAGCTTGCACATCATAGCCGTAAACACCACGACGAAAATCAGAACGCAAACTTTTGGAAAGGTCGGTAATTGCTTCAATCGCCTCAAGATTACCTCGTTCAGGCAACCGGTCAAATTCAAGTTGGAAGGAATTCCACCATGCACGCCCCGTCCATGCGGGTTGAAAGCGTGCCGAAACCTCTAACCATCTCAAACCCATCTCTATTGCCGCAAGAGAGCCACGTATCCTCTGCCATTGAAGCCCTTGATCAATCAAATCATAGAGGTTTGGAACATAAGGCGTAAGCTCTCCAAGCCCGTATTCTTCAATCAGCCACGGCAAGAAGCGGGGAGGGCGTGTGATCAGTTTAGAGCGTGAAATCCCCAAAACAGAACCATCAACATCTTGATGAAAATCGCAAACATCAGCAAGGCGCTTTTCAAATTCCGTTGCATTTGTGGGGAGGAGGGAACCAACCATTAGCGCGCCCGCCCTTTGAAGTTTAAGGTGATTTTTCCAATCGATAAAACTTCTTCATCACAAACCGTACTGTCCCTTGTTGGTGTAATGGCGATCACTTTTTGGACACCAGAAATCATGAGTTTTGAAATCCACCACGACAAACTTAATTCACGACCAATGGCTTGTTCTTGTCTCCATGCTGCTCTTAAATTTGTTTCCATTGTTGTGAGAATTTTCAAAGATGTTTCTGGTAACAGCCAAACATCTGCTTCTAAATCCAGCACTTTTTTGACAGCAGCGTGAACAATGATTGTATCATTGGTCATAATGATATTTTTTCTGTGAAGAGCTTCTGAGACTGTTTGTATGAGATCTTCAGATGCCGTTCCTTCTTCATTGTTGCCAAAAAGAGCAACATAGATGGTTGGGTCTTTGCCTTTACGGTAAACAATCGCATCCTTAACACGACTATCTGCTGTTAAGGCTATAAGCTTGTAATAGGGCTCTGTCCCGCTACCATTGCCACCACGGGCATGAAGTTGAATACGTTCACGATATCTCTCATCACTTTCACCCTCCATGCGGGCAATACCATGCCAGTTTCCCAAAGCGTCAAGAGATTCACCGGTTGCAAAATCAAGAATGTTATTGCGTGCCGCTTCGTTAATACGCTGTCTTAAAAGCAACTCTCGATAGCTAAAAGCCTCAATGACTTTTACGGACGGATCACTTTCAAGAATGCTATATTCCGGCAAAAGCTCTTTTAAATGGGCAAGAGCAGCAGCGCGTATTTCCTCAAAAGAAAGTTCTGTGATGATTTCGGGTTTTGCAAGCACTCCATTCATTTTATCAATAATCCTTCCATGGTAATGGGCTTGCCTGAAGGCAAATAAATACCTTCAAAGGACAAAGAAACTTGTCCAGCATCAACCATTTTAAAATCAATTTTTTTCAGTTTAAAACGCGGTTCCCACTTATCTAAAGCCTCAGCAACAGCAGCATAAAGAGCAACAGAAAAAGCATTATTCACTGGTGCATCAATGAGTTCAGCAACGCGTGAACCATAGTCACGCCGCATGACACGCGAACCAATGCGTGTTGACAAAATGTCAAGGATTGATTGGCGTAAATGATCAATACCGGATAAAGGCTTTCCTGTCATACGGTCCATTCCACTGTTCAATTGGGACCTCCTGTCATCGAGCCACCAGGGGAAACACCACCATGAACATGGCTGTTTCCAATATTGGTGCCGTTATGCTTTAGTCCACTTGAATGAATGGAAACATTATTTCCAGAATGAAGAGAGAGACTATCATTCGAATTCAGTGAAACGCCACCACCTGCCTTCAAAGAGATGCCGCCTTTTGCGTTTAAATTTATATCGCTTTCTGAAACAATCTTTATACCTTCCGGTGCCGTAAGCTCTAGCTTGCCACCATCACCTTTTAGTGACACACCATCAGAGATTGTCAGGATAAATTTTCCACCTGATTTGATGTGAATTCCATAAGTGTTTTGTTCATCATCATATTCAAGGCTGGTTCCATCAGGGTATATAGTTCGGTGAATACTACCCTTATCGGCTGCTTGATTAGCATCGGTGTGAAGTGAACCCACAATCACCCCTTGCGATAAATCGCCAGAGGAAGAAACCACAACAACTTGCTCTCCAATATCACGCCCTTCATAAGAACAGGTTTTACCGGCGCGGGCTTGTGTATCTGGAATCCAGTCACTGATAAGACTGCCACTTTTTACTCGATAGCGTGCATTTTTATGGTCGACATGGCTAATTTTTCCAACCATCACCATATTGGACACACGTCTTTTTAGATCTGTGATTTCTTTATCGCGCCGCTCTAACATGTCCACCTTCAATTTTATGGTATTTATCTTTATTTCCCACGCCTGTTTCTGGTTAAAAGCTTAAGAAAGGTTCAACGAGTCTTGCTGTTACACTGCCTTCTTCTTCATCCATGTTGGGGATATTTGTCACATAAATGACTTCAAAGGTTAAAATTGCACCATGGAGCGCTAGGGCGCCATTATCGCCAAAGGCAAAAGCAATATTTTGCAGGCGGCATGTCTCAACGGTGTTGTTAAGATTAGGATTAGCGTAGAAAACCTCCTCAACTTCCCATGCTAATTGGTCAACAAAACGCGCTCCATCTTCACATGTCGCATAACATTCAACATCTAGCGTTAAAACACGCCGCCTTACTCCATAATCATAGCCATCTTCAATCGTTTCACTTTGTGTTGAGATATTAATTGCAGGCGTGTTCTCAGGGGAAAAGTTGAAATCACGCATATTGAAAACATTGTCACCAGCTGCCGTCTTTGCTGCCTTTATCAAAGCAACAAAGCTTTCCCTTATCGTCTCTCTCGGATGCATGAGTGTTCCTGTTAAAACAGATTGATTTTTAATCATTTTTATTGTATTTGTGGATACATTTTGATATACATACGTTATGGTAGCAAACATCAAAGTTCATGGCATAAATTGGGATGATGGCAACTGGCCAAAATGTGCCAAACATGGAGTTTCTAAAAAAGAAATTGAGTATTTATTCACTGAACCTGGAAATCTCGTCATAAAGCATGACCCCAATATTAAAGAAGAGCGTTTCAGAGCCATTGGACGAAGCTATAATGAACGATATATTTTTTTAGTTTTTACCTTAAGAACAATAAAGAACGAATTGTTTGTACGTCCTATTAGCGCTCGTTATATGCACCAAAAGGAGATTGATTTTTATGAAAACCTCTAAATTAAAACAAATGCCCGTTTTTAAGACGGATGAAGAAGCAGAAAACTTTGTTGATACTGCAGATCTTACTGATTATGACTTAACTGGTTTTAAGCCTGTTCATTTTGAATTCTTACCTAAAGAAGCCTCTATGAATATTCGCTTGCCTCAAGCGCTTATGAAAGCTTTAAAGGAAAAAGCTAAAAATCAAGCTATCCCTTACACACGCTATGTTCGACATCTCATCGAACGAGATTTACGAAAAAGCCATCGTAATTGACCAATATCCTCTGTAGAGGATATAAGAAAGGATGAAACATGAACAATAATCATTATACCTATCGTGTTTTGTGGTCGCAAGAAGATGAGGAATATGTTGGGTTGTGTGCAGAATTCCCATTCCTTTCATGGTTAGATGCTCAAGCAGAGAAAGCTTTAAAAGGTATTATGGACCTTGTTTCAGAAGTTGTTGAGGACATGCAACATAATGGAGAACAACTTCCAATACCTTTGTCACATGGCAAGTGAAGTTGAAATTGTAGATTATCATTGATCTGTAGGAGGTCGAGATGAAAAATTATATAGCGATTCATCCCGGAGAAATTTTACGAGAGGAATATTTAAAAGAATATGCTCTCTCTGCTTATGCCCTTGCAAAAGCATTAAATGTTCCACGCACGAGAATAGAACGTATTGTTGCTGAAAATAGTCCAGTGACTCCCGATACTGCTCTCAGATTAGCCTATTTTTTTGATACTACTGCTGAATTTTGGCTTAACATGCAAGCTGCTTATGACGTTAGTATCTTACAAACTGAAAAAGCAGACGAATTTGCCAAAATCAATAAATTTGAATGTAGGGTTTAACCACCTCCCCATCTTAAGAACGGGGAGGGGAGATGTTTTTTTTACTTAAGCAACCTTTTTAATGGAGCTCTCTAAATCTGGTTCGTAAGTTCGCAACAAAGAATCCATGCTATGCGGTAGTTCTGAATCGCCAAAATCTGTAAGAACTGCCAGAATCTTTGTAATATTTGGTACTTCATCTTGAAGTTTTACAATCAAAGCTTTTTCTACCACCCCCATGATGTCAACCAGAGCACTACAATTTTTATCATCTACATATTCACAATTGACAAACTGAAACAACGTTATCCACAAATCGCATAAGAAGTTAGTATCTATCTTCTTCATTGTACACCTCCATGGATTTGTTCTCTTAAACATGCCAATCCTCTAGATGTGATTTTAGTTGAAGGCAGCACCTTCTCTGTTCCGTCCGGTCTTTGAATGGTAATAGCAGGACAGTCCATGAATCCTTTCTTAATTTTGTCTTGATAGGGCAACAGAGGCGCCCCTGGAGCACGTCGATACACCCAATCATGTTTACGTAGGTAATTAGTCAAATCCTTAGGTCGTGCCTCTAACATCTTTGCTGCTTCAATAAGACCAAACAAACCATCAGAGCGTTTTAAACCTTCCAAAGCTTCTGCTTTTGGTGCTAATTTAGCAATAACATGATCTTTATGCTCTATTTGATTTTGTAAGTGATTCAAAACACCAAGTAATGCTTCAGGTTTAGAGTAGTCAACTTGTGATGTAGCTATCTGTGGTGTTGCTACTTGTTTCAAAAGCCGTTCACATTTGATAAAATATAAACGAGCTTCTCTACCTTTCTTATTGTTCTCAAGCATAGAAAGTTCTTTGGCTACGCTTAAAGTGAGATGATAGTCTTTACGATTGTGACCACCCCTACCTTTGCTCCCCAAAATCGGGGAGCAAACAAAGTCTTGCTTTTCTAATAAATTATATTTTTTGATACGGTCAGTAATCCAAGTAGAGAAATCTTTGCCTATTTCTAAAAATGCATGTAATTCACGTGCGTTTACTGTTTGAACAGTTTCCTGATCAATAGTTTGTTCCGATATCGGAATAAGAGTGTTCATGATGAACTCCTATTGGTTAGACGTTTTTGATTGACACTTTTATAAATAAAGTGCCGGGTGCTCAAAAACACGGCCAATAGTCCGTCGTTATGCTTTCCCCATAAAGGGTATTGTATAGCATAACCACACCCGACAAAGTCATTATATGCGTGTAACATACAATGAGTCAAAGCCTTTAATGTGCGGAGAAAAGATTGTTTCGGTAATCTATCCGCTATTGGTTTAAGGTGTTTTTGAGGCACCTGATTCGACAATAGACATATTGTTGCCATATTGTCAAGTGGTGACTTCATATTTTAAAAAAATAATAAGTGTATCTTTATTTTATCTCCCGCAAGATAAGCTTATACATACCGGATTCAGAGGCTTGGATATCTGTGATCACGAAGTGCTCTTGAGAAGTATCTTCAGGAGAAATAATGACAACACTATCTTGAGGCTTTGGTGGTAATCCTCCAATATCATTGATACAAAGATCAAGTTCCTTTCTTGCAATTGTCGTGGGGATTCTGCCACCAGCCTCCGATTCCGAATGCTTAATGCCGTAAATCGCTGTGATACGAAAAGATTGCTGGTTGTCCTTTCGTGTGTAGATGATGGGCTGCCCAAAAGTGTTGCGCACATCTTTAACCATTTGGTTTAGCAGCCCGTGCCATCGCATGTTATTTCGCTCCAATCACGGCTTTGAACAGCATTTCTGGGCGTGTGCAGATGTAAAGCGGATAGCTATAAACTTCCGGTTTTACCCATGCATTACGGTCGTGATCAACGATCAACATGGTGTAGAGAGGCTTTCCAACGGTGTTAGCAAAATCCAAGCTTTCACCAGGGGAAAAGGTTTTTTGGAATACACCAGGCGCATCAACAGGAAAGAATTGACATTCATCCGGCTTAATGCCTATGGCACGCTTTGTTCCAGCCTTCGCACTCACATTATAGTTGTGAATACTCCGGTAATTAATAAAAGTGACACCTGCAAAGTCAAAACTGCCAAAGCTGCCCGAGCCAAGAGCGCTTGGTGTTGCAACACCTCCGGCGCTATTAAGTGTTTGTGCTAAGGCTGTGTTGAGATAGGTCTCACGAATTGTTTTATGGTTTTTCAACTTGGAAAAGAATTCATTTCCACAAAGCCCAATAATCCGCGAACGATCAGAAAATGCTCCTTTTGAAGCCTCAATCATCCTCATAATGACTTGATCAACATTGTCAGCAACATTGGTTGTCTCATTATTCAGTTTAAAGTCAATGGGCTTTGGTGGTGTGATTTCCCATTCCTTGTACCAGTCAACAATGACAGAGCCATCAGCATCAAGGACAACACCTTGAACAGCGCCAAGCTGCATATTCTCCCATGTCAATTCGATTTCAGAAATCAGTTTCTTTTGTTTTCTGGCAATATATTTCATTGCTGTCTCGAGTTGATCTTCTGCGCCAAATTCACGCCGGTTCTGGATTTCTTCTGATTTCACCGTATCACTTTTGGCAATCCGTGTTGTTTTGAAAAACCGAAGATTACGACCCTCTCTATCACCTTCTGCCAAAGGTGCGCCACGTTCACTGGTTTGAATAAGCGAAAATGTATTATCACGCCGTTCAATACCAACCACTGTGGTACTGGTTTCCACTTCCTCAAAAAGATTAAGAGAGCTTACAAGACCAGGTTGAAACTCATAGTTTTCAATGGCTTTCATCATTGTGATGCTTGAGAAAGCATCATGTTTAAAAAAATTCATATCCATGTGCGCATTCTCCTATCGCAACAGAATTTTATTGTTGTCTTCTAAAGACTGAATGGCTGCCATCTTTTCTTGGTCAAGTATTGTATCTGGCCATAGCAATTCAGAAGCTTTTACAGTGCATAAGCGTGCTGTAATCACGGCGCGTTGATCTGCTTCTGTTGCGTCAACAGTGGCAAAAGAAATCCCTGCCGGTGTTTGACTGCCATCCGATGCTGCTGGATCAAGAGGGACATATTTTTCCGTTTCAGTCACCTTTCCCATGACAGTTCCCGCTTCAATGAATGCTCCTGATGCAAACACCACTTCTTCGTTTGACATATCGGGGTCGTAGGGTCCAAGATAAGCACCATTGCGTACGTCGTCATAAATAATATTCGTCATTTCACTGCCCTCCAAGCTGCTTCCCATTTTGTATGAATCTTTGCCTTGCTCGTCCCATCACTATGAGGGGTATAAGGCGAGACTTTTAAAGACGCACTTTGAGAGCTAGCAGCCGCCAACACACACTGGCGTGCTTTTTCGAGACTCATACCGTTTTGAATAGCTTTTGCTGCGTCAAAAGAAACGCCTAATTGCTTTGCTTGCCTTTCAAGGGTTGTTAGTGCTTTTGCGCGCTTTCTTTCTTTTTCAAGCACGGCTTTCATATCTTCGCGCTTGTTTTCATTGTCCTCATTGTCTTCGTCCTCTTCGTCTTCTTCATCGTCGAAGTCTTCGGCGTTTTTGTCGATGTCGCTATCGTCTTCGTCATCATCTTCTTCAGCGCGGTATTGTGTGCGTGCCATGTGTTTTGTCCTTCTTTTGTTGTTGATGTTGGGTTTTGTGATATGGAATCCGTTAAGGCTTCCAAAGCTTGCGCAAGGGTGCCTTGCACATCTGCTAATCCAAGCGTGATCGCTTGGGTGCCTATAAAAGTTTCTGCTTTTGTGTCACGAATTGTAGCAGCATTTAAGCGTCTGTTTTTTGCAACCAAATCGACAAACATCTCGTAGAGCAGGGCGCAATCGGCTTGCATTTTTATCTGTGCTGTATCGTTCAAGGGTTCATGAGGGTTGCCATGAACTTTGTGATCACCTTCAAAGACAAAGGTCCATTTATGTCCGTGTTTTTCATCTGCACGGGATTGGTCAAGATGGGCGCAAACGACACCAATCGAGCCTACAACACCCGTGCGAGCAACCCATATTTGAGAAGCAGAACAGGCAATGGCATAAGCTGCAGAACAGGCAAACTCATTGGCATGCGCCCAAATGGGCTTGTTGTATTGTTTTGAAAGTGTCTGGAATTCTTCAACCAAATCAAACACACCGCCCGCTTCTCCACCGCCGCTGTCAATATCAAGTAAAACAGCGCGAACATCAGGTTGTGCAATGGCTTCACGAAAAGAAGCCCCCAAACCTTCATAAGAGGTTAATCCCGATAAAGCCCCAAGCCATGCACCGCGGCGCACAAGCGTGCCATGAACTGGTATTATGGCAATATTGTTTTGTACTACATAAGTTTCAGGTGGTCTGAAAGCTTCTGTATCCCCTTGCGCAAAAGCCCTAGGGGGAAACTTTTCTCCCTCAAAAAGACGCGGCGCAAGAGCATTCAAAATGATATCAAGCTTTGTCGATGCAAGCATATGAGGAACACCAAAAAGCCGTGATGCCAAAAACGGCATGTCGAGATTATTCACCATTTTTGTGTGCCTCGCTGCCTTGGTTGCTTTCATAAGTCTCAGAAGTCTCTGAATCTTCATCACCAATCGCTTGATTTTCACCAGAAGGTGCTGCCATATCCGTGTCAAAAGATAAGCCGCGCGCACGAGCATCTGTGTGTTCTTCTTGCAGTTCGGCATGAATGCTGTCGATATCAAAGCCCCGCTCGGCAAGTGCCATGCGTCGTGTTTTCAAGCCTGCACGGATTTCTTCTTTTTCCGCTGAGATATCCTTGTTTGGATCAATCATTTCAAGCGGGGGCGCAAAGCTTTCACATTGAAGCCATGGCAAGGAATTTTCTTCCCACCCTGGCAAATTGACGCATCCAGAAAGCACTGCCATTTCAACAAAACGCTCCCATATAATGCGATTAAACTGAAAGGCAATGATATGTTCACGCCATTGTTTGACATGCCGTCTAAACTGAATGATGGAGGTTCGCACATTGGAAAAATTACCGCGCGTAACGTCTCCAGTAACAACGGCATAAGGCATATTGAGAGCCGAGCAAATTTTTAAAATATTACGATACTGAAAAGCCTCATAAGAACCTCCAACCTCAACAGGATTTGAGAATGTAACATCTTTATTCTCTCCTAAATAAAGAGATGCACCGGGTGCAATGGCAGGTGCTTCGTATTCTTCTTCAACGTCGTTTTTATCACGATTATCGGATAATTTTGCGACGTTTGGGGAATTGTCCTTGACAAACGCTGCGAAAAGAGCCGCCGTCCTTTTTCGATCAAGTTCTGCATCATCATAGGATTCGAGTTGAAAGATTTTTGTCATAGAGCGCGTTATTTTGGGAGAACCGCGCAATTGTCCGGCAATCCGGCGCTCTTTGATATGAATGACCATTTCAGCAGGCACACGTATGCGTTCTTGACTCTCAAAGACTGTGCTTGCAGAACAATCATCATAGGGGTGATGTTCCCAGAAATGATAAGCAACGCGCTTACCACTGGCATTAAATTCAATACCCATACGAATGTAATTGCCTTCAATCTCAGCAGCTCCATTGTAGGAAAGGTCCAACATTTCGGTGGGATAAACTTGTAATTGAAGCGGCACACCAGAGCGCCCGTAGAGATCAATATAATGCAATCTTACAAAGCATTCTCCGGTTAAAAAGACCTCTCGGGCAATGGTTGCTTGCAGCCCATAAAAGCTGGCATCTTCATCGTAGTCTGCTTCATCAGCCCATTGCCACCATAAGTCTAAAAGCTTTTTCTTCTCTTCTTGAAAGCCTTCAATGCGAGGATAAGGTTTAATCCCATCACTAACAGTCGCGGAGACCCATTCTTCTGTTGCAGACCCATAAAGAGATTCATTGTCATAAAGCCATCTTGAACGGGCAACAATGGTATCACCGCATTCTTCAATGGCTTTATTGATATGTTTTTTTGCGGGGTCAAAACCACCCATACGGCGGCTTTTGCTTGCCGCTTCAAAATGGGGATTGTGTTGACGAGAAATTGTAAAAAAGCCCGTGAGTTTATTGAGAAAGCCAGCCATTAATAGCCTCGTGAGATATTAAAATAGAACACGCGTGAACCTTTACGCCCTTCAAGGTCCGCTATTTGCCTATTGATCATTTCAAGAGCTCTGCGCAGTTCCTCAACAGAGCGGTTGCTGACTTGCTTATCGCCGTGACGCACTGATTGCGCACCCGAATAAAGAGCCTCTTCAATTTGCTCTCGCCGCCTTTTTAAATTTTCCAGTCTCGAAAATTTGCTGTTCATTGGTTCTAAAGTTTCATCCACAAATTACCTCCAATCCCCTTGCATATAAGGATTCATCACCGTTCTGGATTGTTTCCTTTGAGGTTGTGCTATCTGAGATCTTCTTGGAGAAGTGAATGAAGAAATCCTAGGTGTTTTTTCTTCCAAAGAGCTTTCAGCAATTTTAAGTTTTTCCAAACGCTCTTCTAAGATATCGACTTCTCGATTAAGGTTTATTCCTGCCGAAATCAGACCTTGCAAAGCCGCATAAGCATAGACTCTACAGTCCAAGGCTTCATTTCTTGCCTTTTCACTTTTTTGCCATTCAATGTGCTTAAAGCCTTTAAAATATTTGATGACTTTTCTTTCAGCGGTTAGCTGGTCAAAATATTCCCGATCAAGGTTTTTGTGAAAGTGTGTTGCACCAGCCCCCGATGCTTCAGGACCGGATTTTTTAAA
>NZ_JAQITB010000042.1 GCF_028618515.1 Bartonella sp. ML69XJBT
TCTCTCGCCCAATCCGCACTGAGTTCGCTCCAATGGGCTGTTGGAAACATTTGTCTTGCAACTTCTAAGGGCTTGCGATCTACATACCATAAGCGTTGGACATCGGTTAAATTCGGTTGCACCGCTGTACTGTCCCAAACCATCTTTAACGGGTCTAAACGCGCTATAACCGGTTCCCCATCTATACTGTTTTCGTAATCAAGTCTGGTATCGGTCCAGCCCATGCCACAGATGACAGCATCTTGGAAAGCATCAGAATCCGCATATTCCGCATGTGCCATATCACTACAACGCTTTGATTTATAATAATAATTCATTGTTTTGTATTGTTGAATGAGAGTCTCGAATAACGTAGGATTCTCTCATTTCAAAGCTGTTTATCTTGAATCAATCAAAACCATTCCCTTGCACATCAAAAGCGGGATGAGTGTGTGGATAAAATTTGTATAAGAAAGGATTTAAAAATGGCTCTTATGAACCGTCTTAATGCAAGGTCTGTCGCAACATTGGGGGCTGGCAAATATAATGATGGTTCCGGCTTGCTTCTTCATAAGCGTAAAGATGGCGGTGCTCAATGGATTTATCGTTATACCATTCACGGGCGCCGCCGTGAAATGGGCTTGGGAGCGTTGCGAAATGTTTCTTTAAAAAAAGCTCGTGAATTAGCAAATCAATGGCGTTCTGTTTTGCATGAAGGGCGTGACCCCATTCAAGAACGCAACAAACAAAAGCGTGAAGCAATAAGCAATCTCCATTATTTAAAAGATATTGCACTAGATGCTTTTGAAAGCCGTAAAGCTGAATTAAAAGGGGATGGTAAAAATGGTAAATGGTTTACACCTTTACGCCTTTATATTCTACCAAAATTAGGCTGTTTACCGGTTTCAGAGATTACCCAAACAGAGATACGCAATACCCTTGCCCCTATTTGGCATACAAAAGCTACAACAGCAGAAAAAGCATTGATACGCCTTAATCTTTGTCTCAAACATGCGGCTGCATTAGGTTTGGATGTTGATTTACAAGCAACAGAAAAAGCACGTGCTCTTTTAGGTAAACAACTCCATAAAACACAAAATATACCAGCCATGGATTGGAAAGAGGTGCCGGTTTTTTATAAAACGCTTTGTCAAAAAACAGCTATAACACAACTAGCCTTGCGCTTGCTTATCCTTACAGGCGTTCGTACTTTTCCTTTACGTCACATTCATAAAGATCAAGTTGAGGGGGATATATGGACTATCCCTGCTGAAAATATGAAAGGAAAACGTGATGCTACAACAGAATTTCGCGTGCCTCTATCAACAGAAGCACTAAAAATAATTGAACAAGCCTGTTGTATCTCTAAAAGTGATTTTCTTCTTTCTCCTACCGGTCGTTGTCCCATAGGTGAGAATTGTATGGCAAAATATATGCAACAGATTGGACTTGAAGCACGTCCCCATGGTTTTCGCTCTAGTTTACGCAATTGGCTTGCTGAAACAACTGATGCCCCTTATGAGGTGGCTGAAACTATTCTAAGTCATACAGTAGGAGGACAAGTAGAGCGTGCCTATCGTCGGACTGACTATTTAGAACAGCGTCGTGTCTATATGGATAAATGGGCGGCTTATGTCACAGGTCAATCTTAAGATATGGGGTGCATAACCCCATGATCTGTGGATAACTTACTCTCTCTCTTCTCTCATTCTTTCTCAATGAGACTCATAAATTATCACATCAGAAAATGTATGATAAAATACTGTTTTCTATAGACTAAATACCTTTCTAATGATTCCAAAATGTGCTTAATAAATGGGCATGATTTGTTCCCATTTTTTATTATGAAAGGAAATTATAATGACAGAAAACGATATTCTTTTAACTGACCGTGAAAGTGCAAAATTGCTTCATATGAGTGTTTCAACATTCCGCCGTCATGTGACCAATGGCTCTCTCCCAAAACCTTTAAAATTTGGTTTTTTATCGCGTTGGTTACAATCAGATCTGATCAATGTCATAGAGCAAGCCAAACAGCAACGTTATAACGACGTCGCATAAAAGAAAACCTTGTCACGTAAGGACGGACAAGGCTTTCTCAAACTCATCACCCTAGAGATAGCACAATCCGTCCTATGGTGCAATATTCATAGGATAAAAAAACATGT
The DNA here is from genome assembly GCF_028618515.1 of Bartonella sp. ML69XJBT. Classification (GTDB taxonomy): domain Bacteria; phylum Pseudomonadota; class Alphaproteobacteria; order Rhizobiales; family Rhizobiaceae; genus Bartonella. Next base: position 2,148 of record NZ_JAQITB010000042.1, read on the forward strand.
TTTCTTTTACGAATGCTCAGGGCATCACAAATGCCTTGCGTGGAGTTTGGTATGGGCATTATGGAAGTGCCCGTTGTCCAGCCCATGATGATCAATTGCCTAGCTTATCCCTTGCCAATGGACATGATGGGCGTCTTTTACTCACTTGTTATGCGGGCTGCTCTTTTAGAGAGATCATACAAGCGCTTAGAAGAATTGGCTTGCTGGAAAAACAAGCCTTTGTTGATAAAGCTTATGATCACACGCTCTCTTTCTCAAAACAGAAAGCAGAGAAAGCAAAAAAGATTTGGCAACAAAGCCAACCGATCAAAGAGACTTTAGCAGAAACCTATTTACGCAATCGGGGTATTACGTGTGAATTGCCTGCTGATTTACGTTTTCACGGTAAATGTCCACACCCATTAGGAATGACACTGCCCGCGTTGGTGGCGCTTGTTAAGGAGGCTGGTTCCTTTGCCATTCATAGAACCTTTTTACAAGCCAATGGCTGTAAAACAGATCAGAGACCAGCCAAAGCCATGTTGGGGTCTGTTATGGGCGGTGCTGTGCATTTAAGCCAAGACAATCCAAAACATCTGGTTATTTGTGAAGGCATTGAAACCGGTCTGTCTCTGTTATCTGCTTTGTTATCAGAGCCCGTGAATTTATGGGCTTCTCTTTCAACCCATGGCATGATGCGTGTGAATTTACCCCCGATAAAAGGACGTCTGACAATTGCAATGGACGGCGATGATGCGGGTCGTAAAGCAGGTTTTACCCTAGCTGCGCGTGCTTATAGCCAAGGCTTTGAGGTCTTTATCATGCAAGCCCCTAACGCTTTAGATTTCAACGATTTTTTAATACTGAAAGGTTATAAATAAATTGAGAGAGAATAAAAACAATATTGTATATACCAACAATCAAAATGTTTCATTCAATGATAATACTTGTTTAAAAGCCGTTCCTTATGAAGTCGCCTTGCAACAAAATGGGTGGGGGGAATTAAAACCGATTGGTACAGCTCTCTTACCCGTCGAACCTTTTCACGTTGCACAAGTGCCTTTAACTTTAAGTCGCTATATTTATGATATTGCTGAGCGTCAACAAGCCCCTCTCGATTTTATTGCTGTTTCTGCTTTATGTGGTCTGGCGGCTCTCATTGGAAATGGCGTGCATATTGCGCCAAAACAATATGATGATTGGAAAATTGTTCCTAATCTTTGGGGGGCTCTTATTGGACAGCCTTCAACCATGAAAACACCTACCATGCAAGCCGCTTTAGCCCCTATCACGCGCCTTCAAAAGCAATGGTATAAAGAGTGGTTGAAACAAAAAGAAAGGCAAGAAATTGAAGAGATACTTGAAACTTTAGACAAATCAGAAAAGAAAAAACAAGCCCATAAAGCGCTCAAAAAAGGAGACCTTGAAACAGCCCGTGCTCTTTTGTATGAAACCCTCTCTCAAGACAATGATGATGATGATGTCTCTCGTTTTATTGTCAATGATACAAGCGTTGAAAAGCTTGGGGAACTCTTACAAGAAAACCCCCGTGGTCTTTTGATGGTGCGTGATGAATTATCCGGTTTCTTAACAGATATGGAACGGAAGGAATATCAAACAGATCGTGCTTTTTATTTGGAAGCTTTTAATGGAGATGGTCAATTTACCTATGACCGGATTGGGCGTGGAACCATTTTTATTCCCAATGCAACCCTTTCCATTATAGGGGGTATTCAACCCTCTCGCATTCTGCCCTTTATACGCAATGCTTTATATGGCAAAGGCAATGATGGTTTCTTACAACGCTTTCAAATGTTGGTATGGCCCGATGAGACAAAAGATTGGCAATGGGTTGATAGACCTCCCAATCAAGAGGCATGGGAAACTTATGAAGGAGTGTTTCATTCCCTTTATGATAAACCCCTTGGTTCACCAGAACACCCGCTGGTGATGCGTTTTTCTGCAAAAGCTCAAGAGATCTTTCGTGAATGGATGCAAAAGATTTTTAAAGAAGCCAAAGAGAATAACCTTTGTGAAAGCTTACAAGCGCATCTTTTGAAAATGCCCAAAACCATAGTAAGTCTTGCGTTGATTTTTGAATTGACCGAAGGCGGGCGTTTTGAAATCAATAAAGATGCCCTTCAAACAGCCTTGCGATGGGAAAAATATCTGTTAAGTCATGTCAAAAGGCTCTATGCGGTGGCGGATAACTTAGCAACAGAGGGGGCAAAATTGATTATCGAACGTTGTGATCATTTACCCGATATTTTTACTTTACGTGATATTCATCAAAGAAGTTGGACGCATTTAAAAGACCATGCCATTCTAAAACAAGCTTTAGAGATTTTATGTCGTTCCAACCATATTCGTCAAATATCAAGTAAAAATAGCTCTAAAGGCGGTCGTCCTACCATACGCTATGAATGGAATCCTTTCGTCAAAAGCAACAGCATAAAACAATGAAACGCTGATAATTTTATTTGTTATTCTTCAAACCTTCAAAGATCTTATCGTACCAACAGAGGATTTACGAATGATCTTTGAGGGTTTTTGTTTTATAATTTTTTAAAGAAGAAACATACAGAGGTTCTTTTAAATTTTGTGCCTAAAGATAACCAAAACACAACCTCGATAAGTTTTGAAGGGGTTTTGAGTTTTGACGGTTGCCCCTTTTAGATAAAAAAACAGTAAAAAGTAAAAACGTTATATTTCAATGTGTTAAGATTTTACAGACCTTTAAAAAACAACCTATATTGATAATACAACCTCTAAATTCAATCAATGATATATGTTTCGAGGGGGTTTTGACAATTTTTGCACCGTCAAAACTTATAAGCAAAATTCGTAATAAAACCTATCAAAATACTAATTCTGATATTTTAAAGCCCATAGTGCATTTGTTTTGATTGACAGGTCAATTAACACATCAAATAAATAGCAAACTTCACTATTGTGCTGATCTAAACATGCATCATAGGCTGTGGATAAATAGCCTTTTAAAACCTCTTTTGAAAAAATTTATCCGTTTTTATGCATTTTTCTGCATTTTTTCTCAATTCGTCCAAAATGGATTTAATAAGCTTCATTTTGATTCTTTTGAAAAGAATTAACCCTCTCATATCAAAATGGAGCTCTGTTGTAATATGCTGCAATCTCTTAAGTCTGATCATGAACAAATCACGCTACGTTCTCTCTTAGAATTCTACCGTAAAAAGGCTAAATCACCCCGTGAATTGGGAACGCTGTTTGAAAACCTTGTCATGGCTTATCTCATGCAAGACCCTTTACAAAAGCAAGAATACGAAAAGGTTCAAACTTATTCGGAATGGGCTGAGGAACATGATGAAGATGGGCGTGATATCGGCATTGATCTGGTCGCTACAATCCGTGATCAAGGAGGATATGCGGCTATTCAATGTAAATGCTATGATGCTTCTCACATCATTAAAAAAGAAGATATTGATAGCTTTATAGCTGCCTCTGGGAAAAAGATTTTTACGCGTCGTATTTTGGTTGATAGTACCGAAAGCAATTGGAGTGATAATGCGAACAATACTTGTGATGGTCAAGAGGTTCGCATTCAACAGATTAATCTGTTTGATTTAGAAAACAGTCAAATTGATTGGGGCGCTTATAAAGAACGAGGACAAGCTGTCCTTAAAGAACAACCGAAAAAAAAGCTTTTAGATCATCAGATAGAAGCACTTGAGAGAGTTTGTGAAGGGTTACAAGAAGCAGACCGTGGCAAGCTGATTATGGCGTGTGGAACGGGAAAGACTTTCACTAGCCTTAAGATAGCCGAAACTCTCGCCGGAAAAGGCAAGCGTGTATTGTTTTTAGTGCCCTCCCTTGCTTTGATGTCACAAACAATCCGTGAATGGACAGCAGATACAGAAATCCCCTTGCGTTCCTTTGCGGTGTGTTCGGATACACAAGTAGGCAAACGTCGTAAAAGTAAACAGGATGATGAAGCTGGTCTCGATGCATCAGATCTTGTCTTACCGGCTACCACGGATGCAAAAGAACTTGCACGCAAAGCCAATAAAACTTCTCTTGATGTGATGACTGTGGTCTTTTCAACTTATCATTCCATTCAAGTGATTTCCGATGCACAAAAGGAATATGATTTACCCGAATTTGATCTGATCATTTGCGATGAAGCTCATAGAACAACGGGTGTTGTTTTAGGAACAGACAAGCATGAATCTGAATTTATCAAAGTTCATGATAACAGCATCATTCGGGGTAAAAAACGTCTGTATATGACAGCAACCCCGAAGATCTTTGCTGATAGTGCTAAAAGACAAGCCCATGAGATGAATGGCATTCTGGCGTCTATGGATGATGAAGCACTCTATGGAAAAGAGCTTTATACCTACACATTCTCTAAAGCCGTGAAGAATGAACTCTTAGTTCCTTATAAGATTATTGTCTTAGGCGTTAATGAAGAGGAAGTCAGTCAATCCATTCAACATCTGATGACCGATGAGAATTATGAACTTGCCCTTGATGATAAAACCAAGATCATAGGCTGTTATCAAGCCCTTAGTAAAATAGATCTGAAAGTTGATTTGAGTGATGACTCCAATCCCATGCGGCGGGCTTTGGCTTTTTGTAAAGATATCAAGACCTCTGAACGTATCCGTGACACATTCAATTCTGCAGAAATGCAGAAAGAATTGTATAATCTTCATAAGCTCTATAAAGAGACACCGCCTCTTCAGTGTACCTTTGCGCATATTGATGGAACACAAAGTGCCAAGAAACGCAATGAAGCTCTTGATTGGTTAAAGGAAGATGCGGGGGAAAACACCTGCCGTGTGCTCACCAATGTAAGATGTCTTTCTGAGGGTGTGGATGTTCCTGCTCTTGATGCGGTTATGTTTTTACACCCGCGTAAAAGCCAAGTGGACGTGATACAAGCGGTGGGGCGTATTATGCGCCGTGCCAAAGGCAAGAAGAGAGGCTATATCATTTTACCGGTTGGGGTGCCGGCTGGGATTTCTGCTGAAGAGGCTTTAAAATACAACAAGAGATACAGTGTTGTCTGGCAAGTGATCAATGCTTTGCTTTCCCATGATGAGAACTTTGAAGTAACCCTTAACCAGATGATTTTAGATCAAGATGTCAGTCATACTTTAGAGATTGTTGCCTTAAAGAGTATGACCACGGTTGAAGATAAAATCTATGTTTATGAGAAACCAGAAAGCACGGGTCTTGAGATTGGAAAAGCAGCCTATGAACCTCGTCATAGTTATAAAGGGCAAATGAGATTACCTTTTTATAAAGAGTTTCCCAATGCCCTTAAAACTCTTTTGGCTAAGAAATTTACCCTTGCAGATTATTGGGGCATATGGGCTGGCAATGTTGCTGAAATTGCACAAAACCATATTAATCGTCTTAAAGATATCCTATCCGATGAAACCAGTGAAGCCTATCACGCCTTTGATGGGTTTTATAAAGAACTCAAAAACAACTTAAACAGTGAAATCAAACAAGAAGAAGCGCTTGAGATGTTAGGACAACATCTTGTCACGCGTCCCGTGTTTGAAGCTTTGTTTGATGGCAATGAATTTGTGCAAAACAATGCTATCTCACAAGCCATGGAAAAGATCTTAGCTGAATTGGATAAAACCAATATCAAGCAAGTATCAAAAGAGTTACAAGAATTTTATGACAGTGTGAAATTCCGTGCCTCTGGGATTACCTCCCCCCAAGCAAGACAAAACCTTATTATCAAGCTTTATGAAGATTTTTTTACCAAGGCTTTTCCCCGTACGGTAGAAAAATTAGGAATTGTTTACACCCCCGTTGAGGTTGTGGATTTTATCATTCATTCTGTTGATGAGGTTTTACGCAATGAATTTGGAAAAAGCCTAGGATCACGTGGTGTTTCTATTCTTGACCCTTTTACGGGTACTGGTACCTTTATCACAAGGCTTTTACAATCCAATCTCATAAAACCAGAGGATATGGAATATAAATACCGTTATGATATTCATGCTAATGAGATTGTCTTGCTAGCCTATTACATAGCAGCCATTAATATCGAAGCAACCTATCATGGTCTTATGAAAGGGAATTATATCCCATTCAAGCATATTGGTTTAACCGATACGTTTCATCTTTTTGAGAAAAAAGATCTGATGGAAGGTACTATGAAAGAAAACAGCGAATATTTAGAGCTTCAGAAAAAGCTGAATATCGAAGTTATTTTTGGAAATCCCCCTTATTCCTTGAGACAAAAGAACGAAAACGATAATGCAAAAAATGCTCCCTCTCCTATATTAAATGACCGTATCAGTGAAACTTATGCCGCTTACTCTAAAGCAAATTGCGTACAATCACTTTATGATAGCTATATACGGGCAATCCGTTGGGCAAGTGACCGCATAAAAGACTGTGGTGTTATTGGTTTTGTGACAAATGCTGGTTTTATCAGTGGTCATTCTCTGAACGGCTTACGCAAATGCCTCGTTGAGGAATTTAGTAGCCTTTATATTTTCCATTTACGGGGAAATGCTCGGACTTCTGGAGAACAACGTAAGAAAGAAAGTGGTGGAATTTTTGGTGAAGGATCTCGTGCCCCTATAGCGATTTCTATTCTCGTGAAAAATCCAGAATCTCAACAACAGGGGAAGATATATTTCTATGATATTGGAGATTATCTCACGAGAAAAGAAAAGCTTACGATAATTGAATCCCTTGGAAGTATTGATGGCATTACACGGAGTAAACAAGGTTGGCAAATAATTACACCAGATAAGCATGGCGATTGGCTCGATCAACGTGATGACAGTTTTAACGCCTTCTTAGCCTTAGGTTACAAAAAAGAGTATGATAAAAAACTATTTAAGACTTATTCCTGTGGTATTTCAACCAGTCGTGATGCTTGGGCGTCTAATGCGAGCTATGAGGCTCTATCACAAAACATGCATAATATGATTACTTTTTATAAGAGTGAAATGGAACGTTTTGATGAGAGCTATCCACGTGCTGATCGTAAAGCACGTGCAAATGCTGTAGATAATTTTGTAAACTCTGATGCTAAAAAAATTAGTTGGAGTAGTAGTTTAAAAGAAGAGCTTGTGAGGGGAAAGTTTGCTGAATTTGAAAGTAATTGCTTAGTTCAAAGTCTTTATCGTCCTTTTACACGACAGTGGCTTTACTACAATCGTATTTTTAACCATAGAGTTTTTCAAATGCCGCATATATTTCCTATGGGAAAAGCCGTTGAAAATAGGGTGATACAAATTACAGGTATAGGAATAAAAAACAATTTTTCTGTTTTGATGAGCAAAGTTTTGCCTGATAGTAATATGATGAATGCTAGCCAATGTTTTCCACGGTATCTTTATGAGGATACTGAATCCTTAAAAAATGAAAAACAATCCTATTTGTTTACAAACTCTACAGAAGAAAACAAAATAGCTGGTTTACAAAGGCGTGATGCCATAACTGATGAAGGACTAACCCATTTTAAAGCAGCTTATCCTAATGAAACCGTAACTAAAGATGATTTATTCTATTATGTTTACGGTTTACTTCATTCAGAAGATTACCGTGCTCGTTATGCTGATAACCTCTCTAAAGAATTGCCTCGCATTCCTTGTGTAAAGAGTGCTGAAGACTTTTGGAAATTTGTGACAGCGGGGCGTGAACTCGGTCATTTGCACATAAATTATGAAGATGTGGAACCTTATCCAGTGACCTTTAAAAAAGGCAATCCAAAACAGACTGATATCTCTAATCCTAAAGAATTCTATTATGTTAAAGAAATGAAATTCTTTGGAAATAGTAAGGAAAAGGATAAATCGACTGTTATTTATAATAGTAATATCACAATAACAGATATCCCTCTTGAAGCTTATGAGTATATCGTCAATGGCAAGCCTGCTCTTGAATGGGTTATGGGGCGTCAATGCGTAAAAACTGATAAAAAGAGTGGCATTGTGAATGATGCTAATCGCTATGCTGTTGAAACCGTTGGAAACCCTGCTTATCCATTGGAATTATTCCAAAGGGTTATTACCGTAAGTTTAGAGACAATGAAGATTGTTAAGAACCTACCAAAATTAGAAATTAAAGAAACTGAATAAGCTTATAAGACCTTAAAACTCATAAGGGGTATAGAATATAGCTATATCTCTTTTGTAAGTTAATTAGATACAATCTTAAAAGAAAAAATTTATCATGCGTTCTTCTAAAAAGAAATCATTTGCACTTTTAAACACTGTCATTTGGATTGCTTTAAGACTTATAAGAAATCCCCTCTTAAACAAGATAAGATTTATGTGGATTGCCTCTAAAGATTATACCGTAATCTCAAATGATAGCTTTATAGCTTTCAAAAAACCTCTTTAAAGAGAGTTTTGTATCTTCATTTTGCTTATAGGTTTTGTCTGTTTTAAAAACCCCCAAAACCCCTACAAAACTCCCCAAAACATATTCTATAAGTTGAATTTACGGGTTGTATTGTTTATATAGGTTGTTTTTTTTGAAAAAACATAAATCTTAACACATTGAAATATAACAACTTTTATTTTGGATTAAAAAAATAAAATGATAATGGGTAAAAAGAACCCCCAAAACCTCTAAAACCTCTAAAACTCATAACCATAAGAGCCTTGATAGCATAGCATATGATTATAACTGTCTTTTGAAAGGCTTTAAGAGATCACATGTTTTTTAAAGACGTGTTTTAATCATTCTCT
>NZ_JAQITB010000043.1 GCF_028618515.1 Bartonella sp. ML69XJBT
GGTGAAACATTTTACTTTGATTATACTCAGTTTCAGGATGGTGAATGCCCACTTTACGTCGAGATTCCATCTGGAGCGTCACATTATTATGCAAGTAATTTTTATGAATTTCTCTGTAAAAGAATTAAAGAGCACGCAGGGGAAGATTTATGAAAACCCATACCTTAGCTGATGTTGCAGTATTAATTGATAAAGTAAATAAATATGATGCTGATATTATCACTTTTGGTAGTGAAGATGATGAAGAGAATGAAACAGATGATCTACAGATTGAAAAAGCGGAGAAAGCTTTGGGTTTGAAATTTACATCGTCTTACAAAGTTTTTTTAAAGAAATATGGAGGAGGAGAAATTGGTGGTGATGAGATTTTTAGCATTTATGGAGATTGTGTAGGCATTCCTGCTGGTGATATTGTTTACCAAAACGTACTCGATAGAAAACATGGTTTTTCGACACCAGAACAGCTTGTAGTTAACAGAACAGATTTTGGTGAGACATTTTATTTTGATTATACACAGTTTCGGGATGATGAATGCCCACTCTATGTCATGCTTCCATCTGAAGAGTGCGAATATTACGCGAGTAATTTTTATGAATTCCTTTGCAAAAGAATTAAAGAGCACGTAGGAGATGAGATACTTGATGGTGATCAACCAATTGAAAAGCCTGAGATCCCTCCCACTCCGCAACCTATTCCTTTTTACACGCGCTTTTGGAAAAAATTATGGGGGAAATGACATGGGGGGAGGAAATACGTAACGTTTATAAGGGATATGCAGCAGATATTCCTAGTAGTGGTATTATTTGTGATCTCTTAATTTGCTTCCAAGAAAAATCTTGCAGAACTTGTAGCTCAGGGAGATCTGACCAACCTTGCTGCTAAAGAAAAAAAGAATTGGTTAAAAAAGAAATCTACTAAATTTACCGATAGCAAATTTGATCAGACAAATAAAGTTTATCAGAGAGACGATTTGTTTGATCCTAACAGAATTTCTGATTGGAAAGAAAATAAAAAAACGGTATGGGGCAATAATATTGAAAGAATGAAAGCAGGAAGAGCACCTATAGGTTTTGATGGTCAATCTGTTGAGTTGCATCACCTAAAACAAACACATGAGGGTCCCATAGCAGAAATGAGCAAGGAATCTCATAACAAATATAGTTCCGTAATTCATGCTCCTTCCAAAACACATCAATCGCTTATAGAGAGAAAAAAGTTTGAGAAGTGGAGAGCGGAATATTGGAAGGAACGTGCTAAAGGGTATAGAGAACAAAAAAACAGTAATTTAGGAGGAATAATCAATATGAAATGGAGTATCATAGGGATAGATTTTGACAGATGGGGACAGGAGCATCGGTAGTAATGCTCTACGGTTGATAAAAAGAGAAACTTGTAGGATAACTTATGGAGAATAATTGATGCAAACCTATACCTTAGATGATGTTATAGAATTAGTTGATAAAGTTGATAAATATGATAGTGATGTTGTCAGTTTTGGGACTGCAGAAAATGCGGTCGATGATATATGGATTGAAAAGGCGGAGAAAGCTCTCAGTTTGCAATTCACATCTTCCTATAAAGCTTTTTTAAAACATTATAAAGGGGGAGATATTGGTGGTGATGAAATCTATAGTCTTTATGAAGATTGTGTAGATTTTCCTTTTAATGATATTGTTTGTCAAAACTTAAATTATTACAGAAAACGTGGTTTTGCAACATCAGAACAGCTTGTCGTGAGTAGTACTGATTTTGGTGAAACCTTTTACTTTGATTATACGCAGTTTCGGGATGGAGAATGCCCACTTTATGTCATGCTTCCATCTGAAGGTTGCGAATATTACGCAAGTAATTTTTATGAATTCCTTTGCAAAAGAATTAAAGAAAGTGTGGGAGCTGAGATACCTGAAGGTGATCAACCGATTGAAAAGCATGAGACCCCTCCCATTCCGCAACCTATCCCTTTTTACGAGCGTTTTTGGAAAAAAATATGGGGGAAATGACATGGGGGGAGGAAATACGTAACGTTTATAAGGGATATGCAGTAGATATTCCGAGTAGTGGTATTATTTGTGATCTCTTAATTTGCTTCCAAGAAAAATCTTGCAGAACTTGTAGCTCAGGGAGATCTTGAAAAACTTGCAGCGAAAAAAGAACTAACCAAAGAAGCTGCTAAAGAAAAAAAGCTTTGGTTAAAAAAGAAACCCATTAAATTTACCGATAGCAAATTTGGTCAGACAAATAAAGTTTATCAGAGAGACGATTTGTTTGATCCTAACAAAATGGTTAAATGGATGGAAAACAAAAAAGATGTATGGGGCACCAATGTTGAGAGAATGGAAGCAGGAAGAGCTCCTATAGGACATGATGGTGAGTCTGTAGAGTTGCATCACTTAAAGCAAACCCCTGATGGCCCCTTAGCAGAAACTAGTAAGGAATTTCATCAAAAATATACTTCCGTGATTCATAATAATCCAAAAACACATCAATCGCTTATAGAGAGAAAAAAGTTTGATAAGTGGAGAGAGGAATATTGGAAGGAACGTGCTAAAGGGTATAGAGAACAAAAAAATAGTCATTTAGGAGGAATCATCGATATGAAATGGGGTATTATAGGTCTAGATTTTAACAGATGGGGACAGGAGCATCAGCAATAATGCTCTACGGTTGATGAAAAGAGAAAAAACAGAGACTTATAAAATAATTGATGGAGAATAATTGATGAAGACCTATACCTTAGATGATGTTGCAGTATTAGTTGATAAATATGATGGTGATATTGTTAATTTTGGTACTGCAGAGGACGCAGTTAGTGATGTACGGATTAAAGAGGCAGAAAAAACTCTCGGTTTACAATTCACAACTTCTTATAAGGATTTTTTAAAAAATTATAAAGGAGGAGAAATTGGTTATGAGGAAGCATTTATAACGCAAGTTTTGAGGATCATCCTGCTGGTGATATTGTGTATAAAAACTTATATCATAGGAAACATGGTTTTGCGACACCAGAACAGCTTGTCATTAGCAGAACAGATTTTGGTGAGACATTTTATTTTGATTACTCTCAATTTCGGGATGGTGAGTGTCCGCTCTATCTTAAATTTCCACCTAGAGATCCCCAGTATTACGCGAGTAATTTTTATGAATTTCTCTGTAAAAGAATTAAAGAGCACGCAGGGCAGGATTCATGAAAACCTATACCTTAGCTGATGTTGCACAATTAGTTGATAAATATATTGATAGTGTTGATTTTGGCACTACAGATGAAGCAGTTGATGATGTACTGATTGAAAAAGCAAAAAAAACTCTCGGTTTGCAATTCACATCTTCCTACAAAAGTTTTTTGAAGAATTATGGAAGAGCGGAGATCTGTGGTGAGGAAATATTAAGTGTTTATAATACAAATTTTGAAATTGCTCGTAGTGATGATATTGTTTATTATCATATAACGGATATATAAAATGGTTTAGCAAAACCACAGCAGCTTATTGTGAGTAGAACTGATTTTGGTGAAACCTTTTACTTTGATTATTCTCAGTTTCAGGATGGTGAGTGCCCGCTCTATCTTAGATTTTCACCTAGCGATCCCCAGTATTACGCAAGTAACTTTTATGAATTCCTCTGTAAAAGGATTACAGATAACTTGAAGTAAATTTCTTTGTATGGTGGTTTTACTTCCAAATTGCAATATTAAACCACCATTATTTTTTTAGGGGGGATCATCTATGAAAACTTACACTTTAGCTGATGTTGCAGTATTAATTGATAAAGTGAACAATGATGCAAACCAAAGACGTAACAGAGATTTTAAAAACGCTTGGCTGGGAGCCTTATCGTGATAACGTGGGGGATACTTTTGCGCATTATCATCTTCCCGATCGCATTGTCGGTATTGGCTATGGTGTAAAAAATTATGGAGAGAGTGGCAAAGAGTTTTTGCTTTCGGCTGATCTCACCACCGCTGCTTATTGTCTTGCTCGGGAATATTCTAGAGGTGAAAAATCACAGCGTAAATATGGAGATGTGCTGTTTTACGCGAAGGAGGATTTTAATGTTAAAGCTCCGGATCTTTCCGAAAGCCATATCACAACCGCTTTAAACAAAGTGATTGCATGGGCGCAAGCACAGGATATTGAAAAAAAATTACGTGAAGAAGCTGCAGATCACTCTCTTGTTGCAAAAGTCTTGCTTGGTGATATAGAGTCTTTAAAGCGTTCTAAGCCCACATCTCAATTACATGTACCAGAATTTTCTGATTACAAAGCGATGACGCGGTATGAGCGTCTACTTCTTTTTGCAAAAGCCTATAAAAACGGGGAGTTAGATGATATTCTAACGCGCAAGAAGCCTAAACAATCTTCGATGAGTCTTACAGCAGTAAATTGTATTCTCAAAAAACAAGGGTGGTTTGCCACAGAGCTTGGGAAAATGTGGCTCTCTTTGCCAGATCGCTTTATTAAGTTTAATTTTGGCTTTGTACATCTTCATGATCAATACAATGTTCATCTTGAATCTGAAATATCTAACGAAGAGATTTCAATGGCTTGCTGGTATATTCATTTTTATGGACAACGTAATCTCGTGCAGCCTATGGATATTTATCAGTCTTTTAATACACTTGGAGGGGATAGTATTCTTGATAAAGGGATTGATATTTGTGTGGAGACATTGAATGAGCAAGAGTTGATAAAAATCTCTGAGCGGGTGATACAGTGGGCACGCGCTCAAGATTTGCAAGCATCGATAGAAAGTAAAACGCTTGTTCAAAAATACAACTACAATACAGATATAATTTGGCATTTGGCTTGTTTAGCATTGACAGGTAAAATTGATGTCCTGAAATCTTATCAAAATTCCATTGCGGTAGGTACAATTTCTGAACATTTGGAAAGCAATATCGTAGAAAAGTCTGTTAAGTACGCTATTGAATTTTCTGAAAAACATCTAAAAATCCTTCATGAGCGAGAAAGAACAGAAGCACATCTTGCTCCACAAGTTTTGATTACTTTCAATAAAGTTGCAGAGCAATTAAAACAAATGGGTTGGACAGTTTATCGTGATAAAAACTATGATCGCAATGCTTATTTTATAAATAAAGACCGTATCATCAATATAATGTATACCCTTCAAAGTGATGGAAAAGAGCCGATTATTGCATTTAAGGCTTCCCTTTCAACACTTGGTTTTTCTAGTGCTCATCGGCATATATTGCCTAGTAAACCTCAATATATAGCCCTCAAAGAAGCAGAAGAAGTTTATACCGTGTCTGGTGTTAAACTGGATGAAGGCAAGCTGAAGCAGATTTGTACAGATATACTTGAGTGGGCAGATCGGCAAAATGTCAATCAAATCATTTATGATTATGCCGCTTTGTCTCCAGATAGTGAATATGATCTTATAATACGCCATTTTATTGCTCTTATTCTGGTTGGAGATGTTGAAAAGCTCAAATCTTATAAGGAGAATTTTAGAAAGGGTAACTCTTTAGGTTTTGTAAAAGGTATCACGAAATACACAATCGATAACGCTCTCACTCTTGCACGACATTATCGAACGGGTTTTCCCAAAAACACTCCAATTTTAAGCTTGGATCCACAAACAACACCTGTTGCTTCTCAAACAGCAGCTGTTGAAGTGACAGAGGAGGTAGAGGAAACGGATGATAAAGATGCTCCATTGACCATGGAAAGTGCTCATGCACTTTTAAAAAGCTTAGGCTGGACAATTGAAAAAATCGATGAAGATGACCATATGGCAAGCTATCAATTGGCTGATCGTGAAGTAGACATTCTTTATAACGATGAAATTGTCAAAGATTGTCCACAATTTGATAGCGCCTTTTTGATTAGCACCGGTATTCTTTCTGCTGCTTGCAAATTCATTGATCCTACACACACGGAAGATTTTCCAGATATACAGCTTAATTTTGAGGCAAAAGGATTGGAAATCTTTGAACCAGAAGTCACTGCGGATCGTTTAACACAAGCACTTGATGATGCACTAGAATGGGCAGTAAGCGCTATTGATCTTTCTGAAAGACTTCGCTCTGATTATGGTATAGCACCTTGGCAACAGGATGCAAAGTCTAAAGCAGACAATTCGGATTATGCGTTACTTCATCTTGGTGCCCTTGCTTTATTAGGTGATGTTGAGACTTTGCATTCTTATCAGCAAAGTTTTGCAGCAGGAGATCATTTAGGCTTTAGCGAAAGCATCCAACAGCTTCATCTTGAACGCGCTATCGCTTTAGCCAAGGAAGTATCAAAGGTAAAGCAAGTGAGCTACATTTTGATTGAACAGATTGCAAAGGATTTTACCAATCACTCAGAACTTCCCAGCGATGAGCAACCCCGCTCTTGGAAGGAAAAAATCACTCAATTTATGAGAAAAAAAGACAAGAAATAGCCCCTAAAAAATATCGAAAAGATTTCAGAAATTTAGAAAATAAGGCGCTGTTCAAAGCTTTGATCAGTAGTTGAGAAACTCAACAGTGGTGTGGCTCTGATTGTGGTTTTGGTGCAAGATTTAAAGGAAATAACTTATACAAAAAGACCTATAAAATTATTCCACAGATTAGCAAAATCGCTTTTAATAGACTTTTGTCAGTTTAGTCAGTTCTTTTTAGATCCTCTATTATTTTTTTCAAATGAGAGAAATTTAAAAACATTATATTTCAATATGTTAAGTTTTCTCTCTTTTTTAAGATACAACTTA
The DNA here is from genome assembly GCF_028618515.1 of Bartonella sp. ML69XJBT. GTDB lineage: Bacteria > Pseudomonadota > Alphaproteobacteria > Rhizobiales > Rhizobiaceae > Bartonella. Next base: position 6,713 of record NZ_JAQITB010000043.1, read on the forward strand.
TTAAAACGGCACAACAAATAAATACAACTGTAAATATATATTTGTCAGTTTGTGTCTGTAAATTGAACTGACAAAATGATCATTTGAGAGAATGATTAAAAAACGTTTTATGAAAAGCATGTGATCTTTTAAAGCCTTTCAAAAGAAAGGGGCTATCATCATAAGAAATGCTATCAAGGCTCTTATGGTTATGAGTTTTGAAGGTTTTGAGGGTTCTTTTTACGCCCCCTTATATATTTTTTTCAATCAAAAAATAAAAGTTGTTATATTTCAATATGTTATTATTTTAATAATACAACCTATATCGACAACACAATCTTAAATTCAACCCATAGTATATTTTTGAAGGTATTTTGAGGGTTTGAGAAACCTTCAAAACCTATAAGTAATATAAGAAAATGAATATACATAACTTTCTTTAAACAAGGCTTTTAAAAACGATAAAGCTATCATTTGAGATTATGGTGTAATCTTTTAAAGGCAATCCAAATGACAGTGTTTAAAAGTGCAAATGATCTTTTTTTAGAATAACGCATATAAACACTCCTTTTAAGATTATAGGTAATCAAATTACAAGAGAGGTATAGATTATAATTAAAGACTCTATACCCCTTATGAGTGTTAAGGTCTTATAAGCTTATTCAGTTTCTTTAATTTCTAATTTTGGTAGGTTCTTAACAATCTTCATTGTCTCTAAACTTACGGTAATAACCCTTTGGAATAACTCCAATGGATAAGCAGGGTTTCCAACGGTTTCAACAGCATAGCGATTGGCATCATTCACAATGCCACTCTTTTTATCAGTCTTTACGCATTGACGACCCATAACCCATTCAAGAGCAGGCTTGCCATTGACGATATACTCATAAGCTTCAAGAGGGATATCTGTCATGATGATATTGCTGTTATAAATAACAGTCGATTTATCCTTTTCCTTGCTATTCTTAATTTTTGCGAATTTCATTTTATTCACGTAATAAAACTTTTCTGGATTAGAGATATCAGTCTGTTTTGGATTGCCTTTTTTAAATGTGACTGGATAAGGTTCCACATCTTCATAATTCACGTGCAAATGACCGAGTTCACGTCCTGCATTAACAAATTTCCAAAAATCTTCAGCACTTTTTACACAGGGGATACGAGGCAATTCTTTAGAAAGATTATCAGCGTAGCGACTGCGATAATCTTCTGAATGTAAGATTCCATAAACGTAATAGAATAAATCATCTTTCGTGATAGTTTCATGCGGATAAGCCGCTTTAAAATGTGCTAATCCATCATCTGTAATGGCATCACGCCGTTGTAAATCAGCTGCTTTGCTTTCTTCTGTAGAGTTTGTAAATAAATGGGGTTGTTTCGCACTTTTACTTTTTAAGACCTTAGTATCTTCGTAAAAGTATCTTGGAAAGCATTGGCTACTATCTATTACACTCACATCAGGTACATTTTTGGTCATCAAGACTGAGAAACCACATCTTGCTCCCATAGAAGCAACTTGTATCACCTTATTCTCTGCTGCTTTTCCCATAGGAAATATCCGCGGCATTTGATAGACTCTATCATTGAAAATTCGGTTATAATAAAGCCACTGTTGTGTAAAAGGACGATATAGACTTTGAATAAGGCATTTATCTTCAAATTCAAAAAACTTTCCTTTTACCAACTCTTGTTTAATGTTATGGCTCCAGCTAATTTTACTTGCATCTGAATCGACGAAATTATCTACAATATTGGTACGTGTTTTATGGTCAGCGTGTGAATAGGCATGATTAAAACGTTCAACTTCGCTGTTATAAAAGGCAATCATATTGTACATATTTTTTGATAAAGATGCATGACTTGAATTATATGCCCAAGCGTCACGATTGGTTTTTAGACCACAAGAATAGGTATAAAAGAGCTTTTTATTATTACCCTTCTTATCACCCAAGGTTAGAAAGTTAGCAAAACTGTTATCACGTTGATTAATCCAATCCCCATGCTCGTTTGGTGTAATCGTTTGCCAACCTTGTTTACTCTGTGAAATGCCAGAAATACTACCAAAGTACTCAAGAGCTGTAAGTTTTTCTTTTGTTGTGAGATTATGACCAATGTCGTGATAGCAAATTTTACACTTTCCAGAAACATTAGGATTTTTGATAAATAGTGTTATGGCGATACCCGTCATACTTCCATTGCCAAAAATATTTTCTCCTTCTTGAGCTTTTCCATTGCTTAACATGTTTTTACGAATATCCCCCCGTAAATTAAGTACATAAATGCTCGTAAATTCTTTGGCTAAAGATTTTCGTAAACCGTCCATTGTAGACTTTTCTATGTAACCAGAACCAGAAACAAAGCCTATTACCCCAGCATTATCAATACGGTCACTTGCCCAACGAATGGCACGAATATAACTATCGTACAGAGCTTGCATATTCGTTGCTTTAGATTGAACCGCATAAGTCTCACGAATACGGTTATCTAATATTGGATAAGGACTCTTCTTTGCATTGTCGTTTTCGCTTTTTTGTCCTACAGAATAAGGGGGATTTCCAAAAATAACTTTGATATTTAGATTTTTCTGATGTTCTAAATATTCACTGTTTTCTTTAAATAATTTTTGTAGCAGACTTTTTTCTTCAAGCATCCGAAACGTATCAGTCAAACCAATATGTTTAAAAGGAATATATTCACCTTTGACAAGACTATGATAGGTCGATTCAATGTTAATGGCTGCTATGTAATAAGCCAGTAAAACAATCTCATTAGCATGGATATCATGACGGAATTTATATTCCATATCCTCTGGTTTGATCAGTTTAGATTGTAAAAGCCTTGTGATAAAGGTACCAGTCCCTGTAAAAGGGTCGAGTATAGACACACCTCGTGATCCCAAGCTTTTTCCAAACTCATTGCGTAAGACATCATCAACAGAATGAATGATAAAATCCACAACCTCAACGGGGGTATAAACAATCCCAAGCCTATCGGTGGTTTTCTTAAATGCCTTGGCAAAGAAATCTTCATAAAGCTTGATAATAAGGTTTTGTCTTGCTTGGGGGGAGGTAATCCCAGAGGCACGGAATTTCACACTGTCATAAAACTCTTGTAACTCTTTCGAAACCTCTTCAATATTGGTTTTATCCAACTCAGCTAAGATCTTTTCCATGGCTTGCGAAATGGCATTATTTTGCACAAATTCATTGCCATCAAACAAGGCTTCAAACACGGGACGCGTGACAAGATGTTGTCCTAACATCTCAAGCGCTTCTTCTTGTTTGATTGCACTGTTTAAGTTGTTTTTGAGTTCTTTATAAAACCCATCAAAGGCGTGATAGGCTTCACTGGTTTCATCGGATAGGATATCTTTAAGACGATTAATATGGTTTTGTGCAATTTCAGCAACATTGCCAGCCCATATGCCCCAATAATCGGCAAGGGTAAATTTCTTAGCCAAAAGGGTTTTAAGGGCATTGGGAAACTCTTTATAAAAAGGTAATCTCATTTGCCCTTTATAACTATGACGAGGTTCATAGGCTGCTTTTCCAATCTCAAGCCCCGTGCTTTCTGGTTTCTCATAAACATAGA
>NZ_JAQITB010000044.1 GCF_028618515.1 Bartonella sp. ML69XJBT
GCCCATGGGCATTATATCGTGAGTGGTTGCCGTGTAAGCGCATTGGGACCAAACAACGGTTGCCAAGTCTTTAGTATTCAAGAAGGAGAAGCCAATATCAATGGCTTTAAACGCAAACGCTTAGCCGCCTTGCGCCATGAAGAGGTGCAAGATTTTTCGACAAGCGTTGTTCCAAGCGAAACGCATATTTTTGCGCCTTCAAAAGGGAAAACAAGTTTTACCTTTAAACCCTATTATTTTCCTATTGCCGATATTCAGTCTCTTTTGTTGACAAAAGAAAAAACCGTTAACGTCACCCGTGGTGCGGTTGCCTCCGGGCGTGATGGTGTGCCGGATAAAAGCATCACCGCGTTTATCAAAGTCGTTCAAGGAAGCAAGGAATTTAAAGAAGGCACAGATTTTAAAAAAACCGGTGACACCATTGATTGGGCACCTGTGGGGGATGAACCTTTAGCGGGGAGCAGTTATAGGGTGACGTATCGTTATCGTGCACGGGTGCAGGCTGATAAAGTCACAGCACAGGAAATCACCGTCTCAGGGGGTGCTGAGAATGGTGATATCATTATCAGTTACACTTACAAACTCCCCCGCATTGACCGTATTGGTCTTAACACAGGGGGCAATGTGGTTTACATCAAAGGGGTTTCATCAGACCAACCCATGGCACCAAGTGTCCCTGATGATGTGCTCTCTCTTGCCACCATCACCAACAATTGGCTTGAAACGCCCCTTGTTGTCAATGATGGCACACGTGTTGCCCCTTATGATGAGATGTGGCGTTATTTTCAACGGGTGCTTTCGCTTGACCGCTTGATGCAATTAGAGCGCATTAAAAGCAATGTTGACTCTAAAGAACCCGTTGCCAAAAAAGGCATGTTTGCTGACCCTTTTCTTGATGACAGTTATAGAGATGAAGGTTTTGAACAAACGGGGGCTATCGGCAATGGTATTTTGCAGCTTGCCATTGAGCCAACTTTTTATACTGCCCCCTTGAACGCACCTGTCACGCTTGACTGGACCAATGAAGTGATTATTGCGCAAGAGTTGACAACGGCTTGCGAAAAAATCAACCCCTATCAAAATTTTGCACCCCTGCCTGGTACAGTCACCCTTACCCCCGCAACAGACTTTTGGCATGAACAGCGCACCGATTGGCTCTCTGGTGTCACCAATCAACTCAATATGGGAACACACCGTGGCAGTAGCGTACGTAGGACAGAAATCCGTGATGACTTGGTGCGTGCGACACAAGAACAAATCGATTTCTTAAGGCAAATTAAGGTGAACTTTAAGATTGAAGGTTTTGGCAGTAGCGAAATCTTGGAAAGCCTTAGCTTTGATGGTGTGAATGTTTTACCAAAAACAAAGCTTGTTGCTAACACCAAAGGCATCCTTGAAGGGAGTTTCACGATTCCTCCAAACATTACGGCTGGGACAAAGAATGTTGTGGCACGGGGAAAAGGAGGAACCATTGCAACAGGGCTTTTTACCGGTCAAGGTGTGATTGATGTGAAGGTGATGCGGCGCACCACCACAGTGAAAATCTGGACACAAGTCGATCCGCAAGCTCAAGTCTTTACCCCCGATGAAACACGTCAAATCACAGGTATTGATTTCCATCTTTGTAAAATTGGCAATCAAGCCCATGATCTGGTGATTGATTTGGTCACCACTGAAAATGGCTATCCGACTGCCGATATCCAAGCACAAACCTCCTATTCCATGAAGGGCGCAAAGGAAGGGTGGGCAGAGGCACACTATGATGTACCACTCCTTGTGATGGATGACCGCTTAACGGCTTTTGTTATCAAGACAGATGATGCTGATCATTCTGTCTCACTGGCAAAGCTTGGAGATTTTGATGCAGAACACCAGAGATACGTCTCGAGTCACCCTTATGTGACCGGTCCACGCTTTTCCTCTGTCAATGCGAGGAGCTGGACAGCCCATCAAGATGAAGCTTTAGCCTTTCGAGTGCTGGCAGCCCGCTACAGGCAAACAGAAAAAACCGTAGATTTAGGCAGTTTTGATCTTGTGGATTGCTCTGATTTGCAAATCCGTGCAGCCGTTGAGTTACCTTCAAGCGAGTGTTCTGTTGTGTTTGAAATTGAACGCAATAACGGCACGGTTTATCAACTGCTGCCCTTTCAATTGCTAAGCCTTAGTGAATATATCAGTGAAAAGGTAAGGCTTCGCGCTATTCTCAAAGGGACAGAGAAGCTTTCACCCGTCTTATTTGCCCCTGTGCAATTGATTGCAGGAAAGATTCATAAAACAGCCACTTATGTCACGCGTGCTTTTGCCTTTGGGGAAAAGGCAAGGCTGACCAGTTATATCAAAACCTTTTTACCGGGCGGAGCAACCTTTTCACTAGAAATGCAGCTGGATGATGGCGCTTTCACCCCTTTAAAACTGGATGAGACAGAACAACTCGCTGAACCGCTTTGGACAGAACGAAAATTTATCAGTGGTGACAAAACAGGAAAACAAGCACGTCTCAAACTCACCCTTACTGGTGGACCTTCTGCACGGTCCATGGTGCGTGATTTTGGCGCCGGCATATTGTGATGGGAGAAAACACATGACAAAAACCAAAAAACTCGACATGGAATTGCCTAAAGAAGGACGTTTTATCAGTTCTGAATTCCCCATCTTGCGGGAAAACTTGACCAAAATTGATCAGGCAATAGCCGATGTTGAGGAAAAGATAGACGAAAAAGCACCTTTAAAACACACGCACACAATCAGTGATGTGACGGGTTTAGAAAGCGCCCTTAATGGCAAGATGGCAGCCGATAAAACCTTCACTTTTGCTGATTTAAGCGATATCGAGGGCGCTAAGGACGCAGCCAACAATTATGTTCTTTACAAATCAAGCAATAATAATTTTACTTTTGGCAGTGCCATTTCGCTGTTAGGTACCCATCAACATAAAACAGAAGATATCGTGGGGCTTGATGATTTTAGAGCCAAGATTAATGAAGATCTTACAGCCTATGGACGCCTAGCAAGCCCAAATGAATGGCAAAGTTACAACAAATTTACCAGCAAAGTCAGCATGAGTGGTGGTTTGGAGATCGTCGATAATTCACTATTTAGCGCATTTCCATCAGTTGATTTATCCGCCAGCTCCATCTGGCTTAGAAGAAGTCTTTCAACCTCAGAAGCAGTGGTTACCCGTTTAAGCGCAAACGGAAGCATGCTGAAAGGACCACTAACCGTTGATGGTGAAGCTGTTTATACCAAATCACAAGTGGATAAATTAATAGCTTCATTAGTCAAAAAGCCTGTTGAAATTCTTATGACAGAAAGTGGTCCTATACCCTTTCCTGAAGGTTTTAGCGATGACACAGAAATAGAAATATGGGCATGGGGGGGCGGCGGCAGTGGAGGGACTGGAGGTTGGTTAAAAAATACTTATAACGGTCGTACCACATATACCTACTACGGTAGCGGTGGAGGCGGTGGAGGACAATGTGTCCGCGTAAAAATCAAAGGAGCTCAGTTTAGAAAAGCAAAAAATATCCAAATTGGTCGTGGCGGTAAAAATGGTAGTGGGGGTGCAACGATTATTGAAGGCGTTCTCATTGCCAATGGTGGGAATATAGGCTCTCAGGGTAGCGGCAATACCAAAACAGTGGGAGTAGGAGGAACAGGAGGTTACTCCGGCATTCAAAACTTTATTTTTTCTGGCGGTAATGGTGGAAATGGCGGAAGCTGTGACGGTGGAAGCTCTCTTTTTGGTGATGCTGGTGGCGGTGGCGGCGGTTATTTTCCTGGAAAGGATGCAGAAAATTATAACAGTGGTGATGGCGGAAATGGCGCAATTTTGTTTAGATTTTTTATATAGGAGGTTTGCATGGAGTATGCGGTTGTTGAAAATGGTGTGGTAACAAATATTATTGTCGCATCTGAGAATTATGTTCACGCCTTTGGTGGTGAGGCTATCCCCTCAAGTAAAGCGCAAATTGGTTGGACTTATAAAGACGGAGTGTTCTCTCCTCCCGTATTGGATGAAAACAAAAAACAATCCGCATCTACGCAACCAGTAGAGAAAGACGCAATCATAGAGCTACCTATAGGGGAGCCACAAAAAAGGTAAATAAGCTAAGTTATAGGAATGCTTGTTGTATAAGCGGGCTTTGTATGATTTTAAAGTCTTTTTTGACTGACAGTGTCAGGCTTATGAGAGAGTGTAGATGCTTGTTATTGTCTCTTCATTGATTTGGAGAGCAAAATGACAATAAAATTTAAACTTCGTATTCGCTTTATTAAGAATGGCAAGGGATCTGAGTTTTTAGCAATATTTGATCAGACAACCTTTGATGCGGTTGTAAAATCCTTGATGTTGACGTGCAAATTTATCCCCTCCATAAGTTTGTGCTTCTCTTTACGCATGAGGTGGAGAAAAGAAAAACAAGTTTAAGTTATTAGGCTTTCTAATGGGATGTTACTGTTTTTTCCATTTTAGCACTTACAATGTAAGCTATTTGTTGACATTAACAGTATTCTACGCTATATAAAAGAATGATTAAAACGTTTAAAAGCAAAACATTGGCAGAATTATTCAAAACGGGAAATTCATCCAAGATTGATAAGAAACTTGTAAAACGTATCATGGTTCGTCTTGATCGTTTAGATTTTTCTGAAAGACCAGAAGATATGAATCTTCCAGGATTCAACTTTCATTCTTTGATTGGATATTCACCCACTCGTTACACTGTCCACGTTAACGGACCATGGTGTATTACCTTTGAATTTGACTCATGTAATGCTTACCGTGTTGATCTTGAACAATATCACTAAGGATACAGTTATGAATGACATTCCTGCACAAAGAGATAAAAACCGTTGTCCTACTCATCCAGGAGAAGTTTTAGCAGAAATTATTCCTGAAACAGGCAAAACAAAATCAGAAATTGCGCAGATGCTTGGTATATCACGCCAACATCTCTACGATATTCTGAACGCAAAAAAACCTGTTTCTCCTGCTATTTCGGCTTGTCTTGGCAAAATGTTTGGTGATGGAGCTGCTATATGGTTACGTATGCAAGCCAATTATGATGCGTGGCATGCTGAACGCGAAACAAATGTTAGCAAAGTTCCAACACTTCACGCTGTTTGACTTTGTGACTCAATCTCTAGAGACGATGTTTTATGAAATACTAGATAAATAATGACATCCCCTGCTTTAAACATGGTCATCGCTATTCAAAATGTCATCTAGACCACGATCTAAATCGTCTAATATAGATTGCGGTGCATCTGCATAGGAAAAAGACTGTGCGTGAGAGCGCGCTTTTATTAATTCATGATATAAATCAACAGGAAGCATAATGATTTTTTCACGCCCTCGTTTCGTTAAAGCAACAGGCTTTGACATAGCTTCGTCTAAAATATCGCCCGCCCCGCGATTTACATCTGTAAAACTATATTTTTTTATCAGTACAGCCCTTTAATAAATAATACGTATTATACGTATAATATGTATTGCGTAAAGAGATTTTACAACGTACTGGAGAACACTTTTGTAATTGGAATAAGCTTCTTTAAGGGAATCTACTAAACTCTTCCCCACTTAGAAGCAGGGAAGAGAGGTTATGTTTTTTAATTAAGCCGCTTTTACAATGGATTTTTCTAAAACTTTCTTGGCTTCTTCAACAAGCATTTTGTAGTGTTTGCTCTCTTCTACTAACGTAAAGGCTTTAACAAAATGCATATGGAGAGGTCCATAAATGTAGACAGCCTTTTCGGTTGGAGACATCTCATCCCAGTTGCTTGGAAAATCAAAGCGTGTATCACGGTCATTATCAATTAATTGGTTTTTTAAATCATAGAAAGCTTTGACGAGTGCTTTTTTGAATGCACGCACCGTATCATTGTTACGCATATAGGTCATGAGTAAAGTTGCTTGTGGTTCATTGAGGATAGCAACTTCTCTTTTTTGTCTTCCACCTTTGGTTCCAAAGGGTAGCATTTCAAATGCGACCCTTCCAAATTCTTCAAAGTCTTCAATGTTTTGACGTACAAGCTGTATAACTGTTTTATGCGTATTGCCTACACCCTCTGCAATTTTTAAAGAGGTTGTGACAGCAATACCAGCATTGTCGATTGTTACTAAATTGTTCATGATGAACTCCTTGTTGACTAATGTTTTTGATTGACACTCAATGAAGAATGCCGGGTGCTCAAAAACACGGCAACAAGCCCGTCGTTATACTTTCCCCTCGAAAGGGTATTTTATGGCATAACCACACCCGACCCCACTATTATATGCGCGTAGCATATAATGAGTCAAAGTCTTTAATGCACAGAAGACTGATTATTTCGGTAACCAATCCGCTTGTTGTTTTAAGATGTTTTTGAAGCACCTTTGTATGAATCTAACGGTTTTAAAGTTTTTGTCAAGTCGCTCGTCAGAGCGGCTCTTTACCTCTCATTTTTCCCATTCATTTTCATTCACCCCTCATTTAAAGGAGCATAAAGTATGGCAACAGGTTTTCTACACGGTGTTGAAGTTGTCGAAGTTGACGACGGCACCCGTCCCCTTCGCGCGGTACAATCGGCAGTTATCGGGATTGTTGGCACAGCGCCCGATGCCGATGAGCAAGCATTTCCTCTTAACACACCCGTTTTGGTCGCAGGTTCTCTTTCACAAGCCGCAAAACTAGACAAAACAGGCAAACGACGCGGTACTTTACCCAATGCTCTTGATCTTATTTTCAAGCAAGTGGGAGCAATTGTTGTTGTCATCCGTGTGAAAGAAGGAGACAATGAAAATGCAACACTCACCAATGTTCTAGGTGGTGTGAACGAATATGGCGCCTATGAAGGTGTTCATGCTTTTATTGGAGCACAATCTGTTGTGGGACAAACACCACGTATTCTGATTGCGCCAGGCTTTACCCATCAACGCCCATCCAGTGTGACCATTGAAGAGAATGGAACGAGCGATAGTGCCAAAACTGAGATCAGTACAACATCTAACCCCGTTGCAGCAGAATTGATTGGCATTGCAGAGCGTTTGCGTGCGATTGTGGTGATTGATTCTCCAAACACAACAGATGAAGCAGCCCTTAGTGCAGCAAAGGATTTTGATTCAAAACGCGCCATTCTCATTGATCCATTTGTCAAAGTTAATCGCAATGGCAAAATCTTAGAAGAACCAGCAAGTGCAGCGGTTGCTGGGGTCATTGCTAAAAATGATTTTACCCATGGCTTTTGGCATTCACCTTCAAACAAAGTGATCAATGGCATTGTTGGTATTGCGCGCCCCATTGATTTTTCCATTGGGGACAGATCAAGCCGTGCCAACCTTCTTAACGAACAAAACACCACAACCATCATCCGTGAAAACGGCTATCGCCTCTGGGGCAATCGCACCCTTTCAAGCGATACAAAATTTGCCTTTTTATCGGTGGTGAGAACCGCAGATATGATCAATGATGCCATTTTGCGCGGGCATCTATGGGCTGTCGACCGCAATATCAAAAAGACCTATCTGAATGATGTGAGTGAAAGCGTCAATGCTTATTTGCGTGATTTAAAAGCGCAAGGCGCCATTCTTGGGGGACGCTGTACACCGGATCCAGAGCTTAATACAGCAAGCGCCATTGAAGGCGGCAGAGTCTATTTCAATGTGGAATTCACACCAACAACACCAGCAGAACATATCACTTTCCGTTCACAAATCATCAATGATTACCTAGAGGAGATCTTTTAATGACTGTACCTGTTTTACCAAGGGTTCTAAAATATTTTAACATTTATGTCGATGGCATTCCCTATCAAGCAAAGTGTGAAAGCGTAACATTGCCGAATTTGAACTTGGTTGTTGAAAGTTATCGCGGCGGCGGCATAGATAGCGCCATTGAGGTTGACCTTGGTCTTGAAACCCTCATCCTCACCATGACCATTTCTGATTGTTCACCAGAATTAATGGCGCTGTTGGGGCGCACCGATGTCGACATCTCTCTGCGCAGTTCAATGCAAGCGCAAGGGACACCCGCAGAAGGGGTTATCATTACCATGAGAGGACTTTGCAAAGGTTTTGAAATGGCAGAATGGCAACCGGGAGGCAAAGCAACTTCTACAGCTACCTTCACATTGCAGTATTTCAAATATGTCCAGAAAGACGTTGAAATCGTTGAGATAGATGTCCTCAACTTGGTGAGAAAATTCAATGGTGTCAATCAACTCGCAGACCATAGAGAAAACATAGGATTATAAAATGACTGTACAAAAAAGTGTTACACATCAATTGCTTGTTCCTATCACATTTGAAGGAAAAGAGCGTACTGAAATTACCTTACAACGCCCCAAAACAAAAGATTTGCAAGCCATCGACAAAAAAGAAGGCATAGAGCAAACAATCGCTATGATTGCACGTCTTTCTGGATGGCCGCATGAGGCGATCAGTGAACTCGATATCAATGATCTCTCAAACATTGGAGAGATTTTGGAATCTTTTATCAAACGGCGGGAAACCTCGACTGGGAAACCGCCGCTAAACTGATTGCCGATATTGCCATTGTGTTCCATTGGTCTCTTTCAGAGATGATGGAAATGGAACCGCAAGAACTCATATTCTGGCGAAAACAAGCAGCAGAAAGGTATAAAATAAAATGAGTGAAAAAGTTGCTGATGCAAAGGTAAAGTTGTCTCTTGAAGACCAACTTACCAAGCCTCTCAAACGTATACAAGAGCATTTTAAGAAATTATCCCATAGTTTGAGTATTCCGCGCTTTTCTGCTGCTGTACAAAACATGACAAAAAGCCTTTATAGCGTTCAAAGTGCTCTTGGTACAGCGGCAAGCCGTGCTTCGGTCTTTACCGGTATCCTAGGGCTTGCTGGGGGTGGACTTGTGGCAAGTTTGACCGCCGTTACCATGAAAACCATGCATATGGGCGATAGTCTTTATCATGCATCTCACCATTTAGGCATGAGTGTTACGGCACTTCAATTATGGGGAGATGCAGCCGATAATTCAGGATATTCCGCCGAACTCTTTCAACAATCCTTAGCAACCTTAAATAGGCGTTCTGCGCAAGCATATGCCGGACAAAAAAGAGGCATTATGGGCTTTGAAGCCCTTGGTATTTCTGTCAAAAATGCTTCTGGTAAACTCAAATCAAACTCCGTTTTGTTGGAAGAAATTACCGAAAAAATGAGTAACATGAAAAATCAAGCACAAAGGCAGCGTATTGCTGCGCTGTTGTTTGGTGGAGATGGTAAAGAAATGGCTGCCATGCTTTCACAAGGCATGGCACCCATTAAAGAACTCTTTGCAAAGGCGCGGAAAGGAAAATGGCTGATAGGTGCCGATGTTGCACGCTATGCAGCAGATTTAAGCGACAAGCTTGGTGCCTTTAAGAAAAAAATAGGCGGTATTGCGAGCTTTATTGGCGCACGTTTCATGCCTGTGATCAATGATATGATTGATGGTTTTTCAAAGCTGATTGATGAAAACCGTGATCTTATCCAAACAACCGTGGCAAGCTGGGCTAAAACCTTAAAACAAACTTTGAAGGATTTGCTTGATCCTACTTCTGATTTGAGAAAAGGTATTAGTGATCTCACAGAGAGGATTAAAGGCTGGTTTCGATGGCTAGAGCCCTTAATTGGTGAAATAACCCTCTTAAAGATAGGTCTTGTCGCCCTTGGTTCATTTATTTTTGGTCCACTCATTGCCGCATTAGCAGCCGTAGGAGTAGCGTTTGTTAGCCTTGGCTATGCTATGATGACCACCCCTATTGGTTGGCTCATTG
>NZ_JAQITB010000045.1 GCF_028618515.1 Bartonella sp. ML69XJBT
CTTGCAGCAAATGAACTTGCATCAAATGAAAAAGACAAGAGCGATGTGGGAAGCAGAGGTACGGGTGGTTTTGGTTCCACAGGTCATGACTAAACAGCACATTGCGTGAGAAAAAACGCACATCCTTGCAAGCAGACAGTGCAATGATTACCATGGCTGTTATTTTGCAAGGAGTCCTCTTGGCTTGAAACACAAAGGCATCCATGCTCTGAATAAGCCACGCATCTTCCCCATGCACAAACACTAAGAAGCATAGAGGACAATGCACCCGTTGTGGAGTTTTACTCATCAATTGCGGACAAGAAGACTTTACCATTGAACGAGGCATGCGCATTGCCCAAACGGTCATTGCACCGGTTCTTCAAGTCAATGTTCATGCCCTTGCAGCAAATGAACTTGCATCAAATGAAAAAGACAAGAGCGATGTGGGAAGCAGAGGTACGGGTGGTTTTGGTTCCACAGGTCATGACTAAACAGCACATTGCGTGAGAAAAAACGCACATCCTTGCAAGCAGACAGTGCAATGATTACCATGGCTGTTATTTTGCAAGGAGTCCTCTTGGCTTGAAACACAAAGGCATCCATGCTCTGAATAAGCCACGCATCTTCCCCATGCACAAACACTAAGAAGCATAGAGGACAATGCACCCGTTGTGGAGTTCTGCTCATCAATTGCGGACAAGAAGACTTTACCATTGAACGAGGCATGCGCATTGCCCAAACGGTCATTGCACCGGTTCTTCAAGTCAATGTTCATGCCCTTGCAGCAAATGAAAAAGAGAATAGCGATATTGCACACAAAATAGACTTCAGCGGAATTCTCTATTGATAGTTTCTACTCTACAGGAGCCACATTTCCCCTTACAGCAGGTTTGGCATTTACCACATCACTTATGGGCGGCGCAATGACACCGTTTGTGACGTTTCCTGCTGTGTTCTCTGCCGGCCCTATAGCACTTACGGTTCCATCACTTGCTATCCCTTTTGCCCTCAGATTGGCAGATTTCTGCAATCCCATAAGTCCGACTTTGCTATATCCAGCAGCGCGAATTTGACCGAGTAAATCCACCACAGCCCCATAATCGATTTCACTATCGGCTTTGATCAAAATCTTTGTTTCTCGATTTTGCTTTGTTTCCTTCAATAAGGATTCCACAAAAGTTGTTGGGTTGACAAGATGCTCACCAACATAAAGGGCATGATCTTTTTGCAAAGTCACATAAAGAGGCTCGTCAGGTTGAACCGCGAAAGGTGTTTGCGTTATAGAAGGGAGTTGAACAGGAATAACCGATGTCGCCAAAGGCGCAGCCACCATAAAAACAATAAGCAATACGAGAACAACATCAATAAAAGGGGTTACATTGATTTCGCTATGTAATCCACTCTCATCGAAATCCCAATGATCATTAAAATCTGCTTTCATTTTTTATGACTTTTCTGTTGTCTGCGCCTATCGAGTTCACGGCTTAAGAGTCTTTCAAGTGCGGCAGCAATATCACCTAAATCATTGCGATAACCACTCAAAGCGCGCATCAAGCTATTATACATAACCACAGCGGGAATCGCCACAAAAAGTCCGATAGCGGTTGCCAGCAAGGCTTCGGCAATTCCAGGAGCCACCACATCAAGCCTCGTTGTTTGAGACTGTGCAATACCGATAAAAGAATTCATAATTCCCCAAACGGTAGCAAAAAGCCCCACAAAAGGAGCAATAGCGCCAATGGTTGCAAGAACAGCGCTACCACATGCAACACGCCGCACAACAGTAAGCAAGCAGCGTGACAAAAGCGAATGAACCCTCTCCTTTACACCCTCATTCATATCGCGCATATCTTGCACATCCTCGTCATACTGATTGAGCTCCTCATAAAAGAGGGGATGTTCACCAGTAATGGCTAGTGCTTCTTGTTGTATCCCCCGATGCCTCTCTTGTCTTACCGTGTTTTTTTCATGAGCGCCTCCACTGGTTCCCTCATGACCAACAAAATGGATCTGCTGTGTAGAAAGATACACTTCTTTAAGGACTTCTTTCAAAAAGAGCGCACCAGCTCCTTTGCTTTCTTTCAAACTCGCAGCCAAACGCGTAAGGGTCTGAGCATTAAGAGTCAATTGAAGTTCATGACGCGCTCTTCGTTTTGCCACAGTAATCTCAACAATTTTAACAAAAGCAATTGTCCAAGATGCAAGAGAAGCAAGCAACAAAAGAACGATCACAGCTTTTACAACAAAATCAGCTGCCATAAACATAGCAAAAGGGGAAAGATCATACGTTGCCAATACAGCAGACGCGCTCTCTAAGGGTACTGTCTCAGATTCCATTTTTGTCTCACACGGTTGTGGTTGTCACTTTTAAATCTTACAGCTGTGTCACCAGCCCCCGTAGCATCACTCTCCGACAACGCTCCGTCCCTGTTAACGTCACTCTGTATTCGTCTTAAAAAATAAAACTTGATAAATCAAGTATAGTTTTATTTCAGAAAATGTCTCTTTCAAGAGGACTTTTTAAAAGAATTTTTCTCTCATAAATTTAAGGCAATTTATCGGATAAAGCAGCTTATTGTGGAAAAAACAACTTGAATAACCCACTATATATTACATTAGAGCTTGATGTATAATGAGACTCTCTCAAAGAGCATATCAACAATTATACCCAAAAACAGAAATATTTTTCACTTCAATACTGCAGATACAAACAAAAAGATTTACTTGGCACAACACAAGAAGAATAAACAAGGAACAATCACTAAATAAGACCCCATACCCATCACTCCCACGACAAGAGATAGAACACCATGGGATCTGGAGCATCTACGAATTTGCAGCTTGCACAACTTCATAAGTGTAAAAATTGCTAATACCAAATAAACTCTATAGTTTTCACGAGAAGATTTTACACCATCCACAAACACCGTTATAAAATGGCTGAAGACTTCTTTAAAACAAGCATATGAATTCACAATAGCTAGTGTTCGGTTTGGGAATATTTTGCATAAACTGCATACCCCCACTCAATTAACAGAACTCCCTGCTCGCTATTGATATCATCACCTCACAAACCTCACAAAACAGATCCTGTTTTAAAATTCAAATGTACTTTTTTAAATGCCCCCCAATGCCAAAAGAAGATCCTATATAAAGGAAGCAAAGCGGAAAGACAGAAAGCTATAGATAGCAAGGAGATCAAGCAAACATCATAATCGTGTCGATATTCTTACATAAGCATAAAGATGCGGTATTTTATAGATTTTTCGTTATCCCCTTCGACAAGCAAAACTGCTCTCCTCCTGATACCTCAAAGGACAAAGATTTTTAACCCTACTGGTCTGTAAACAATCCAGTTTCTCTCGTGTTTTCCCTGCTGACCATTTGTATGGTTCACTTCCATAGAGCTCGACAAGCAAGCCCAGCTCTGAAATACGCTCTCCACACTTGAGAAAGACTAAAAATGTAAATTTTCTATGCCTTATATCACCATAGCTGGACACTGTTTTACGGCATAAAAAGATAATCAAACAAAATTGCCAAAAAGTTTCCCAACAAGATTCATTCTATCTAAAAAACATTTTTAAATTGCCCAAAGAGAGGGAACCAAAAAAATCGTTTAGCGTTACAAAAGCAGTGAAAATTTTTACTCCAAAGCAAATGATCACTATGAACACACAAAAGAGACAAATACTGAGTCGTAATAAATCAAGAGAGGGAAAAAGCATCATGGCAAATCATAAAACAACACAGAACAATAAAACGACAGCAGAAAAAGATTTACAAGGACAGGTAGAGAAGTTACGTGGTGAAATTTCAGGGATAACTTCAACTCTGACAGATCTTGGTGCCAGCAAATTGAACGCAGCAAAAAATAAAGCTGAAGAACTCTATAATTCGGCAAAAGAAAATAGTGAAGACATTATGTCTCAAGCGAAAGAAAAAATCGGCGAACTTGAACAAACCATGAACCATCATGTTCGTAAAAATCCTGGCAAGAGCGTTCTGTTTGCAGCAGGTGTTGGTTTTATTCTTTCTCAATTATTGCGGCGTTAAGCAATGCATAAGTTTATCGCTCCTCTTTTCAATCACCTCGTTGGTGGAGGATTAAAAAGCACTGTTAAGCAAGTACGCCTTCAAGCAATTTGCTATGGATTTATTGGCATTTCCTTGTTTATATCGCTACTTTTTTTATGTATCATCGGTTTTCTTGCCCTTTGTTGGGTCATGACGCCTCTTAGAGCAGCTAGCACGATGTTTTTGATTTGGCTTTTTCTTGCAGGTATCGCTATTTTCATTGGCCGCATTCTGAAAGCTTACCAAAGCTACGATCAACAAAAGAAATCTGAAGAGAGACGCCATCAGCTTATGACAGATGCCACACTTTCCAGTCTTACGCTTTTAAGCAAACATTTGCCTTTTGCCAAATTGAGTGTCCCAGTACTTGGTCTTGCAACTTATTTTCTGTGGAAAAAAGATAAAAAAGACCGCTTTTTAAATTAAGATATGCAATTGTGTCATCCTAACCCCCGCGGTGTTTTCTTTCTATTGAGAGAAAACACCCTCTCTTTTCCTTTGCTCATCCTTTTTTTCCCTTTGTTGATATTGTCACACAATAAACCTCTAAAGATTCTATTCTCGATCAACAAAGAATAAACTCACATCATTTTCCTCGTTAGAGTAAAACAGCTGTTATCATTCTATGCATAATAAAGTCATGAAAATGTTCGCAAGATTATGGTCCAGCAAGCCAAAGGATCTGATTATTTTTCAAGGCAACAATCAACAACAGCCCAACGGCTTCCCCCCATCTCCTTATCCACCATGTGACAGAACATTGTGCTGATAAACATCTCCCCTCTTTCTCGCGGTCCACATCCAAAACTTCGCACGCATCACTCTCAAGCATAATACAGATAACCAGAGTAAGGTCAGAAAAACAGACCACCTACCCTGTTTTTCACCAATATCCTCCCTACAAGCTCTTCTTTTCACCCTCTCCACAACCAATCAATTTGCCAAATTTCAATGAACGCAAAATATTGATTTATAATGATAATCTAGCGTTATTCATATTGAATGAGACCATCGAATACCGTAAGATTCTCTCATTTCAAATTTCTTTATCTTGAATCAATCAATATCATTCGCTTGCACGTCAAAAGCGGGGCTGGCGTGTGGGAAAAAACTGTATAAGAAAGGAGTAAAAATGGCTCTTATGAATCGTCTTAAGCGCCAAGGGCTGTTGCAACATTGGAAGCTAGCAAAATGAATGATGGTGCTGGCTTGCTTCTTCACAAACGTAAAGATGGCGGTGCTCAATGACTTTATCGCTATACTATTCACGGGCGCCGCCGTGAAATGGGCTTGGGAGCGTTGCGAGATGTCTCTTTAAAACAAGCCCGTAAATTGGCAACTGGGTGGCGTTCTGTTTTACGGGATTGGCATACCAATAAAAACATTTAAAGAAAAAACTAAAATGGCTCTTATGAATCGTCTTAAGCGCCAAGGGCTGTTGCAACCATTGGAAGCTGGCAAAATGAATGATGGTGCTGGCTTGCTTCTTCACAAACGTAAAGATGGCGGTGCTCAATGGCTTTATCGCTATACCATTCATGGGCGCCGCCGTGAAATGGGCTTGGGAGCATTGCGAGATGTCTCTTTAAAACAAGCCCGTAAATTGGCAACTGGGTGGCATTCTGTTTTACGGAATTGGCATACCAATAAAAACATTTAAAGAAAAAACTAAAATGGCTCTTATGAATCGTCTTAAGCGCCAAGGGCTGTTGCAACATTGGAAGCTGGCAAAGTGAATGATGGTGCTGGCTTGCTTCTTCACAAACGTAAAGATGGCAGTGCTCAATGGCTTTATCGCTATACTATTCACGGGCGCCGCCGTGAAATAGGCTTGGGAGCGTTGCGAGATGTCTCTCTAAAACAAGCCCGTAAATTGGCAACTGGGTGGCGTTCTGTTTTACGGAATTGGCATACCAATAAAAACATTTAAAGAAAAAACTAAAAATGCCTTTTATGCATGCTCTCCAATGCAAAAGCTGTCACAACATTGGAACTGGTGAATAGAATAGTGGTGCCTCGGATCGCTCTTTCATAAGCATGAAGATGGTGGAGCTCAATGAAAACTACCCTCCAAGCAAATGATCCTATCTTTTCTGAACTTCATCCTCCCAAGTCCCATGCACTGCTGCTTTACCTGTAAAAATCTAAATAAGCTTTGGAACAATTTTAATTTGTTTTGTTGTCAGCAAACAAAAGGGACGTTTCCACACGCCCTATCATTCGTTCCTCATTCTCCCCTATCACTTGCAAAGGCAACATCTTGGCAAAACACATGCCAAATAAGCCGTGGAACAATCCACATTGCTTGCTTTTCTCAATAAGAAGTCAACTCCTCATGAGCATATTTACTGCCTGCTGGTCCGTCTGCTTTAATAACTGCCTCCTTTAAAAGATGCGTTACTTTGTTAGGAATAGCTTTTACCCACTCTTGGTAGAATTTATTCTTTTATCATGTGTGGTGCCTTCTGTGTATTTTTAAATATTATAAAGCCCACCAGAGAATAAAAAACGCACCTATAGGGATTTCAAACTATACTTCATCCTCATATAGCTGAACATAACAATGTTATTAAATACGATTTACTACACTTTATCCACACAAATAACACATATTGATATATTAAAAGAGAATCGATTAAACAATACTCCAAAAATAAAAACAATACACAACTGGTAGTATATAATGATAGCAAATGAAGATGACTATTATGGAATTCTTGGTGTAAGTTGCGAATGCAATAATAAGCAGCTAAAATCTGCTTTTCGTAAGTTAGCTATGCAATACCATCCTGATCATAATCCTAGTAATAAGGAAGCGGAACAAAAATTTAGAAAAATTTGCGAAGCCTATGAAGTTCTTAAAGATCCTCAAAAAAGAGCTATTTACAATCAATTTTATCATGAAACTCTTAAAGATAATGACGCAACTTTTGAAAATAATATAAGCCAACAGAATAGCAGAAAAAAGACTAGTATCAGCAAATTTGCAGCATATAGACCCACAATTTTCTTGATAGTATTGATCATTGTTCTTAATGTTATCAAAATTCCACCAGAATTATTACCATTCATATCAATTCACTGTCTTTTTTATATGAGTTTGAGATTCTGGGGATTCTTAAAAGCTTTGCTTATTACAATAAGCGCATTAGTAATAGCTTTCATTTTTATCTCCTTAAGTATCATCCCAACAATGATCGTAATCTTTTTTTATGCTGCTGTAAATTTCTATGGAGTCAAGAAATTGAAAAAACTTGGTATAATTGAAGAATGATTTTTAACCTGTGTATGTTCTTGTACAAAATGTTTCTAAAACATATTAAGCGCTCTCTCTCATGAATTTACAAGATACAATCATTATTGAATTTATAATGAGATATTCCATCGCGTAGAGATTATACAATCTGTAGAGGCATTGTACTTTCTTTATTGATCCAATAGCACACATTGATATATTCAGTGTGAATCAACGAGACAGCCTTATTATCATAATGACGGTTCAAATGATGAAATCCTTATCTGTAACACATGCTATCACATTTATAACTATAACCTTTTTTCGATATCAGGGTTATTAGGATGTGCGAGTATAGAGAGTTTAGAACAATATGATAAACTTTACGAAGAATATGTAAATGAAAAATACGACGCTTTTGAACATTCTCAAAAGCAAGAAAAAGCAAAAAATTTGTATACAGCCATAGCTATCAAAATATAACTCAAAGATTTGACGTTATAAAGCACCGTCACATACTTATTGTTTTATGTGGACGTTTTGTTAATTTGTTGCGCGGTGATTATAATGAAGGGATATCATCAGACATGTTACTTAATGTCATAAGTAGTTTACATAATGACTATAATTGGAAAGAAAGCGATTTTATTTGGGCATATAATATGTCCATGAACTCTACAGATCCTATGATTGATTATGCAAAAAAATTTCTGAATTCTTCAAGTGTAAATGGCATTAGTTCCAAAACACAAATTATTGATCTCGTATCTAGTATGAGAAGCAGCAATAACGAAAACACTAAACAAATAGCCCGATTTTGTATAGAACTGAACACAATATATGATATGATAAAACCAAGAAGAAGTTATCAATAATATTTAACGATCAAAACGCTTTTGAAGAACGTTAAAAGCAACCCTCAGAGGTCCATAAGATACGATAATTTCTTATCTTCTATAACGAAATATTGTAGCGCAGCGTAAAAATTATATTGTCTATAGAGGCATTATATTACTTTTATTGCATCTTGCATAGATTGATAATAACGCCTTGCTTTTTTTACCCCACTGTTCAAAACTATTTTTGTCTGAATGTATCTACACATCATCACAAAGAGCGCTAAGATAATTCTAAAGCCTTCACGATACCTCAAAAAAAGTTTCCGCTTATAAACGAGCATCGTGATGGGTGATAACCTCCATCATCTCTGCCACGAGCCACATCCAGAACGTCCAGAGCCGTCACCCTCAAGCCATAATGCGAATAACCGGCTCAGTTCCAGAAGCACGGATCACCAATCGTGCGGCTTTTCCCAAACGCTGTGCGGCTTGATCTATTGCCGTTTTGACCGGATTTTCTTTCAACACATTTTTGTTTT
>NZ_JAQITB010000046.1 GCF_028618515.1 Bartonella sp. ML69XJBT
GTGAAATTGTAAAAGCGTAAAAATGTATCTCTGTAAAAGTGGTGAAAGAGCAGGTCCGTGAATGGTGTGTGCTTTTGGGAGGGGTTATAGATGTGGTGGAGGATTGATGAGAGGGGGAAAAGAGTTGTGTGTTAAGGTGAGAGGCAGGTGGTGAGGTGCTGGTGAAGGGATGCTGGTGTGGGGATGCTGGTGTGGGGGTATGTTAAGGTGGTAGGGGGGCGTAGTGGAGTGATGGTGGTGCGGCTTGTGTGGGGGGGTGGCAATGCGGTTTGGGGCGTCAAGGCGTGGGTGGTCGTGAAAGGGCGTTGGAGAGGAGGTGGGGATGTTGCTTTCTGTGAATATTTAAAAGCGTAAAAATGCATATCTGTAAAAGCGTGGACAGGTACTGTATTCCCTGCGTTTGTTGGTGTTGATGTGTGCGGTGGAGAGATGGGGGTGTTGGCAAGGCAAAATGGTGGAGAGGTGTTAAGATGAAGCGGCGGGGCGTGTGAGAGCGGCTTTTGATAAGGCTTTTCAAGTTTGAAAAGAAAAGGTGGTGGGGAGGGGTAAGGGGAAACGAAAGAGTATGAGAGGGAGATGAGCACTGGGGATAAAAGTTTCCCAAGGGGAAAGAAAAATGTGCAAGGCGCAGATAAGGTGGGGCGAAGGGAGTGTTGGAGGAAGATGAGGGTGGCAAGATATAAACCCCAGACAATCAGTGATGAGGATCAATAGCGCGGCATCGTGTTGAACAGAAAGATAGGCATTGTGTTGTGCCATTGACCATAAATGGGACAAGGATGCAGAGAGTGGTGGAGAATAGACCTGAGTGTATGGGATGGATTTTCCATGTATGTCATTCTCATAAGATGACTATGAAAAGAGATTGGATGAGAGCTTTTTCTTGATGGTCACTTTGCGGCTTTCTGTGAAATTGTAAAAGCGTAAAAATGTATCTCTGTAAAAGTGGTGAAAGAGCAGGTCCGTGAATGGTGGGTGCTTTTGGGAGGGTTTATAGATGTGGTGGAGAATTGCTTAGGGTGGCAAAAGGTTTTGTGGGGCATCAAGGTGAGGGGCAGGTGGTGCGGCTTGTGTGGGGCGTTGGCGATGCGGTTTGTGGGGCAAGGCGTGGGTGGTCGTGAAAGAGCGTTGGAGGGAAAGCGGTGGGTGTCACTTTCTGTGAATGCTTAAAAGCGTAAAAATGTATCTCTGTGAAAGTGGTGAAAGAGCAGGTCCGTGAATGGTGTGTGCTTTTGGGAGGAGTTATAGATGTGGTGGAGGATTGCTTAGGGTGGCAAAAGGTTTTGTGGGTCATCAAGGTGAGGGGCAGGTGGTGAAGGGATGCTGGTGTGGGTGTATGTTAAAGGTGGTAGGGGGCGTAGTGGAGTGTTGGTGGAGTAGATTGCTGGGAGTGGTTGCGTATGGAATGGACATAGGTGCTTAAAGAGTACTGTACAAAGTAGAGCTGTATGGCATGTGTGGGGGGGTGGCAATGCGGTTTGGGGGGCAAGGCGTGGGTGGTCGTGAAAGAGCGTTGGAGGGAAAGCGGTGGGTGATACTTTCTGTGAAATTGTAAAAGCGTAAAAATGCATATCTGTAAAAGTGGTGAAAGAGCAGGTCCGTGAATGGTGTGTGCTTTTGGGAGGGGTTATAGATGTGGTGGAGGATTGATGAGAGGGGGAAAAGGTTTGGGGCGTCAAGGTGAGGGGCAGGTGGTGAGGTGCTGGTGTGGGTGTATGTTAAAGGTGGTAGGGGGGCGTAGTGGAGTGTTGGTGGAGTAGATTGCTGGGAGTGGTTGCGTATGGAATGGACATAGGTGCTTAAAGAGTACTGTACAAAGTAGAGCTGTATGGCATGTGAAATTTTCCTTTGTTTTCTTGAGGAAAAATCTGTTTTGCCAAGGTAGAGCGCAATGTTTATTGGCTTGTAGAATGGTTTTCGTTGAAGTGGGGTAACAAGGAGGATGATGGGGGCAGATTTGGATGGTAGGGTGTTGGTGATGCGGTTTGGGGCGTCAAGGCATGGGTGATGTGAAAGGGCGTTGGAGGGAAAGCGGTGGGGGCTGCTTTCTGTGAAATTGTAAAAGCGTGGACAGGTACTGTATTCCCTGCGTTTGTTGGTGTTGATGTGTGCGGTGGAGAGATAGGGGTATTGGCAAGGCAAAATGGTGGAGAGGCGTTAAGATGAAGCGGCGGGGCGTGTGAGAGCGGCTTTTGTACAAGGCTTTTCAAGTTTGAAAAGAAGAGGTGGTGGGGAGGGGTAAGGGGAAACGAAAGGGTATGAGAGGGAGATGAGCACTGGGGATAAAAGTTTTCCAAGGGGAAAGAAAAATGTGCAAGGCGCAGATAAGGTGGGGCAAAAGGGAGTGTTGGAGGAAAATGAGGGTGGAGAAATAGATGGGGGTATAAAGAGGTCTAGAAAGAGAGGCTGAGAGCTGGATATGTTAACCAATGGGCTCAAGGGAAAGATGAAAACTTTGTAGGTTAAAGCTTTTGACAGCTTTAGGGAATAAACACAAAAAGAAAAACCTTTGCCTTTTTGTTGGATTTTTGTTCACAAAACTGAGAAAATAGGCTATGAACACTGAAAAAATTATACGCACTGTAAAGGAATTTATTTTTTATGTCAAAAGAAGAAGTTTTAGAATTTTCTGGAATCGTGACTGAACTCTTACCGAATGCGATGTTTCGTGTAAAGCTAGAAAATGATCATGAAATTATTGCTCATACCGCTGGAAGAATGCGTAAAAACCGTATTCGTGTGTTAGCAGGGGATAAAATCATGGTGGAAATGACCCCTTATGATTTGACAAAAGGACGTATTACCTATCGCTATAAATAAGTCAGGGGTTGTTTTCTGTAAAGCGTTCCTACTTGCTTCTAAAAGATCTTGATGTCTGTTCTTTTTTAGTAAAAAATGAGAACAAGTGAAAAATTAAAACAATATGAGAGATGCGTGAGGTTATATTAAAGAATATTCATAGAATATTCATGGCACCAAAATAAATTGGGTGGCGGTTTAAAATCATTCTGGGGGGGTGAAAATGATAAACTTAAAGAAAACCTTCTTAGGAAAAGAGCGTTTGAAGAAAAATCCTGATGAAGAAATCCTCTTGGTGCTTGCTTCTGCTTCACCCCGTCGTTTGGCACTTTTAGCGCAGATTGGTCTTGATCCTCATGAGGTTTATGCGGCGAATATCGATGAAACACCAAGGTTAAAAGAACATCCTGCAAATCTTGCCAAACGGTTGGCAAAAGAAAAAGCCCTTAAAGCGCAAGAGGCTTTGTTATGGTACAGCCAACATGATAAAGAGGAGACCGCGCGGAAAATTGTCATCTTGGCTGCTGATACTGTGGTGGCTGTGGGGCTCACCATTCTTCCTAAACCAGAGGGTGAAGATGAGGCATATGAATGTTTGCGCTTTCTTTCGGGACGTGCTCACAAGGTCTATACCGCCATTTGTGCGCTCAATGAAGCTGGAAAAATAACCATAAAATTAGTGGAAAGTTCTGTCCGTTTTAGACGCTTGACGACTCCATTGATGGATACATACATTGCTTCTAGAGAATGGGAGG
Source organism: Bartonella sp. ML69XJBT (assembly GCF_028618515.1). Lineage (GTDB taxonomy): Bacteria > Pseudomonadota > Alphaproteobacteria > Rhizobiales > Rhizobiaceae > Bartonella. Next base: position 3,555 of record NZ_JAQITB010000046.1, read on the forward strand.
GAAAGGCTGGTGGCTATGCCATTCAGGGAAAAGCTGGTGCTTTTGTCGTCCAGCTTGCCGGCTCTTATTCCAATGTGATGGGATTACCATTAGCTGAGACAATGGATCTTCTCATGCATTATCGTTATCCTGTGCTTTCCTATTGGAATGGGGAAATGCGTTAGAAAAGTTTATGCACCAGGTAAAACCAATGATACAGAATACAAAACAATCAAAAAGGGAGACGCACAATGAAAAAAAACAAACGGTAGAAAAAGTCAGGAATAGCTGTCAACAAATCACACAGACACAACAAACACGCAAAAAATCAGATTTAACACAATCAGAAACTACTCCAATCCGCCCTCCGCACCCTTGTCCCATTTGTGGTCAAATGGCACAACAAAACACCTATCCTTTCTGTTCAACACGATGCCGCGCTATTGATCTTAATCGATGGTTGTCTGGTGCTTATATCTTGCCTCCACCACCGCAAGTCAGTGATGAAGAAGAATAAACAGGCATTTAGCGTTAGAAATGCGGCTTAAGGAAAGGGAAAATATTTGAGGCTTGCGAGAAAAGTTAGGTGTCTTTTTCAGAACAAGGCGTTGGAAAGGGTGAGGGGCCAGATGGTTTTAGCTATCATGAGAGATTTGGGATATAAGGAGATTTTAGCGCTATTGATCTTAATCGATGGTTGTCTGGTGCTTATATCTTGCCTCCACCACCGCAAGTCAGTGATGAAGAAGAATAAACAGGCATTTAACGTTAGAAATGCGGCTTGAGGCAAGGGGAAATATTTGAGGCTTGCGAGAAAAGTTAGGTGTCTTTTTCAGAACAAGGCGTTGGAGAGGGTGAGGGGCCAGATGGTTTTAGCTATCATGAGAGATTTGGGATATAAGGAGATTTTAGCTTTTGAAAGCAAAGGCAGAGATTTGTCTCTCAGAGAGTTTCTTTTGAGCTGTGATGAAGGTTTGAAGCTTACGAGAGAAGTGGGGCGACTTTTCAAACACAAGGTATGAGAGTTGAGAAGAGAGCAGGTGGTTTGAGTTGTCATGAGAGATTTGGGATATAAGGAGATTTTAGCTTTTGAAAGCAAAGGCAGAGATTTGTCTCTCAGAGAGTTTCTTTTGAGTTGTGATGAAGGTTTGAAGCTTACGAGAGAAGTGGGGCGACTTTTCAAACACAAGGTATGAGAGTTGAGAAGAGAGCAGGTGGTTTGAGTTGTCATGAAAAGATTTTAGCGTTTGAGAGCAAAGTCAAGGATTTGGATCTCAAAAAAATTGCTTTTTTGCTTGTAGAAAGCACGAATATTAAATATCTGCGGGAGATATGTTAGGGGCAGAGTATTGATGGTTTTCTTTGAGATAAAGTGGTAATTGCCAATAGGAGAATAATTTTTGAGGGCGCCTTTGGAAATAAAGATACGAACAGGTATTTTAATCTTAGAGAGTTGCTTTTGGAATGGGGGAAAGATTTGAAACTGATGGGAGAAATTGGGTGTCTTTTGAGAACGGAGCATTCAAGCTGAGGGGTGATGAGGTGCTTTCGCCAATATGGCAATAGTTTTTGGGGGCTTTAACCTTTTTAGAGAACAAAGAGAAGATTGGATACCTAGAGTTGGGGAAATTTGGAGGATTTGTCTCTTGGAGAATTGTCTTTTGGGGCTTTGGTGAAGATTTGAAGCTTGTGAGAGAAGTGGGGCGTCTTTTAAAGAACAAAGCATGAGAGATGAGGTGGTTTTTGTTGTCATGTGAAGATTGGAGGTATAGCAGGCTTTAGTTTTTGAGAGCAAAAGCAGGGATTTGTCTCTCAGAAAAGTGCCTCTTGGATTTGAGCTAAGGAGAAGTATTCAAAGCTCGAAGTTTGTAGAGGCAATTTGAGTGCAAATAAAAATATCTCTTCTGCTTTGTTTGGTTTGTGAGTCCCATATCACGTTTTTTTCTTCAACAAGCTTGTTGTTTCATAGGGGTGATGAGCTCTTGATCTGAATCGTGGGCTTTTGGAGGTGTATATCTTATCTCTACACCGAAAAGTCGGTGATGAAAAAGAATAAAATCATCAGGTGTTTTAGAACATTGAAAATAAGGTTTATAGTGCAAGTGGAGATTTGAAACTGCTGGGGAATTCACGCAGGGTTTGGAAAGTTTTACCTGTTTGGACTGCAGGCAAAACGCGGGTTTGTGCTGGCACAGAAAATTATAGTAATCGGACGTGATCTTTAGCCTTTGAGAGTAAAGATACGAGCAGCTATTTTAATTTCAGAGAGTTTTTTTGGCTCTGGTAAAGGTTTGAAGCTTGTGAGAGAAGTGGGGCGTCTTTTAAAGAACAAAGCATGAGAGATGGGGCGGGATCATGAGAAGATTTGGGATATGAGGAGATTTTAGCTGAAAGAACAAAGGTAGGGATTTGGATTTCAGGAATTGCTTCTTTGTTGGGTTTACGAATCTCATATTATGTTTTCTTCAACAAGCTTGTTGTTTCATATAGGCGTTCAGCTTTTGGTCTGAACTGATCGCACTATCGAAAAGTTGTGATGAAGAATAAAATCATCAGCTGCTTAACGGCGTTAGAAATGCGGCTTGAGGCAAGGGGAAATATTTGAGGCTTGCAAGAGAATGTGAGAGGCAGAGGGTTTTCTTTGAGATAAAGTGGGAATTGCCGATAAGGGAATGTTTTTGGGAATTTTAGCCTTATGAAGAATAAAGATACGAGCAGGCATTTTAATCTTAGAGAGTTGCTTTTGAAATGGGGTGAAGATTTGAAGCTTGTGAGAGAAATTGAGTGTCTTTTAAAGAATGAGGCTTTGGAGATGAGATGAGGTGGTTTTTGTTGTCATGTGAAAATTGGAGGTATAGTAGGCTTTAGTTTTTGAGAGCAAAAGCAGGGATTTGTCTCTCAGAAAAGCGCCTTTTGAGTTTGAAAAGAGGTCGAGTGTTTGAAGGTGGTGGGAAAATTTGAAGTGGGTGTGGGAAAAGAACTGGGCGTTTGCGGTGAAGAGGGGCTGGGAAAGAGGGGGAAAAGGGAGGCCTTTTAAAAAACAAAATATCTTCAAAGTTAAAGAGCATTTTATCCAGAATAAAATAATCAATGTGAGAACATAATCCCAAAAGTGGAAAAACAAAAGTGGGAGAGACACAATCCCTCATGCCAATTTATTTTCAAATCAACATAAGGGATTTTCTCTTCTTTCATAGGGAAAAAGGTTAATTCTTTTGCATCATTTTCCAGATTTTTCCATCAGACATATACATAATCTTTTGTCCTGTCGTTATTTTTTGTGTGCTGTTATTGATATGGAGTGAAGAACTAAGCGCTGCTTGATGGTCTATAAAAATTGATTTCCATTTAAATAAATGAGCCTCTGGTAAAGAGATATTAGCTGACCACGAACCATTTCGTAAACGAATGGCGATAAGCTCTTCCTTGTTTAAGGCATCCGAAATCGTTTTCGCAGATAGATCTTTGCCATTGCTAATGCGGACGTTCTTTGTTACCGGCGAGGCTAAGCCTCCAAGGTCGCTGATATTATTTATGCAATAACTGAGGTTACACGCTATTTGTACAACGTAAGGATCTTTACAGATCCCTTGTGCAGAGGCTTCTTGCAACGCTTGGTATGGTGTGCCGCTTTTATCGGCTGTAGGATTGAAAAAAATGGAGCTTTGTGGACTCAAGACATAACAGGAGGAAAGCTGTCTTTTCCAACGAGAATGGTCTTCAACAAAACTTGAAGAATTATAGAGTTTGCCAAAGGTGCTTGGTACTTCTATGACACCGACCGTTGTTGTTTTACCAGTGATAAGATCCGATATGGTGCCTGTAACAAGATTGCCATTCTTGGAAACATCTAATTTGTATCGACGTCCAAGCTTCCAGGGAAATTCAATTTCACATCGTACTCCAGAGTCCTTATGGGTAAAATGCTTACATTTATCACTCTTCCATCCCGTTGCATTCCAGATAGAGAAGTGAACAGTGCGGGCGCCTCTGTTGAATAAACCAATATATCCACTTTTCCCATCTTTGAACTGAAATTGGTTGCCCCAAAAATAGATGGCATCAGCTCCACCATCGTAAGTTATTTGCTGAGAAAAAGACAGGCTATCGAAGAATGTATTATGGCGCCATGTGTGTTGCATCGTAATAACTTTACCAGCAAAAACAGCGTAGCTTGGTTTGCTTATCAGAAGAAATAAAAATATTAAGAACAGCTTTTTTATGTTGCACTGCATATTTTAGATCCTTTACTTTTATAAAGTCAATGTAAGTAAATCTAATCATAGATTAAGTATAGTTTAAATAAACAATACGATAAATACTATTGTTTTTTTATTTATATTATATGTTATAAAATATTATTTAATTTAAAGCAAAAAGTGTATTTTGTACTTTCTTTAGATCTTCGAATGCAAAGCTTAATGGTGGGGTGTTGATAGTGACGTTTGGATGGTAGGGGATTGATGGTGAAGAGCTGGTGGTGAGATGTTGACGTCGTGAAAGAGTGTTGGGGAGGAGGTTATGATAGTTTCGGTGAATATGTAAAAGCGTAAAATGTCTATCTGTAAAAGCGTGGACAGGTACTGTATTCCCTGCGTTTGTTGGTGTTGATGTGTGCGGTGGAGAGATAGGGGTATTGGCAAGGCAAAATGGTGGAGAGGTGTTAAGATGAAGCGGCGGGGCGTGTGAGAGCGGCTTTTGTACAAGGCTTTTCAAGTTTGAAAAGAAAAGGTGGTGGGGAGGGGTAAGGGGAAACGAAAGAGTATGAGAGGGAGATGAGCACTGGGGATAAAAGTTTTCCAAGGGGAAAGAAAAATGTGCAAGGCGCAGATAAGGTGGGGCGAAGGGAGTGTTGGAGGAAGATGAGGGTGGCAAGATATAAGCCCCAGACAATCAGTGATGAGGATCAATAGCGCGGCATCGTGTTGAACAGAAAGGATAGGCATTGTGTTGTGCCATTGACCATAAATGGGACAAGGATGCAGAGAGTGGTGGAGAATAGGACTGAGTGTATGGGATGGATTTTCCATGT
>NZ_JAQITB010000047.1 GCF_028618515.1 Bartonella sp. ML69XJBT
CTTGCTCCGGATATACCAGTCTTTTGTAGTTTTTGTTGATAGCTGACATCACCATGAAGCGAAACGTTTGAAGACAATTGAGCACTGACACCAAGTCCACCTTCAAGCAAAGTTCCCATGGGATCAATTTTATAATCCTTGTCAATATGGATTGCTTGATCATCACCAAAAGTTTTAATTGCATTCACTTTTCCATAGAAGGAAACAGAATGTCCGTTTTCAGCAGTGGCAACGGTTTTGGTTAAACGCCCACCAACACGGATCATCCATTGATGAGGGTTCTTCATATCAATGGTAAAATTATCGGCATCTGAAAGTGTGTCAAACAGCAAATGTTGATAGGCAAGTTGTGCTTGCGGTTCGAAGGTAACACCTTGAATACCTGTAGCAAACTGTTTGCCAATAGTGGTGGAGATACCCAACATCTTGGCATTTTTCAATGTTGCGGTTTTGCCAATGATAGCATTGGTGATGTCACCCTTTAGGATTCCATAGGATAGTAGGGCATCAAGATAAAAACCATTGTCATGCTGGATGCTACCATAGGCTGTGATGGACCACTTATCCAATGTGCTTTTACCTGCATCTTTCATATCTTTTGGAGTGAAGGACAACTGTCCATAGGTTCCGACAAGACCGAAATGTGTTGTGGTATTTTGTCCTTCTAGTGCTGCGAAGTTAACGCCTCCTTGTAGAGCAGCATAGCGAAGATGAGCACCATAACCATATTGAAGAGGTCCCCGCGCGGATGACAATGTTCCTGTACCGCCGTAAGTGTATAAGAAGAACCCGCTTTGTTTTTCTTGTTCCTTTGCTACGACAGATGTTCTCATATTGTCTAACAGTGCATTCTGCTTAGCCATATCGGTTAATCCCGTATAGAAGAGGGCATTTGGCATGACCAAATAGCTTGCCATTTGTGCTACAGGTTCTTCTACTGTTGAGTGAGAGTCAAGAAATTCTTTATGTAAGCGGAAATCCCAGAAATTTTCGTTTTTCTCATCGAAAAGGCTTTGCTCAACATTGGCTATGCCATGACTTGATTCTGGTCCGTAACCAGTGAGTGTATATTTGTAAGGCGAACCGCCTCTTGTGGTATAGCCATTTGTAAGTTTGAAAGAATCCTCTTCTGCTTTTCCAGAGACTTGGATAAGTGAAAGACCACCTGAGTTCGAAGGATCGGAAGCATTTATAACACTATTTTTATCTCCTGAATCGCTTTGGATATAGACTGTTGTAGAGCCTGAAACATCTCCGTGAATAAGAAGATGATCGGTTTTTTGCTCTTCTATTGGAGTACCATTAGTCCATTTTGTATTGAAATAAATTTTTGCATCACCTGTTGCATTATAGACCACTTTGGTATCTGGTTTTCCTGATCCTATATGCAATGTGTGGTAATAACCATCTGCTGTTGGTTCTTTAAAAACAAGAGAGCTGTTTTCAAGGTTTAGTACAGAAATATCAGAACGTGATCTTTGAGCGATATCAAGCAGATTGCCATCATCGTCTTTTTCTTGTGTACTGGTTTTCAAGATCCATTGTGTATTGTTTTTCAGGTCAAAGCGTACGTTTCTCTCTTGTGCAATGCTTGCTCTGCCTTCTAATATAGAATCATTAGCATTGAGTGTAAAAGCGAAATTATCCTCTTTAGTTGAAGCTTTTGTTACTAATAAAACATCAGCACCAATTTCTGATTTTTTGCTAAGATTGACTGTAGCAGTTGACTCATCTACGTTAATTCCAATACCGTCTTTAATGTGAAGCTTTGCATTGGTTAAATTGATTTCTGAGGTTATATTTTCCTCAGGGTTTTTGAATTTTATGCCGCTGTTTTCTGCTGTTGCAGAAATATTTGTCACATTAATATGTCCGCCATTTTCTGCAAACAATACTGCCTCTTTTCCGGTTACTGTTCCTCCCGTCATTGTGATGGTAGAATCTGAACCGTTTGCATGGAGTCCATTGCCATTAGATGATGTAATTTGGACATTGTCGGTTAATGTAATAGTACTACCGCTCTCTGCAGAGATCGCTGCATTGCTTCCAGCAAATGATCCTCCAGATATTGTGACTTCAGAATGATCCATTGCAAATGCGCCGATGTATGCATCTGTAATGTGTACATTTTCCAAAGAGACATGGCTGGACTGAGAATTTAATCCTACAAATATTAACGAGTTGCCTTTTTTATTATTCGATATTGTAACATCTTTCAGTTTATTTTCATCGCTTTTACTGTTATTGAAGCTAGCACCAGATGTAGAGGTTGTAATGGTTCCACCAGTCATTTTAATTGTGCCACCGTTTTGCGCATAAAGTCCGATAGAAGCATTGTTAATCGTTGTTCCATACAATTCAATCGTACTATTAGAGTTGATAGCATTTACACCTAATCCGCTACCCTTGGTTGTTGCGATAGTAATATCTGTGGCCGTAATATGCCCTCCATCTTCTGTAACTAAAGTTGTATATCTCCCCGTGACGTTTCCTTTCGTCATTGTGATGGTAGAGCCTAAACCATTTGCATAGAGTCCATTACCGTCAGATGATGTAATTCGCGCCTCGTCAGTTAGAGTAATGGTACTACCCTTTTGCGCATAGATTGTTGCTTCTTTTGCATCAAATGATCCTCCAGTGACAGTTATTGTAGAGTTATTACTTGCAAATACGGCACTCTTTGCTTGCGTCACTTTCACATTTTCTAAATCAACTTTACTGTTTTGTTCGGCGGATATTCCAGCAACTAGTAATGCACCATCTTTAACGCTTGATATTGTCACATTTTTCAGTTTGTTTTCGGCGCTGTTACTGTTCTTGAAAGCAGCACCAGCTTTTGAAGATTTAATGTTTCCCCCTGTCATGCTGATTGCGCCACCGTCTTTTGCATAAAGTCCATCGTCCTCAGACGATGTAATTCGCGCCTCGTCAGTTAAAGTAATGGTACTACCCTTTTGCGCATATATTGTTGCCTCTTTTGCATCAAATGATCCTCCAGAGACAGTTATTTGAGAGTTATCATTTGCGACTATGGCATTCGTTGCTTGAGAGACAGTTACATTTGTTAAAGTGACTGTACTGTTTTTTTCTGCATCTATTCCATAGTGTAATAGTGCATCGTCTTTAACACTTGATATGGTCACATTTTCTAGTTTGTTTTCGGCGCTGTTACTGTTTTTAAAGGTAGCACCACTATAGGAAGCTTTAATGGTTCCTCCCGTCATGCTGATCGCGCCATCGTCTTTTGCAACAAGTCCAACGTCCTCAGATGATGTAATTCGCGCCTCGTCAGTTAGAGTAATGCTACTACCCTTTTGCGCATATATTGTTGCCTTTTTTGCATCAAACGATCCTCCAGAGACAGTTATTTGAGAGTTATCATTTGCGACTATGGCATTCGTTGCTTGAGAGACAGTTACATTTGTTAAAGCGACTGTACTGTTTTTTTCTGTATCTATTCCATAGTGTAATAGAGCATCGCCTTTAACATTTGATATGGTTACGTTTTCTAGTTTGTTTTCTTCTCTCTCACTGTTCTCGAAGGCAGCACCAGCTATAGAAGCTTTAATGGTTCCCCCCGTCATGCTGATTGCGCCACCATCTTTTGCAAGAAGTCCATCATTCTTAGATGACGTAATTTGAGTATCGTTGGTTAAGCTAATGATACTGTTGCCTTGAGAGACTATTGTCGCTCCTTTTGCATCAAATGATCCTCCAGAGACTGTTATTGTCGAGTGATCATCCGCAACTATGGCATTCGTTGTTTGAGAGACTTTTACATTTGTTAAAGCGACTGTACTGTTTTTTTCTGCATTTATTCCATAGTCTAATGGCGCATCATCTTTACCACTTGATATTGTCACATTTTCTAGTTTGTTTTCAATGCTGTTACTGTTTTCGAAGTGAACGCCAGTGCCGGAAACCGTAATAGTTCCCCCTGTCATTTGAAGTATGGCATCATTTTTTGCTTCAACACCCAAAGGGATGTCAGAATCCGTTCCTTTAATGGTCGTTTTATCTCCCGTTAATTTAATTGCACTACCTTTGCCTTCAGTGCTTATAACATAGTTGTTTTCGTTTGAGCTTGAGTTTGTGTTTTTATTTCCAGTTACTTTCAAATCAGTTCCGGTGATTTGCCCTTCTTCTAGGGACTGAAGAGTTTCATAAGTGGCATCGTTGACCTCTTTTTTCTCTCCAGAAACTTTAAGAGATTCAGCATGGACATTGAATTGGATATTAAACAGCATAATAGCTGCTGTTGCCATAGATGACAGAATGTATTTTTTATACACAAGTACTCTCCTTTTAAAGTTCCTAATATTCATTTCCCCGCACTCTTCAAAAGAAGAAAAGAAAATATATATCGCTTTTCATTTAATAATTGATCGCTTTGATAGTTTATTTTTCTTTTTTTGTCAAAAGAGATTTTTAATTATATTTTATATTGAACATATAATGTATTTATAAATGAATAATTATTATCCATTATAATAATATTGTCAGTAAATATTTATACTCTCTTTAGGCATTATTAGAAAAAATGTAACTGCATATACCCTTTCATTGTTTCTGCGTTAGTTGAGAAGATTCTCAATGTGTTTTATCTTCATGCATACAACAATTCGTTGTTTAAATATAATGCCACATGATTGCTTCTTAATATTTTTCTTACTGGGTATAAAAATATATCAGCACTTTTCAATTTTTTAATAAAGGGACTGTTTGCGATCATATCGGCTTGATGTATATCTTGATCGATATATCCTATGCTGAAAAATGCAATCAATGAAATGTTTTAAGAAAGAATCTTATAAATGAAGAATGCTCTGATATCAGAGAACATTTTTATTATAATATCCTTGCATTCATTATTTTGAGCTTATGACACATTCTAGACAAAAAAACAAAAAATTGCTTTCAGAAGCTTTATGAGCAATATAATAAAGCACGTTATGTTTTTGTGGTGGTGTGTGTATGAGAGATAAAATTGGATATAGGGTAATTACCGTGATTGCTTTTGCTCTCTCTGGTTGTTTTGATGTTGGTCTTGAGACAAAAAGAGAGGGGAGGCTTGATAATGGATTAATCCATGAGGGACAAGTCTCTTGTGAAAAATTATACCGCTGTCATTGTGGATAATCGACAACCATGGCGTTTGAATTCTGGTGATGCCAATGGACTATCCAACAGAAAGCCATGGTTAAAGATAAATGAGCAGGTTGCCAGTGTGATCAAAGCGCATAAAGCTGCTTTCCATATTGTGAATGGTGATTTGACAGAGTTTGGTTAACAAAAAAACTATGATGATTATAAAAATCTTGGTTCTCTTGTTTATGAGGGGTGAGGTGATTACGATTATGCAAATAATGTTGGTCTTTGTGCCATGCCTGAGGTGTTCAATTTTTATAAAGATGCCTGTGCTATCAGTGCAGTTACAAGAATGGTGGCGGAAATCAAAAAATATCGTAGTAAGTTATCTCATTTCAGTCTGGATATTACTGAAAGTTTGCTTGCTGTTTCGGGTGGAAATATTCACCCCTTTAAGGGGAGTTTAAGTTATTCTTGGGATTATGGAGATATTCATTATGTGCAACTGCACAATTATCCAAGTTATACGGTACATCTGAAGAGACCATCCATGGAGGTGCAAATCAATAAGTCTTTGGATTGGCTAAAAAAAGATTTAAAGGCTGCTGATACGAAAGGGAAAGTGACCGTTATTAATTTTCACGATGCTCATGCCGCTTCTATTGAGGGTAAATCCTTTTTATTTATAAAAAGAACGCTAAAGATTTATCGGTGTTTAAGTCCATCATCACTTCTCATAATGTTAAGGCGATATTCGTTGGACACACGCATTATCAGTCCTATTACCGTGCGAAGGATGATAAGGGTTTTGGCAATGTTCCTGTTTATACAGCTGGTGCACTCTTTAATGGAGATTATTACCTTATAGATGTGAAGGGGAAGAATATTCACGTTAAAGCTTATAATGGTGAGATAGGAAAACCTCTCTTGATCAAAGATCTCGGTATTGTCGGACAAGATAAAGAATTTTCCGCAAGTTGCAGCCAATTATAATAAGGTTTTTCTCTTATTGCATAGGGGCAAGAGTGTGTTCTCTGTATAAAGCTTGAGAAGTAAGTGACCTCAATATCGTGCAATAGCATATTAAAAAATGGTATTTTATTGTTTGCTTTTTATTTTAAGGTGCCATTTCTGTTATGCATAAATTAATATACAATAATGTTTCTGTGCTGTCGCGTTATCGGTTATGGTTCGTTTATTTTTTGTGTGATTTGACAATAGATTTTGTCTGAAGTGGGAAGATTATTAGACGGTCTCTGTGCTCTTTTGGCAATTAAAGGAAAGGTTTTCTCTCTCTCAATGATGTGTTAGGAATCTGTCAAACCTTTAGCTAATTTAAACTAAAGGAAGTGAGAGCAATATATTCGTATAATTCTACAAATAACATGATTCTGGCAAAGGAATTGATCATCACAAATTGCGATTTAGAAGAATAAAAAAGACTCATGAAAGGGACTTTAAATGATTTTTGAAAGGTCTTTGAGGATTCTTTGGTTATTGTATAAAGCGAAGATTTTTTCTCTTAATTTATTTATAGATCAATCATCTCATAAATTATGATGAAATTGTCATTTTAAATATTTATTTTCTTGCTCTTCAATCCTTGTAACAAACAGCCAATTGTTAGTCATAGCAAAGAAAAACTTTCACTTGTCCAAATTGGATCTGTGAGAGATGTTTCTTTTTAGACAATTGTGCTGAAAATCATAAAAGTGAAGAAAATTTTGGTGTGTCGCTTGGAATAATGATATTTATCATAACTGATTTTAGCTTTTCACTCTCAGTATGAAAGGGGATTGGCTCAACTTTCTTGATTGTACAGATGAGTGGAGCATAGTTGAGTTTTGCTCAATAGAATAAATTCATCTTGTAGATGAGCGAAAAAAGAGTTTATAGCTCCATTATCATGCGTTTATTGGAATAAACTTTAAATTCACCAAAGTTTGTAAAACCTAATTTTTTATAAATGCTCACTCCCTCTTGAGATGCTTGCATACCAATAATATGACATTTCTTTCTTTTTAAATACTCAATAGCAATTTTTGTCATTACTGTCCCAATACCTCTTTTTTGAAAATCTGGATTGGTAACAATATCATACACTCCACCAATTCCATCCGCTTGAATACAAAAACATATTGCTACAGGATTGTTATTTATATACCCAACGAACATTCCTACATCGGGGTCTTTTTTATAATAATGACCTATGGTTTCATAAAATCTTACTGCTTCTTCATCAAAAGGCTCGAAGACTGATGCCATAACATTTCCGTAATCTCTAAACTCTTGAAGTGATTCAACTTCCTTGATTTTGAAGTTATCCGGCAGAGAAGTAACATGTGAGTTTATATCCTGCGCTAAAGCCGCCATTCCAATTTCTGTTTCAACATGCTCTAAGCCCATAGATAAGAGAACTTCATTGATGTTATAGTGAGACGAATGAGGTCCAACCCACCAAGCTAAAGGTAGTTTTTGTGCATTAAAGGAATCAATTATAGACTTTGCTTGGTCTACGGTATAGTTTCTTGTAAATTTTTAGCAGAGATAATGTTGAATGTGTCTGAGGTAAATGTTGAATTAACAGAAGATACTCCATTTGAAAAATCAATAACCTGCATTTTGAGGCACAGTTTTGGTAAAAAGCGTACCTTTGAGCAAAAGTTATTCTCTAATGATAAGTTAATTTTTGATTTGTCTAACATTTGTTTTCCTTATCATTTCTTATTGATCTGTTAATACTGGGTGCTGTAAACAGTCCGTTGGCTCAAAGGCAATCTAAAATTCTTTCAAATAAGCTTCTATAACATACAAGTCCGCAAAAGATCTGCTGCCAATACTAAAAGAATTATCCTCAGGATAGCAAGAGATAATAAAAAATGCCTTGGGAAAATAGTGTCTTTGGCAAAGATGAAGTTATTATAGCCAAACAATGCCATGGACTAATGGGAAATGTTTATCTCACTCTTCAAGCTTATTTTACATGCTTTAACAATCTAACAAATAGCGATAATCTTCCAGAAAAATTCTCTTAAATCACTTTCATATGAGTAGTTCCTATTCTTTCTGAACTAAAAATTGTTCTCTGATGATTGAGGAGAAAAATCCAATAGATGCTCACAAAAATGACGAATTGTAAAACGATCTTTGAAAGGTCTTTGAAGCCCCTTTGAGAACTCTAAAAAAACTTTGAAAAAAATAAATTGGTACAAAACCTAGTGTAAAACTAAACACGCATCAAACAACAAGAATATGAAAGCCATCAGTTAGGATAAGAGACGATTATGGATGTTTCCCTTGTTGTGCGTTTTGTCAATCATCTCCAAGAGGGGATCGCTTCTGCCAAGCGTGATCTTGC
>NZ_JAQITB010000048.1 GCF_028618515.1 Bartonella sp. ML69XJBT
GTTGTCGCTCCAACATTCTTGCCATTTGCTTTAAAACCTATAACAATATCATTTTTGTATTCTGAAAAGAGCGATTTGGTTTGAAGCGTGATCGCACTCGTTTGCTGCTCATTATCAACACGCACAATCCCTTCAAGGGTTCCACCCGTATCTGAAAGATACTCTCTTACCCTTTGCATCATACCGCGTGCACTATTATTAACTGTGCTTGGCAATTGTCCTTCTGACCAATCTATCAAATCATCAGCACGTGTGTTATCGGACGCCCTTAGCGACCAATCATAGATCGTTGACATAATTCTTGTTTCCTATATTCCGTAAAACGCCCGCATCAATTGCGTCATAACTGGATTATCGTCGGCGCTCTCTTCTTCTTCTAAAGGCTCTTCCTGTGAAGCTAATAACGCCCTTAAAACCTCTAGCAAGTTCGCTCTATTGCCCATGTCCCCTCGTGCGATAGAACTTGCTCTATAAGGTTGCTGCCCCCCATACATTTGGAAAACACGATTAACAAAATCACCAGCACGCATCGCACTGTTTCCAGAATTTAAACCAACCGCATTGCTCCCAACAAGTTGTGCCGCATTGGCATGGGGATTCTGCAAAAGACGCGCGGCTCCTCCTGCTCCTTGTTGATGGGCTAAATACAATTCTGCCTCTGTTGGTGCTCTCCCCAAAACACGGCTTAAATGGTTACGATTATCAAGGGTAAATCTGCCCATCGCATCAGCTGCTTGTATGGGGTCAAAGCGGTCTTGTAAGCCATATTGTTTGGCTGTGCTATCTATAAACTGATACAGACCACCAGCAGAAGAACGTGGATTCCTTGCATTGGGATTGCCACCACTTTCCACTTGCGCAACACGGTATAAATAGCTTTCCGGCAAGCCATACCGCGCCGCTGCTTGACGGATCGCTTGATTGACTAAAGGATTATAATGGGTCATCGGTTAAACATTCTCACAACTTCATTTCCACTTGACCTAGCCAAAGCAGCAGATAGTTTTTTCACCCATTCTTTCGTGGCATATCCCTTCTCTTGCGCTCTAACCATGCTTTGAATGACCTCTACAATATCTTTATTCAAAATATCTGAGCCACCTGTCAATAACTTGACGACATCCTTTTCAATCCGTTGACGCTCTCTAAACGCTGCTTCTTTGAAAGGTATCCAAGAAGCTTTCAACGCTGCTTGCCCTGCTTGCATGGCTGCATCACGTGTCCCCGTTGGGACATTGACATGATGTGTAAAAGATATATCTTCATTTGCTATACGATTTGGTATTCTGTTGTAAAAATCTGCATAATCGGCTTCTCTCTTGACAACATTCTTAACAGCAGAAGCTTTATCGGCTCCATAAATCTTTGCAAACCTATCATACAGATCGTCCGTATAAAAAATCTCCTTTGCCTTGGAGACTTTATCTTCCGTTTGCTCCATACTCTCTAAAAGTTTTGCCCTTGAGCCCTTTTGAAAGTATTCTTGTTCTGCTTCTGATAATTCATCAAAAATTTTACTGAACTCATCCTTATTAATCTTCTTTCTAAGGATTTTGGAACCTTCACGCATAGCGTCTACATAAGAACTATATTGATGAAACAATCCACGTCCCTTCTTGTATTCAGAGGATATATTATCCATAATCTCTAACAATTTTTTCTGGATATCAACTAAACTACGGACTTTGCTGTTATCTCCTTGTCTCTTTTCTGCCCTTATCATAAAATCAATAGCCTCCTTAGTCTTATGGAGAACCCCCATGTTTGGTTTCTCTTTAAGGAGACTAAATTTCTGAGAAGAGAACGGACTGGTTTTATTGCCATCCCTAATGAACCCTTTTAACCCTTTATTATAAGCTTCTCTGAAATAAGGGCGCTCCATTAATTCATTAAGAGCGCCATAATGGTGTTTCTCTATTGGAATCTTTTTGGCTATTTCGTAAAGATCATGAGATGCTGCTTTCCTACTCGCAATAAGATCATCTCTTAAACCTACAACATTTTGACGAGGAACAAAGTGTTCATCAGCTGCTTGATGAATATGCTCTCCTCCTCCCAATGCTCTCGCCTGTGCTCTTTTGGTCAAATCAAGATAAGCCCCTTGGTTCTTTTGTGCTATATCAAATACAAGATCTTGTAAAAAAGGACTATGATCGGCTACATAATCGGTATCAACGGCTTTCTTAAAAGATTCTCCTAGCTCCTCAGATGCCTCACTACCTAAATGTTTACTGATTGCTCTTAATGTTGCTTTTTCAACGCCTTGCTTATGAGACGGAGAAAAAAGTCTTCCTATTCCACCTACAGCAGAACCAGCCAAATGACCTAAAGCACTTCCGACCAATGTCCCTGCCGCTCCTAAACCAGCACCAGCTAACGTACTGGTAAGTGTATTCCCTAATCCTTCGCCCTCTCCCGCTCCATGTAATGCACCAGATGCCGCTCCAACTTTAAGCAAATGAGGTAACGTTGTTTTATTCGTAATCCCTAAAAACGGGCTTGCTACTTTTCCTACAGAACCTGCTTTCAAAAGACCTTGACCTAAGCTAGACTCTGTAAGACTCTTTACAAGGTTAGGCGCTAAAAAACGAGCTCCTGATGCAACTGCTCCCGACCCTAAAGTTGCAAGTGAAGGGATTATTGATCCTAAAATATTTCCTCCTAAAGATGTCCAATAATGTGCATCACTTACTCTACGTTGATAATCACGCAGTTTATTAGCTTCTTTCTCATACTTCTCTTCGTATTTCTTATCTCCAAACCAATATCTGCCAAGCCCTATAATAAAAGCAGGTATAGCATAATCATCTTCATGATCACGTCCTGCCGCTGTAATCCCTGCAATTTCATCATCTAAATTAAAACTCAATCCATGTTTTAAAGAGTTCCAAAACGCTTCGCCTTGCGTGATTTCCAGAGGCTGTGGAGATGTTGTTTCGTATTCATCTTTAGGAATACGACGTATAACCCTTATTCCAGGACCAAAATCTGGAAAAGACTCTTCTGTAGAACTTTCATATTCATGCTTAGGAATACGGCGTATAACTCTTATTCCAGGACCAAAATCTGGAAAATCTTGATGAGTATTATTATGATGGACCATTTATCTATCCCTAATAATTTCATATCTATCGTTACCATGCAGTACGGATGCTTTATCTCCAACAGCAAGTTTTTTTATGTCTTCTCTGCTACTTAGAGTCGGAAAGTTTGCACCGCCTCCTTGTGATATTGTCTGAATCTCATTATTCTTACCTAATAAAAAGGTTTTTGCTTCAGGGGATAATCTTTCAAGAACATCTTTTATTTGAGACAAACTCCGCGCAAATAATTCTACATTCATATCAATATTTAGTGCACCTAAAGAATCCTTTAGCATGTCAAGATCTTTGTCACTGACATTTCCAAGTCCTAACCCTCCTGTCCTTGATAAGCTTTTCAGTTCTTCTATACGATTACTTGCTATATGGCTCCTAAGCGCTTGCACAACTCTATCTGCACCGCGTGCTTCTGTTCCGGGCATCAAGCTTTTAAGCCAAGCAATGAGACCAGTTGAATAAGTACCATGTTTCTTCATGTACTCCTCAAGATATCCGATATCATTCAATAAAACAGTGTCGCGTACTGTATTCTTCTCATGGAGTTTTTTTGCACGCTCAGCTTCCTCATATGTCTTACTACCCTTGATAACCTTTGCTTCCCACTCTTTAGTTTCAGGATTATAAGCAGCATCATAGTCGACAGAAAGTTTAGGTTTCTCAGGCTTTGTTAGCAGTGCACTAAGCATTTGAGGATTACGTGCCATAACCCGTGCTTCTTCTTCGCTGTAGCCTTTAGACTTTAGATACTCGACCGTTTGATTAACTTGCCCTCTTTGTTTATCACCTGCATGAAGCTGTTTAACTCCACTTGCAAGCGCATCCCATCCAGAACCACCAGAGGGGGCTGCTGCCATACCTGCAAAAAGATCTTGAAGCTTCTTATAAGCATCAGATTGGAAAAACTGATAAGTATTAGACTGTAAAAACTTCTCTAAATCTGTCGGTGCTCGAGGGGGCGTTTGAGATGCTGTATCCACTGGTCCAGCTTGCATTGGTTCATTAATATGAGGTTTAAGATCTTGTGCTTCAAATGCCTGTACATTTGACATAGGCGAATGATTACCTACACCAAGAGGCATTTCCGTTCCAGAAACCATATTAGGGGGTAATGGTTCTTGGGGTTGCGGTATATTCGGTAACTTTGGTCCAGTTGGTGCATGTGCTTCCTCTGGTGACATCATATCTCCAATGAAACCTGTCGCACCACCTACCGCAGCGGTTTTGTAATTATTTTTGAGTAATTGCCCTAATCTTTGCGCTCCTGTAACCGCTTTGGGCGCCACACGAGGATAAAGATATCTCAAAATATGAGGTCCATATCGCAATGCCGCCCCAGTTCCTGCTCCAGCTAATAAGCCTAATAATGGAAATGCCATAACGCCCTCCTACAAAACTCTTGTTTAATTATTCTTCAGTTATTGTTTCTGCTTTAAAAGGTCGAGGAGTGCTGGCGACGCTCCTGCTGCCAACGCCGCTCCTATTGGACCACCTGCCATGTAACCAAAAGCCATTGGCGCTGTTTGAAGCGCTAAAGAACCTATAGTCCCTACATTCTGCCAAGGGTTGTTGCCTGCCATCACTGAAGCCGTATTATTATTCGTCGTCGTGCCATAATTGCCTGCAAAACCATGACCGGCATTCCTAAGCATGTTCAGTCTATTCCAACCGCTATTGTCTTGCTCCATCCAACGTTCACGATTGGCATCAACGAGGCGTTGATTGTAATCATTCAAAACACCGCTTCCCTGCAACATATTCGTATAGGCGTTGTTGTAAGCTGGAAATAAACTGCCTACCATCCCTAAGCGGTTCTGATTAAATTGGTCTATCATCGCATTGGCTTGCATCATATACGGCAAATCTCTGTAACGCTGTTCATACTTGATGCGGGCAAACTCATCACTAAGACCCTCATTGAGTTCATTTTTATGGGCACTCGAACCATACAGACCGCTCCCTAAAAACTGTCTATTAATACTATTTCTTACCTCACTTAAGCCCCTTTTAAGTTCCTCGTCAAAATACGAGTTATCTCCCATCATACCACCAGACGCAATCCGCCCAAGGTTTCTCGCAGAGGAGGTTGGCGTATTCATCAGATAACCCATATAGTTTTGATATTGATGAGGAACGTTCCCAAGACCTCCAATCGCATGGTAGGTTGGCGCACTTAACGGTGCAACGCGTGGTCCCCCATAAACATTCCCACCTGCTCCTGTGTCATAAAGATTAAGTGCATCTCTACCACCACGTTTAAAGATATTCTCCACCCAACTAGGAGGGGCGCTTGTCTGCACCTGCCTCTGTTCTGTTGTTGCTGGACTCTTGCTCCCCATTTCCTAATTCCTTCCTATAATAAAGCATATCTATGCCGTAACCTTGCTTGCTTAATGCACGTTTCCAACCTAAGCGACCTAAAATCTCTATTTCAAAGGCGCCATTCTCACGCGCCCAATCCTCTGCAAATTGCAGATTCTCAACCAAATCAAGAACGCCCTTGCCACTACATTCACAAATCAGCGCGCGTTTCTTGCCTAATGCCGTATATTGAAGCTGTGTCGTAACAAACGCTAAAAACTGATCTTCATCATCCAAAACAAGCCATAACTGTTTCTTGCCACTACAAATGGCTTCAATGAGTTCTGGCAACGTAATTTCATGTTTGAAACGCTTCACATACTCATTAAAGGAGGCAATGATCTCTTCAAGATAGGGGGCTATGCGCTCCCTATCCCAAGACGTCGTTAAAACAATTTGTACCATTACCCTCTGCCTAAAGGGCGTAAATCAACCTCAAACCCCGTGATATGTTTCCAAGACTCCCCTTCTGGAATACGCAATTTAAAGCGGTGATAACGATTACGTGAGCGTCCATGATAAGCGCCCGTGACAAAGGAACATACCCTCTCCTTATGCCATGTGATAGGCGTCTTATCGTTGCGAAGACGTCTTTCTCCTATGCTTAAAAGACCTTCAAGAGTATCAACTTCTGCAAACATTTTGGTGATAAAACTAAAACTGCCATCCGGTGCTCCCATCTCTTGCGAAACAAGGGTTGCCTCCATAGGGGCTCCTGTAAACACAACAAGACGGTTATGACTATCAAAACCACCAAGCATTGGGGCGCCACTTTGCCAACGGGGGCTATCTAAAGAAGCCGGCAAGGACTCAAGATTGATCGAAATCTCATCCAACTGTTCTAAGGTATAGCCCGTGGTAAAAACCGGAAACAATGTGAAAGGATCCCCATGTATCGTCGACCATTTCTGCAAACCCCAATCATAGACAAAAGTTGTTTGCTCGTTATTACCTTTCTTTAAGGACCAGTAAATCCGGTTATGGATAGGGTCTATCACACCTTGCATGCCATCAAGAGCAAGCTTATCAAAGCTCGAAAATACCGTTCGATCAACCTTTTCAAAACCTATTGGTAAAATCTGACCATCAGCACTCATTTGATAAAAGCCGCCATCACCGGCAAAAAAAGCATCACTGCCATGGCAAGCTATAGAACCTGCACTTCGTGCTCCTCGCTTATCTTGTATCTTTTGAAAACTGAAGGGGCTCTTGGAACCTACCATTAAAGAACCAGCATAAATCGCAGAACGCAGAAACACGACTGGATTGGTAGATTCACTTGCTCCCTGTATATATTCACCGTCATGGAAATCCATATAACCACTAACGTTATATTGCGTCTCCCATAACGTTTCCTCACCTTCTCCTGACCAATGGATACGATTGGGGTTATCAGTCAATTGCATCAAACAAACAAAAGGTCCCCAAACTTTGACCAAGCCTGCTCTGGGCGGATTGCCTCCTAAATCCTCAAAACGTTGTAATCCACCTGCCTTAAAAACTTGCGGTTTGTCATTTTTATTCACTGCAATGATCATATTTTTAAAAAGAGCAAACGACCATTTATTATCCTCATTGGCTTGATAGGTCACACCACTTTGGCTGATGTCTTTCCAACCACGCGTTTGGCTATCATAACTATAAAGCTTTTGTGCTCCTCCTACGATTATCTTGACACCATTGCTGGTTCTAAAAGCTATACAACCCAAAGGCTTCTCTTCTAAAGGCGCAGAAATAACCGTTGCACTGGGCATCGGTATATAACAACCATCTGCAGGTAAAACATTCACAAGTCTATCCGTAAAGCTGCTGTTAACAACCGCAACATCTGGTCTGTAATCGGCTATCGGAAAAAAAACCATCTTAGAAATCCGTTGGTATTATTCTGCTTACATTATGACGTTGGGAGGTCTCTGCACGCAATGCATGCAACTGCTCGTTAAAGTCATTATAAGCCGCTACTGCACAATCGGGCTCTTTGAGTATATTCTTGTATAATTCATATTTTGCACGGGCTTTAATCAAGTCAAACCCATGCACAAACCATGGGTGTTCTTGATTGGCGTTCTCAAGCTCTTCCAAACGCACTGGTGAGAGAAGGAGTTGAACCTGATAGGCTCTATCTGGTGTAGGATAAAGATGCAATTTCCTATCAAAGTAACTGTAATAAACCGGCGTTCCTTGCTGATCTGAAGACAATGAAGGCTCTAAAGAAAACGGACTTCTGTGCTGCAATTCAATCTTGTGATGTTGATCGAAAAACAGAAACACACTTTTGATTTTTACAGCTGTTTCGATATGGCGGGTATCAGTTGAATCATAGACACCCTTCCCAGCATGCGTTGTAAACACCACATCACGGCTTTCGTTAAAATAAAAACTTTCCCTCTCACAAAAACGAATGGCGGAAAAAATACTTTCTTGGATTTGCCCAATATACTCATCCGTGATGTCATCGATTTCGCTTTGAATGACCGACACAAGATGTGAAAGCGTTCTTCTGTGACGAAATACATCTTGGTGATCTTGTATCGGTCCTCCCGTCTTTACCCTAATATAATGACGTGCCATCACAACACCTTATCTATGAAACACAAAAATGGAAACTAACTTGACATTACACATCATGTGCACTATAGTACTCATATGATAACCATTCATAAAACGATAGAATTTGATAGTTGGCTTAAGAAACTTAAAGATAAACACGCTAAAGCTATTATTCTTCAACGTGTTGTACGTTTAAAACAAGGTCTTTTAGGTG
>NZ_JAQITB010000005.1 GCF_028618515.1 Bartonella sp. ML69XJBT
CACTTAATTTAAAAGCATCACAACAACACTCTCTGATGCTTTTACAACACGCCATACACTCAACTCTTTTATAATCTGTATTTTATATGATTCTCACAAAGAATCATTTAGCTGCTATCACCATCATCATCTGGCGGCCTTCGAGTTTTGGCTCAGATTCAATTTTAGCAATTTCACTTGTATCTTCTTTAACCCGCTGAAGAAGCTTTAATCCAAGATCTTGGTGAGCCATTTCACGTCCACGAAAACGCAAAGTGATCTTCACTTTATCACCATTACCAATAAAACGATGAATAGCTTTGAGTTTTACACTATAATCATGAACGTCAACATTTGGGCGCATCTTAATCTCTTTGATTTCGATGACCTTTTGTTTTTTACGTGTCTCTGCAGCTTTTTTTTGGGTTTGATATTTCAATTTTCCCAAATCAATGATCTTACACACTGGTGGTTCTGCATTTGGCACAATTTCAACCAGATCAAGCCCTGCTTCTGCAGCCATAGCAAGCGCCTCTTGTATTGCAACAACGCCTTGATGTTGCCCTTCATCGTTGATAAGTTGAACACGCGGAACGCGAATATCCTGATTTGAACGTGGTCCGTCTTTTTGGGTAGGTGTTATTTTAAACGGTTTGCGAATGGTTTATATTCCTTAATTCTGATTCATCTACAGCGTAATTTAATATACAATTATACACAGAAAAACAACTAGGATTCGTGCTTTTTTCATATTTGATTTATGACTTTGAGATTTGATTTAGAGGATAAAAATTTTTCTTTTATGAGTATGAAGTGTTTTATGGAGAAAAGAAATTATGGATCAGAATATTCCTTGCCAGTTTTTTTCGTTTGAAGGTACCTCTCTTGCGGTACGGCATCGCAAAGGGCGGGGTTCTCCAGGTTTAGTTTGGCTTTCTGGCTATCAGTCTAATATGTTAAGAAGCAAAGCGATGTTGGTTGATGATTTTGCACAGAAGCATGATTTATCTTGTTTGCGTTTTGATTATTCTGGTCATGGAGAATCGGGGGGAGATTTTTTTCAAGGCACGATTTCACGTTGGGTTAAGGAAAGTTTAGCGGTTTTTGAAACCTATTGTGAAGGGCCACAAATAGTGGTTGGTTCTTCCATGGGGGGATGGATTGCCCTAAGACTTGCTATGTTGTTAGCGCAGCAAAAGAAGAGACTTGCTGGTATGATCTTAATTGCTCCAGCTCCTGATTTTACACAAACATTGCTAGAACCAGAATTAGGGACAGAAGAGTGGAAAATTTTGGAAGAAAAAGGCTATGTTGAACGACCTGGGGATGAAGATGATGAAACGATGCCCTTTACAAAAGCATTTATTGAAGATGGAAAAGATAACTGCGTTATGAAAGGATGCATTGATGCTGGTTGTCCGATCCATATTCTCCAAGGGATGGAGGATGATAAAATACCCTATCAACATACATTGAATTTACTAAATCATTTACCTTTACAGGATGTAACATTGACACTTGTTCGTGATGCAGATCATCGATTTTCTCGCCCAAAAGATTTGGAATGCCTTGAGACAGTTTTGAGGTCATTGATTGATAAAATTTCTGAAAATTTTCTCGCAAAAGACGAATGATAAGATGTTTATCAAAAGCAGAAATTTGTTTTTTGATCATGAGTGCTTCTCTATTCTATCATTATTTATGCAAGATTGAAGCACTTTGATGAGAGACATTTAGCCTTTATAAAATACTCCCCCTGAAAGGTTGCGTACAGCTATCACTTAATTTAAAAGCATCACAACAACACTCTCTGATGCTTTTACAACACGCCATACACTCAACTCTTTTATAATCTGTATTTTATATGATTCTCACAAAGAATCATTTAGCTGCTATCACCATCATCATCTGGCGGCCTTCGAGTTTTGGCTCAGATTCAATTTTAGCAATTTCACTTGTATCTTCTTTAACCCGCTGAAGAAGCTTTAATCCAAGATCTTGGTGAGCCATTTCACGTCCACGAAAACGCAAAGTGATCTTCACTTTATCACCATTACCAATAAAACGATGAATAGCTTTGAGTTTTACACTATAATCATGAACGTCAACATTTGGGCGCATCTTAATCTCTTTGATTTCGATGACCTTTTGTTTTTTACGTGTCTCTGCAGCTTTTTTTTGGGTTTGATATTTCAATTTTCCCAAATCAATGATCTTACACACTGGTGGTTCTGCATTTGGCACAATTTCAACCAGATCAAGCCCTGCTTCTGCAGCCATAGCAAGCGCCTCTTGTATTGCAACAACGCCTTGATGTTGCCCTTCATCGTTGATAAGTTGAACACGCGGAACGCGAATATCCTGATTTGAACGTGGTCCGTCTTTTTGGGTAGGTGTTATTTTAAACGGTTTGCGAATGGTTTATATTCCTTAATTCTGATTCATCTACAGCGTAATTTAATATACAATTATACACAGAAAAACAACTAGGATTCGTGCTTTTTTCATATTTGATTTATGACTTTGAGATTTGATTTAGAGGATAAAAATTTTTCTTTTATGAGTATGAAGTGTTTTATGGAGAAAAGAAATTATGGATCAGAATATTCCTTGCCAGTTTTTTTCGTTTGAAGGTACCTCTCTTGCGGTACGGCATCGCAAAGGGCGGGGTTCTCCAGGTTTAGTTTGGCTTTCTGGCTATCAATCCGATATGTTGGTGAGTCACGCGACATTGGTTGATGATTTTGCACAGAAGCATGATTTATCTTGTTTGCGTTTTGATTACTCTGGTCATGGAGAATCGGGGGGAGATTTTTTTCAAGGCACGATTTCACGTTGGGTTAAGGAAAGTTTAGCGGTTTTTGAAACCTATTGTGAAGGTCCACAAATAGTGGTTGGTACTTCTATGGGGGGATGGATTGCCCTAAGACTTGCTATGTTGTTAGCGCAGCAAAAGAAGAGACTTGCTGGTATGATCTTAATTGCTCCAGCTCCTGATTTTACACAAACATTGATAGAACCACAGTTAGGTCCGAAGGAATGGAAAATTTTGGAAGAAAAAGGCTATATTGAACGACCTGTGGATGATAATAATGATGACCCGACGCCCTTTACAAAAGCGTTGATTGAAGATGGGCGAAATAACCGAGTTATGGAAGGGCGTATTGATCTTGGCTGTCCGATCCATATTCTTCAAGGGATGCAGGATAATGATATACCCTATCAACATACATTGAATTTACTAAATCATTTACCTTTACAGGATGTAACATTGACACTTGTTCCTGATGCAGATCACGGATTTTCACGCCCAAAAGATTTGGAATGCTTTGAGACAGCGTTGAGGTCATTGATTGATAAAATCAATATAAGATAGAGATCCAACTTACTGATAATCAAGGGTATAATATATGACTGTTTATGAGCAGCCTTTTATTTTTTCTGATCGCATTGTGCCTATACGGGTACGTGAACATGAACATGCGCGCCGACTTACATTACGTATTGATGCAAGGTGTCAGGAAATTGTTGTAACAACGCCACCAGCGGTGAGTCTCTGTTCGATTCAAGATTTTATTGAAAAGCATCGATCTTGGATTGAGGTACGCCTTACGCGCGTACAAATTACTCACGAAAATTCTTATCTCAAAGAGGGAATAACGATTCCTATATTGGGTGTAGTGCATACCATAAGACATAAAGCAGGGCGTGGGATAACAGAAATCATTACAGGAGATGGCGAAAAAGAGCCTCAAATTATCGTTTATGGTCAATTAGAGCATTTACCAAGACGTGTTGCTGATGTTTTAAAAAAGCAGGCTGCGTGCATTATAACACCATTGGTGGGACATTATGCACATAAAATAGAGCGTAAAGTAAAATCAATTTGTTATAAAGATACGAAAAGTCGTTGGGGTTCTTGTTCAATAAGAGGAAATCTCTCTTTTTCGTGGCGTCTTATTATGGCACCAAAAGAAATTGTTGAATATGTTGTTGCGCATGAGGTTGCTCATCTTGTTGAAATGAATCACGGCCCAAGATTTTGGGCTCTTTGTGAAAAACTTTGTCCCGAAAGTAAAAAACATCGAGCTTGGTTGAAGGAAAATGGTCATAAGTTGCAGGCTATCGATTTTCATTCATATAAGCTAGAAATATGAAAAAACTTGAAGAAGACAATATTCGGCGGAACTTTTTATTGAACAGTTTATTATATATGTGCCTCATGACATGATGAGGAATGCATTGAAGCCTCAGCAATATTGTCTTCCCCTGCTTAGTTTGCTGAGTGTCTTCAATGTTTTTACTTTATCTTTTTTATAATTCAGCTTAATAATATTTCATAATTCTTAAATTGAGATTGGAAGAGCGCTTATGCCTGTCCTTAGAGATTCCGTTCAGCTATTACAGGCACTTATTCGTTGCCCTTCTGTTACGCCTCACGAAGCAGGTGTTTTATCAACTTTGGAACAATTTCTCACAAAGATAGGGTTTCATATTGAGCGTCCTGTTTTTTCAGATAAAAATACAGAAGATGTCGAAAATCTTTATGCCAAGATAGGAAAAGAAGGACCGCATCTTATGTTTGCGGGTCATACGGATGTTGTACCGCCAGGGGCATTGGAACAGTGGACATATCCTCCTTTTGCAGCTGTGATAGATCAAGGGAAATTGTATGGGCGTGGTGCTGTTGATATGAAGGGTGGGATTGCTTGTTTTGTTGCAGCACTTGCTCGAGTTCTTGAGAAAAGATCCATTAAAGGAATGGTAAGTCTTTTGATTACCGGTGACGAAGAGGGACCAGCACTGAATGGTACGGTTAAACTTCTCAAATGGGCGGAACAAAAAGGTGAAAAATGGACTGCCGCTCTTGTAGGTGAACCAACAAGCGTAAAAACGGTTGGTGATATGATAAAAATTGGTCGTCGGGGGTCAATTTCTGGTATTATTACCGTTAAAGGTCGCCAAGGTCATGTTGCTTTTCCGGAGCGGGCAGCCAATCCTTTGCCTTTAGCAAGCCAACTTCTTCAAGCATTAACACAAACGACCTTAGATCAAGGCACAGAAGATTTTCCACCAAGCAATTTAGAATTAACATCCATTGATACAGGGAATTCTGCAGTGAATGTTATTCCAGCACAAGCGACAATTCGCTTTAATATACGTTACAACGATCTTTGGACAAAAGAAATGCTTATGAGGGAAATTGAAAAACGTCTCACCTCAGTACAATCAACAAACAACAGTGATCAATTGCCCTTCTATCAACTTGAATGGATTCCAAGTTTGGGTGATGTTTTTTTGACCAAAAATGATAAACTTATTCATACATTATCCAATGCTATTAAAAGCATAACAGGGCATATACCAGAATGTTCAACTTCTGGGGGAAGTTCGGATGCGCGGTTTATTAAAGATTATTGCCCAGTCGTTGAATTTGGCTTACCAGGTCAGACAATGCATATGGTAGATGAATGTGTAGCTCTCGATGCATTGGAGACTCTCACGGCTGTTTATGAACGTTTCATTGTTGATTTTTTTGCATAATGAAGGAAGCGATTGTTTTTTCAAAAACATTTCTTCAACAAATTGAAAGCTATGAATATGATAGCATAATTGATGTCATGAAAGATAAAAATGATAGGGATTTCAGTTTGCCAATTGGTTGATAACATAATCAAGAAGGATTCGTCCTTTGTCTGTCGCTTTTAAGCGTTGATTTCCTGTCATTTCTACTAGCCCTTGTTGTTGCAAATCGATAAGCTTTTTCATTGGTAAACCCTTGGTATTTAGGGCTTCATAACGTGAAAGATCCAAACCTTCGCAAAGACGCAACCCCATGAGGAGCATCTCATTTGCTTGTTGCTTAAGAGTCAAGAGTTCTGTTTCAATACAACCATGTCCTGTAGTTTCTACCAATTCAAGCCAATGTTCGGGATATTTCTCATTGATTGTCACATAACGTTCACGGTTTTCAATTTGAGAGACAGATGCTTTTGAAGAAGTAGGACAATGATTTACTGAGGATTCGATAAAGCGTCCATGGGCTCCTGGACCAAAGCCTGCATATTCATGATAACGCCAATAGAGAAGGTTATGAGCTGATTCGGCACCAGGGGTTGCATGATTTGAAATCTCATAGGCTGGTAGCCCATGCCGCGTAGTTATTTCTTGGGTAAGATGATACAGGTCTGCTGCGAGTTCTGATGGGGGAAGGATAAGCCTTCCTACGTCATGAAGTCGTTTAAAAGCCGTTCCCTCTTCGATAGTTAATTGGTAAAGAGAAAGATGATCTGCTGCAAAATCCAGTGCTTGAAAAAGTTCACATTTCCATTGTTCAAGGGTTTGTTCTGGGCGAGCATAAATGAGATCAAAGGATAAACGTGGAAAGATTTCCCGCGCTAGAGCAATAGCGTGAAGGGCTTGTTTTACATCATGGAGTCTGCCAAGTTTTCTCAGTGCGTGATCATTGAGTGCTTGTACACCTAAGGACAAGCGGTTAACGCCTGCTGCGCGATATCCGCGAAAGCGTTCTGCTTCCACACTTGATGGATTAGCTTCCAGTGTAATTTCAACTTTATCATCAATTGTCCATTTTCTAGCAAGAGCTTGCAATAAGGCATCAACAGTTTGAGGCGTCATAAGAGAGGGCGTTCCTCCACCAATAAAAATGCTGGTAATATGACGTGGACCTATTTTATGATATTGTGTTTCTATTTCACGTTCAAAGGCGGTTACAAAACGTGGCTGATCAACACCATGCACACGAACATGGGAATTAAAGTCACAATAGGGACATTTTGCAGCGCAAAAGGGCCAGTGAATGTAAATGCCAAAGAATGCTTCATTCATGAGAGTGTTAAAAGGTTTTCAGCTAAAAGTTTGAAAGCACGTGCACGATGTGAGAGTGGGGGTGTTTTATCATGGAGTTTCCAGCCATGTTTTTGCTCCGTTGACATTTCTCCAAAGGTATTTTCATATCCATCTGGTAAAAAAATGGGATCAAAACCAAAACCTTTATCTCCTCGTGGAGGCCAAATAAATGTTCCTTCAACGCATCCACGAAAATAATCGGTATGAGCATCGGGCCATGCAATGCAAATAACGGATATAAAACGGCATTTTCGTTGGCTTTTTTCATACGCTCCGTTTTTTTGTAGTTCATCTTCTATTTTTTGCATAGCCTTTGAAAAGTCACGTGTGCCATCAGGTTGTAGGGCAAGATCAGCTGTATAAACACCCGGAGCGCCATTTAATGCGTCCACTTCGAGACCTGAATCATCTGAAAGGGCTGGAAGTCCTGTATTTTTTGCTGCTGCAAAGGCTTTTATATAGGCATTTTCTTCAAATGTTGTTCCTGTTTCTTTTGGTTCTGGCAATCCAAGTTCTTTTGCGGATTGTATTGTCAATCCGAAAGGCGCAAACAGTGTAGTAATTTCATGCAATTTACCGGTGTTATGTGTAGCAATAACGAGTTTTTCGGCTGCTATGCTTCTCATAGGCATTTCTCCAGAAGTGAAAAGGGGACTATTTTGTGCTAAAATTAATTGGAATGCTTAATATATACAAATTATGCCAGATTTTATACAATGTTCTCTTTTTTGCAAATTTATGAATATTTAGCCACATGAAATCTTTCATATTTTGTACTAACAGTGATTGTCTTGAAAAGACATAAAGACGGTCTTTTTTTGATGATGGCATTTTTTATAATAAATATATGCTATGCTTTCACTGCTTTAGTCTATTTGACCAAACTTTGGCAAAACTTATATAAGAGAGAGAAGTGTTTTAAAGTAGTGAAACAAGCGTGATGAAACACAAACCTATTGATGATGAACTAAAATATCTTGATGAGCGTTCGCGAGATATCTTTCGCCATATTGTGGAAGCTTATCTTAATGATGGTGAACCTGTAGGATCACGAAATCTTTCAAAGCTTTTGCGACAGACGTTATCACCAGCAACGATTCGCAATGTGATGAGTGATCTTGAACATCTTGGTTTAATTTATGCACCTCACGTATCTGCAGGTCGGATGCCAACACAATCGGGATTGCGATTTTTTGTTGATGCATTTATGGAAGCGGGTGATTTGCCAAACGAAGAGCGTGAAAGCATTGAAGCTCAAGTTAAAGAAGCCGGTCATGCACAATCGGTTGAACATTTTCTCGTTCAAGCAAGTCGCGTTCTTTCAGATCTTTCTCGTGGTGCAGGGCTTGTTCTGGCAACAAAGTATGAAGGTACATTAAAGCATATTGAATTTGTGCGCCTTGATGGGGAGCACGCTCTTGCTGTTTTAGTAACACAACAAGGAGAGGTAGAAAATCGTATTGTTCATTTACCAGAAGGGGTTACCCATGCGCAATTGACAGAAGCAACAAATTTTCTTAATGCCCATATTCATGGGCGCACATTGAGTGAAGCAAAAGAAGAAATAGCACGTTTATGTGCAGAAACACGGGCTGCGCTTGATCATTTATCCCATCATCTTGTTGAAACGGGATTAGCACTCCTGGGAGGAGAAGATGCTGATCATAAAATACACCTTATTGTTCGTGGGCGCAGTAATTTGCTTGAAGATGTGAAAGCAGAAGAAGATTTAGAGCGGTTACGGCATTTATTTGATGATCTTGAAACACGTGAAAGTATGGCACAGCTTCTCGATTTAACCGATGAAGGTTCGGGAGTTCGTATCTTTATTGGTTCGGAAAATAAGTTGTTTTCGCTTTCTGGTTCTTCTTTAGTCGTCGCACCTTATCGTGATTCAAAACAAAGGGTGATTGGCGCTTTAGGAGTGATTGGACCCACACGGCTGAATTATGCAAGAATTGTACCTATGGTTGATTATACAGCACAACTTGTATCGCAACTGTTGCGTTAAAATAACCAAGTGAATATTTATACTATAGACGTTCATTGTATTAAGATACGTAAATACCCCTTGATTTTTGTCTGCAAAATTTCGATATCGAGAATAACAAATCTTATGAAGGAATGGAATTTTTATGTCTGACGAAAAAAACAAGTTTACTGACGCTTCATTTGAAAATTGCGATTTGAAAAATCCGGCTGATCGCGATGCGCTTAAAAAAGCAGCGGATGAATTTTTAAAAACGCGTGAAGCAGAGGCTCGTGCAGAGGTTGAAGAGGAAAAAGATGAAGTTGTCGATCCTCTGATTGCCTTACAGGACGAAAATAAAGAACTGAAAGATCAGCTTTTACGTCTTGCTGCAGATATGGAAAATCTTCGGCGTCGTACTGCGCGTGATGTGGCGGATGCAAGAGCCTATTCAATTGCTAATTTTGCACGTGACATGTTATCTGTTTCTGATAACCTCAATCGTGCTTTGGAGGCTATTCCAGAAGGAGCAAAGGAGAATGATGCTGGTTTGAAAACATTAGCTGAGGGTGTAGAAATGACTGAACGTGCAATGATAGCAGCGTTAGAACGCCATGGAGTGCAGAAAATTCATCCAGAAGGACAGAAGTTTGATCCTCACTTTCATCAAGCGATGTTTGAAATCCCTAATTCCGATGTACCAGATAATACCGTTCAACAAGTTGTTCAAGCAGGTTATATTATCGGTGACCGTGTCCTGCGTCCGGCTATAGTTGGTGTCGCCAAAGGAGGGATGAAAGAGCCTTCTGTTGAAACTGATTCAGCTTAAAATATATCGGTAATAATGCCTTTGGCGTAAAATAAAGTATTGTATATAACCGTCACACTTCCGTGAAGTATTGTGTCAAAGGAGGTTCTAAAGGGTGGTAAAAACACCCTTTTACTCTTGAAGTGCCCAACTTCCTTTTACAATATATGGGGCATCGCTTGTGGGAGATGACGATAACAATAAAACAAAATGATCAACCTCAAAAGGATGAAATGAAAAATTACCTCGAGAAGACAGATAAGAAGGAAGATCTTCAGGTTTAATATCAAACAGTCGCGCAACGGTAATATGCGGAATAAATTGTTTTTCATCAGTTGTTAAGATTAAGTTGTTGCGAATAGTTTGCATCTTTTCGTGTAAGAGGTTGAGAGTTTCACAAGGCTCAATGCGAACAACAAGAGAATGTGGAGCATTTTCTGAACCAAAAACATCAAAACCCTTTATTTGTAACACAAAAGGAGGGAGTTTTATTGTGTCAAAGGCGCGCATAAGTTCAGCTGCTACAGCGTTTTCAACTTCACCAAAAAAAGATAATGTGGCATGAAAGTTTTGTGGATTAATCCACTGCGCGTTCGGTAAACCATTTTGCAGCGATATGAGTGCTTGTGTTGTTTGCTGAGGAATTTGAATGGCACTAAATAGACGGGACATGGGATCTCTTTATAGTAAAAAGGCGCTACCGCAAAAGCGATAGCGGGTAATAAAGGTGGAGTGCACCATTAAGGATAAGACAATTGTGCGGAAAAAGAATGTCTAAAAGATATTTTCTATAATGATAAGTTGAATTCATAAAACTTACTTCATTTAAGAGAATGATTATAATAATAAAAACTCTATTTACGGATGTCTTACGGCCAAAATATGCAGTAGAAGGATTCTTTATGTTTTCATTTCACGACGGTGTTCGTGAATGGTATAGCGTTATATCCATTATGCACCACCATCTTTACGCTTATGAAAGAGCGAATCAAGCACTATCATTGTATTTTCCAGCCCCCAATATTATAATAGCTCTTGGCACCTGAGAGCATTCATAAGAGTCATTTTATTCCTTTTTTATAAGAGTTTTTATCTACACGCCGATCTACTTGTGCTGTCAAGGAAATGATTTTAATTGATTAATATGAAAGGATTTCAGATGAGGGAATCTTATGATATTCGGGTTTCTCATTCCATATAAAAACTGCGAAGTTATTATTATAATCAATGTGGTATCATTTTAAAACACCACAAATCGAGCCAGATAAGGAAAGTTAGTAAATTTCAACTGTGACGATCATTTTTATATTGTTAATGTAGCTTTAAAGTTTAGCATATCCAGTAAAGGGTGAATATTTCTCTTTCTGTAGATATTTCATCATGCATGTTAGGTATGAGAATAGCTATAAACAACAAACATTTAAATTGATCGAATAGAGTTTGAAACGAAAGCAAACACAATATATTGTGCACAACATAATTGTTAGCAAACATTCACACCTCCGATAATCATAATGCCAATCGATGATGCAAGTTACCGGTCCTTTTAAGAGAAAAATAGGTAAACCAATCAAAATAATAAATGACGAGAAGAGGAGTGATCATACATATTTTGGGGATAATAAATTTCTAATTCTCTTCTCCAAATTTATTATTAATGAGTCTTTCAAGCGCATCGAGAGCATCAGTTGCTTCTGGTCCCCAAACGCGAATGGTAAGGTTACAACCAGAGGAAGCAGCGAGCATCATAAGCCCCATAATCGATGAACCGCCAACGATTTTGCCATCTTTTTCAACTTCAACGCTAGCATTAAAATTGTCAACAGTTTGAACGAACTTTGCAGAAGCACGTGCATGTAACCCACGTTTATTACAGATATTGAAATGACGACTGAGTTTAGAGGGGAGAGGGTCTTTGGAAAGCATTAGAGTTTAATTATCCGCTATAAAATTATACTGGTACATTAATATATTTACGTCCTGCTTCTTGTGCTATTCTTAAAGCTTCTGATAATGAAATATCAGGGCATTGGCGAATAGAAATGAGTTTAATGAGCATAGGTAGATTAACACCCGCAATCATTTCAACACGTCCTTTTTCAATAGCAGGAATAGCCATATTTGCTGGCGTTCCACCGAACACGTCTGTTAATATGATTACGCCATGGTTTGTATCTGTAGAGGAAACAGCGGCTATAATATCGCCTCGGCGCTGATCAATATCATCATCGGGATAGACACATATTGTTGCGAATTTTTCTTGTGTTCCAACAACATGTTCTACAGCATGTAGAAATTCGACAGCCAGCTCACCGTGCGTTACAAGCACGAGTCCAATCATTTACACAAACTCCTGTTAACTAAAGATCCAACTATATGGATGAGAAACATATTTTACAAAGCTTTATTCTGCTGCCAAGAAAAATTTGCAAAAAAAAGGCAAAAAATGTGATTTTTTTATATTTAGAAAAAAATTAGACAGATTTGCGCCACACTTTCCTAAAAAAGAATGCCTCAATAGCTTGACAAATGGCTGTACAATCAGCTTCATGAAGACTCGGGAGTTTTAAAAGGGGAATGTGTAAATCTGCAAATTGAAAAGTTTGATTTGTGGAAAAGCGTTCATATTCAGGGCCAAGAAGAATAACGCAATCAATCGTTGTTTGGTTTTCAAACTCTACCATATAGAGACCAACACCGCGAATCTCAATACCGCCCTGCAAGCCTTCTGGAGTGTATCCGTGAAGTTTTCCATTTTCCACACGCAGCATAGTATAATCATCACTGATAAGTTTTGCTTTGCGTTTTGACCATTCAGCACGGTCGAGCAGAGAAAGGGTAAGAGTTGATTTTCCTGATCCCGATGGACCTATAATTAAAAGTCCCTTTCCTCCTAGTTGAAGGCAATTTGCGTGGAGTATTTCACTTTTTGTTGTCATGCCTTTTTCTTTGGATAAAAATTTATTTAGCAAGGGGAAGTATAATAATAAAACGTGCACCAGTTTTACTATTTCCAAGTTTGGGGTCAACAATATTTTCGGCTGTAATTGTTCCATTATGCGCCTCGATGATTTGTCGACTAATAGAAAGGCCAAGTCCTGAATTTTGACCAAAACTATCTTCATTGGGGCGGTCAGTATAGAAGCGTTCAAAGATGCGTTCAATATTTTCTGAACGAATACCGGGGCCATTATCTTCAATGGTTAAAATAAGAGTTGAAGCATGACTTTTCATAGTTATAGAAATTTTACCGCTATCATGGGGAATAAAGGAACGCGCATTTTCAATAAGATTAGAAATGACTTGTCCCAAACGCAGTTCATGTCCCAACACAAGATAGGCTTTTCCATGAGGACGTGGGATAATATTAAGACTTATATCAATGGTTTGCCTATTACGGTATACTTCTTGAACAGCATGAACAAGACTTTCCAAAAGTGGCGTCATATCAACGATCTGTGCGGTTTCACGAGCAAGTTCTGCATCGAGCCTAGAGGCATCAGAAATATCAGTAATCAAACGATCAAGACGACGTACATCATGTTGAATAATTTCAAATAATTGTTCCTGAGCTTCTTCATTTTTAGCCAGAGGGAGTGTTTCAACAGCACTGCGTAGTGAAGTGAGAGGATTTTTTAATTCGTGACTCACGTCAGCAGCAAAGCGTTCAATGGCTTCAATACGCATGTAAAGAGCATTGGTCATATCACGAATAGAGGTTGAAAGGTGACCAATTTCATCTTCACGCATTGAAAAGTCAGGAATTTCTACACGCTTATTATTACCATTGCGCACACGATTGGCAGAAGCAGATAATTTGCTTAAGGGATGTGCAATCGTATGGGCTAAAAAAAGAGAAAGGACCAAAAGCACACTGCCTACCACAGCAAAGACTTTAAAAATAACCAGTCTTTCGCCTTTTACAATGTTGTCAATATCTGAACCGGTTGTTGAAAGAAGAAGCGCTCCCACCACTGCACGATAGCGTTGCACAGGAACAGCGACAGAAACAATGAGTTGACCTTGTCTGTTACGTCGTTTAGCAGTAGCAAGAGACCCGTTTAATGCTCGGTACACTTCAGGGTAAGCAATGCCACTGTTTCTTGCCTGCTCTCTATCAAGAGTGATAGTACTGCCGTAAAATGTGTTTGAAAACCATGAAATGAAGCGTTCCCACATGTTTTGTTCAGTTTTTAGTGGGGGTAAATTATAGCTAAAAACTTCACCACTAGAATAAAGAACGCGCGAGTCAAGAAGTAAAGTCGCATCACGATCATAGATCCGTGCTCTTGTTGTTTTTGGTGTGATGAGGCGTCGTAAAAGAGGGGCGACTTGTTCAGGATTAATGGGAAAGTCCCAGGAATCGGTTGATTGAGGTGCAGGTGTAATACTTTCTCCGGTCTGTAATTCTAAAAGTTTTTGAGGATCAATAAGAATAGAATTGGGATCTACTGTTGCAGAGGCGGCAATGGCTCCAGCGATAATTTTTCCTTGGATGCACAAACTTTTAATTTTCGCTTCAATTAAACCATCGCGAAATTGATTAAGATACAAAATTCCTGTAACAAGAACGGCAAGGGCAGCAATATTTAAGATGACAATACGGCGTGTAAGACTGGAAAAAAGCAATTGTCTAAGAAGATGTCTCACCCTAAGGTGCAAACAAGTAAACATAGAAAATGGCGTCGATAGAATGCCATTTGGTGTTGTTTTTTGCAGAGTTTCCAGTTGAGTATCTTTTGTCATCGATTTGATCGCCGTTCAAACTTTTGCGACAAAATAGTTTTATACCTCGTGAAAACGATAGCCTACACCATAAAGTGTTTCAATCATTGCAAAATCATCATCCACTTGTTTAAACTTTTTACGCAGACGTTTAATGTGACTATCAATGGTGCGGTCATCTACATAGACTTGATCACTATAAGCAGCATCCATCAAAGCATCACGACTTTTTACGACTCCAGGTCTTTGCGCTAAGGTTTGTAGAATCAAAAATTCTGTAACGGTTAAGATAACAGGTTTATCTTTCCATGTACAGGTGTGGCGCTCTTGATCC
Source organism: Bartonella sp. ML69XJBT (assembly GCF_028618515.1). Lineage (GTDB taxonomy): Bacteria > Pseudomonadota > Alphaproteobacteria > Rhizobiales > Rhizobiaceae > Bartonella. The sequence goes on from NZ_JAQITB010000005.1 coordinate 14,686, forward strand.
ATCACCAAATCCCCACGCTTGAGAGAAGAGGTCGGAGAAGTTCCTGTTGTAAGTGGTTGGTTGCGGGCATTGGAACGACGCAAAATAGCTTTTACGCGCTCAATAAGAAGGCGTTGAGAGAAAGGTTTGGTAATAAAATCATCCGCTCCCATTTTAAGACCAAATAATTCATCAATTTCGTCATCCTTAGAGGTAAGAAAAATAACAGGAATATCAGATTTTTGACGCAATCGACGCAAAAGTTCCATCCCATCCATTCGGGGCATTTTAATATCAAAAATAGCTAAATGTGGAGGATGGAGTGTTAGACCTTTGAGTGCAGATGCTCCATCTGTATAGCTTTCAACCCGATAGCCTTCTGTCTCAAGCGCAAAAGATAAAGATGTCAAAATATTGCGATCATCATCAACAAGTACGATCGTTTGCGTGATTGTTGGTGTATCTTTCATGGCTTCTTAGACCTTTCTATTGCTGTGGTAGCAAACTATCCACATTATTTATATGGGAGTTCACATTTTTTTTGCAAAACAAATGTGGTACAAATTGTAGCAAAGTAAACTTCTTTTCATTCTTACGGTAAAAGCTTGTTTTATCTTTGTAATTTTATAATGCTGTTGCGTGCGTAAAGATCCCTTCGTTTGAGAGAAAATCTAAAAAAAATATGTTTTTTATCAAGGTGCATTATTTTTTGTCCCAGAATTAAACAGATTTGTTTGTGATTGTTGAAGTTTAGAAAAACCGCCTATCTGTTTTTAAGAGCAAAGAAAAGAGTGTAGTAACATATATGCAAAAATTTTTCTTCCACTGCACGAAAGGAGAGCATAAATGGGATTTTTTAATTTTATAAAAACAGTTGGAGAGAAGCTTGGTATTGGGGATCATGAGCCAGAAGAAAAGGATTTTAAGGCAGCATTTAATAATTTTCAACTTGATACAGAAAAAGTAAAGATTAAGGTTGAAAACGGTAAAGCTATTTTGAGTGGTGAGGTTCCAGATAGAGAAACACTTGAAAAAGCAGTTTTGGTTGTCGGTAATTCGCAAGGGATTTCTTCTGTTGATATTGATCAATTAAAGATTACAGACAGTAAGTCTGTGAAAGTTTCTCGCTTTTATGAGGTTAAATCTGGTGATACACTTTGGAAAATTGCTGAAGAAGTTTATGGAAAAGGACAAGGGAATAAAAACACCTTTATTTTTGAAGCGAATAAGCCGATGCTAAAATCTCCCGATAAAATTTATCCTGGACAGGTTTTGCGCATTCCTGAAATTAATCTTAACTGATGAAAGAGAAAATAAATTTCTATTTTTACAGTATGTTTTATGGCACTAAACCAAATAAGGAGCATGGTTTTTCCGTGCTCCTTATTTGGTTTAAATAATGATGAAAAATTTAATGATGAGGGACTGATTTGGCAGGTGATTTTCCTCCCATAGCGTTTACAGAGAAATCAACATCAATTGTTCCTGCTTTCTCAAACGTCAATTTTGCGCTGATTTTGTCACCTCGTTTGAATGGTTGAGAAAGCCCCATGAACATAATATGATCACCACCAGGCTTAAGGGTGATTTCGCCATTGCCTGGAATTTCAATGCCATAGTGCATTTTTTCCATTTTCATAATATCGTTCACAACTGCCATGGAGTGGATTTCCGTTGTCTGTACTCCTTTTGTTGAAACAGACACCAAACGATCTGGGGTATTGCCGTGATTAATGATGTAGAGATAACCGCTACCAACTTTTATGCCTCTAGCGGTTTCTCGCGTCCAAGGATGAAGGATTTCTATATCTCCAATTTTATATTGTTGAGCGGTTGCGGGATAGGCTATACAAGCAAAAAGAAAAAACCATACGATATTTGTAACAACTTTTTTGAATGGATGTTGTCTGTAAGTTGTATATTGAGATACGAGCCTCTTTGTTTTCTCGATGATAAGTTTTATCATTAATTCACCCTCCTTTGTTTGATTCACTTTTGAATGCTCCTTTTTATTATTTAGCAGAGTTTTTATTTAAAATAAAAGAAAGAATTGCCAGAGTTATAGGAACAAGGATAGGTTGCATAGATCTCTAGAGTTTTAACAGTATACTTAAAAGCAAAAGGGTATTTTTGAATTCTATGGCTCGATTTAATATACAGATTAAAGAGAAAATGAAGTCGATCATATTTACAGTGGAGCTTTTCAAGAGCAATGAACAATAAGGCGCTTAGAAATGGAACGATTAAGAAAAGATTGATAGAGATATTTTTACAAAGAGATTATTTAGAAAGATGCGGTTTAACGCTACAGCTTTAGTGATGGAAAGAACATCGTATTTATTGATTGTATCAAGATATGATCATCATTATAGAGGTGTGCCTTAAAAAGGATTGTGCTATTTGTGGTATAATCATTGAGTTTTTAAGTGATGTGGCAAAATATTCTGACCAAAAGATCATTTCATTGAGAGGGATCAAAAAAATATGCAATGATTATTTGTTATTTTTCCAATTTTTATAGGTTAATATGTTAATGAACATTGTCAAAAAGGGTTGCTATAATATTCGCATTATCAGTATAGAGAGTGTTTGCGGGTAAGTAGAATAGCTAGTTTTAGAAGAAAAATTTTATTTTAAGAATGTTTCTCTCATGACTCTCTTGTAGCGATAAGAGCCTGTTCTTATATACGAGGCAGAAAGGCTTGTTGCGACTTACAATTTATTGTTTGTATAACTTGAAGTGAAGTACAGGCTTTGAGTGTTATGAGGAGCTGTCTTAGAAAATGCTTAATGAAGATTGAGGTAGCTTGCTGAAATGGAGATTATAATATGGCAAAAGTAATTGGTATTGATTTGGGGACAACAAACTCTTGTGTTGCTGTCATGGATGGTAAAAACGCAAAGGTTATTGAAAATTCAGAAGGAGCACGCACAACGCCTTCGGTTGTTGCTTTTACGGATGGGGGAGAACGGCTTGTTGGACAACCCGCTAAACGGCAAGCGGTAACAAACCCTGAAGGAACAGTTTTTGCGGTTAAACGCTTGATTGGTCGCCGTTTTGATGACCCCATGGTTGAAAAAGATAAAGCGCTTGTGCCTTATAAAATTGTTAAAGGTGATAATGGTGATGCGTGGGTTGAAGAAGCAGGTAAGAAATATTCTCCTTCCCAAATTTCAGCAATGATTTTGCAAAAGATGAAAGAAACGGCAGAATCTTATCTTGGTGAGAAAGTTGAGCAAGCGGTTATAACTGTTCCTGCTTATTTCAATGATGCTCAACGCCAAGCTACCAAAGATGCAGGGAAGATTGCTGGATTAGAGGTTTTACGGATTATCAATGAGCCTACAGCTGCTGCTTTAGCCTATGGTTTAGATAAAAAAGACGGAAAAACCATTGCTGTTTACGATCTTGGTGGTGGTACATTTGATATTTCTGTGCTTGAAATTGGGGATGGCGTTTTTGAAGTTAAGTCGACCAATGGCGATACTTTTTTAGGCGGTGAAGATTTTGACATGCGCTTAGTCGGTTATTTTGCTGATGAATTCAAGAAAGAACAAGGGATTGATCTGAAAAATGATAAGCTAGCATTGCAACGTTTAAAAGAAGCGGCAGAAAAAGCAAAAATTGAACTTTCTTCTTCACAACAAACCGAAATCAATTTGCCGTTTATTACAGCCGATCAATCTGGTCCCAAGCATTTAACAATGAAATTGACTCGGGCAAAATTTGAATCTCTCGTTGATGATTTGGTTCAGCGCACTATCGAGCCTTGTAAAGCTGCATTGAAAGATGCCGGGCTAAAAGCTGGTGAGATTGACGAAGTTGTTTTAGTGGGTGGTATGACACGTATGCCCAAGATTCAAGAAGTTGTGCAAAGCTTCTTTGGCAAAGATCCACACAAAGGCGTTAATCCTGATGAAGTTGTTGCAATGGGTGCAGCCATTCAAGGTGGTGTATTACAAGGCGATGTAAAGGATGTATTGCTGCTGGATGTAACACCTTTATCTTTGGGTATTGAAACGTTGGGTGGAGTCTTTACACGTCTCATTGAACGCAATACCACTATTCCAACAAAGAAATCGCAAGTTTTTTCAACTGCTGATGATAATCAGAGTGCTGTGACTATTCGTGTGTTCCAAGGTGAACGCGAAATGGCTAATGATAACAAGTTGTTGGCTCAGTTTGATCTTGTTGGTATTCCACCAGCACCGCGTGGTATGCCTCAGATCGAGGTTACTTTTGATATTGATGCGAATGGTATTGTCAATGTTTCGGCGAAAGATAAAGGAACGGGTAAAGAGCATCAAATTCGTATTCAAGCATCAGGTGGTTTAAGTGATACTGACATTGAAAAAATGGTAAAGGATGCAGAAGAGCATGCCGCTGAGGATAAGAAGCGCCGTGAAGGTGTGGAAGCAAGAAATCAGGCGGAAGCTCTTATCCATTCAACGGAGAAGTCGCTGAAAGAGTACGGTGATAAGGTCTCTTCAGAAGATAAAGAACAAATTGAAACAGCAATATCTGATTTAAAGTCTGCACTTGATGGCACCGATACTGAAGAAGTGACAACAAAAATGCAGAAATTAGCAGAAGTCAGTATGAAACTTGGACAGGCAATGTATGAAGCTTCACAAGCAGCAGCCGCTAACACTGAAACAGATACAAAGGATGATGATGTTGTTGATGCTGATTTTGAAGAAGTTAATGATAAAAAGAAATAGTGCCAGCAAATGTGTTGATCAATAAAGAAACCCGGCCTTTGAAATATAAGGCTGGGCTTTGTTATTTGAGATAAGTTGCAACTTTTTTGCTAAAAATATAAATTGAAAGCAAATCTTATCCATAAAGATGGATGAAAAAATTATCAGGAATACATGATGAAGGTTGATTATTATGAAATTCTTGGCGTGACTCGCGAATGTGATGATAAAAAGTTGAAATCTGCTTTTCGTAAGTTGGCAATGCAATATCATCCTGATCGCAACGCAGGAGACAAAGAGGCAGAGCGGAAATTCAAGGAAATTGGCGAAGCTTATGAAGTCCTCAAAGACCCTCAAAAGCGTGCTGCTTATGATCGCTTTGGTCATGCAGCTTTTGAAAATGGTGGACGCGAAGGAGCAAATCCCTTTAGTGGTTTTGCTGCTGGTGGCGGATTTGCTGACATTTTCGAAGACTTTTTTGGCGAAATTATGGGGGGAATGCAGCGTAAGCGTGGTGATGGACGCGAGCGTGGTGCGGACTTGAGTTATAATATGGAAGTGACCTTGGAAGAGGCATTTTCGGGAAAAACTGTGCAAATTCATATTCCAAGTTCCGTTACTTGTGATACTTGTGAGGGATCGGGTGCGAAAAAGGGCTCTAAGCCACAAGTTTGTGGAACCTGTCATGGAGCTGGTCGTGTACGTGCTGCACAAGGTTTCTTTTCGATTGAACGGCCATGTCCTGCATGTCATGGGCGTGGTGAAACCATAACAGATCCATGTCCAAAATGTCAGGGAACGAGACGAGTGGAAAAACAGCGTTCATTGAGCGTGAATATTCCAGCTGGTATTGAAGATGGTACGCGTATTCGTCTTTCTGGAGAAGGAGATGCTGGTATTCGTGGTGGTCCCAGCGGTGATCTTTATATTTTTCTTTCTGTTAAACCGCATGAGTTTTTTCAGCGAGAAGGGGCAGATATTCATTGTCGTGTTCCAATTTCGATGGTGACAGCTGCTTTAGGAGGTGAATTTGAGGTTTCTGACCTTGATGGTGTCAAAGCACGTGTGAAGGTTCCAGAAGGTACTCAAAATGGACGACAATTCCGCCTTAAAGGAAAAGGTATGCCCATGTTGCGCCGTCAGCAAGAAAGGGGTGATCTTTATATTCATATCACTATTGAAACACCGCAGAAGCTAACTCAAGAACAACGCGAATTATTGCAAAAATTTGAAAAGCTTTCAAATCATGAGAATTCACCGCAATCACACGGTTTTTTTTCACGTATGAAAGAATTTTTTGAAAATATCTCGAAACAAAATTAATAAATATGCAGCAAAATTCATGATGGGAAAAGTATGCTTGCAAGATTGTTGTCATGCATTTTCTATTGCATCATAATCTTTGAAAAGATTGCTCTTTTTTCTGTCATGAAGTTATTTAAAGAGAAAAGAGGGGGATGTTTTAGGCTATAGTTTTATGGCTATCTGTAGATGTCTTAAATTATGGAGTATCACGAAGAGAAGAAACAATTGAATGATTTTACGGTTTTTTATCAGAGGGGGGTCGTATATTCTATTAAAAAGGACAAAGCATGACAGAGCTACAGTTTTTTTGATGTGCTGTTGTCAAGCCAGTCCTATCATTCATTTATCCGCTTCTATTATCGCGACTATTTTTTCAAGGGTTCATAAAAAACATTTTTAGTTCTTTTAAAACGGTTTTATTCAATTACTGATATTATCTAGTTCTGCCGTAAAATACTGTTGTTTATGATAGTGATATAAGGTATGGGAAACTTTGCGCATGAAGTCTTTTTAGAGAACGTGTGAGTATTCAGAGCTAGACTTGTTCGTAGAGTCTATGCATTGAACTATAGCAATAGTCAGCAGTAGGAATCCACCGAGAGGGTTCGGGTTGTTTACAAACCGGCAGTGGTAGGGATCTTTGTCTTTTCGGACACGGAGGAGATCAGTTGTCATCTGTAAGCTAACGATTTTATTCATTCATCATAAAAAGGAGGTGGAAATAAAGAAAATATTTCCCTATTCAGAGCTCTCATTTAAAAGAATAATTATGAATTATTATTATAAATCAATGTATTATAGTTATCTGTAGTATGAGAGAGGGAGACGGTTCAGTTCATATTTTCTGATATTCAATTATGGAAAAGAAGACAAATTTTGAGGTTAAAATTTTAACTTATTTGAAGGTGGACATATGTGCGACTGAGGCATTTTCTATATTGGTGATATGGTGATTCATGATATCGTGATTTTTATTTTCATCTTATAAAATCAATGGTTGTATATATCTGTATTCATTGTTAAAGATCCGTAAGTTAACATCCGTAAGTTAAGTGTACGGTGTGGCTTCAAAGTTCTTCTAAATTCTGCTTTCATTTATATACAAGGTCATAAAGACAATGATATTTTGTACATCTGTTTTGTTTTATTTTTAGATATCAATTCTTTTAAAGGGCAACCTTTATTGCGTCTTTTGATTACTTTTGTGTGATGTAAACAATGGGCGTTTTTTAAGGGGGGGGGTGGATAGAGTAAACTTGTTTTAAATTTTTTTCACTTTTTCTACATTCTGCTTAAGAAAGGGTAAAAAGTGATGAGGAGGCTCTTTTGATGGATGAAGTTGAAAATGATATTGAAGATGTTTTTGCAACACAAGCAGCATTTTTATCATCTGCTTTACCTTATATGCAAAAGTATGAAAATGAAACAGTCGTTGTAAAATATGGCGGTCATGCTATGGGCGATCCTGATTTGGGGCGGGCATTTGCACGTGATATTGCTTTGTTGAAGCAATCAGGAATCAATCCTGTTGTTGTTCATGGTGGAGGACCGCAAATTGCTGAAATTTTGATGAAAATGGGGATTGAATCACGTTTTGAAAACGGGTTGCGCGTAACTGATGAGCGGATTGTTGAAGTCGTTGAAATGGTTTTGGCGGGTTCCATAAACAAAGAAATTGTTGCTCTTATCAACGCCGAGGGGGAATGGGCAATAGGGTTGTGTGGGAAGGATGGCAATATGGTTTTTGCTGAAAAGGCTTATAAAACTGTTATTGATCCCGATTCACATATTGAACGTGTTTTAGATTTGGGTTTTGTTGGAGAACCGGTTGAAGTTGACCGCACATTGTTAGATCTTTTAGCATGTTCTGAAATGATACCAGTTCTTGCGCCTGTGGCTCCAGGACGCGATGGAAAGACCTATAATATTAATGCTGATATTTTTGCTGGAGCTATTGCTGGTGCATTAGAGGCCAAACGTCTTTTATTTTTAACAGATGTCCCTGGTGTTTTAGACAAAAAAGGTAAACTTTTAAAGGAATTAACGATTTCTGAAGCGGAAATCCTCATTAAAAATGGAACGATTTCAGGTGGTATGATCCCAAAAGTAGAGACGTGTATAAAAGCCCTCCAAAATGGTGTGGAAGGTGTTGTCATTTTAAATGGCAAAACCTCGCATTCTGTCTTGCTAGAATTGTTTACCGAACAGGGAGTTGGAACACTCATTGTTTCCTAAGCTAGAGAGAAGAATTGGAAAAGAAAACCTTTCATGATGAATATAAAACAGTTGAAACATTCTTTATTAAGCAAACCAGAATTCACATTATTTGCTGCGACAATATTGTGGGGTATTACATTTTTAGTCGTTCACATTGCGGTACGCTATAGCGGTCCTCTGTTCTTTGTTGGATTTCGTTTTATTGTTGCATCACTTATATGCGGGGCAATTTTTTGGCGCTCTATGAAAGGTGTAACTGTTTATGAAATTTTTGCTGGGATGGCTATTGGTGTAGGAATGTTTTTAGGTTACGCTTTACAAGCAGCGGGGCTTCAAACCATTATTAGTAGTCAGTCAGCTTTTATCACAGCACTTTATGTTCCGACAGTTCCAATATTGCAATGGATTGTTTTTAGAAAACCACCTCGTTTAGCTTCTTGGCTTGGTATTATTTTCGCCTTTATTGGTCTTGTCTTTATTTCTGGACAAAAGCCAGGACAGTTTGATTTTTCGAAAGGCGAAGTTTTGACTTTGTTAGGCGCTTTAGCAATTGCTGGAGAAGTGATCCTCATCAGCATTTTTGCTAACAGGGTTGATAGTCGACGTGTAACGATTATACAGCTATTTTTTAGTGGTGTTTTTTCATTTTTTTGTATGCCTTTGGTGGGTGAAAGCATACCTGAATTTTCATGGGTATGGTTGAATATCGGAATAGGTTTGGCATTGATGAGTGCGATCATTCAATTGGCGATGAATTGGGCACAAAAATCTATTTCGCCCACACGTGCAACACTCATTTACGCAGGCGAACCTGTATGGGCTGGTATCGTTGGGCGTTTAGCTGGTGAGCTTTTGTCCCCTTTAGCTTTATTGGGGGGAGGGTTTATTTTGATTGGGATTGTTGTGGCTGAACTACAACCTTCACAATGGCGTAAAAAAACGAAAATGACTGAAAAATTTGATTAATTGTGCATTTTTGTCATGCTATTTCCATCTAAAAAGATTTCATAGTTTTTATTTTCAAGTCGATATATTTCTTTATAAGAATAATCTATTTCTTCCTATGTTGAAGAAGAAAGAGGAAAATAGTAAAATTGTCTCATTTAAATCCTATTATTAAATCACTCAAAATCATTTATTTACATGCTACAAGTGAGGTTAGTGGTATGGATAAGAAGCGTTTTTAAAAGCGTAAAAATGTTTCTTATATGAACGCTCTCAAATGAAAGTGTTATTGTAATATTGAAGACTGGCAATAGATGATGGCGCCTTCAGAAGTATAAAAATGGTTTTGTTCAATGCATTTGATATTATACTATTCATGGTTGTTTTCATAAAATGGGTATGATGAGCATTAAGAAAAGTTTCTTTAAAACAGGATATGAATGTGCAAGACAATGGCATTCTATTTTGCGGCGTTTTGTGCTTTATGAGGGGTATGATCCGATCAAGAGAAAGAAGAATAAAATTTTTTAAAGAGTAGACGTTTTTCAAAAGACATGGTGCAAGAGAGAGCTTATTTCTAAAGTTTTAGCAGTTGCGAAGATCATCTGCTTCGATATAAGGTTGTTTTGTGTAAGGTTGTTTTGTGTAAGGTTGATAAAGAAATAGGCTAGCATGTACAAAGAGAAAACAATACTCTTTGCAAATTTTATCGCAAGTCTAAAGCTATAGAAGAATTTCTAACAATATACAGCATATGAGCGGTAAAAGGGCAATGAATATAAACAAGTTAACAGCATTTGGGTGTTTTGAATCATTTGTATAGAGTTTAGCAAACAAAATCCTCATTTTTTATGTTATGAAGGGCTATGTTTTTAAAGAGTCTTTTCATTTATATTTTTTGCAAGGTTTTCGCAGAGACATAATTGGTCTTTGCCTTTTGTGCCATTCTTTGCTAAATCGCCCCTATGACAGTAGATCGTAATTATATTCGTAATTTTTCCATCGTGGCACACATTGACCATGGAAAGTCAACTTTGGCTGATCGTTTGATTCAAATGACAGGAGGGCTTGAGAGCCGCGAGATGAAAGAGCAAGTGCTCGATTCTATGGATATTGAACGCGAACGTGGGATTACCATTAAAGCACAAACAGTACGTTTACACTATAAAGCGCACAGTGGTGAAACTTATATTTTAAACCTTATTGATACACCTGGTCATGTGGATTTTGCTTATGAAGTTTCACGGTCTCTTGCCGCTTGTGAAGGTTCGCTGTTGGTGGTAGATGCGAGCCAAGGTGTAGAGGCGCAGACGTTGGCAAATGTTTATCAAGCTATTGATAATTCTCATGAATTGGTTGTGGTACTTAATAAGGTTGATCTTCCGGCGGCAGAACCTGAACGTATAAAAGAACAAATTGAAGATGTGATAGGCATCGATACCTCTGAAGCCGTGGAAATATCAGCAAAAACAGGTTTAGGTGTCCCTGATGTTTTAGAAGCAATTGTTACACAATTGCCCCCTCCACATACGGGTGATGTTGACAAGCCTTTAAAAGCAATGTTGGTTGATAGCTGGTATGATGCATATCTTGGTGTTATCGTTTTGGTACGCGTTATTGATGGTGTGTTGAAAAAAGGTCAAACCATTCGCATGATGGGGACTGGGGCAAAATATCCAGTGGAACGGGTTGGGTTTTTTACTCCCAAAATGATTCAGGCCGATGAATTAGGTCCAGGAGAGATTGGTTTTATAACGGCCTCCATCAAAGAAGTTGCAGATACACGGGTTGGTGATACCATTACGGAAGAGCGCCGCCCTTGTGAAGAGGCATTACCTGGTTTTAAACCAGCCCAACCGGTTGTTTTTTGTGGACTTTTTCCCATTGATGCCGCTGATTTTGATGATTTACGCGCAGCCATGGGCAAATTACGCTTAAATGATGCAAGTTTTTCTTTTGAAGTTGAAACATCAGCGGCTTTGGGATTTGGTTTTCGTTGTGGTTTTTTAGGCCTTCTTCACCTTGAAATTATTCAAGAGCGGTTAGAGCGAGAATTTAATTTAGATTTAATTGCGACAGCGCCTTCGGTTGTTTATCGTATGAATATGAATGATGGTTCTGTCAAAGAACTCCATAATCCAGCAGATATGCCAGATATTATTAAAATTTCTTCTATTGAAGAACCATGGATTCGCGCGACAATAATGACTCCTGATAATTATCTTGGATCCGTTTTAGAGCTTTGCCAAGAACGGCGTGGAATACAAGTTAGTTTGTCCTATGTCGGGACGCGTGCCATGGTGACATATGATTTGCCACTCAATGAAGTTGTTTTTGATTTTTATGATCGTTTAAAATCAATCTCAAAAGGTTATGCTTCCTTCGATTATCAGATGACAGATTATACAGAGGGCGATTTGGTTAAAATGTCTATTTTGGTGAATGGAGAATCGATAGATGCATTATCGATGCTTGTGCACCGCACTATTGCAGAAAAGCGTGGGCGTTCACTGTGCGAAAAATTGAAGGATCTTATTCCTCAGCATATGTTTCAGATTCCGATTCAAGCAGCAATTGGTGGTAAAATCATTGCGCGCGAAACAATTCGTGCTTTACGCAAAGATGTAACAGCGAAATGTTATGGGGGTGATGTTACGCGTAAGCGCAAGCTGTTAGAAAAGCAAAAAGAAGGCAAAAAGCGAATGCGCCAATTTGGAAAAGTAGAAATTCCACAATCGGCTTTTATTCAAGCGCTCAAAATGAATAAATAATGAAATAAGGGAGTATTCTCCCTTATTGATTGCTTTGATTTTGTTGATTGGCTACAGTTCTTTACGGAATTCTTAAAGAGTACACTTTAGTCACGCAAAAGATCATTAATGGATGTTTTCTCTCGTGTTTTTTGATCAACGCGTTTCACTATAACAGCACAATAAAGGCTTGGACCTGCTTCACCATTTGGCAGTGGTTTAGCGGGGAGAGAACCTGGAACAACAACAGAATAGGGAGGGACTTCGCCTATAAAAATTTCGCCTGTTGTACGGTCAATAATTTTTGTGGATTTCCCAATAAAGACTCCCATCCCTAAAACAGAACCTTCACGAATAATGCAACCTTCAACAATTTCAGATCGCGCGCCGATAAAACAATGATCTTCAATAATCGTTGGGTTTGCTTGCAGTGGTTCTAAGACACCTCCGATTCCAACACCACCAGAAAGATGAACATGTTTGCCAATTTGTGCGCAAGAACCAACGGTAGTCCATGTATCAACCATTGTGCCTTCATCAACAAAAGCCCCAAGATTGACAAAGGATGGCATGAGTATAACGTTTGGTGCAATATAGGCAGAATGGCGGACAATTGCTCCAGGAACGGAGCGGAAACCGGCTTTTTGAAAGTCAGCTTCTTGCCAACCAGAAAATTTCGAAGGGACTTTATCCCACCAATATGATTCATTGACGCCACCAGAAAGGATGCGCATAGGATTGAGGCGAAAAGACAAAAGAACAGCTTTTTTCAACCATTGATGAACATGCCATTGTCCATCTTTTTGGCGTTGTGCAACACGGATTTCTCCTTTATCAAGGAGGTTTAGTGCATGTTCGACGCTCTCACGAATTTCCCCCTTTGTGGTAGTATTGATAGAATTGCGGTCGTCAAATGCTTTTTCAATAATCATTTCCAGTTGTGTGAGATGAGTCATGGCTAGAGTTCCGTTAAACAAGTTGAAAGTTTCAATATTTATGACTCTATGGACTACGTGAAGAAATCTGTGCAGTCAATAAAACGATGAGGAAGAGAAATAGGATAGATGCATGAAAAAAGGCTATAAAGAAAAACGAGGAGAAGAACAAAACCATTGGACACCACTGCTTCATGCGAAGGATGCCCTACAACAGGTAAAAAAAGTTTCTGATTCAGCACAAATGCGTTCGCCTACTTATCGTTTGGCTTATATCGATCAAGAATTTATGATGCGTCCAGAATTACGCTCACAACGTATTGGTCTTGAGTTTTTAAAGCCAGAAATAACGCTTCAAGAATGTGATATCCAATCAACAGTTGTTTTATTTGGTGGTGCGCGTATTCCTGAATCTGGGCAAGCAGCGTGGGCAGCAAAAAATGACACGCAAAAGAAAAATTTGCATGCTATGTCCCATTATTATGATGAGGCAAGGGAGTTTGCGCGTTTGTGCTCACGCTATTCTGCTACCACTCAATATCGTGAATTTGTGGTTGTCACAGGGGGAGGACCAGGGATAATGGAAGCAGGAAATCGTGGCGCCTTTGATGTTGGTGCACCAACGGTTGGTTTAAATGTTGTTTTACCCCATGAGCAGGCGCCTAATTCTTACATAACTCCACATTTATGTTTTAATTTTCATTATTTAGGGATGCGCAAAATGCATTTTCTCATGCGGGCAAAGGCATTAGCGATTTTTCCTGGAGGATTTGGTACTCTAGATGAGCTGTTTGAGACATTAACGTTAATACAGACAGGACGGATGAAACAGGTTCCAATTTTATTGTTTGGCAAAGAATTTTGGCACAATGTGATCAATTTTGGTTATTTATCAGAACAAGGCACAATTTCTCCCTCCGATGTTGATTTGGTAAAATTTGTTAATACTGCAGCAGAAGCTTTTGAAGAAATTTGTTGCTTTTATAAGCTTCCTTAATTGCTTTTGAAGAATTAATTTTGATGGGACAGTTAATATTCCACTTTAGTCAAATAAAGCCCTGAAGGCGGTGCAACAACACCACACCGTGTGCGATCTTTAGCATGGAGAGCTGCTTCAAGATCTTGTGCTCTCCAGCGTCCAACACCAACTTCCATCAAGCTTCCTGCAAAGGAACGGATTTGATGATGCAGAAAAGAGCGTGCTTGTGCATAGAGGAAGATTTCTTCTCCTTCTCTTTTCACATCAAGGCGTTCAAGGGTGCGAATAGGGCTTTTAGCTTGGCAATGTACTGAACGAAAGGTCGTAAAATCATGCTTTCCTACAAGTTTTTGGGCAGCTTCATGCATAGCTTCAGCATTAAGGGGTTTTGGTATCCACCATACGCGTTTAGCGTTTAGGGCTGGTGGAGAACGGCGATTGAGAATTTTAAAAAGATAATAACGTTTGATTGCGGAAAATCGTGCATCAAAATCATGAGAGACATTTTCGACATTTAAGATTGAAATATTTTCTCGTTGTTTTTGCAAATGCGCATTCAGAGCATCGCGTATAGTGTGCGTCTGCCAGTTTTTTTCAAAATCAACATGCGCAACTTGCCCCATAGCGTGTACACCAGCATCCGTTCGACCCGCTGTTGTGATGGTCAATTGTTGTCCACAAAAGAGAAAAATGGCTTGTTCAAGAGCTCCTTGTATGGTGTGCAGATCTGCTTGACGTTGCCAGCCAGCATAATTTGAACCATCATATTCAAGGGTGAGTTTAAAACGTGGCATATCAAGAAACAGCAGAAATATGAGCGCCTCGCAAAAATGTTGCGCACTCAAGGACTTTACCACCAGATCTTTGCAGATAGGTTACTTCAAGGCGTCCTTTTCCACAATGGATAATTAAAGAATCTGGTTCTATTCGACCGATTTCAAGAGAAGGACCCGTTGTTACACGACTTCCAAGAATTTTTACACGTTCTTCTCGTCCACCGATATTCATGTTACACCAGCAACCAGGAGAGGGAGAGAGTGCACGAATATGTCTATGAATATGTTCTGCGGGCATTGTCCAATCAATGCGAGTTTCTTCCTTGTCAATTTTGGCGGCATAGGTGATGCCTTCTTCTAATTGTGGGGTAAGTTGAAGCTGTCCTTTTTCCAGAGTTGATAGAGCTTCTATCATAAGTTCTGCGCCGATATGTGAAAGCTTGTTTGCGAGTTCATCGGTCGTTATGTGATCAGTGATAGGGACGGAGCGCGATAAAGCGATAGGCCCTGTATCAAGTCCTTCATCCATTTTCATAATCATCATCCCCGTTTCCTTATCACCAGCCATAATGGCACGCTGAATAGGTGCAGCACCACGCCAACGTGGTAAGAGTGAAGCATGGGCATTAAAACAACCAAAACGCGGTGTTTCAAGAATGGCTTTAGGTAAGAGAAGCCCATAGGCAACAACAACCGCAGCATCAACCGCAAGTGCTGCAAATTGCCTCTGCTGTTCGGTTGTTTTGAGTGTTTGAGGGGTGAATACGGGAATAGATTTTTCTTCTGCAGCATTTTGCACAGGTGATGGGATCAATTTAAGACCACGACGCCCTGCTGGGCGAGGAGGTTGACTGTAAACAGCGACAATATCATGGCCTGCATCTAACAAAGCCTGTAAAATAGGAACAGCAAAATGCGGTGTTCCCATAAAACTTAATCGTAATGCCATTACAATACTGCATCCTGTGTATTGTTTTCTTTTGCACGTTTTTTAAATTTTCGTATCACCATATCACGTTTGATTTTTGAAATGTGATCAATAAAGAGGCGACCATTTAAATGATCAATTTCATGCTGTAAGCAAGTTGCCAAGAGATCATCTGCTTCCATTTCTGTTTGTTTTCCTTCACGATTCTGATAACGAACACGAAGGCGTTTAGGACGTTCAACCTCTGCAAAATATTCCGGAATAGAAAGACACCCCTCTTTGTGAACATTACGTTCTTCTGAAAGCCATAAGATTTCTGGATTGATAATAACCTGTGGATTTCTCTGTTCATCATTTTGCGAGACATCTATGACCAACATGCGCAGTGGTATACCAATTTGAATAGCAGCAAGACCAACGCCTTGAGCATGATACATAGTTTCCAGCATATCATCAGCAAGCTTTTGGAGAGCTTCATCAATATGCTCGACAGGTTTAGATACTTTCCGTAAAATCGGATCAGGTAAAATAACTAAAGGTCTCATTGGCATGGATCACAGATTAATCAATCCATTGTTGTGGGTCAATATTGAATAACGGATTCTCGCGCTTTTTTGCGATAAGAACGTTATATTGTACCTTATGTTTGATTCGTTTTTTTCTTTTACGCTCTCTGATGAGTCTTTTACAAGACTGAGTGCTCTGCTTTTATTGCTGCTTGTATGTTTGGTGTTCTTTATATTGATTTATTCTCACCGAAAAAAGGCATTTTGGGAAAGCGAAGTTGCTAAGTGTGCCCGTGAAGCACAAATACAGATGGCCACATTGCTCAAAACACAAGCTGAAATGCAAGGACGAATGCAAACAATGGCGGAAATTTTTGGTCAAAGGCAGGCTGAATTGAATAAGTCACTTAGTGAGCAACTCAATGGCATGACAGTTAATTTGGGTCAAACCCTTCAGGTACAGACCAAATCAACTTATGAAAATTTAAATCGTTTGCAAGAACGTTTAGCGGTCATTGATGCAGCGCAAAATAATATTCAGTCACTTACGGGGCAAGTCGTTCAACTACAAGCCATTTTAAGCAATAAGCAAACGCGTGGTACTTTTGGTCAAGGACGAATGGAAGCAATTATTGCCGATGCCCTCCCAGCAAATGCTTATGTTTTTCAGGCAGTTCTCTCCAATGGAAAGCGACCAGATTGTCTTATTCATATGCCGAATAAATCACCCTCCTTAGTTGTTGATGCTAAATTTCCTCTAGAGGCTTGGAATGCCATGCGTAAAGCAGCATCCGCACAAGAACGTCAAGAGGCAGAACGTCAATTTCGTACCGATATGGAAGTTCATATTCGTGATATTGCCCAAAAATATCTCATTCCTGGAGAAACACATGATACGGCTTTTCTCTTTGTTCCATCGGAATCGATTTTTGCCACAATCTATGAGGATTTTGAGCCATTGGTACAAAAAGCCAATAAAGCACATGTGATCATTGTATCTCCCTCTTTGTTGATGTTATCCGTTCAGGTTGTACAAACCATTATGAAAGATGCACGGATGCGTGAACAAGCGCATTTGATTCAGTCAGAAGTAGCAAAATTGATGGAAGATTTTGGAAGAATGGATACCCGTGTTCGTGCATTACAGAAGCATTTTTACAAAGCGGGTGAAGATGTAGAGGGAATCTTAATATCGTCCTCCAAAATTATGAAACGTGCTAATCGCATTGAAAATTTTCAATTAAAAGATAATCATGTTGAACCAACGAACATGACAACATCTGTTCAATCGCAAACATTGCGTTTGGTTGATGAGGAATAAAACCAGCTTCTCAGTAATCACAACTATCATGATAGTCTTTTATGGATTGGTAATCATTTTTTAGTATTCATCTCTCATGATTTCCTCATGAAAGAAAGAGAGAATATGCGACACCTTTTGTTTTTAGGGGCATTGGTGTTTCTGCTGGAAGGGTGTGCAACAACTTCCCCGATCCATACAAATAATGCTTGTGCCATTTTAGCACAAAAAGATGGTTTTTTTGATAATTGGGGAAAGGCTTCCAAAAGAGCAGAAATGCGTTATGGAATTCCGATGCCTATTATTCTTGCAACCATTAAGTTGGAATCAAACTTTCGCCATAATGCACGTCCTCCACGCACAAAATTACTTGGTTTTATTCCATGGAAGCGCCGGTCGACAGCTTATGGTTATTCTCAAGCGCTTGACAGTACATGGGCAATGTATCTTCGCTCTACGGGGAGGTCTTTAGCATGGCGTACGAATTTTGCTGATGCTGCTGATTTTGTCGCTTGGTATCATCGTCAAAGTGTGGAGCGCAATGGTGTGAGATTTGATGATGCCTATAGCCTTTATTTAAATTATCATATGGGGCATGGTGCTTATGCGCGCAGTGGGGGATATGCAAATGGTGCACTTGTACAGGCAGCGCAGCGTATGGCAAGAATGTCTAAACAATATGAGCAGCAATTAAAAGCATGTGGGCGGCGTTAAGGAGGATTATAAAAATACCGACAAGAATTGAGTTGGTTTTGTAATTTGTTCCATTATAGAACTTCTTATCAGTAAAATGATCAGGTTTGGTTTTAAAGAGATATCTCTTCATGCTTTCAAGCCAATTTCACGAGAGTGCTCGTGGATAGTCATAAAATGAAGTCCATTGGGCACCACAATTTTTATGCTTATGCAGGTGCAATTGGTCACTATCATTCTCTTTACAGATCCCATGTTCCGACAGCCTTTACATCAAGACTTTTGATAAGAGGCATTTTACGCTTTTTTATAGTTCTTATCTATACCATACACGCTTGTCTTACTTGCAAGAAGCCAGACAATACTTTAATTGATTCAACATAGAAGAGATTTACAATGAAAGAGTCTTACGATATTCAGATCTCTCATTCGATATGTAAACGATAAATTATCATTATCAATAAAATATATATTTTTAAATTTACATGAATAAAAAACCTTCTTATGATCAAATAACTCTTTCAGTACAGTTGAGAACATGACAGAGATGCATTTTGATCAAAATCCTTTTTGAAAAGAAAATGCAAATAATAAAAGCTAAAAAGCTCAATATAAAAGAGTGCTAACAGAATATATTAAATAGCATGAATCAGAAAAGCTCTCATCTTTTATAAAAGCTAACAGCGTAGAGTATACGTAGAGTATAAAAGAAATAGCAGAAAATTAAGCGCAGCTATACTTCTTTATAAAAACTAGTTACGCCATTCCTTAAATTAAAATGATTTGCTTCCAATTTATCTATAAAAAGACTAATAGCTATCCTTTCTTAAGAAAGATCGATAATGCGTATAAAAACATTCAATTATTTTTTTAAACAGTGTTAGTGTAGAGTTACAATTTGTAGCTCATGTTCATTGGCTCCGGCAAGAGCAATAGAACGCTCATCAGACAAAATGATCGGATAACCTGTTTCACCAAAAAGAGCCCATATTGTAATGCCTGGGGTCATTGGAGGAAGATCTGGAAAATTTTTAGCGAGGTCATCGGTACAAACTTTTTTTAAATAAGCAATTTGCCCTACTTCAGAGTAGGACATATTCTGCAACGAAAAGCTTTGTTTATGTTCTCCCATTTCTCTATTCCTTTATGCATTGGCTTTTATGATTTAAGCACTGCTCACTTTAATCGGAATCTGTTTTATTTGTTTTTTTGCTTTTGGTTGGTGTAGATTAATTGATAAAAGACCATTTTTCAACTCCGCATTTGAAACCTCCATTCCCTCGGCTAGAACAAAGGTCCGTTGAAATTGGCGCGCTGCTATACCGTGATATAAATATTGATGATTTTGATTGTCTGTTTGTTTGCCATGAATGATCAGTTGATTATCGTCGAGCAAGATATTGAGATTATTGACTTTAAATCCAGCAACAGCCAAAGTTATACGTATATAGTTTGTGTCATCGTTTTTGTGTAAACGCTCAATATTATAAGCGGGATAAGTCTCATCAGCTTTACTAATACGTCGCAATGTTTTTTCTACCGTTTCAAATCCTAAAAGAAAGGGATTGGAGAAAGGCGTCACATGTGTCATTGTGAATGTCCTCTTCAAAGCGGCTTTTCTTGACCAAGCTCTATAAAAAGTGTTTTCTGCATGACTCTCATATGGCAAGTATAAATGATAACTTCAAGAGAGAAGATTGAGAGAGTTCAATGGCTCAAAGGACAAAAAAAGTATCAAAGACGCGAAAATCTTCTGGAACATTGTACAGAGAAGATGAAATTGAAGAAATATTTCGCCGTTTTTCTGTTCAACGTCCGGCTCCTCAGAGTGATCTTATCTATACAGATGTTTTTACGCTCTTAATTGCTGTTGTTCTTTCGGCTCAAGCGACAGATATGAGTGTTAATAAAGCAACAAAAGAATTATTTCGCCTCGCTGATCGTCCGGAAAAAATGATTGCTTTAGGAGAAGAAGAAATTGCACGCCATATTCGTACCATTGGTCTTTGGCGTGCAAAAGCGCGTAATGTTTATACACTTTGTTGCTTTTTAATTGATCACTATGGTGGTCGAGTACCCGATACGCGTGAAGCACTTATGTCCCTTCCTGGAGTGGGGCGTAAAACAGCGAATGTTGTTTTAAATATTGCTTTTGGTCAGCCTACATTGGCAGTAGACACACATATTTTACGCCTTAGCAATCGTCTTGGTTTAGCGCCTGGTAAAACACCAGAGATTGTTGAAGAAAAGTTGCTCAAGATTATACCGGTTCACTATCTTCGTCATGCGCATCATTGGCTTATTTTACATGGGCGTTATATTTGCCAAGCGCGCAAAGCACAATGTATGCAATGCATTATTGCTGATCTCTGTAAAGCAGCAATCAAAACGAATGCAATTCCAGCACCTTTGGTTGAAGTTCAAGGCAATGGAGCTCCCGTTTTTTTTTGATACACTCTTGCTATTTTGTGTAGACTAGCTTATGAAATGCGGTTGGAACCGTCCGGCAGGGCATGCCGTGGCTGTTTGCATGCTTATTCAAGCGTTGGTCCGCTTGAATAAAGAAGTCCACTTTAATGAATTATGTGGAATAAAATGAAATTGTAATGAATAAATATTGTATGGAGTAGCAAAATGCCCAAGATGAAGACCAAATCATCCGCTAAAAAGCGGTTTAAAATCACTGCGTCAGGCAAAGTTAAAGGAGCATCTGCTGGTAAACGCCATGGCATGATTAAACGTTCGAATAAGTTTATTCGCGATGCACGTGGAACAATGGTTTTGAGTGAACCAGATGCTAAAAAAGTTATTCAGTATTATTTGCCAAATGGTTTTTAAACCTTACGCTTTTGATTTTTAGGAGAATATTACATGGCACGTGTAAAAAGAGGTGTAACAGCGCACGCTAAACACAAAAAAGTTTTGAAACAGGCTGAAGGTTTTTATGGTCGTCGTAAAAATACCATTCGTGCAGCTAAGGCAGCAGTTGATCGTTCAAAGCAGTACGCTTATCGTGATCGTAAAAATAGGAAACGTAATTTCCGTGCTTTGTGGATTCAGAGAATTAATGCGGCGGTTCGTGCAGAAGGTTTAACTTATGGGCGCTTTATTGATGGTTTATCAAAAGCTGGTATTGAGGTTGATCGTAAAGTTCTTTCAGATATAGCAATTCATGAAAAGGCAGCCTTTTCTGCTTTGGTTGCTTCTGCAAAGAAGGCTTTGGAATATTTGAAAAACACAACGCCTAATGCTTTTGAAGGCGCTGTCAAATAAGCCAGTCGTGTTCTCTTAAAGCATTCATTTATTTGGGATCCCGTACTGGTTATTTCTGGTGCGGGGTTTTTTCTATTCAAAAACAATAGGCAAAAATATGAGCGACATTGAGCGTCTGGAACAAGAAATTTGTTTAGCTTTAGAGGGGGCTTGCGATGAACAAGCGCTAGAAGCAGTGCGTATTGCGGCGTTAGGCAAAAAAGGCAGTATTTCTGAAAAATTAAAAGCATTAGGGAAGATGGATGCTGAAGAGCGCCAAAAAGTTGGTCCAGCTCTTAATGGGTTAAAAAATCGCATTTTAGAATTATGGGCGCAAAGACGTGATCTTTTAAGACGTCAAGCAATGGATGCTCGCTTATCTCGTGAAAAGGTGGATATCACTTTGCCCGTGCGTTCTTCGCCTATGGAACGGGGACGTATTCATCCTATTTCACAGGTCATTGAGGAAATTATCGCTATTTATACGAAAATGGGTTTTTCTCTTGCAGAGGGTCCAGATATTGAAACAGATTATTATAATTTTACGGCATTGAATTTTCCTGAAGGTCATCCAGCACGTGAAATGCATGATACTTTCTTTTTTGATGTTGATAAAACAGGGGAGCGGAAATTATTACGCACCCATACATCCCCTGTGCAAATTCGTACCATGGAAAAGCAGAAGGCTCCGATACGTATCATTATTCCTGGGAAAACCTATCGTATGGATTCAGATGCAACGCATTCCCCTATGTTTCATCAGGTAGAAGGTCTTGTTATTGATAAAACCTCTACCATTGCCCATATGATGTGGCTTCATGAGACTTTTTGTAAAGCTTTTTTTGAAGTTCCCTCTGTAAAGATGCGTTTTCGCCCCTCTTTTTTTCCTTTTACCGAACCGTCCATGGAAGTCGATATTCAATGTGATCGCTCTGGTTCAGAAGTAAAATTTGGGGAAGGAGAGGATTGGTTAGAAATCTTAGGATGCGGAATGGTGCATCCCCATGTTTTAAAAAATGTTGGTTTAGACCCTGATGAATATCAAGGTTTTGCATGGGGCATGGGCATTGACCGCATTGCCATGTTAAAATACGGTATGCCTGATTTACGGGCGTTTTTTGATGCGGATCTGCGTTGGTTAAATCATTATGGCTTTCGCTGTTTTGATATGCCTGCTTTTTTTCCTAGTTTAAGAAATGTGTGATCTTGTCAGAAGCTTTAATGTGAGGTTTTAAAATGAAATTTACATTGTCGTGGATAAAAGATCATTTAGAAACAGATGCATCTTTGGATGAAATTTGTGAGAAGCTAACGGCTATAGGTCTTGAGGTTGATCATGTTGATGACCGTTCTTCTTTAAAAGCTTTTGTTATTGCGAAAGTTTTAACGGCAGTAAAACATCCTGATGCAGATAAACTTCAGATTTTATCGGTAGATACAGGGACTGGTACACCTATACAAGTTATTTGTGGGGCACCAAATGCACGTGCTGGGCTTGTGGGTGTTCTTGCTTTACCAGACACTTATGTACCAGGACTTGATGTAACGCTATCGGTAGGAAAAATTCGCGGTGTTGAAAGTTTTGGGATGATGTGTTCATGGGCCGAGCTTGAATTATCAGGTGAACAGGATGGGATTATCGAGCTTCCAAAAGACGCACCTATTGGGGAATCCTTTGCGGTTTACAGCGGTTTAGATGATCCAATTATTGATATTGGTTTGACTCCAAATCGTTCTGATTGCACAGGTGTTCGCGGTATTGCCCGTGATCTTGCTGCTGCTGGAATTGGAAAATTAAAAGAATTATCCTTACCACAGTTCGACGCGAGCTTTGAGACATCGCTTGATGTTTCTGTAAATTTTTCGCAAAGCGCACCTTTATGTTTAGGTTTTGCTTGGCGTGAAATGTATGATGTTCAAAATGGTGCATCGCCGCAATGGATGCAACAACGTTTAAATGCCATAGGTTTAAGACCGATTAATGCGCTGGTGGATATGACCAATTACATTAGTTTTGATCTTGGTCGTCCGCTTCATGTTTTTGATGCCGATAAAATTAAAGGCAATTTGCATGTACGTTGTGCACGTGAAGGTGAACAGCTTCAAGCGCTTAATGGAAAAATCTATCATTTGAGTGTTAAAGATTGTGTCATTGCCGATGAAGAGGGGGTTGTTTCCATTGCTGGTATCATGGGTGGTGAAAGAACAAGTTGTGATGAAACGACGCGGCGCGTTATTATCGAGTCAGCGCTTTGGGATGCACGGAGCATTGCGCGGACTGGTCGTGCATTAGGTCTTATTAGTGATGCCCGTTATCGATTTGAAAGGGGTGTTGATCCAGCTTTTATGGAAACAGGGCTTGAGTTTGCAACAGAATTAGCTTTACGTCTTTGCGGTGGTGAAGTATCTAAGAAGAGGATTGTTGGTTATCAGCAACCAGAAGTCAAGCAGATTGCTTTCCCCTTTTCTGAAATTAAACGTTTAACAAATTTGCCAATAGAGCGTGAAGAAGCCGTAACTATATTAACAAAGCTTGGATTTTGCATTGAAGGAAAGGGAGATATAGTTACGGTTAAAGTACCAACATGGCGCCCTGATATTGCTGGTAAAGCTGATTTAGTGGAAGAGGTGATGAGGATTTATGGGCTAGATAAAATTAAACCTATTCCATTGGAAAATTTTACAGAGAACACAGGTCCGATTTTAACAGTCTCACAACTTCGTGCGCGTATTACGCGTTTGGTTTTAGCGCATCGTGGTATGAAGGAGGCTGTGACTTGGTCTTTTATTTCTGAAAAACAGGCACTGGCTTTTGGAGGTGGTCAAGCACAGCTTAAATTAATAAATCCTATTTCTGCTGATATGTCCGTTATGCGTCCTTCTCTTTTGCCTGGTTTGTTGGTGGCGGCACAACGCAATGCTGATCGTGGTTTTCCAGATCTTGCTTTGTTTGAAGTTTCCAATATCTATGAGGGTGATACTCCCGATAAGCAACAGCGTATTGCCGGTGGTATTCGTCGTGGAACGGAGCGATTTGAAGGGGCAGGACGCTTTTGGCATGGAAATGCGGCAGCAGTTGATGTTTTTGATGCAAAAGCTGATGCATTGGCTGTTTTAGAAGCATGTGGTATAGAGAGTGGCAAGCTACAAATTGAAGTTGGAGCACCTGATTGGTATCATCCTGGCCGTTCGGGGATCATAAAGCTTGGATCAAAGATTATTCTTGGTTTTTTTGGCGTTTTTCATCCTGCTACATTGGAAAAACTAGATGTCAGTGGTCCTGTATGTGGTTTTGAAATTTTTCTTGATCAAATTCCAGAGTCAAAGAAAAAAGCAACAAAAAGTCGTCCTCCATTGAAATTATCGCCTTTTCAAATGGTGCGGCGTGATTTTGCCTTTGTCGTCGATAAAACGGTTACTTCTTCTCTTATCATGCGTGCCGCGAGTGGAACGGACAAAAAGCTTATTCATTCTGTACAAGTTTTTGATATTTTTGAAGATTCAAGCCTTGGTGAAGATAAAAAATCTGTTGCCATTGAAATAACTCTTCAGCCCATGGAACGGACTCTAACAGATGAAGATCTAGAAGTGCTTGCCTTAAAAGTGGTGGAAAATGTCACGAAGGTGACAGGCGCATATTTGCGCTGTTGAGTATTCTTGTCTTCTCTTGGACGCTTTTATAAATTGGGAGCATTTTTGAATGCTCCCTTTTTGCATTCAAGAGTTATAGAGCTTCTTGAAAGATGATTTTTTTATCAAAGCAGGCTCACTTTAAATCATTAAATTTCTCAAGATGAAAAAGGCTGTTTTTAAACATCTTGAAAAGTTATTATTTCTGATAATCTTTCATTGCAAATATAAAATATAACTGTTATTGCTAAATGATAATGCAAATTATTCGCAATAATAAGAGAGGGCATATGAAGGAAAGAGAGAAGCAATGAAGATAAGAACGTTTTTCACTATAGTTTTTGGGAGTCTTGTTTTTTTTACCCCCAATTTTGCTTTGTGTGCTGGTAAATTTAAAGCTGTTACGACATTTACGATCATTGCTGATATGGCGCGCAATGTAGCGGGTGATGCTGCTGATGTTGAATCAATCACGAAACCAGGTGCTGAAATTCATGAATATCAACCCACCCCTCGCGATCTTATGCGCGCACAAGGAGCCAACCTTGTATTGTGGAATGGGTTAGAATTGGAGCTTTGGTTTGAAAAGTTTTTTCAAAATATCAAGGATGTTCCAAGTGTGGTCGTTTCAAAAGGTGTTGTACCCATTAAAATTGGTGAAGGTCCCTTTAGCGGTAAGCCCAATCCTCATGCTTGGATGTCACCCACTTCTGCTCTGATCTACGTTGATAATATTCGCGACGCTTTTGTAAAGTATGATCCTGAGAATGCTGCTATTTATAAAGAAAATGCCGAAATTTATAAGCAGAAGATTCGTGCAACAATTGATCCAATCAGGACTGCATTAGAAGCAGTACCGCAAGATAAGCGTTGGCTTGTCACCAGTGAGGGTGCATTTAGCTATTTAGCGCGTGATTTTGATCTAAAAGAACTTTATTTATGGCCCATTAATGCTGATCAGCAAGGAACACCACAGCAGGTTAAGCATGTTATTGATATGGTTCGTAAATATAATATCCATGCTGTTTTTTCTGAAAGCACTATTTCTCCAGCGCCTGCTAAGCAAGTTGCCAGTGAAACAGGGGCTAAATACGGTGGTGTGCTTTATGTTGACTCTCTGAGCGAGAAAAATGGTGAAGTACCAACCTATATTGATTTATTACGCGTCACAAGTGGGCGTATTAGCAATGCCTTATTAGAGGGAGTAAAAAGCCAATGAAGAGATCCGGAATATTTGCCCAAGGAGTAACGGTAACTTATCGTAATGGACACACAGCTTTACGTGAAGTGAATTTTGAAAGTCCAACAGGTTCTATTACGGCATTGGTTGGCGTAAATGGATCAGGTAAGTCAACGTTATTTAAAGCGATTATGGGGTTTGTCCGCCCCTCGAAAGGGAAAATTCGCATGCTTGGTTTGCCTGTTGATACGGCTTTGAAAAAAAACCTTATTGCTTATGTTCCCCAGAGTGAAGATGTTGATTGGAATTTTCCTGTTCTCGTTGAAGATGTTGTCTTGATGGGGCGGTATGGTCACATGAATTTCTTTCGTTATGCACGGGCACGAGATTATGAAGCTGTTCGTATTGCCTTAGAACGGGTTGATATGTTGGCATTTGCCAAGCGCCAAATTGGCGAACTTTCTGGTGGGCAAAAGAAGCGTGTTTTTCTAGCACGCGCTCTTGCCCAGCAGGCAAAAGCGATTTTATTAGATGAGCCATTTACAGGGGTTGATGTCACAACAGAAGATAAAATCATTGCTTTATTACAGGATCTTCGTAAAGAGGGAGCAGTGATATTAGTTTCTACACATAATTTAGGTTCTATTCGTGAGTTTTGTGACCACACAGTTTTAATCAAGGGAACGGTTTTGGCTTCTGGATTAACTGAAACCGTCTTTACAAAGGAAAATCTGGAAAAAACCTTTGGTGGTGCTCTGCATCATCATATTTTTGATCTTCAAGCTGTGAATAAAAATGATGGTTTCACGGGTGCAAACCGCTCTGTCGTTCATGAGAATGTTCAAAGAATGGAGCACGTTGCATGATTTCTTGGTTGCTTGAGCCACTGAGCTATCAGTATATGGTTAATGCGATGTGGGTTTCTGGATTAGTTGGGTGTGTTTGTGCCTTTCTTTCTGCATTTTTGATGTTAAAAGGTTGGTCGCTTATTGGTGATGCACTTTCCCATTCGATTGTTCCTGGTGTAGCAGGGGCTTACCTTTTAGGTTTACCTTTTTCACTTGGAGCTTTTTTTTCTGGTGGGCTTGCAGCAGCAGCGATGCTGTTTTTTACTCAACGAACAAAACTAAAAGAAGACACGATTATTGGTCTCATTTTTTCTTCTTTTTTTGCTTTTGGATTATTTCTTAAATCATTAAAGCCAATGGCTGTGAATATTGATACAATTGTTTTAGGAAATATTTTAGCAGTGAGTTCATCAGATATTATCCAATTGGCTTTTATTGGTTTTTTCTCTTTGCTTATATTGCTGTTAAAATGGAAAGATCTTCTTGTTTCTTTATTTGATGAGACGCATGCACGTGCCATTGGACTGAATGTAAAGTTTTTAAAGATTCTCTTTTTCACCTTGCTTGCCGCTTGTACTGTTGCTGCTATGCAAACAGTTGGAGCATTTTTGGTCATTTGCCTTGTGGTGACGCCTGGGGCAACAGCTTATCTTTTAAGTGATCGTTTTGTAAATGTTTTGATCATTGCAGTTATAATTGGGACATTCACAAGCATATTAGGTGTGTATGTGAGTTACTTTTTAAATGCGCAAACAGGTGGTGTTGTTGTGCTTTTTCAAGCATTTTTGTTTATGTTAGCTTTTATTTTTGCTCCTAAGCACGGTTTTATTGCTGCACGTTTGCGTATAAATGCGGCTAAAAAAGGTGTGATATTGTCATGATTGATCAATTACTACTTCCTTTTCAATTTTCTTTTATGTTGAAAGGCATGCTTATTGTCATGATCCTTTCTGTTCCTATGGCAATGCTTTCTTGTTTTCTGATTTTGAAAGGATGGGCACTGTTAGGCGACGCTATTTCCCATGCTGTTTTTCCTGGTGTTGTTGTTGGTTATATGACGACACCGTGGGTGATAGCATTTTTGACTTCTTTACCGTTTGCTTGGCTTCAGCATATGCGTTCAGAAAACATTACAATGACTTTGATTACTTGTGGTGCTTTTGTTGCAGGCATGGTGTGTGCGCTTGCAACAGGTTTTTTAGGAAGCAATAGCCGCATCAAACAAGATACGGTGATGGGAGTTGTTTTTTCATCGATGTTTGGTTTAGGGCTTGTTTTGGCCACATCTATTTATAGCAGTTTAGATTTGAATCATATTCTATTTGGTAATCTATTGGGTGTTAACTGGCTTGATATTACACAGACGGCAATCATTTCTGCTATTGTCACCTTTATTTTAGCAGCAAAATGGCGCGATTTTATGCTGTATATTTTTGATTCCGTTCAAGGTCGTGCCATGGGATTGCGAATATCATTACTTCACTATACTCTCTTAACAATGATTTCTCTCACGATTGTTGCAGCTTTGAAAGCTGTAGGTATTGTTCTGGTTATTTCGTTACTCATAGCACCAGGAGCAATTGCTTATCTTATTACAAAGCGATTTTCTTTTATGTTGGTGATTGCTATACTTGTTGCAAGTTTTTCTGGTTTTTTAGGAATTTATCTCAGTTTGTTTATTGGCTCTGATTCCGCTTCTACGATCGTGTTGATTTTGACATTGATTTTTATTGCTATTTTCATGTCGATTTTTTTTCGTCGCGCTACGATTCAAGAAATTTGAGGTTGCTAAAGTTCATGCATATCAGCCATGCATTTTTGTGTATTGTCTCTCATGTTTGTTTTAACTAGAAAGCACCCCGCTGGGTTATTTTCCTCCTAACACCTAGCAAATGGGTGCAGTGTGTATTCTCCCCCCAACACTGCATTCGTAATTAAGAGGCTGCATTGATTTATTCTGCAGCCTTTTTATTTTATCTTTTTCTAAAAATTTATTCATATTTCTTGAAAAATTAAAAATGATCATCATATTGCGTAAGCTGTTTTTGCTTTAGAAGAAGTTATCAAAGAAAATACACTTGCGAATAAAGTCGTATAAAAGATTGTGCTCTAGAGCATGCGAAAAGCAGAAAAATATGGAGAGTAATCTTATATGGAGAGAAATAGTACGAGAGGATGAAAAAAGATTTTAAAATATTTCACCCTTTGCGTATTTGCTACTATGTAGCAGGTTGGGCAATGATTATATTGGCTGTTATCGGTATAGTATTACCTATTATGCCAACTGTGCCATTTTTATTAATTGCTTCATGGTGTTTTGCTCGTTCATCGCCACGTTTTCATCGTTGGCTGAATAATCATCGCATTTTCGGTCCACCCATTAAGCAATGGGAAGAAAAGAGAGCTATTTCCACATTTGTTAAAGTTTTGGCATTGGTGAGTATTGCAGGTGGTTTTTTATCTTTTCTAGTGATAACGCATCCTGCTTTGTGGCTTGCTTTATTGGTTGCTGCACTTTTACTGTTTATTGTTATTTATATTGTAACGCGTCCATCTTCGTAATGATAGAAAGTAAAGGACTTATAAATCGAGCAGTTTTTTGACTCCAAAATTTGAGGGAAATGCTTACATAACAAGGATATCTATAAGATAATGCTTTTGGGACAATTTATTATAAGATAACATGTTGGTGAAATAATTGTATGAAAAAAAGGATTATGTGCAAATACCTTAACTAAATACGCGTTACATTGATAAGAAATGAGAACTATGTTCAGAGGGGGGGTATTTCTGCAAGTAAATGATGAGTAAAATCTACATTCACTCTATCCATCAGTGATGTATTTTACCCTCTTTTAGTTTTCAATATTTTCCATGAACAGTATAATGAGAGCTCTTTTAAGCGTCATCATTTTTTTATTTATAAAGTAACAGATCAGTTATTATCCAAAGCTTGTTCTCATGTTATATGTATTTTTGCCTTACAGAGAATTCAGAGAAAGTAATATAGTCTCTTTTCAAAAATTTTTTATGCATAGATTCATTCTTTTTATGACATACAACTAACAGATTTTTTATATAATTAAAAACATCTGAAATAAGAAATTGTTTTATGTTGTGTTTTCAAGCTGGAATGATAAATGATAATGAATATATTCATTTTTTAATTTAGTGAAAAGCTAAAATTTTTATAGATCTCGCCCACGTTTTTCATTGCCAAAAAAATTGAGATAACGCTGTACTTCTTGTGGATCACCAATGGTTTTTTCAGGATTATCTGAAAGTTTTACGGCTGGTCGACCATTGGCATGGGTGACTTTACAAACAAGGGAAAGGGCATCAAAAGTTTCGATTTCTTGGGGGGAACAGCCTGCAAAATCATTCGTCAAGTCTGTTCCCCAGCCAAAGCTCATGCGTACTCTTCCATGGAAATGGTAATAGGTTTTTTCGATTGTATCGACGTCAAGTGCATCAGAAAAAATTAATAATTTTTCATGTGGATCTTTTCCCTTTTCTTTCCACCATTGAATAATGCGTTCACCTCCCTTGATGGGAGGAGCACTGTCAGGTCTGAAACCTGTCCAGTCAGAGACCCAATCTGGTGCATTGCGCAAAAATGCTTCTGTGCCGAAAGTATCGGGCAAAACAATAAGAAGATTTCCACCGTAATAGCGATTCCAATCTTGCAAGACTTTATAGGGTGCTCTGTGTAGATCATCATCATTTTCTGCAAGAGCAGCAATAACCATGGGTAATTCATGGGCATTGGTTCCAAGAGCTTCTAAATCTGTATCCATGGCTAAAAGAACATTAGAAGTTCCGGTAAAAGAATTGCCAATACCTTCTTTTAATGCTTCAACACACCATCGTTGCCATAAAAAAGAATGACGACGCCTTGTCCCAAAATCAGATATTTTAATATCAGGTAATTTTTTAAGGCGTTCAACTTTACTCCACATTTTTGCTTTAGCGCGTGCATAAAGCACATCGAGAGCAAAACGATCGAGGTTTTTCATAGCAGCACGTGAACGTAATTCACTGATAATAGCAAGAGCAGGGATTTCCCACATGGAGCTATGAGCCCATGGACCATGAAAATGAAGGATATATTGGCCATCTTTGCGGGTAAGTTCATATTCTGGGAGTTGAAAGTTTTCAAGCCAATGAAGAAAATCTGGTTCGAAAATTTGTTTACGCCCATAAAATGTATTACCAGCAAGCCAAATCATTTCTTTTTTTGTAAAGCGCAAGCTCAAGGCATGATCAAGTTGAGCACGCAGCTCACTCTCATCAATATCATCGGCAAGACGTATTGTTTTGCTGCGGTTTATGAGGGAGAAGGTAACATTGACATGAGGATAAAGCCCCCAGATCATCTGTACCATAAGAAGTTTATAAAAATCCGTATCGAGCAATGAACGAATAATAGGATCAAGTTTCCAGGTATGATTGTAAACACGCCTCGCAATATCTGGATGATTCATAATCCTCGTTCTTTCAGTCTCGTAGAATATAAAATCACTTGTGCTCCAACAAAATCCATATAGGCCAATAAAATACATATAGGCCAATAAAATCCATATAGGCCAATAAAATACATATAGGAATGAGAGAAACTATAACAACTCTAAGGTTTGGGGCAAGAATAAAAAAACTTTTATCTTTTCTGTTTTTAACGTTTAAGAATGCGTATGATCTCATGTCGTCCGGTTTTTTCCAACTTTATCCCTGCTTGAATATGAGCATATTTTTTCCCATCAACATGAAGCATATTTTCAACTCCCCATTTTACGGTAATGGTATAAACAGCCTCATGAAATTTCATTTTTGCTTCATATTCAGACCATGAAGAAGGTAAATGTGGATCTAAGAATAATTGATCATCTTGACGATTAATTCCAAGAATGGCTTGTGTTGCGGCCCGGTAGAACCAGCCTGCCGAACCTGTATACCATGTCCAACCACCTTGCCCACGATATGGTTCAATGGCGTAAATATCTGCGGCCATGACATAAGGTTCAACACGATAAATTTCAGGATTTTGTCCATGAGTAATCGGGTTAATCGCAGAAAATAAAGCATAAGCTTTATCGCTTTCACCCATTTGCGCAAGCGCCAAAATACTCCAAATAGCACCATGCGTATATTGACCACCATTTTCTCGAATACCTGGAGGATAACCTTTAATATAGCCGGGTTCGAGAGTTGTTTTATCAAAAGGTGGCCAGAAAAGACGTATAAGACCGCTTTTTTCATCATACAGCTGTTCAAGCATTGATGCCATTGCTTGTTTTTGTCGCTCAAGCGATGCCATTTGCGAAATAACAGCCCAAGATTGAGCTATGGTATCAATTTTACATTCATCATTTATTTGAGAGCCAAGAGGTGTGCCATCATCAAAATAACCACGTCGATACCAAGCACCATCCCAACCGTTTTCTTCTAAGGATTTTGTTAAACGTTCAAGATATGCACTCCATTTTGCAACACGGGTGTTGTCACTCTGTTTTTTGGCAAGGGGGATAAATGTTTGTAGTGTGGTACCAAGAAACCATCCCAACCACGTGCTTTCCCCTTTTCCTTTAATACCTACCAAATTCATGCCATCATTCCAATCTCCGCCTAAAATAAGAGGAAGTCCATGTGGTCCACAGCGTTTGATAGCAAGATCTAAAGCCAAAGCACAATGTTCATAAATTGTGGCGACCTTTAAGGATTGTATGGGCTTAAAATAAGCGTCTTGTTGTTCATTGTTGAGAGTATCTCCTTCAATAAAAGCAATAGGGGTATCAAGAAATATGCTATCACCAGTGGTGTTGACATAAAGCGCTGTGCCATAGGCAAGCCACACAATATCATCAGAAATACGCGTGCGAACACCGGCATTTGTATCAGGCAACCACCAATGTTGTACATCGCCTTCGAGAAATTGATGTGCTGCGGCGTTTAACAATTGTTCACGCGCCAGTTTTGGATTCAATAATAATAAGGACAAACTGTCTTGTAATTGGTCGCGAAAGCCAAATGCACCACTTGCTTGATAAAAGGCAGCGCGTGCCATCATACGGCAAGCGTAAATTTGATAAGGAAGCCAATGATTGACCATAAGATCAAAAGAGGGGTCAGGTGTTTTAACTTGGAATGGGGAAACAAAATCATCCCATTGCTGTTTTTGTTGTGTGAGCAGAATTTCAAAATCGCTTGCACGCACGTTGTCTAGTAAATTTTCCGCTTCTTGCCTATTTTCAGCACTGCCAAGATAGAAAATGATTTCTTTTGTTTGCCCTGGGTGAAGATCAATATCATAGGAAAATGCTGAACAAGGATCACAGCCTGCTTCAACTGTATTTGAAAGAGCATCTGCGTTACGGATCGCGTGAGGATGTGTCACTGTTCCCGTTAGACCGATAAATTCAGTGCGATCAGTAGTCGTACTTGTTGGTATTTGGGAAGCAGACAAAAATGCCACTTGTTGCGATTTGTCGATGTGGTAGGGATTTTGGATAAAATGTGCACCACGTATAGGATCATAACAGGGGAGTATGAAAGGTGCATATTTTGTACGGACATTACCCAAAACCCATTCAACATAATTATAAAGGCGTAAACTGCGTGTTTTTTTCCCACTATTTTTAAGGGTAAGTCGTGAAAGACGTACAGTTTTTTCTGGATAGAGTATATGGGTGAGCTCTAAGGCGATCTCTGTATGTGTGGATTTAAAGGTTGAAAATCCAAAACCGTGGCAAGCCTCATAGATAACATTTTCATCACATTCAACGGCAGAAACGGGTGAGAACCGTTTTAAAGAAAGGCGGTCTACAAGATAAAGTGCTTCTCCTGGACGGTTAGAAATGGGATCATTACTCCAAGGGGTTAGTTGATAATCACGGCTATTATTTGCCCAAGTAAAGAGTGCTCCTTCAGCAGAGACATGGAAGCCAAAGTTTTTATGAGCAATGATGTTAATCCATGGTTGTGGTGTGGTGGTATGTCCATGAAGACGTATTACATAATGATTATGATGATTAAATCCACCATAACCATTCCAATATTTTAGGTCATTTCCCTCAATGGGGAGAGGTGAAGTTTTTTGTTGACCGATAAGACCAAGAGAAGCAAAAAGGCTTTGCTCCGTTGATATTATACTTTGTCGTTCTTGATGATGTTTTGGGTCGTTTAATTGATAATAGGATTCTTGATGGCTCTTATGGATGGTGAGATCAAAGTCATTATTGTCAAGGTGTTTAAGTTGTTCAGACAAAGATCCATTTTGCGCATCAAGAATGACGCGTGCTGAGGCAAGAAGGGTTTTAAAACTCTGTTCATTCATTTGATCACGCCGAAGTGTGAAAATATGTTGGCGTTCATCTGTATCATGAATGTGATGGCGATAGGATTCGCATACCCATTCAATAGCATGTTGTGTATTTTGTATGTAGGAAAATGCCTGTTCATTAAGAATGACAAGATCAACAATAAGTCCACGCATACGCCAATATTCATGTGCTTTAAGAAGTTCACGTAGAACAGTGATATCTCCCTCATTATCTAATCTGAGAAGACAGAGCGGAATGTCTCCTGAAAGTGACATTGGCCAAAGATCAGATTGTTTACCAAGATTTTTTGCTAAGTTTTTTGGAGAAAGACGCCATGTTTGATCGAGATAGATAAGTGGTGTTGCATATTTTTGATAGGTAATAGCTTCTTTCAGATCGATACCACTTTGATAGAGCGAGACTTGTGAGCGTGTCCATGCCATTGAAAATTCTTGCTGGAATATATTTGGTTGCTGATAATGTTTAATATAATTGTGCAGTGTTTCTTTTGCATGAGCAGCAAAAGTCCAAAAAATGAGTTCAATTTTTTCGTGTGCTGGAATTTTTACACGGCATCGCAGTGAGATAATGGGATCAAGCACACAACCTTGACTGTTGCGAAAATGCGTATTGTTGTCAAATGCAGCAGGTCGATGAATAGATCGTCCTCGACCAATAAACAGCAAGCGGTCCGTTTCAGCTTCTGTTTCTTGGATATTATCACCAGTAACAAAATGGGCAATGTGGATTTCAGGGTCATTGGGAGAGCGTTTGCGCCTTTTAGCAAAAATTGTTCTTCTTCCCTTAGCAATTTCTGTTTCTATAAACAATCGCGAAAAAGCAGGATGAGCTTGGTCTACATCTATTGTTGCGAGAGCAAGTTCACCATAAGAGGTCACTTCAATGATACGCTCTTTGTTTGTTGTATTAATAAGTTGAAGACGTCTACCTTCACCGCACCCTTCAGATGTAATAAGACATTCAAGTGTTGATTTGATACCATCAACCATTTTTGTATATTCAGCTTTTTCATCTGTAAAAATGCAGACTGCTTCTTCTCCGACAACACGTGTTGGCTCACCAGTTACAGACCACCAACGACCATTTTCTATATCACGGAGAAAGAACAAAATCCCTTGTTGATCTTCTGTTGCATCGGGAATAAAGCGCGTAATCGCATAATCATGCCAACGGCTGTAACCAGAACCGTTGGCTGTCAATATTGTAGAATAGGAACCATTGGACAAGAGCAAAGTTTCACGTGGTTTAAGCAGCGGGTTCTTGATAATACGCAAAGGAGCATCGTTGAATTCTTGATAATTGTTACGCATGCGATGAATAACTTTGCTATGAATGATGGGAATTTGATGTGGTGCTCTTTCCTGTAATAAAAATTGGATTGCTTCAACGATTGGGTCACGGTGAAAGCGATCACGCATCCGCCCTTGAAAAATAACATTGTCGATAGCAAGAATAGACATACCATGATGATGCGCATAATAATTGCGTACCACAGCGTATTTTTCGCCTGTTTTCACGCGTGAAGGGGTAAAATCAAGAGAATCGTAATAACCATATGTTCCTAAAGCTCCAAGATTACGGAGATGTTTTAAATTAGTCACGGTTTGGTCAGGGACATATTGTGCTGCTAAAAGACTAGCATAGGGAGCAATAACGGTATTGCGTGAGAGACCACGTTGGAGTCCGAGGCTTGGAACACCAAAATGAGCATATTGGTAATTCATTAACTGATCACGAGCGTTAAATGCCGCTTCTGAAATGCCCCAAGGTACTCCACGTTTATAGGCATATTGTATTTGATGATGAATAATCAGTCGATTGGTTTGATCGAGGAGAGATCCCAAAGGTTCGTGCATAATAAGGGATGGCATGAGATATTCGAACATGGAGCCAGACCATGATAACAATGCACCTTTCCAACCAATGGGGACGAGGAGTCGACCAAGATGAAACCAATGTTTTACTTTTATATCGCCTTTTGCGATAGCAAAAAGACTTGCAAGGCGCGCTTCTGAGGCGAGTAAATCATAACAATTTTCATCGAGTTTATTTTCTTGCACACGATACCCAATAGACAAAAGATGACGTTCAGGTTGTTCTAAAAAGTCAAATTTCATATCCAAGGCAAATTGCCGCGCTTCTACAGCCAAACTAGTTAATTTTTGCGATAATTTTTCACTGTCGTAGCCGCTAGTAGCGTCATGGTGGTGAGCTTCACAGGTTTCTAAAAGACATTTTGCCCAAGAGAGTGTTTGAGAGGATTTTGTCGTTTGAACTTTTTGATGAAGTTCATCTATTAAGTGGATAAGATCACGAGCGATAAGTGATAGCTTGGTAAGCTGAGAAATGATGGTGTTTGGTGTTTCTACGACAGTACTCATACAATGATCAAAATTGGTGATGTGCTTTTCGATTTTTTGATGTAAGGAATGTAAAATAGGTTGATTATCCGGAATTTCTTTGACAGTTTCTTCCAAAAGAGCATGAACATCACGCAAGCCGTCCAGATCACTTTGAATAAAAATATAAGGTTTTTCAGCCCATTCTCTTAAGGCTGAAGCAAGGGTCAGTAAATGGCCAGCAAGATTTCCTGAATCAACAGTTGATACATAAGTGGGTAAAAGAGGTTTGAGAGTATCCGTTTCATACCAGTTATAAAGATGCCCACGAAATTTTTCCATTTTTGCAAGAGAGCTTAATGTACTTTCAATGCGGATAATGGTTTCTTTACAACTAATCCAGCCAAAGTCACGCGCAGCAATAACAGAAAGAAGATAAAGCCCAATATTGGTAGGAGATGTGCGTTGTGCAATCAGAGGTTCAGGATCTTCTTGAAAATTATCGGGGGGCAAATAATTGCTTTGCGCATTGACAAAGGTTGCATAATAAAGCCATGTCCGTCGTGCAATAGAGCGTAGCATTTTTTTATCTTCAAAAGAACTATGAAGAGTATCTTGAAATGTTGAGGGTTGACTCACAATCCATGCAATTAAGGGTGAAAAAAACCATGACAGACCAAACGGTAAGGCAATAAAGCTTGCAAAATTATGGGAAAAGAAAGGAAGTGCTATAGCAAGAAGCCCCATAAGCGTTGCTGACCACATTGTAAAGATATAGAAGCTCAGACTATTGGGAATAGATTTTGTTGCAGCCGAGGTTTTCCATTCAAGCAAGTACTGTTTTGAAATCGTTATGCGATAAAGTGTGCGGATAATTGCATCAGTCATAAAATAAGCTGCATGAGCAAGAAATGTCATTTTAAGAAATATATTTGCGCCTGTCAGGGTCGTTTTATTGAAGATTAATTGAAAATACCCACGTAAAGAATCATCAATATTGGATGGAACAAGCGTTTGTAAGATACTTAAAATTGGTGCAATGAAGAGACTAAAGAGCAAGAATGTTTGCCAAATAATTGCACTCTTTAATGGCAAAAGAGACCATCCAGCAAAGGCAGCAATGAGCCACATAAGTGGTGTGAGAGAACGGCGCAGATTATCTTGCATTTTCCAACGTGTCGTAGAGCTAATTTGACGAGGGAAAAAGAGATAAGGCAAGAGTTGCCAATCTCCACGAATCCAACGGTGATAACGTGCAATATCCATATTATAAGCTATTGGATAATCCTCAATGATTTCCACATCACTCACCAGTGCGGTACGTGCATATCCTCCTTCTAAAAGGTCATGACTAAGAACAGTATTTTCTTTAATTTTGCCATCAAGTGCTTGCTGAAATGCATCAAGATTATAAAGACCTTTGCCAATAAAAGTTCCTTCTCCCAAAAGGTCTTGATAGGTATCAGAAACAGCAAAGACATAAGGATCAATACCGCGATTGGTAGAAAAAACCCGTTGCAAAATTGATGTTTCTTTTCCTGTGGTAAGAGAAGGCGTAATACGGGGTTGTAAAATGCTATAGCCTTTTATAATCTTTTCATGGAGCGGATCAAAAGTATGACGGTTGAGTGGATGGTTCAGTTTTCCAACAAGTTTTGTGACACATTCAGGGGTTAGGCGTGTATCTGCGTCCAGCGTCATAACAAAACGGCAATCCATGGGAAGATGTGGGTTAGGGGGATAAAAGCTAGTGTTTTTATCACCTCTTAATAACAGATTGAGTTCGTGAAGTTTACCACGCTTTCGCTCCCATCCCATCCAGCATTTTTCGCTGGTATTATAAAGGCGTCGACGGTGTAAAAGGAAAAAAAGAGGGATATCATCACGATGATAACGACAATTAAGTTTATCGATACTCTTTTGTGCGTAATACAGCAATTCAAGATCATCTTGCGTTTGCTCTAAGGGAGAATCTACCCAATCTGTGAGAAGTGCAAAATGGATGGCGCCTTTAGGATTGGAAAGGTAATGCACTTCAAGATTGCGCACTTGCTCATCAATATAATCACGTGAGGTGATTAAAGTAGGCACAACAACCATTGTGCGTGCATGTTCCGGAATCCCCTTTTTATATTCATAACCAATGAGTTGTTTTGAGGGAATAATCCATGAAACAACAGTGTTGAAAAAAGCAAAAGCAGCATCCATAGCAGGAAACAGCGCTAATGCAGTGAAAAGAAGAGATATCCAGAGTGTTTCAGATGTCTGTAAGAGAGCGTAGATTGTAAGCAAAAGGATAAGCGTGAGAAAAGAGACAGGAATAGTAATAATGCGTATCTTTGAAGAGCAGAAAAACCGTGCCCATTTTATAAGCAAAGGTGGAGTATAGCCACATGCTTTTTCAAAACTATGCTGCCCATCACCGATAAGGTACCACCCAACAGAGGAGTGCAGAAGTGTATTTTCAGAAGGAGAACGTGCTATTTCTATCGCTTTTCGTGCAACTTCCCATTCACTAAGGGGTGAAAAGCGAGCAATTTTTTCGATCACTTGTCGATAAATATTGCGTGAATGAGCATCAATTTCGGAAAAATCACTATTTTCATGCAAAATAGAGTCTACAGAACTAACAGTTTCAAACCATACTGTCCAATCAACATCACCAAGTGCTTTAAGGGAACGGATAATATTGCCCATGGTGACACCATCTGCTGCTTGGCGCATATGTTCATCAGTTGTGGCGATTTCTAGGCTACTGCCTTGGTTTTGTAATTGCTGTTCAAGCCAATTTAATGCGGTTGTTGAATCGACAGATGCACTACGCAGACGATAGAATAAATGGGCTGAAAAGTTTGGATAAACAGTGAATAGTGCATAACGAGTAAAAAGAGTATGTAATTTTGTTTCATTATCAGTGAGGGAAATTTTATCAGCAACTTTATGGGCAAGCTGGCGCATAGTGCGTGTTTGTTCAATACGCAGTGCAAGACGACGGACATTTTCAATGAGCAACATCTGTATAACAGAAGGAAGAGCCCATAATTCACCAATTTTGAGAGCACAAACTTCTTGAAATCCATTGATCATAGTCGTGAGTGTTTTTTGTGAAAATATGCTGTCCGTATGGGCAATATAAAGCCAAGCTAAAGCAAAGATACGTGGTATGTCTTCCTTTTGTTTATAAAGAGGAAGTTGTTTAATGAAGGACTTAGATAAGTTACGACGGAGTTGTTGTATTGTTTTGTCAATAGTATAATGATTATCAAGCAGCCATTGAGCAGATGGCGCCATGGTTTCATCGTTTCGAGCAGCAATATAACAGGTGTTAAAGACACGGAGAATAAGTTTAGCATTTTCATCCAACCTTTTGTGAAAATTATTTTCTCCTTTATATTCAGGAAGGAGGATTTCTTTTTTAGAGGCTATGTCATAGCCTAATTTATAAAGTTCATCCTGCGATTTATGAGTTGAACGAAGAGGAGCATTGGTCTGAGTCAAGTGATAGTTTTTTGTTGGCTGAGAAAAGAAATACTTTAGGAAAGATATTGTGAATGCCATATTATTAATATTCAATTATGTTATCTCTTTGTATTTAATAGGCTGTAAGCATTTTATCTTAATAATAAGTAGTTCATAGAAAAAAATAAACTTTCTGTTTTTTTAAGAATATTTATAATTTTTAACGAGATAACTGAAAAAATAAGTAAACAATTTTTTAAAACAAATAAAAAAGGCCGCTAGAAAAACAAGCGACCCTACTTTATAGATAATTTCTTTTAACAATGGAACATTAATCTTGTTCTTGTTTTTTCAAAGCAGCACCGAGAATATCACCAAGAGAAGCGCCTGAGTCTGTAGAACCGTACTGTGCAACGGCTTCTTTTTCTTCTGCTATTTCTAAAGCTTTGATAGACACTGAAAGTTTACGTGTTTTCTTATCAAATGCGGTGATGCGGGCATCAACTCTTTGACCAATAGAAAAACGTTCAGGACGCTGTTCATCACGATCACGAGCGAGATCAGCACGGCGAATGGTTGTTTCAAGGTTATGGTCAATTAATTTGACATCAATATCATTGTCATTAACGGCGATCACTTCACATGTTACAACAGCCCCTTTGCGAAGTTCACCTGCTGCTGCTGCTTCTCCAACTTTATCACTAGAAAGTTGCTTAATTCCAAGAGAGATACGTTCTTTTTCAACATCAACATCAAGGACCACAGCTTTAACGATATCACCTTTATTGTAAGTATCAATGACTTGTTCACCAGGGCGATTCCAGTCAAGATCAGAGAGATGAACCATGCCATCAACATCACCTTCAAGACCAATGAAGAGACCAAATTCTGTCTTATTTTTAACCTCTCCTTCGATTTGTGAATTGACAGGAAATTTGTTAGCAAAAGCAACCCATGGATTTTCAAATGTCTGCTTTAAGCCAAGAGAAATACGCCGTTTAGAAGGATCAATTTCAAGTACAACCACTTCTACTTCTTGTGATGTAGACAGAATTTTTCCAGGATGAACATTTTTCTTTGTCCAACTCATTTCAGAGACATGGATCAATCCTTCGATTCCTGGCTCTATTTCAACGAAACCACCATAATCAGTAATGTTGGTAACAGCACCGGTGATTTTTTTACCCACAGGATATCTGGCACTGATGCTTTCCCAAGGATCACTTTCAAGCTGCTTCATGCCAAGAGAGATACGGTGTGTATCTTGATTTATGCGAATAATCTGGACTTTAATTGTTTGCCCAATGGTGAGAACTTCTGATGGATGATTAACGCGTCGCCAAGCCATATCTGTGACGTGTAAGAGCCCATCAATTCCACCAAGATCAACGAAGGCACCGTAATCAGTAATATTTTTAACCACACCTTCAACAATTTGGTTTTCTTCAAGATTTTGTACAATTTCTGAACGTTGTTCAGCACGACTTTCTTCTAAGACAGTGCGGCGTGAAACAACAATATTACCACGACGACGATCCATTTTTAAAATTTCAAAGGATTGTGAATTGTGCATAAGAGGTGAAACATCACGGATGGGGCGAATATCAACTTGGCTACGGGGTAAAAAAGCAACGGCACCATCAAGGTCGACTGTAAAGCCGCCTTTTACTTGGCTAAAGATAACCCCATCAACGCGTACACCAGCATTAAATTTTTCTTCCAAACGAATCCAGCTTTCTTCACGCCGTGCTTTTTCACGCGATAGAACAGCTTCACCCATCGCATTTTCAATGCGTTCAATGTAAACTTCAACTTCATCGCCAACTTGTAAGGAACCGT
Source organism: Bartonella sp. ML69XJBT (assembly GCF_028618515.1). Classification (GTDB taxonomy): domain Bacteria; phylum Pseudomonadota; class Alphaproteobacteria; order Rhizobiales; family Rhizobiaceae; genus Bartonella. The sequence continues at coordinate 56,584 of NZ_JAQITB010000005.1, forward strand.
CTTTTCCTTTAGCTCCAAATTCTTTGAGTGGAATACGTCCTTCGACTTTAAGTCCAGCATCAATAATGGCCATGTCTTTCTCGATTGCAATAATGCGACCTTTAACAACGGATCCTTCATTAAGATCATTGGTTTGAAAGGATTCCATAAGAAGGGCTTCGAAATCCGCTGTTGTGGGATTGTATTGTGACATAAGAACTCCTGATACATACCTTGAATTTAAAGGTATAAGCGCTAGGTTAGTGTTAACATGGGGCAAGTTCCTGCCTTTTTCCTTGAATACAGAAAAAAATTAGCGCTCGGCCGGAAATCACCTTTACAACTTCATCCAATTATACGCTCTTTTATGATAGGATCAATAAAAGTGCATGCAATTGCAAATGTTGCTTCTATACTCAATTCTGACGTATCAAGCAAGTGGGCGTTTTTTGCTGGTCGCAGTGGGCTTTGTTTGCGGGTTATGTCACGTCTATCGCGCTGTTCAAGATCGCCAAGGATTTTGTGATAATCTGCCTGGTCTCTTTTTTCTACCATCTCCTGATAGCGGCGTTTTGCACGTGTTTGAACATTGGCTAAAACATAAAACTTAATATCGGCATCGGGGCAAACAACAGTACCAATATCACGTCCATCAAGTACACTACCAGGTAAAATTTTAGCAAAACCACGTTGTTTTTTGACAAGGATTTCACGTACAGCGGGGTTAAGTGCTATTTTTGAGGCAGCCTCACCAAGTTCATGAGAAGAAAGAAGGACTGGATTTAAAGTGTTAAAATCAAGCTCTTTGGCACAAGCAAGAGCACTTTTTTCATCATTGAGAGGCAATTTTTGTTGTAAAAGTGCGTAGGCAACACCACGATAAGTAAGCCCGGTATCGAGATGGTGAAGATGATAATGCGTAGCAATTTTGCGTGCTAATGTTCCTTTTCCTGAAGCTGCTGGACCATCAATTGCGATCACAAAAGGTTTCAAGCGATTTTCCCCCCAAGTTGTTTTATGAAAGAAATAAATTCTGGAAAACTAGTAGCGATCATTCTTTGATCATCAATGGTAACAGGCTTTTCTGACGCGAGTCCAAAAACCAGAAAGCACATAGCAATTCGATGATCAAGATATGTGGTAACGTTTCCACCACCCAATCCTTTTCCGGAGCTTTTTCCATGAACAATGAGAAAGTCTTCCCCTTCTTCACATTCTACATGATTTATTTTGAGTCCTTTTGCGATTGCAGAGAGTCGATCTGATTCTTTAACGCGTAATTCCTCAATTCCGAGCATCATCGTTTTGCCTTCAGCAAAGGCTGCTGCTACCGCTAAAGCGGGATATTCATCAATCATTGATGGGGCTCGTTTTTTGGGCACAACAACGCCTTTTAGCGTTGAGGATTGAACACGCAGATCGGCAACATCCTCTCCACCTGTTTGGCGTTGGTTCAAAAGTTCAATTTGAGCACCCATTTCCCATAATGTTTCGATAAGTCCTATTCGAGAAGGGTTTATAAGAACATTTTCAATGGTGATATCAGAGTCCTCTACAAGAAGGCCAGCGATCAGTGGAAAAGCCGCAGAAGAGGGGTCTCCTGGGATATCAAGAATTTGTCCGGTAAGATGTGGTTGGCCATTGAGGTGAATAAAACGTGTGCCTTCTATATCTGTTTCTATTTCAAGTGCAGCACCAAATGCTTTTAACATCTTTTCCGTGTGATCTCGTGTTGGAATTGGTTCAATAACGGTTGTGGTACCAGCTGTATTAAGACCAGCAAGCAGGATTGCAGATTTAACTTGGGCAGAAGCCATGGGAATACGATAGCAAATTGGGTTAGCCATTTTGGGACCATGAAGCGTTAAAGGAAGAAGGTCACCACGAGTTGCTGTAACGTCAACACCCATTGATCGTAATGGATCGAGAATACGTCCCATAGGACGTTTGGAAAGAGAGGCATCACCGATAAAGGTTGTTTTCATATGATAAGGGCCAACCATTCCCATAACGAGGCGAACACCTGTTCCAGCATTACCAAAATTGAGAGGGTTTTGTGGCGCTAAAAGGCAACCATTTCCAGTCCCTCGTATAATCCAGCGATCATTTTTCTTTTTCATACAGGCGCCCAAAGCTTGTATAGCAGCCGCTGTCTTTAAAACGTCATCACTCTCAAGTAGTCCGTGAATATGTGTTTCACCAGTTGCGAGTCCTCCCAATATAAGAGATCGGTGAGAAATTGATTTATCTCCTGGTATTTTAATTTTTCCAGAAAGACGGGTAGATTTGTAAGCGGTTATAGGTATTGCTTTTTGCATAGAAATTCTATTTAATTTTATCTAAATTTTACGAAATTAATCCCCTCCTTAGCACATGCTTTGAGAGGCGTCATGAGGAAATCTATGGAGAATGATGTATTTATCTTTTGACAAAGACATTATTTTTTGATTAAGCACCATGAAATTTATTTTTTAATGGAATGATAGTTAAGCAAAAGAGGCACGGTTTATGGCAAAACAGGATCTTGGAACTAAGCGTGTTGATCCAGAAACGGGAAAGAAGTTTTATGATCTTAATCGCGACCCTATTGTATCGCCTTATACAGGGATTTCTTATCCACGTTCTTATTTTGAGGTTGCAGCAGCTGAAGCAAATAGTGAAGAAGATGTTGATACTGAAGAGCTTGATACAGCACTTGAGAAATCTGCCTTTATGCTTCTTGAAGAGGATGGTGACGATTCTAAAGATGATGATCTTCCTGATTTGGAGGATGGTGATGTTGATCTTGGTGATGACGATGATGCCTTTTTGTCCCATGATGAGGACGATGAGGATGATGATGTTGCCGATATTCTCGGAGGCGGTGTTTCTAACGACGATGATTCTTGAAAGTTAAGAGAAGCGTAAAGTTATTCTTTTCATTGAATGCAAATTTTTCTTGATCTTCGATTTTTATCGTTCTAGAAAATTTCAGTCAGGTTGTTTACCTTTCTTTTAAAAGGGCAACTATATGGGGCTATAGCTCAGCTGGGAGAGCGCTTGCATGGCATGCAAGAGGTCAGCGGTTCGATCCCGCTTAGCTCCACCAAACAGACCAAAGTTTTTTTCAATAAGCTATCAATATTTATAAAAAGAATTTATCTGCTGTGAAGGGTGCATTTTTATCTATAGCATTTTCAATGATTGCATATTGCATAATGTGCCTATTTCCAAGAGTTCGCTATACGCCTTTTCTTTGATAATACTCAGGAAATTTATTGCTATGAAAGCGCAAGAGCAGATGAGTGATATTTTGTAGTTTGCGCAAATATCTTTACACGGAAAATGAAAGTCTGTTCTCATATTATTTCTTAAATCAAAAGCTTTAGCGATCATTTTTGCAGAAAATGTTATTTGGATGACCAACAATAGCTGTAGCTTTCAATTTTGTGATTTAATTGTCTCAATAACGGGCTTTTTTTATTTTTCGCAGGCGACCTCTTGTTTTTAAGGGGAGATTGCAGCAAAACAAAGAAAATGGAATTATTTGAGGGGAAAAAATAATGCCTTCTTACCGTTCAAGAATATCGACTCATGGACGCAATATGGCAGGGGCTCGCGGTCTTTGGCGTGCGACAGGGATGAAAGAGACTGATTTCGGCAAACCTATCATTGCTATTGCCAATTCTTTTACACAATTTGTACCAGGACATGTCCATTTAAAAGATCTTGGACAGTTGGTAGCACAACAGATAGCAATTGCTGGCGGTGTTGCGAAAGAGTTTAATACTATTGCTGTAGATGATGGAATTGCGATGGGGCATGATGGAATGCTCTATTCTTTGCCATCACGTGAAATTATTGCTGATTCTGTTGAATATATGGTCAACGCCCATTGTGCTGATGCACTTGTCTGTATTTCCAATTGTGACAAAATAACGCCAGGTATGTTAATGGCTGCTTTACGCTTGAATATTCCAACAATCTTTGTTTCAGGCGGTCCTATGGAAGCAGGTAAAATTAAATGGAAAGGTCAAAATCTTACTGTTGATTTGGTTGATGCCATGGTTGCTGCGGCTTCAGAGCATAATTCAGAAGAAGAAATTGTGGAAATGGAGCGTGCTGCTTGTCCCACATGTGGTTCTTGTTCAGGAATGTTTACGGCTAATTCTATGAATTGTTTAACCGAAGCATTAGGGCTTTCTCTTCCTGGCAACGGGTCAATATTAGCAACGCATAGAGATCGCCAAATGCTTTTTGAAGAAGCAGGAAGACAGATTGTTACATTGGTCAAACGTTATTATGAACAAGGAGATGAGACAGTTTTACCGCGTTCGATCGCCTCACGCAAGGCTTTTGAAAATGCCATGGCTGTCGATATTGCTATGGGAGGATCCACCAATACTGTTTTACATCTTTTAGCGGCTGCGCAAGAAGGTGAAGTAGATTTTACCATGACGGATATTGATCGGCTTTCACGTCGTATTCCTGTTTTGTGTAAGGTTGCTCCTTCTGTTGCAAATGTGCATATGGAAGATGTCCACCGCGCGGGTGGAATTATGGCTCTTTTAGGAGAATTGGATGCTGCCGGACTCATTGATACCTCTACTTATACGGTTCATGCAAAAACGATGAGGGAAGCTCTTTGCCACTGGGATATAAAACAGACACATGAATCAACGGTTCATGAATTTTATCGTGCAGCGCCAGGGGGGATTCCAACGCAAACAGCGTTTAGTCAATTTTGTCGCTATGAAACCCTTGATCTTGATCGTGAAAAAGGTGTGATTCGTGATAGAGAACATGCCTATTCGCAAGATGGAGGATTAGCGGTTCTTTATGGGAATATTGCCAGAGATGGTTGTATTGTAAAAACAGCGGGTGTTGATCAATCAATTTTAACTTTTAAAGGTTCAGCAAGAATTTTTGAAAGCCAAGATTCAGCAGTTTCAGCAATCTTAAATAATAAAATTCAATCAGGCGATATTGTTTTAATTCGCTATGAAGGTCCCCGTGGTGGACCTGGAATGCAAGAAATGCTCTATCCAACAAGTTATCTCAAATCCAAAGGATTAGGCAAGGACTGTGCACTTATAACGGATGGACGTTTTTCAGGAGGAACTTCAGGACTCTCAATAGGTCATATCTCACCAGAGGCTGCAGAGGGAGGAGAAATTGCTTTGGTAGAAGAGGGAGATATCATAGAAATTGATATTCCTAATCGTACCATTCATATGTTGGTCGATGACGCTGAGATAAAGCATCGTCGTGCTAAAATGGAAGCAAAAGGAAAAGCAGCTTGGCAACCGGTTGAGGAGCGTGAGCGTAAAGTCTCAAAGGCTCTCAAAGCTTATGCAGCGATGACAACTTCTGCTGCTAAGGGTGCGGTTCGTAGCATATGATTGTATGAAAAACCTTATTTATGGAAAATGAATAGAATTGTAAGTCTTTTTCGTAAGATGACAATACATTGATTTATAATGATGAATTATCATTTTTCAACTTGGATCACAACTCCGAATATCGTGAGATTTTCTCATCACAAATCCTCTCATATTGAATCGATTAAGATCACTTGCTTGCACGTCATAAGCGGGCTGGCGTGTGGGTAAAACTGGACAAGAAAGGAGTAAAAATGCCTCTTATGAATGCTCTCAAAGGCAAGGGTTATCGCAATATTGGGAGTTGGCAACTATAATGATGGTGCTGGCTTGCTTCTTTACAAGCATAAAGATGGTGGTGCTAATAGCTTTATCGTTATACCCTTCATGGTAGGTTCCGTGAAATTGGCTTTTGTGCTTTAAGAAATGTTTCTTTAAAATAAGCCCGTGAATGTGCAACTGGGTGGCGTTCTGTTTTACATGAAGGTCGTGACTTCATGAAAAAACGAGAGAAACAAAAGCGTGAAGCAATGCGCAATCTCCATTATTTAAAGGACATTGCTTGTGATACTTTTGAAAGTCGGAAAGCAGAGTTTCAAACTGATTATTTTACATGCTCTGGAAGAATATTTAAAATCAGAGCGCATCAGAATGACAAGTATCACGCTGACGAATATGGGTGCTACAAATTGCATTTTTGTATAAAAACAATTAGCTTTAAGAAATGTTATGCATTTGCTTTCTTGGTCTCTACTTTTTACTGCTTTTAAAGAGACATTGTGTGAAAGCAATGATAAGATAGTGAAGAGTCGATATGCGTTAGAATGATCAAGGAAGAATGCTTTTTTTAATTTTCTATAAAGGGCTTAGTTTTTTTCCAGTTGTTTGAGGCGGTAAATTTCTTCTAAAGCTTGTTTAGGGGAAAGTTCATCAGGGTGAATATTTGCTAAAGCTTTATGAAGTATGCAATGGTCTTGTGTTTTTTCATTGACAGGAGATACTGCTTTAAGGGAAAAAAGCGGTAAATCATCAATGAGTTTATGTCCTTTCCCAGCCATTTCACCTTGTTCTAATTGGTGGAGAACATCTGTAGCACGGGCAATAACCGCTGGCGGAAGCCCAGCAAGTTTTGCAACTTGTACGCCGTAGGATCGGTCTGCAGCTCCTGGTGTGACTTCATGAAGAAAAACCACATCACCATCCCAATTTTTAACTTTCATTGTTACATTATGAAGGCGGTTAAGCTTTTCTGTCAGTGCTGTCATTTCATGAAAATGGGTAGCAAGAATAGCACGACAGCAATTAACTTCATGCAGATATTCCACAGCTGCCCACGCAATGGAAAGTCCATCAAAGGTTGATGTTCCTCGTCCAATTTCATCAAGAATAACAAGGGATTTGTGACTAGCGTGGTTAAGAATTGTTGCTGTTTCCACCATTTCCATCATGAAGGTTGAGCGCCCTCTTGCAAGGTCATCGGAAGCACCAACACGACTAAAGAGGCGATCAACGACGCCAATATGTGCGCAAGTTGCTGGAACAAAGGATCCCATTTGCGCCATAATAGCAATAAGTGCATTTTGCCGTAAAAAAGTGGATTTTCCTCCCATATTGGGACCGGTCAAAAGCCAGATTGCTGCATATTGATGATTTTCTTGTACAGAAAGATCACAATTATTGGCAACAAAGGGTTCTGCTGCCTGTTTTCGGAGTGCTTGCTCTACGACAGGATGGCGACCAGCAGTGATATGAAAGGTAAGAGAATGATCAATTTTAGGACGACAATATCCTTGTTCTTCAGCCAGATGTGCTAATGCGACGGATACATCCAAGACAGCAAGTGCTTCGGCTGCTTTACGAATGAAATCAACCTGCTCAGTAATTTCATGCACAAGGGTTTCAAAGATTTCTAGTTCAAGTGTCAGTGCGTGGTTAGCAGCATGGGCAATACGGCTTTCAAGGTCAGCAAGCTCTGTTGTGGTAAAGCGCATAGCATTTGCCATTGTTTGCCGATGAATAAAACGTGCTTTGGCTTGAGGGTTATTTGTGAGTGCGGATGCTTGCACATTTGTGACTTCAATGAAGTAGCCTAGAATATTATTATGCTTGATTTTAAGAGTCTTAATATCTGTTTCTTGGGCATATTGTGTTTGAAGTTCCAAAATAACACGGCGCGATTCATCACGTAGAGCACGCATTTCATCAAGCTCTTTATGATATTGAGGGCGAATAAAACCACCATCACGTTTAAGCAGAGGAAGATCATCCGCTAATGCTCGTTCTAAATGATCATGTAAAGCAGTAGGCAAATGTGAGAAAACCTGTTGTACGTCACTGATTTCTTGAGGAAGCAATTGATTATTAAAAAGCTGGTGAATTTCACGAATAATTTCAAAACCACGCTGGATTGTAGCTATATCACGGGGACCACCTCGTCCAAGCACCAAACGTGACACTGCACGGGGCATGTCTGGCCCCCCTTTTAAAATGAGCTTTATAGCTTCTGCAAGCGAGGTGTTTCGTAAAAAAAAGGCAACCGAATCGAGACGATGATCAATAGCTGAGGGTGTGGTGAGAGGCGCAATAAGGCGATCGACAAGAAGACGTGATCCCCCTCCTGTTACAGTACGATCAATAGCTTTTAATAAGCTTCCATCACGTTGTCCTGAAGTGGTTCGGACAAGCTCAAGACTAAGTCTGGTTGCAGCATCAATGAAAAGGGTAGCACTTTCATTTTGACGTTCAGGACGCATAAGAGGAGGGCGATGCGTGACTTGTGTTTTTTCGATGTAACGAATGGCAGCAGCGATTGCAGAAAGTTCAGGGCGAGAATAATCGGCAACACCTTCAAGGGTTGAAAGTTTAAAATAACCGCAAATATCGCGTTCAGCAGTGACTGTGTCAAAGAGATTAGCAGGTTGAGGCAAAACAATGCGATTGAGAACATGAAAAAGTGATTTATGGGATTTATCATGAAAGAAAGAGTCAGCGACAATAATTTCTTGAGGATCTACGCGCATAATATCTGCCAGAAGTTTTTCATGACGGCTTTCTGTTACACGAAATATGCCTGTTGAGATATCAATCCAAGAAAGGGCAAAATCCTCTCCGTCGCTGGTTTTGATGCGAGCAAGTGTCATCAGATAATTTGCACGCGTTGGATCAAGAAGCTTTTCTTCGGTAAGAGTTCCAGGTGTGACAAGGCGAACGACATTGCGTCGAACAACTGATTTTGATCCACGCCTTTTAGCTTCTGCAGGATCTTCTGTTTGTTCACAAACAGCAACGCGGTAACCACAAGCAATGAGTTTTTGCAAATAGTCATCAGCAGCATGAACGGGAACCCCACACATAGGAATATCTTCACCCAAATGTTTGCCACGTGTTGTAAGTGTGATTCCTAAAGCTTGGGCAGCTTCAACTGCATCATTAAAAAACAATTCATAGAAATCACCCATACGGTAAAAGAGAAGGGAATCATTATTGACTGCTTTGATTTCTATATATTGCTCCATCATAGGAGTGAGGCGTTGTTGATGAGGAGCAGATGAGAGGGCAGGCTGAGGAATTAAATTATTTTTATAGTTGTTTTTTTTATCCATGTTTACGCGCCTGTTTCCTTCAAGTGAGGTTTTAATGCCCTTTTTTGTTTACTTCAGTAATACTTATCTTCATTATCTCTAAAAATTGAAACGTGTAATCAGGTTGGTTAAAGCAAGCATAGCGATTTCTCATGTATGAATCAAATTTTAAAATTGGGTAATTACACGTATCATAGAGCATAATTGACACTGTTTTGGAGAGAATTGAGTGAAATGAAAAAGCAAAATCAGAAACTACCTCAAATGATTTATGGTGTTAGTGAGCAAGAAGCTCTTGATTTTCATAGTTGTGGTCGGCCTGGAAAGCTTGAAATTATTGCAACAAAGTCTATGGCAACACAGCATGATTTAGCACTTGCCTATTCACCAGGTGTTGCTGTTCCAGTTAAAGCAATTGCTCAAAATCCAGCATTGGCTTATGATTATACGACAAAAGGAAATCTTGTGGCTGTTATATCAAATGGAACAGCTATTTTAGGATTGGGCAATTTAGGTGCGCTTGCATCTAAGCCTGTAATGGAAGGCAAAGCAGTGCTTTTTAAGCGCTTTGCGGATATTGATTCCATTGATTTGGAAATTGATACAGACGATCCAGAAAATTTTATCAATTTAGTACGTCATTTGGAACCGTCTTTTGGCGGTATCAATCTTGAAGACATTAAAGCACCAGAGTGTTTTATGATTGAGAGTCGCTTACGCGAAATCATGAATATTCCTGTTTTTCATGATGATCAACATGGTACAGCAATTATTGTTGCCGCTGGCGTACTGAATGCTCTGTATTTAACAGGGCGTGATATGCAAAATACTAAGTTAGTCTGTAATGGTGCTGGCTCTGCTGGAATTGCTTGTATTGAATTGATTAAAGCAATGGGGTTTCGACCTGAAAATGTTATACTCTGTGATACGAAGGGCGTGGTCTATGAAGGGCGCAAAGAGGGAATGAATAAGTGGAAAGCTGCCCATGCTCTTCGAACCGATAAACGCACGCTTGCCGAAGCAATGGAAGGTGCGGATATGTTTTTTGGGGTTTCTGCTAAAGGCGCAATTACCCCTGAGATGGTCAAATCAATGGCACCACAGCCAATCATTTTTGCCATGGCCAATCCCGACCCAGAAATTACACCAGAAGAGGTTATGCAAGTGCGTAATGATGCCATTATGGCAACAGGTCGTTCGGATTATCCAAACCAAATTAACAATGTTCTTTGTTTTCCTTATATCTTTCGTGGTGCGCTTGATGTACGTGCGACGGTTATCAATGAGGACATGAAAATTGCTGCTGCAAAAGCTTTAGCGCAGTTGGCCCATGAAGAGGTTCCTGACAGTGTGGCAGAAGCTTATCGCGGCAAGCGATTGAAATTTGGACCCAATTATATCATTCCTGTTCCTTTTGATCCACGTTTGTTTACGGTTGTTTCAAAAGCGGTGGCAAAAGCGGCAATGGAGAGTGGTGTTGCGCGAAAGCATATTGATGATTTAGAGGCTTATGAACGTGATTTGAGTGCAAGACGTGATCCCATTTCCTCTGTGATGCGTGGAGTTTATAATCATATTCGCCAAGCGCCAAAACAGATTGTCTTTGCAGAAGGTGAAGAAGAGCAAGTCATCCGAGCTGCTGTTTCCTATGTTCATCAAAAACTAGGACAAGCAATTTTGATTGGTCATGAAGAACAAGTAAGAGAAACTGCTGCTGTTGCTGGTATTGATCTTGAGCGAGAAGGTATTTCACTGATGAATGCTAAGCTTTCCTGTCGTACGGATGCTTATGCGAATTACCTTTATAAAAAGATGCAGCGTCAAGGCTGGCTATTGCGTGATTGTCACCATCGTATCAATAATGATCGCAATTATTTTGCTGCTTGTATGGTGGCATTAGGGGATGCTGATGCAATGGTTACAGGGGTAACACGCAATTACGAAACAGCATTAATCGATATACGTCGTGTGATTAATGAAAAACCAAAAGAACGGCTGATTGGTATCTCAATGGCTATTTGCCGTGGGCGAACTGTGTTTATTGCAGATACAGCTGTTTACGAGGATCCTAGCGCCGAAGAACTTGCTGATATAGCGGAACAAACAGCTTCTTTTGTCCATGGATTTGGATATCAACCAAGGGTAGCTTTTTTAGCATTTTCTACTTTTGGTTATATGAAGGGACAAGTTACACAAAATATCCAAAATGCTGTTCGTATTTTGCATGAACGCGGGGTTGACTTTGAATTTGATGGAGAAATGAGTGCAGATGTAGCGCTCAATTTGAAATTGATGCAGCAATATCCCTTTATGGGATTAACAGAACCAGCTAACATTTTAATAATGCCTGGCTATCATAGCTCTTCTATTGCGAGTAAAATGTTGCAAGAGCTTGGTGAAGCAACCATTATTGGACCTATTCTGATTGGATTGGAAAAATCTGTCCAAATTGTACCGTTTAGTGGAAATGATACGGATGTTGTCAATATCGCAATGCTAGCAGCGTATCATGCAAAAAAGTTGTAAAAAAAAGGCCCTGATATTTCAGGGCCTTTTTGACAATAAAAAATAAATTTTTAAGATGGTTGTACCTGACTCTGATTGTCATTTTGTTCTTCAGCGAGACGTTTTTGAAACAATGCTGCAAAATCAATTGGATCAATCCAAAGAGGTGGAAATCCCCCATTTTGGGTGGCATCAGATATAATTTGCCGCGCAAATGGAAACAAAAGACGAGGACATTCAATAAAAACAAGAGGCATAACATGCTCTTGTGGAATGTTTTTAATATGAAAAACACCACCGTAAATGAGTTCTACATGAAACAGTGTTTCCGCGTCATCATTGGCTTTTACGGAGAGGGATAAAATAACATCATAATTATCATCACCAATTGGGTTTGCGTTGACATTAATATTGATATCTATTTGTGGTGCTTTTTCACGCGAACGCAGTGAATGAGGAGCACTTGGGTTTTCGAATGAGAAATCTTTTAAATATTGCGTTAATACAGCAAAAACTGGCTCTCCACCACTGTTGTTCATTTCACCTTCAGCCATAGTATAAACCTTTTCATTTATGATAATATATATTTTTCTATTTTAGAACCGCAGATTAAGCTGGTTATCACGCCTTGCAAAAGGTTGCAAGAAACGCTCCTCTTGTCTTGATTATTTTTTAATTTGGATACAGATTGTTGGGAATTTCAATGATTATCATCATTTTTACGCCATAAGGATTCTGTAGTATTATAAACTTCGTAGTCTTCTGCTTTAAGATCAATGGTTTTTTCAGCAGCATTTTGAGTATTGGTTTTATTTTTAGTACGGGTGTTTATTTTATTTCTAGATAATGAAAAGAAATGCCAGATAAGAGAACGAATTGGCTTAATAAGGAGTAATATTCCCAAAATATCGCTTACAAATCCAGGGAGAATGAGCAAAATAGCGCTCACAATGACGAAGGTATCATTGATAATAGTGTTTTCTAGTCTACGTCCTTGAATAAGTTCACTTTGTATATTTTTTAAAAGGCTAATTCCTTGAACTCGCAATAAAATACCTCCAACTATTGTTGTGAGAACAACCAAACTCAAAGTTGCTAGAATTCCAATTTCTTTTCCAACAAAAATAAAACCAGCGATTTCAATTAAAAGAGCGCTAAGGAAAATAATGATAAAAAAGCGAGGATTTATAGGGTAAGACTTTATCACATGAAAACTCCCTTCTGAATAGTTTAGGATAGAAGATTATACGAGTCATTCTTTTAAACATACATGAAGAAAGGTTATAAAAATACATGAGAGGTTATAAAAATATTTGAATAGTAGATTCCTCATTTTACATATTTATTGATAAATGATATTGACTGCAATGTTTATACAGATCATCTTAGGTTTGGAGATTGACAGCACCCATGGAATTTGACGTTATACTTGTCGTAGCTCTTGTTATTATGGTTATCGTTTTTGTGCAACTGCGTAATGTATTAGGAAAACGAATTGGTTTTGAAAAACCTCCCTTTGATCCTTATTCGCATCGTTCTAAAAAACAAATTGAGGCAGAAACGACAGATAATATTGTTTCGTTCCCTCATCAGGAAAATTCGCAAAAGAATGATTTTAGCGAGATTGATACGATTTCACCAGAAGGAACTATACTGAATGAAGGTTTGCGAGCGCTTCGCAAAATTGATTCTCATTTTTCTCCTCAATTTTTTATAAAAGGTGCACGGGTTGCTTATGAAATGATTGTTACAGCTTTTGCTAGAGGTGATCGAGATCAACTTAAAAGATTGCTTTCTCAAAATGTTTTTGAAAGCTTTTGTGCTGCTATTGAGAAACGTGAAAACAATAATGAAAGAGTTCAGTTTACTTTCGTTGGAATTAATAAGATAGAGTTCGTTTCAGCAGCAATACAAGACAAGGACGAATTTATAACTGTGCGGATTATCAGTGAGATGATTTCTGTAACCTATAATGGGCAAGGAGAGCGTATAGATGGTGATCCTGATGCTATCGTAGAAATTAGAGATGTTTGGACTTTTGTTCGCAACAGCCTATCATCAGATCCAAATTGGAAACTTTTTGCAACAGAAGATGAAAATTAAGATTTTTTATCCCATAAGATCATAATAAATAAGCTTTATAAGAGATTGAAGATTGAAATGTCTACGGAGGAATGGAGACGCAAAAAGGAATTCTTGACTCCACAAGATCGTCTTTTATGGGAGAGGGTGTGTCGTACAATAAGACCGCTTCATGATAAAGTCTATTCTTCTCTTACAAAAGATGCAGCAAGTATTGATAACGCAAAACAGCGCCTAGCGCCAATGTTTTCATTATCTCAAGAAAATACACAGAAACAAACAGTAGTTAAAACAGAAAAGGAAACGCTTGCACGAGCGCATAAAATCCATTTTTTTGATCGTGCTGCATATCGCAAGATTGCCAAAGGTCATTATCCTATAGAGGCGCGTCTTGATCTTCATGGTTTTATGCAGGAAGAAGCTTATTTTTTCTTAAAAAAATTTCTACAATCATCTCAGCAGAATGGATTGCGTTATGTGCTTGTGATCACAGGAAAAGGACGATCGCCTGGGAGTGATGCTGCTTTGTATAAGTTTGTTCCTCATTGGTTATCAACACCAACTTTTCGATATTATGTGCATGCCTTTGAGCAGGCGGCTCGCCAACATGGTGGTGGAGGTGCGCTTTATATCTGGTTGCGCCGTTTTGCACTAGGCAAAGGGCATGATATCATTTGAGTTATTGTAGGTTCAATCTTTCTTTTGTTCGTTATGGTATTTTACAAGTTATATGTTTGGCAGAAATATGGGAGCACAAACTTTAATCATGAGGTTTGTGCTATTGTGTCTGATTTTTATAAAGAGCAATTCTGTTTATCTGTTTAAGCCAATCTGTAAGGAAATAACCACCATCAGTTCAAAAATATTCGTGGCATAACGAGTCTGTAGAAAGAATATCCAAAGCTCTACAAAATTTTTAAAAGATTCTCATTCTCTTCAAGAATGAAATATTTGTTTGTTATCTTTATTTTTGATGCTTTGGGCTAGCATAGCAGCATATTGAGATTGGTAGATGCTATAGACAGTTTTTTATAAAAGAGCATAAAATATTTTATCGTCACTTTTTATTTAAGACATATACAATAATGAAGTTTTACTGCCCTTATTCTTATGTTTCTCAACGAACAAAGTAGAACCATCATTATATTTATAATCTCCATTCTATACTTCATATATTCAAACGATTCATAAGGATTATTTTCCTCATTTTTATTTCCTCAGTATTTTTTATGATTCATAATAAGAGGATTTGAATAAGAAAATACCATTATATTGAGCAAGTTTATTGAATCTGAAAAAGATTATTTATCATTAATAATCAATATGTTGATAATTTAAAAAGGAAGAGTTCTTCAGTGTAAAAAACTAACTTATGATATGCAAATATGAAGGAGAGCTGTATTCAAAAAGAACAAAGCATATTTGAAACTATAAGTTATTTTTATAAAAGAGCATAGGGAATGCATACACATTGATGTGACAAGATTTAGGATTGTATAGCAGTGAAAGAGAGGTGTGTGTCGAGAACAAGATATACAAAAGATTTGAAAGGTTGATATGGTCTGTCTCTAGGTGCAGTTGTGTAATTAAAGTGGTTTTAGTAACAGTAAGCATTTTCTTGTTTGTAAGAAATATTTATTAGATTTTTTCTTCAGAAAATTCTTGCTGTTTAAAACGATAAGTTGTTGAGCAAAATTCACATGTGACGGAAATATATTGATTTTTAACCATTTCATTTCGTTCATCAGGGGGGAAGCCTTCAAGCATTCCTTTAATTTTTTCACGCGAACAAGAGCATTGGTCTACAAGAAAAAACGGATTAAAAACTCTGACACCGTATTCATGGAAAAGACGGAATAATAGCCGCTTACTGCCGACTTGGGGATCTGTCAATTCTGCACTTTCAATGGTTGCTGTTAGCGTTTTAGCTTCTTGCCATTGGTTTTCAAGTTGTATATCGATTTTCCCTTCTTCTTGTTTTTGACCTAGATTATCTATTTGATGATGAGATGCTGCTTTGGGCAAGAATTGGGTCAAAATCCCTCCTGCTCGCCAGTTTTTCTGTGTTTTTCCTTGTTGGTCTCGATTGACCAATATAGCGACTGCCAAACTGATATCGGTAGGAATTTGTTCTGATTGATCAAAATAAATACGAGCAGCTTCTTGTAAGTTTGTTCCGTCTAATGCAACGATTCCCTGATAGGGCTGTGTATGGGAGCCTTGGTAGATGGTGAAGGCTAAAGTGCCTTTTCCCAAAAGGGTTTTTGAAGATATTTGCTCATTGGCAATTGCTTTTTTTAACTGTTCTTTATCAAAACGCGCATAACCCCGCAGATGAGAGGGAGGAGAGAAATCACATACCAACATATTAACCAGCCCATTGGAATGGGTTTGTAAAATAAATTTTCCCTTGAGTTTTAGGGAAGTCCCAAGTAAAACGGTCACAACTAAAGCTTCTGCGAGAAGGTAAGAAACTGGTTCAGGATATTGATGTCTTGTAAGAATAGAATTTAAAGCGTCACCAAGTTGTACAGCACGCCCACGAATATTCAGTTCTTCTACTTGAAAGGGAATAACAGTATCATCTTCACTCAAGTGAATATTATTGAGAGAAGATTCATCTGTGGATTTTTTGCGCATATTCTTGCCTTTTATATGATCTGTTTTGCAAGATATTGTGAAGAGAAAAATCCATCTTGTAAACACCATGCAAGAACTGCTTTTTGGGTATGAAGACGATTTTCCGCTTCGTCAAAAACAACCGAATGTGCTCCATCTATCACAGCATCAACAACTTCTTCACCACGATGAGCAGGAAGGCAATGCATGAAAAGAGCATTGGGTTTGGCTAATTTCATTAAAGCTTCATTGACTTGATAAGGTTGAAAAATAGAATGATCGCGGGCACGAAACTCTTGTCCCATGGAAAACCATGTATCTGTAATAATACAATCGGCATCTTTAGCAGCCTTTTGAGGATTATGCGTTAATGTAATATGAGCACCTCGTTCACGTGCCCAGTGAACAAATTTTTCTTGTGGTTCGCTGCCTTTTGGAGTGGCAATACGTAAGTGGAAGTTAAAAAGGGCAGCCGCTTCGATCAAGGAATGAAGGACATTATTACCATCTCCCATCCATGCAAATATTTTTTTTGCAATGGGCCCACGATGTTCTTCATAAGTTAGGATATCTGCTAGAATTTGGCAAGGATGTGTGTCATCTGTAAGAGCATTAATGACAGGAATCTGTGCATATTGTGCCAATTCAAGCATTCGGTTATGTGTTGTTGTTCGTAATGTAACAATATCTACAAAACGCGATAAGACCCGTGCTGTATCAGCGATAGTTTCACAATAACCAAGTTGCATCTCTGAACCCGTTAACATGATTGTATCTCCCCCAAGTTGGCGCATGCCGATATCAAATGAAATACGGGTTCGTGTGGATGGTTTTTCAAAAATCATTGCGAGTGTTTTATCAACAAAAGGTTTTGAGCTTTTCCCTGCTTTGAAAGATGCCTTAAGGTTTTTTGCATAATCGATAAGAGCACGTGCTATTTGCGGGGTTAAAATGGATAAATCGGTGAAGTGGCGAAGAGCATTTGTCATGTTTGTCATATTTTCCTTTTTTTATTTTTTTGCGAAAGAGAGGCAATTGCTTTTTCAATACGACGTAAGCTTTCATCGATTTCTTCTTCCGTGATGATAAGAGGGGGCAATAAGCGCACTACGTTATTGTTGGCATAAGTGCATAGAACATATTCATTTTCCAAGGCACTTACGACTACATTTGAGGGGACAACACACTGAATGCCTATCATCAGTCCTACCCCTTGAATTGCAGAGATAATATCAGGATAGATATTGATCATTTTCGAAAGCCCATTTTTAAGCTTATCGCCTATCTTCTCAACATGCTGGAGAAAGTCTTGTTCTAAAATGATATCAAGGACACTATTGCCTACCGCCATTCCAAGAAGATTTCCTCCAAAGGTTGAACCATGGGTCCCTGGTGTCATACTTTTTGCGGCTTTCTCTGTTGCAAGACAAGCTCCCAGCGGAAATCCACCACCTAATCCTTTTGCAAGAGTAAGAATATCAGGTGTGATATCACTCCATTGATAGGCAAAAAGCTTTCCTGTACGTCCAATACCCGTTTGGACCTCATCTAAAATCAATAATAAATTATGATCGTCGCATATTTTGCGCAAAAATTTTAAAGTTTCGTGAGAAACCGTTCGTATTCCTCCTTCACCTTGAATAGGCTCAATAAGAATAGCTGCGGTATTTTTATTGATGGCGTTTCGCAAAGCGCTTTCATCACAAAAAGGAATTTGAATAAATCCACCAGCTTTTGGTCCAAAGCCTTCGAGATATTTTTCGTGCCCAGTAGCAGCAAGCGTTGCAAGTGTGCGTCCGTGAAAGGCACCTTCAAAAGTAATAATTTCAACGCGTGTTGGATGTCCGGATGTATAATGGTAATGACGAGCTGTTTTGAACGCGCATTCTAATGCTTCAGCACCAGAATTACAGAAGAAAACCTTATCAGCAAAACTATTTGCACAAAGCCGTGCAGCAAAAGCTTCTTGTTCAGGTGATTGAAAAAGATTGGAAATATGCCAAAGTTTTTCAGCTTGTCTTTTGAGAGTATCGACCAACCTTGGGTGCGCATATCCTAATGCATTAACAGCAATACCAGATGTCAAGTCAAGATAACGCTCTCCTTTATCAGAAATAAGCCAGACACCACTGCCTTGTTTAAAATGCAAATTACGTCGAGCAAAACACTTATAAAGTGGCTGTAGAGCAGTAGTGCCCATTATTATTTCCTTTTATATTTTAAATTTTGTTATACAATAAACAAAACAATGTGATAAATAAAGCAGTGTTCTACCTTTAGATACAGTATAATCATCACTTCATTATTACACCCATATGATAAATCATTAGCGAGATGGCTAGAAAGTCAATAAAGGTTCTGCAATAAGTATTTTAGGGGAAAGTCTTAAGCAAATACGATAGTTTGGCCTGTACTTGATTTGCAAGTTGGGGAAAACGTTCTAAATAAACTTTTCAAGAGGGAAACACTCTTGTCAGAGAGTCAATGCATATTGTAGTTTAAGTCAGCAAACAAGATTGTGTTGAAGTTTTAAGTTCCATAGGTTGAATGAAATTGTTGTGCTTAGGGTGGAGTAATTTTTTTCATTCAATTCATTGGGGACATTATTCAAATATTTGAAGATGCAAAGGGCTGCATCTCATTGAGGTGATCAGAATTGGAGTGCTGATATGGGTTGGACAGATAAACGCGTTGAACTTCTTAAGAAACTCTGGAGTGAGGGGTTAAGTGCAAGTCAAATTGCCGCCCAGTTAGGTGGGGTCAGCAGGAATGCGGTAATCGGTAAAGTGCATCGATTAAAGTTACCGGGACGTGGTAAAACAGCCCAAGGGAGTGTACGTGCCCAAAAGACACCTGCCAGTAGTCCATCATCTCCGCGTATGCGTCGTACAACATCGACGGTATCGCCAACGATTGCTCCGTCTTGCAGCGTTGGAGCAACGGATGTAAAGATGGAGACTGTAGTCGAGGATATAAAAGAAACCGATGTGCCTGAGAAACCGAATGTCGTTGTGCCTATATCACGCCACCTTAATCTTTTGCAATTGAGTGAGAATACATGTAGGTGGCCCGTTGGAGATCCTTTATCATCAGATTTTCACTTTTGTGGTGCTGATTCCGGTGAAAATAGTCCTTACTGTGCTTTTCATGCTAAAATAGCATTTCAGCCAATCTCTGAAAGACGTCGGATAAGAATATAATATTTGAATGTAAGCGCTATTAACTTCTCTATTGTATCATTACTATCAAAGGTGAGAATTTTGCTGAAAAGGGAAGTTTTTTCTGTTAAGAGATATCTCCAAGTATTATTTTTTGTGTTATTGTATAATGAGGCTCTGTCAAGGTCGAAAAATTGTCTATTTTTACTGTTTTTATTTAGCTTTACGGATCAAAGTATCTACAGCAGTATTTTATGAATAATGCAGATTGTATAAAGCTTCACATTTTTGTTTTTCATACTCTTATAGTGGCGTCGTTTTTCTTATGCAGAAGATTACACCATTTATTCAGTTACGCACTCATCTTAAAGAAATTTACTTTGTTTATTCTATTGCTTTAGTGGCATAATGCAAAGTCTATGGCGTACTATCATATTTACTTATTCCTAATGTACAGAGCTACTTTTGCATTAAGTTCCACAAGAATGCAGAGTAAGTTTTCTCAAGTGGTTTTATTTATGTGTCTCTTCTTACTATATCATGCGAGCAAATTTTTTGAGAATTTATCATCAGAGGGAGAAATAAGAAAATTTAACCCTATTCTCATTCTTTAATATGGGAAAACAACGCATTATCTTTACGCATCAATGTATTTTTATTGGATATCTCTTCTTGCATGATAGCCTTTTCAATTTTTGGCAGGATTTTGTTCTGATAAATTTGCCACGTTAAGGGGCCAACATGTTTAGCAATAATAATGTGCTCTTTATTCAAAAGAAAGGTTTCTGGTGCTCCATATACTCCCCAGTTAATGGCTGTATATCCTGAAGCATCAAAGCCAATTACTTTAAAAGGGTTTCCAAAACGATTCAGAAAGCGTTGAGCGTTTTCTTTATTATCTTTATAATTAATACCAATAAGATCAAAACGTTTATCTTGTGCAATCTTCATTAAAAACGGATGTTCTTTACGACAGGCAGAACACCAAGATCCCCAAAAATTGATTAATATTACACGTCCTTTCAATTGGTCTGAATGGAGGAAATGATTTTCATTGACAAGAAGGGGAAGACTTATTAGGGGAGCTGATTTTTCAACGAATCTGTTTGGCAGAAGGGAAGTATCATTGGGGTATTTTCTCCCTATAAGATAGAAGAAAAGCACAGTGAGAAAAAGAAAAAACACAAATGGTCCCAAAAGACCAAACACGATAGATAAAGATGTGTTTTTTTTAATTTTTTGAGGGGTATTTTTCATTATGTTTTTCTTTCCAAAACAGCTCTTTTTTGTTCAACTGTTGTAGGATTTTTTTTTGATAGAGAGCTTTGCAAAGGATGTGACTCATAAGGCACAGAAGGAGGATTGCGGAAAGCATGTAACTCAAAATAACAATTTGCTTGTGGTGAAGAGTACCAAGAAAAAAGTCAATTTGCTGAGAGAGATTTCCTAAAAGTCCACTATGAATGCTATTAAAATCAGGCATGATGAAAATTCCTAATGTTGCGCATGACGGGCTTTTTTTCTTTGAAGTATCTGGATATGACGGCTGTTGATTTCGTTGCGCATAGCCATCAAATAGAATAAAATAAACAGAAAGCTAAAGCAAAATATCATTGCGATAAGGGGCCATAACATAGCACGCTCGATTGTTGGTCCCCCTGAACGTAAGAGCGATGAAGACTGATGGAGTGTATTCCACCAATTAACAGAAAATTTGATAATAGGAATATTGACAAGTCCAACGAGTGTGAGAATGGCTGTTGCGCGTGCAGCTTTTTCTTGATTATGGAAAGCACGAGCAAGCATGACAATGGCAAGGTAGATAAAAAATAAGATCAAAACTGATGTGAGTCGTGCATCCCATACCCACCATGTTCCCCATGTAGGGCGTCCCCAAAGCGCGCCTGTTATCAGAGCCAAGGCTGTAAAGATTGCTCCAATAGGTGCACCACATTTAAGTGCTACATCAGCAAGATGATATCTCCAAATCAGACTCCCTAAAGCAGCAGCACTTATGATGATATAACAAAATGTAGAGAGCCACGCGAATGGTACATGAATATACATAATCTTAACGGTAATACCTTGCTGATAGTCATCAGGAGAATACATAATTAGAATAAGTCCTAGGATAAGAAGGACCAATGTCATACTGGTTAACCAAGGCAAAACAACACGACTTATTTTCATAAAACGGATTAAACTTACTGGGAGTGTCCCCATGTTATGTCTGTGAGATATTTCATTCATGAAATTTATAATAGGCAGAGTTTTTCTGTGCAGCAATCCTCTTTTACTCTTCTGCTAAAAGCTTGAGTGTTATAGCAGCAACAAAGGAACTAAAAAGACTTAAAAGAAGTGAGAAAGCGATAAGAAGAGTCAAGGAACTAAGAAAAGAGGCACTTGGATTTGTTGGAGCTGTAGCGGCTGAAACGCCAAAAATCACGATAGGAATGATCCATGGTAAGATAATAATAAAGATGAGAAGAGTGCTATGTAACAATGACGTTGCAAGGGCAGCTCCTATAGCGCCAATGAAAATAATAGCAGGTGTTCCACATAAGAGGGTGAGTATTGTTGTAAAAGTTGTTATTGCATCGAGATGGAGCATGAATGCTAAAATTGGTGTAGCAAAAATAAGAGGAAGCATTGTTCCTGCCCAATGGGCGAGGCATTTAGTAAATACAATCAGAGTAAAACTTTGTCTTTGTCCAGAAAGAATGAATTGATCAAGACTTCCATCATCATGATCGGTTTGAAAAAGTTTATTGAGATTAAGGAGTCCTGCAAGAAGGGTCCCAAACCATAATATGCCAGGGCCTATTTGTGCAAGTATTTTAGGATCTGGCCCAATGGCAAAAGGAGTTATCATAATAACGGCGATGAAAAACAACAGCCCTTTTAATGAAGAGGCTTGTGGTGCTAGAGTTAATTTAAGATCACGCCAGAACAATGCTTTCATTTTTTATCTTTCTTGGAGAGGGAAGAATTTTTCCAAAGCAATATTATGATTTTCTGGAATACCGAGGGGGTGATGGGTTGCAGCAATAATCATACCACCTTGGTTTAGATGATGCTGAAAAATATGAGCAAAGAGACTTTGCGCATAGCTATCAATGCCCGATATTGGTTCATCTAAAATCCAAATAGGACGATAGGAGAGCAAAAGACGGGCAATAGCTACGCGTCTTTTTTGTCCAGTTGACAAGACATGAAAAGGTAAGTGTTCAAGATCAGAAAGACCAATATCAACAAGGGCTTCATGTGGAGAGCGTAGATATTGTCCATAAAATGCTGACCAAAATTGTAGATTATCGATGACAGATAAAAAAGGTTTCATAGCGTTTTGGGGAGCAAGATAATGGCACGCAGTTGCTACCGGATATGTTTGTTCTTGGTCTTTAAGGATGACATTGCCTTCAGTGGCTTTAAGAAGACCAACAATGATTCGCAGTAATGTAGATTTACCGATGCCATTTGGACCTGTGATGGTCATAAGTTGCTGTGGGAGTAGACAAAAAGAAAGACCTTGAAACAGAACCTCTTCGTTTCTGTGAGCTGCTAAATCTATGCCCAATAACACCATGTGTGTACCTATTTTTCTTTTATTTCTATAATCTTTATTGCAGTATAAGATAAAAAACATGTTTTTTATGTAATTATATCTAGAATAGTTCTAGAAATAGTTTTATAAAGCTTGTATTACATCAAAATCTGGTGGAGAATGGTTTTTATTTCCGATTTCTGAATTTGCTGATGAAAAGGTAGAGGAGGAAATGGAAGGGAGAAGTTATTGCGTCTTCACTCAAGCTGCGACCTTGACTCGTGGTTTGTGTTGTTTGTTCCGGAAAATTAGATGGTTTGTAGTATGAGGGTGGACAGTCGTGACTCAAATTGATAGCTTTAATTGTCGTAGAATTTTAAATGTTTGTGGCAAGGAATATACTTATTATAGTTTGATCGAAGCGGAGAAAAATGGACTTAACGGCATTTCTCGCTTACCGTTTTCGATGAAAGTAATTCTTGAAAATTTATTACGGTTTGAAGATGGACGTACGGTTAAGAAAGAAGATATCTTAAACGTTGCTAAGTGGTTAAATGATAAAGGCAATGCTAGAGCAGAAATCGCCTATCGCCCTACACGCGTTCTTATGCAAGATTTTACAGGTGTTCCTGCGGTCGTTGACCTTTCTGCGATGCGTGATGCTATGGTTAAACTTGAAGGGAATGCTGAAAAAATCAATCCTCTCATTCCTGTTGATCTTATCATTGATCACTCCATTATCGTTGATGACTTTGGCAATCCCATGGCTTTTAAGGAAAATGTTGAGCATGAATATGAGCGCAATGGTGAGCGCTATCGTTTCTTGAAATGGGGTCAGCAAGCATTTCAAAATTTTCGCGTTGTTCCTCCAGGAACAGGGATCTGTCATCAGGTGAACCTAGAATATTTAGCGCAATGCGTGTGGTTGAAGGGTGAGGAGCAGCATCAGACGGTTTATCCTGATACTTGTGTGGGGACTGATTCGCATACGACTATGGTGAATGGTTTGGGTGTTTTAGGTTGGGGCGTTGGTGGTATTGAAGCTGAAGCCGCAATGTTAGGTCAGCCCGTTTCTATGTTATTGCCTGAGGTGATTGGTTTCCGTCTCACAGGTAAACTTAAAGAAGGTGTAACAGCGACCGATTTAGTGTTGATGGTAACACAAATTTTACGCAAGAAGGGTGTTGTTGGTAAATTTGTTGAGTTTTTTGGTCCTGGTCTAGAACATATGACGCTTGCTGATCGAGCAACGATTGCAAATATGGCTCCCGAATATGGAGCAACCTGTGGTTTTTTCCCCATTGATAAGGAAACAGTACGCTATCTCCATATGACAGGGCGTGATGAGAATCGTATAGCGTTAGTGGAAGCTTATTCCAAGGCGCAAGGGATGTGGCATGATGAAGCTATAATCGATCCCATTTTTAGTGATACAATAGAATTAGATATGGAAAATGTTGTGCCTTCTATGGCCGGTCCTAAACGTCCTGAAGGGCGTATTGCATTGGAAAGTGTCGGGCAAGGCTTTGAGAAAGCATTAGTCGAGGATTATAAGAAGACTTCTGAGCAAGATAGTCGTTATCAGGTTGAAGGGGAGGAATATGCGCTTGGTCATGGCGATGTGGTGATTGCTGCCATTACTTCTTGCACGAATACATCAAATCCAAGCGTTCTTATTGCTGCGGGTCTTTTAGCACGTAATGCTGTAGCGAAAGGTCTCAAAAGCAAACCATGGGTTAAGACTTCTCTTGCGCCTGGTTCACAAGTTGTTGAAGCTTATCTATGCAATTCAGGGCTGCAAAAAGATTTGGATGCACTAGGGTTTAATTTAGTCGGATTTGGATGCACAACATGTATTGGAAATTCTGGTCCTTTGTATCCTGCTATTTCTAAAACGATTAATCATCATGGTCTCATTGCCGCTGCAGTTCTTTCCGGAAATCGTAATTTTGAAGGGCGTGTATCACCCGATGTGCAAGCAAATTATTTAGCTTCACCACCATTAGTTGTTGCACATGCTTTGACAGGAACTGTGCGTAAAGATTTAACCAAAGAGCCTCTTGGAACAGGTTCAGATGGCCAACCAGTCTATTTGAGAGATATTTGGCCAACCTCTCAAGAAATACAAGAATTTATCGAAAAGAATGTCACGCGTAAGATTTTTGCTGAAAAATATGCGGATGTCTTTAAGGGGGATGAAAATTGGCAAAAAGTTAAGGTTCCAACAGGGGTAACATATGCTTGGGACGAACAGTCAACATATGTGCGTAATCCGCCTTATTTTGATGATATGCGGAAGACGCCTGAGGTCTTGCCAGATATTAAAGATGCACGGATTTTAGGTTTGTTTGGTGATAAAATCACAACGGATCATATTTCTCCTGCTGGTTCCATTAAGATTGATTCTCCTGCTGGAAAATATTTAACGGATCATGGGGTGAAGATGGCTGATTTTAATCAATATGGAACGCGTCGTGGGAATCATGAAGTGATGATGCGTGGAACCTTTGCCAATATTCGCATTCGTAACTTCATGCTAGGAGAAAATGGTCGTGAAGGAGGCTATACAGTTCATTATTCATCAGGAACAGAGCAAGCCATTTATGATGCAGCCATAGCATATAAACAAGAAGGCGTTCCGCTGGTTATTTTTGCTGGTATTGAATACGGCAATGGGTCGTCTCGTGATTGGGCAGCCAAAGGGACTAACCTTCTTGGTGTAAAAGCAGTGATTGCTCAATCTTTTGAGCGGATTCATCGTTCTAATCTTGTTGGTATGGGAATTGTTCCCTTTGTATTTGAAGAGGATACGAGCTGGAGATCTTTGGGTTTAAAGGGGGATGAAAAGGTAACCATTGAAGGGATTCATAACTTAAAACCTCGTCAAAAAACTGTTGCCACCATCACTTTTTCTGATGGGATGATAATAACTGTTCCATTATTATGCCGTGTTGATACTGAAGACGAGTTAGATTATTTGCACCATGGTGGTATTTTGCAATATGTTTTGCGTAATTTGGCAGTTTAAACCGCATTTATGCGTTTAGGATTGTCTTTAAACGACGAAGATCTCAAAAGGTTAGGGTTTGTTTTTTTATACTTAATCTGTGAAAATTCGATTGACGTTGGTTTAAGGATTGCGTTATAAGCTGCACAGTTATTGGCAGCTTTATAGTATTGCTTGAATTAGATTTATTTGGATTGGTAGAGATATTATTGAGACTAACCATATCCGATGCGTTGAAAGAAAGATATATTTATGGCGAATACACCTTCCGCTCGAAAAGCGGTACGCAAAGTTGTGGCACGCACACAGGTTAATAAGGCACGCCGTTCGCGCGTTCGTACTTTTATTCGTAAGTTTGATGATGCTGTGGCTGGTGGTGATAAGGCATCTGCGGAAATAGCATTTAAGAATTTTGAACCTGAAATTATGCGTGCTGTTTCCAAAGGCGTTTTTCATAAAAATGCTGCTGCGCGAAAAGTATCGCGTTTAGCAAAGCGTTTGAAAGCTCTGAGCGTTTAAACTTTTTCGATTTTATTAAAGATTTAAAAATCAGACCAGCATCTATGGATGCTGGTTTTTTATTTTCCCAAAATGCGTCACTTTTTAAGAGAGGGAATCAGTGATGATTCCTTCTATGAGAAAGACGAGAAGATTTATAGAGTTTGTATGGTTATCCACAAGCTTTGTGGATTTTTACAGAGTCTTTTTTGTCAAGCATTTTTATTTTTTTTTTTTAATCCGAAGGGATTCTTTAATTATTGGTAAATTTAGAGAAAAAAAATGAATTGAATCAATAATTTTCCTCATCTTTAATTTATATGAGCAGGTTTATAGGAGGTTTTGATTTTATTTTGACCCCTTGCATTTTACCTCTGCTGTTTTGTATGTTTCTCATGGAGACTAGAAACATGCAGGGTTCACATCAGTTTGTTATCCTGTGGTATGTATGAGTATAAGATGCTTGAGTTTAAGCTGTCATATGCTCTCATGTTGGATAGATTTTTTCTAACGTGTTTTTTGTTTCTTTGTTGGTATGTTGGCCATTTTAGAAGAATGGGTCATATCATGAGTGCAAGTAAATCTTATTGGTCATCTTTATTGGTGGGGTTGTAATGAAACTATCCTAGGGGAGGGTAAGTAATCTTATTTGGGGTAGGGCGTTTTGCCTTTGCTATGTTGGTTTTTAGCGATTTGGCAGAACAAAATTTTTATTTTTATCAGGATGAAAGATGGTGGATAAATTGAACTCTAAAGCTAGTTCCTTTAAAAGGGTTTCGGTGAATATCCTGTCGGCAGAAAAAGTAATCAAGATGACGGACAGTGGTGGAGCAGTGAGTAGAAATATTTCTGGAGGTTTTCCTATTATTTCAGAGGAGGAGGGTGCGGCGGCTTTTGCGCGGGTGATGGCCCAGTTAAAGGCGCAGGTTGGTATTGAGGCTTATACCAGTTGGTTTGGTCGTGTAAAGCTTGCTGAATATAGTCGTAATCTTGTAAAGCTTTCTGTTCCCACAGCATTTTTACGTTCATGGATTAATAATCACTATGGTTCTCTTTTGGTAAATTTGTGGAAACAAGAGAACGCAGCGATTCTTCGTGTTGAAGTTATTGTTCGTGGTATGAAACGCGTTTCTGGAGGTGTGGTTTGTAAAACAAGTGCAGCTCCTGTTGTTTTGGAAGAACAAACGACTCCGCTTTTTGTTGAGAATTACACAGAGAATTCTGTAAAGAGTGTTCAAGCGGGTGTTTTTGGTTCACCACTTGATTCTCGCTATACGTTTGAAAGTTTTGTGGAGGGTTCTTCTAATCGTGTTGCTTTAGCTGCTGCGCGTTCGATTGCAGAAGGGCATAAAAGTGCTTTAAGGTTTAATCCTCTTTTTGTTCATGCCTCTGTTGGTTTAGGGAAAACACATTTGCTTCAAGCTATTGCGGCAGAGGCTTTGAAGCGTTTAACGCCTGCGCGTGTTATTTATTTGACTGCTGAATATTTTATGTGGCGTTTTGCAACGGCGATTCGTGATAATGATGCTCTTTCTTTTAAAGAGCAGTTGCGTGATATTGATCTTCTCATTATTGATGATATGCAATTTTTGCAAGGAAAGTCGATTCAGCACGAGTTTTGTCATTTACTTAATATGTTGCTTGATAGTGCGAAACAAGTTGTTGTCGCTGCGGATCGTCCACCAGCAGAATTAGAATCGCTTGACCTTCGGGTTCGGTCTCGTCTTCAGGGCGGGGTCGCCCTTGAAATTGAGGCGCCAGATTATGAAATGCGTTTGAAAATGCTACAGCAGCGATTGAAGGTAGCACAGCAAGATGATAATACGCTTTCGATTTCTGATGATATTCTAGAATATATTGCAAGGACAGTTTTAGGATCAGGACGTGATATTGAGGGAGCATTTAATCAACTCTTGTTCCGCCAATCATTTGAAACGGATTTATCCTTAGAGCGGATTGATGAATTATTGGGCCATTTGACACGTTCTGGTGAGCCTAAGCGCATTCGAATCGAAGAAATTCAGCGTACGGTTGCACGTCATTATAATGTTTCTAAACAAGATTTATTATCCAATCGTCGGACACGTACAGTTGTCAAACCGCGGCAAGTTGCGATGTATTTAGCAAAAATGTTGACGCCTCGCTCGTTGCCAGAAATTGGGCGTCGTTTTGGTGGTCGTGATCATACGACAGTTTTACACGCAGTTCGTAAAATTGAAGATTTGGTTTGTGGTGATCAGACATTGGCCAAAGAGCTTGAATTGCTTAAACGATTAATTGGAGAGCAGGCTGCTTAGTATTTACAGTCTTTCCTTATTTTAAAAGAAATAGTGCAGGGGGGGGGATGCTAGCTTTTTTCTTATACAAGTGTCACTTGCCATTTTAAGAGAGGTTGAATAAAATCTGGCGAATGATTCTTAAGGAAATAGGTTATTTTTCTAGAGAATTTCTATAGTTTTTAGTGAATTGTAACGGAGATTTTATGCGTATTACAGTTGATCGCAGTCAGTTTCTTAAATCTCTTGGTCGTGTTCACCGTGTGGTGGAACGTCGTAATACCGTTCCTATTTTATCAAATGTTTTGATTGATGCAGAGAATGGAAATGTGCAGTTAAAAGCGACAGATCTTGATTTAGAGGTTACGGAATCTTTTACAGTCAATGTTGAACAAGCAGGAGCAATAACTGTACCAGCATATTTGTTATATGACATAGTTCGAAAACTTCCTGATGGAAGTGAAATTGTCTTATCAGTCGATGAAAATCAAGCAAGCACAATGTCTGTCGTTTCGGGTTGTGCGCATTTTCAGCTTCAGTGTCTTCCAAAGATAGATTTTCCTGAGTCCCTTCCAGGTCAGTTTGGTTATCGTTTTTCTCTATCGGCTTCAGGATTGAAACATTTACTTGATTGTACGCAATTTGCTATTTCTACAGAAGAAACCCGTTATTATCTCAATGGGATTTATTTTCATGTTGTGAATGATGGAATTTTGAAGTTGCGTTTGGTTGCGACTGATGGTCATCGTTTGGCACAAGTTGATATGGAAGCTCCTTCAGGTGTTGATGGTATGCCAGGTGTCATTATTCCTCGTAAAACTGTAGGAGAATTGCAAAAGCTTCTTGCGGAAGAAATTGATGGTGATGTGTGTGTAGAAGTTTCAGAGACAAAAATTCGTTTTTCTGTAGGTTCTGTGGTTTTTACATCGAAATTAATTGATGGAACATTTCCAGATTATCAACGTGTTATCCCTCTTGAAAATGATAAAAAATTAATTGTTAACAGACAGGATTTTTCTTCTGCTGTTGATCGTGTTTCAACGATTTCGAGTGATCGTGGACGTGCGGTGAAATTAACGATTGAGTGTGGACAATTGAGGCTTGTCGTTAATAATCCTGATTCAGGTAGTGCGGAAGATCAATTAGCGGCAACTTATACATCGGATCCGCTTGAGATAGGGTTTAATTCACGTTATCTTTTGGATATTGCTGGGCAACTTTCCAGTGATGAGGTGGTTTTTATGTTGGCAGATGCTGTAGCACCAGCTCTGATTCGTGATAATGATGATTCAGATGCGCTTTATGTGCTGATGCCCATTCGCGTTTAGGGACCATTGTTTTGCAATGCATAGCTGGTCATGTGCACAAAGTGGCAGTGAGGCAGCTAAAGCTTGTGCATTATCGCAATTATTCCTCCTTTAATATCCTTTTTTCCGGTCAGCATGTGGTTTTTACTGGCCATAATGGTGCTGGTAAGACGAATCTTTTAGAAGCGTTATCTTTTCTTTCTCCTGGTCGCGGTTTGCGGCGTGCTGCTTATTCTGACGTTAGTTTTGCAAATGGTGGTGGTAAAGGATTTGTTGTCTTTGCACGTCTTGAATGTGCTCTTTATGGCGAAGTAAAGATTGGTACAGCATTTGAACTTGAGACTAATAGTCGAAAAATACATATTAATGGTGTGAATGAGCCAGGTGATTGCTTAACAGATTACTGTCATATCAGTATTCTTACACCTTCTATGGATGGGCTTTTTACAGGACCTTCTCTTGAGCGGCGTCGTTTTTTAGATCGTATGGTTTTGGCTATTGATCCTTTGCATAGTCGTCGCATAGCAGATTATGATAAGGTGATGCGTGCGCGCAATCGTTTATTTTTGGATGGCAATGAAAATTATGCTTGGTTTAATGCGTTAGAAAAGCAGATGGCAGAACTGGCAACGGCTATTGCTGCGGCACGTATTGATGTTATTCGGCTTTTAAATGATCTGTTTGTACAAACGCCATCTCAGAGAGCTTTTCCACGCGCTTTTTTACAAATTAATGGTTTTTTAGAAACCGCTTTGAGTAAATTATCGGCTGTTGAGGTTGAAGAGCAATTTTATGATCGATTGCGACATAACCGTGCAATAGATCGAGCAGCTGGAAGGACTCTGGAAGGCCCCCATCGCACAGATTTACAAGTTTTTTATGCTGATAAAAACATGGCTGCGACATCTTGTTCTACGGGTGAGCAAAAGGCGTTGCTAACAAGTTTGGTTTTGTGTCATGCGCGTTTAACAGGTATGATGTCGCAAAGGGCGCCTATACTTCTTCTTGATGAAATGGCAGCACATCTTGATTCTCATCGGCGTGCTGCTTTATTTGATATTCTTGATGATTTAGGGGGGCAAACATTTATGACAGGAACAGACCGCATTTTATTTAATTCCTTAAAAGGACGAGCAGAGTTTTTTGAGATTAAGGATGGAGCTTTATTTCAGTAAAAACGTGCTCAATTTTTTTGAGAAAGAATGGTCGAGAAAAAGAGGCTTATGATGTCTGGAATTATAACGGTTTTAAATGGTCCTAATTTAAATTTTCTTGGGAAACGTGAGCCAGAAATTTATGGAACTAAAACTCTAGAAGATATTGAAAAATTTTGCAAGGAATGGGCAACAAGAGCTGGGTTAATTGTACATTTCCATCAAAGCAATTATGAAGGGCAATTGGTAGAATGGATACAGGAAGCGGTTGGAATGAGTGCAGGATTGATTATCAATCCTGCTGCTTATAGCCATACTTCTGTTGCAATTCTTGATGCTTTAAAAATGTTTACAGGGACAAAAGTAGAGGTTCATTTGTCTCATATTTATCATCGTGAAGCTTTTCGCCAGCACTCTTATACGTCTGCTGGTGTGGATGCTGTCATTGCTGGTTGTGGGAGTGATGGGTATTGGTTTGCGCTTGAATATATTGCCAAGAGGTTTAAATTTGGCATAGAGGAATTAAAAGTTGTATAATGTCGAGGAGAGCATTTGAATTTACTTGATAATTCTTTTTAAATCGGTAAGCATATTATTAAGATTTTGTCATGTTTTGATGGCAACTTCTGATATGTATGATGGGGCAGGTGAAATGAAAAACTTTGTTAAACAAATAAAAATTCTCGTAATTTTAGGAGTTGTGTTGCTTTTATCAGGTTGTAAGTTTGACGTTCTTCACCCGGCGGGATATGTTGCACGGCAACAGCTTATTTTGATTGTTATTTGTGTTGCTGTTATGCTTTGTGTTGTGATTCCAGTCATGGTGAGTGTGGTATTTTTGGCCATTAAATATCATGCGTCAAATACGTCTGCGGAATATTTACCTGATTGGGGGCATTCCAATAAAATTGAAGCATTGATGTGGGGCATTCCAATTGTTATCGTGTCTGTTTTGGGTGCATTGACTGCCTATTACACCTATAAGCTTGAACCCGAAAATCCGCTTCCCACGGAAATTGTTGGGGAAGGAGAGCCGTTGCAAATAAATGTTGTGGCTACGGATTGGAAATGGGTTTTTATTTATCCTCAATATGGGATTGCAGCAGTCAATGAAGTTTATGCACCTGAAGGTCGCCAGGTTTTATTGCAGTTGACATCAGAGAATTCTGTTAATGCTTTTTGGGTACCAAAACTGGGCACAGTTCTTTATGCGATGCCGCAAATGAATTCTAAATTGCATTTGATAGCTGATAAGCAAGGAGTATTCAAAGGAGTTTCGGCGAATTACAGTGGTGATGGTTTCGCAGGAATGCGGTTTAAATGGCATTCTGTATCTTTGCAGGATTTTGATAAGTGGGTTGCTAAAGCTCGGGCCCATGGTCAAGTACTTGATCGTGCATCTTATCGTCAGCTTTCTATTGCGCCTCGTATGGGTGATATTGCTGCGAAGGAAAAGGATGCTGAGGTACGTTATTTTGCACCTGTTGAGAAGCAGCTCTACTACCGGATTGTTAATCGATGTGTTGATGCAAATACGGTGTGTAATGAAGATTTAATGAAGCGAGCTGCGGCTCAGACACTTTGGGGTGCACTTTGTTCAGTTTTTGATCCTGATGGTTATTGAGTGCATCAATCGAGAAAGAGACCTTTTAAAATAAGGTCTTTTTAAAATGAAATTTATCTTATACGGGTTGAGAAATGTTTGGAAGACTTACAGATCCTACGGCTGGTGCTTTTCACGCACTGGCACATGAACCGATTGTTTTATACACATGTATTGCGATTTTTGTGGGTGGTTTAATTGCTGTTCTTGCTTTGACAGTACTTGGATGGTGGGGAGTCTTATGGCGAAATTGGATTACAACAGTTGACCATAAACGCATTGGCATTATGTATATAGTGCTTGGTATTATTATGCTTGTTCGCGGTTTCGCGGACGCAATTATGATGCGAACGCATCAGGCTTTGGCTCTTGGGAGCGAAACAGCGGGTTATTTACCTCCTGAGCATTTTGATCAGATTTTTTCGGCCCATGGTACCATTATGATTTTTTTCATGGCCACACCGATTTTATTTGGTCTTTTCAATTATATTATACCACTTCAAATTGGTGCTCGTGATGTTGCTTTTCCTTTTGCCAATAATTTGGGATTTTGGATTACAGCTGCAGGAGCAATACTGATTAACATATCACTAGGTGTTGGTAATTTTGGTCGTGGTGGCTGGTTGATGTATCCACCTTTCACAGAGTTGCAAGGAAGTCCAGATACAGGGGTAGACTATTATTTATGGTCACTTCAATTGTCTGGTATTGCAACAACGATGGGAGCAATCAATTTTGTTGCAACTATGATAAAAATGCGAGCACCTGGTATGACGATGATGAAAATGCCCGTCTTTTGTTGGAGTGCTTTCGTTAG
Organism: Bartonella sp. ML69XJBT; assembly: GCF_028618515.1. Taxonomy (GTDB): domain Bacteria; phylum Pseudomonadota; class Alphaproteobacteria; order Rhizobiales; family Rhizobiaceae; genus Bartonella. The sequence goes on from NZ_JAQITB010000005.1 coordinate 90,074, forward strand.
CAATGTTCTTATTTTAGTGATTTATCCTGTCTTAACTGTAGCGTTTGCTCTCTTGGCATGTGACCGTTATTTGGGCATGAATTTTTTTACCAATGTTGGTGGTGGAAATCCAATGGTATGGATTAACTATGTTTGGATTTTTGGGCATCCTGAAGTTTATGTTTTGGTTGTTCCTGCTTTTGGGATTGTTTCTGAAGTTGTCTCAACGTTTTCTTCAAAACGCCTTTTTGGTTATACTTCAATGGTATGGGCAATGTTGGTTATTTTGATTCTTTCACTTGTTGTTTGGGGACATCACTTCTTTACAATGGGAGGGGGAGAAGCTGTCAATACCTTCTTTGGTCTTGCTACGATGATCATTGCGGTTCCGACGGGTGTAAAAGTTTTTAATTGGTTACTAACCATGTATAAAGGGCGGATTCGTTTTGAGCCTCCAATGCTTTGGTGCATGGGGATGATCTTTACATTTGTTGGTGGTGGATTAACAGGTGTTTTATTATCTATTGTGCCTGCGGATTGGCAATTTCATAATTCGCTGTTTTTGGTAGCGCATTTCCATCACACAATTATTGGAGGTGTTGTGTTTGCCTATCTAGCTGGACTTGCCTTTTGGTTTCCAAAAGTTTTTGGTTATAAACCAAACCGGATGCTAGGCATTGCATCTTTCTGGTGTTGGTTCATTGGTTTTTATCTTGCCTTTTTTCCAATTTATGCGCTTGGGTTCATGGGCGCAACGCGCCGTCTCCAACATTACATGGAGCCTAGTTGGCAGCCGATGTTTATGATTGCAGCATTGGGGGCTTTTATTATCTTACTTGGTATCCTTTGTTTTGTGCTGCAAGTTGTTTTGGCAATTTGGTACGGTATTAAGCATAAGGGACACTTACCAATAACGTTAAATGATTCCTGGGGTGATGCACGTACGCTTGAATGGTTTACCTCTTCACCACCTCCTTCCTATAATTTTGCAATTATCCCAGAGGTGCGCTCTGATGATGCCTATTGGAATATGAAGAAGAATGGTTATCAGCGTCCAACAAATGGATTTTCAAAAATTCATATGCCGTCAAATACATCGGCAGGAATTATTGCTGGGTTCTTTTCATTAGTTGTTGGTTTTGCACTTGTTTGGCATATTTGGTGGCTTGTTGCGATTGGAATGATTGGTTTTGTTGCAACGATTGTGCATCATTCATTAACAGGTGATCATCATGGTTACTATATTCCAGCTGAAGAAGTGCAAAAGACAGAAGATGCTTTTACAGCTGTCCTTAAAAAACAGGGAGCAACAGTATGAGTACGATGACAATGAAGAATGCTCACATTGATGAGCACCATCACGACAACAGTTCGGTCATGACGTTTGGTTTCTGGGTTTATATCCTTTCGGATTTGATCTTATTTTCGACACTTTTTTCAAGTTTTGCTGTTTTTTCTGCTTCTTATGGTGGAGGAAAAGCAGGCAATGAATTTATTGATTTAAAGTTTGTTTTGGTTGAAACTGCTATTTTATTGCTTTCATCAATTACTTATGGGTTTGTGATGGTACAAACCCATAAAGGTAATCTTAGTAGTGTGCGTGTATGGATGGCTATAACCTTTGTACTCGGATGCTGCTTTATTGGCATGGAAATTTACGAATTCCATGAACTTTTGGGCGAAGTATTTTATTACGACCCTGGTGCTTATGCTGGTATTGATCCTGCAACGGGTTTGAAGCTTTTTGGAAAAGAAGTTTTATCTGCTTATTGGTCAGCGTTTTTTGCTTTGGTTGGCACCCATGGTCTTCATGTGAGTGTTGGTCTTCTCTGGATGGTGGTGATGTTTTTTCATCTGCGTCGGAGTGGTTTGGATCAGGATAATAAAACGCGTTTAGCATGCCTTTCAATTTTTTGGCATTTGCTTGATATTGTATGGGTTGGTGTTTTCACCATGGTTTATCTGTTAGGAGCGCTGTAATGAACATGCAAAACGAAACACATGGTCCCAGTACTGGTTCCTATTTAATCGGCTTTATTCTGGCTGTATTTTTTACTTTGGGTTCTTTTATTCCTGTGATGTATGGAATGATGGAGAGTTGGGCAATTAGTACAAAAGTTGCATATCTTATTGGAATGGCGATTATTCAAATCATAGTGCAGATTGTTTTCTTTTTGCACTTGAATTCTGGCCCAGATGCGAAATGGAATTTAAGTGCTTTGTGGTTTGCAGCCATTTGCGTTTTGATTATTATTGGAGGTACGTGGTGGGCTATTTCTCATTTGAATTATAATATGATGGGTGGTTCAGGACGTATTATTGAGCCGGAAAGAACAACAGAAGATAGTTCTATATCGACGGACAAATTATCAGAGAAACAGAAGCCAACAGGAGATTTGTTAAGTACTCAGGTTTCTACAGAGCAAGGGCCGAATACACCAGCTTCTGTAGAGCAGGCACCAGGTGTGGAAATGCCTATGGGGCAAGTACCAAGTACACAGGCTCCTCTAGAGCAGGCACCAGCTGTAGAAATGCCTATGGGGCAAGTACCAAGTACACAGGCTCCTCTAGAGCAGGCACCAGCTGTAGAAATGCCTATGGGGCAAGTACCAAGTACACAGGCTCCTGTAGAGCAGGCACCAGGTGTGGAAATGCCTATGGGGCAAGTACCAAGTACACAGGCTCCTCTAGAGCAGGTACCAGGTGTGGAAATGCCTATGGGGCAAGTACCAAGTACACAGGCTCCTGTAGAGCAGGCACCAGCTGTAGAAATGCCTATGGAACCAGCACCAAACACGCAAGCGCCTGTGCAGTAAAATTATCAAGAGTAAAAATATTCATAGAGCCAATGCCAAGTGCATTGGCTTTTTTGTAAGTTTTAGTCACAAACAAGATTATGGGGGCAAGATTATGGGGCGCAAGGTGAGTGATAAACAGAGGGGCAGAGAGTAAATTTAAGAGGCATCATTTTGAATATATGTTTATTTTAAACGAAAAAGTCTATAGGTGCTTAAGTGAAACCTCAATTTTGACCTGAGGTAAGCAGTCATTTGGAGAAGCTATAATATTATTTTCATACGATTGAAAGGGGGGATGAGAATTTTGAAAAGGTTTCACAGTATGTTAGAATAAAACCATAACGGACTACAAAGAGAAATTTGGAGAATAATCAGAAAGTTTGATGAAAGTCGTTTCGATAACAATTATTGGTGCTGGTTCTTTTGGCACGGCATTGGCGATTGCTTTGGCTCGTAATGGCCATCGTGTTTTACTTTGGGGGCATAATCCTCAGCATATCAAAGAATTACAGAAATATCGCTGCAATCAAGCATTTTTACCAGATATTCGATTTCCTGAAAATCTATCTCCCGAAGTTTCGCTTGAAACTGCAATAACAGCGAGCCAAAATATATTAATTGCGGTTCCAAGTCATGTATTTCACCAAGTATTATACAATATCCAACCTTATTTGGATCAACATTCACGTATTATTTGGGTAACGAAGGGCTTGGAGCATGGTACAGGACGCCTTTTACAAGAAGTTGCTTGTGAAATTTTAGGAGATAAAATTCCTTTGGCGATTTTTTCTGGACCAACCTTTGCCAAGGAGATTGCTGTTGGTTTGCCTACAGCAATTACAGTAGCAGCTTCTGATGTTGAATTTAGTAAAGAGTTACAGCAACTTTTCCATTGTGATAAAAGTGTTAGAGTTTATAAAAATTCTGATATGATTGGCGTTCAATTGGGTGGAGCAGTCAAAAATGTTATTGCTATTGGTGCAGGAATATCAGATGGCATGGGATTTGGGGCAAATGCTCGAGTAGCGCTTATCACACGAGGATTAGCTGAAATCAGTCGTTTGGGTGTTGCTATGGGTGCTGAACTTTCCACATTTATGGGCATGACAGGTTTAGGTGATCTGGTTTTAACATGTACGGATAATCAATCGCGCAATCGCCGTTTTGGTATGTTGCTGGGTCAAGGAATGAATATAAAAGAAGCGCAAAAACAGGTTGGTCAAGTTGTTGAAGGTTATTTAAATACTAAAGAAGTGCATGCATTAGCACAGCGCATAGGGTTAGAAATGCCAATTACAGAGCAGATCTATCAAGTCCTATTTTGCGATAAAAGTGTAGTCGAAGCAGCCAATACATTATTGAGCCGAGCACTCAAAGATGAAATACATGATACAGTATGTTTCTAAACTATTCGCACAGATAAAAGATATGGTAATAATATAACAGAAATTTTGAAGCTTATTACGCTGACCATAAGACAAAACAATAAGATTCTAGCAAATAGCAAATGAGAGGGCTATAGGAGCTAATCTTTTACACGATATAACTTAAGCATGGCAATATGGGTTAACCATGAAAAACTAAACCCCTTCTTACACCATATCTTTAAAAAATAAGCTATTTTCTTCAATTACAGATTCTACAGATGAGAAGAAAGCATTCAACACATTTTAAAAAGGCTATGTAAATAGTCATTTTCGCACTTTAATAAAGCATTATGAAGATTCATTCTCCCTGTGTCTCCTCACTTTGTTTTAATTCTTCAAGTGTTGGCATAGACATAATGTTATAGCCTGAATCAACATAATGAATTTCACCAGTAACGCCTGATGATAAGTCAGAGAGTAAATAAAGAGCAGATTTTCCTATTTCATGAATATTTACGGTGCGGCGCAATGGCGCATTACGACGTTGATAGGAAAAAATCGCACGTGCAGCTGCAATACCATTGCCCGCTAAAGTTCTCACAGGTCCAGCTGAAATTGCATTAACACGAATATTTTGAGGACCAAAATCCGCAGCTAAATAACGTACCATAGCTTCTAAAGCGGCTTTAGCTACACCCATAATGTTGTAATTAGGGACAACTTGTTGTGAAGCTCCATAGGTAAGTGTCAAAAGAGCACCTCCATTGGGCATAAGTTTACCAGCGCGCTGAGCGATTTCAGTAAAAGAATAAGCAGAAATAACCATTGTACGCTGAAAGTTTTCACGTGTTGTTACATCAACATAACGTCCTTTTAATTGATTCTTATCTGAAAAGCCGATGGCATGAACAACGAAATCAATCGTTTTCCATTCTTTTTCAAGATGTTCAAAGACACGATCGACATCTTCAATTTTTTCAACATCGCATTCAAGCAACAATTTGCAACCGAGCTGTTCTGCTAAAGGTTGAACACGTTTTCCGAAGGCTTCTCCTTGATAGGTAAATGCCAATTCAGCTCCTGCTTTTGCTAGTTGGCATGCAATGCCCCATGCAATCGAATGGTCATTTGCAACCCCCATAATAAGGCCACGTTTGCCCTCCATCAAACCTTTCATATTATTCTCCGTAAGACCGTGCTTTTTTCAACCAGCTAAGAATCCCTATTTATGCATAGCGTTGGAAAATGAGCGTTGCATTGGTACCGCCAAAACCGAATGTATTTGACAATACAGTATTAAGTTGTTGATGATCACGACGTTCACGAACAATGGGCATATCAGCAAAAGTTGGATCAAGCTCTTCAATATGGGCGCTCTCGCAAATAAAATTATGATTCATCATTAACAATGTATAGATTGCCTCGTGAACACCAGCGGCTCCTAAAGAATGACCGGTCAGAGATTTTGTGGCGGAAATTGGTGGGCATTGATCACCTGCTCCAAAGATACGGCGAATTGCTTCTATTTCGGGAGGATCACCAACAGGTGTTGCTGTTGCATGAGGGTTGATATAATCAATTTTATTCTTTACGGTTGCAAGCGCCATGCGCATGCATCGTTCTGCTCCTTCACCGGATGGAGCAACCATATCATGCCCATCCGATGTAGCGCCATATCCAACAATTTCTCCGTAGATTTTTGCGCCACGCGCTTTGGCAAGTTCGAGCTCTTCAAGAACCAAAACACCTGCTCCACCAGCAATAACAAATCCATCACGATTGACATCGTAGGCACGTGAAGCTTTTTCTGGTGTGTCATTATACCTACTGGACATCGCACCCATAGCATCGAAGAGTACAGATAATGTCCAGTCTAAATCTTCACAACCACCAGCAAAGATGCGGTCCTGTTTGCCATATTGTATCAATTCATAAGCATTTCCAATACAATGATTAGAGGTTGCACATGCTGAAGAAATTGAATAGTTCACGCCTTTAATTTTAAAAAAAGTTGCAAGTGTTGCGGAGGCTGTAGAACTCATTGCTTTGGGTACGACAAAAGGACCAATGCGCTTTGGACCTTTTTGCCGTGTAATATCAGCAGCTTCAACGATTGACTGAGTTGAAGCGCCTCCAGAGCCCATAATGATACCCGTGCGTTCATTTGATACGTCATGGAGCTCTAAACCCGCATCAACAATTGCTTGATCCATAGCGATGTGATTCCAAGCAGTTCCACGTCCATGAAAACGCAAAGCACGTCGATCAACCAGTTCTTCTATATTAACATCAGGTTTACCGTAAACTCTGCTACGAAAACCTAATTCAGCATACTGAGGTGCATAAGAAATTCCGGATTTGGCTTCATACAAACTGGTTAAAACTGCCCCTATATTATTTCCAATTGCAGAGACAATTCCCATTCCAGTTACAACAACGCGACGCATCCATACCTCCTTGTTTCATACAGAATAACAAAATGTCCTGTTAGCAGAAATAATTTTAATCTTCTTTAAATAAGGCAACACGTAAATCACTTGCTTTATAGATAGCTTCTCCATCTGCTTTTACCCATCCATCTGCTATTCCTAACACCAAATTTCCACGCCGGATACGTTTAAAATCTATTCCATATTCAAGAAGTTTGGTTTGCGGAGTTACCATACCTGATAATTTTACTTCACCTGTTGATATAGCTCTCCCTTTTCCTGGTTCACCTAACCAGCCTAGAAAAAAACCTGTTAATTGCCACATACCATCCAACCCGAGACAGCCTGGCATAACTGGATCACCTATAAAGTGACAATCAAAGAACCATAGGTCTGGGGTAATGTCAAATTCAGCGCGAACCATTCCTTTATCGTATTCACCCCCAGTTTCACTAATTTGGGTGATTCGATGAATCATCAACATTGGTGGGGCGGGTAATTGTGCATTACCTTTACCAAACATTTCGCCGCGAGCACAGCTTAGAAGCTCTTCATAAGTATAGCGAGACTTTTGTTCAGCCATTTTTACTCCATTTGTTTGCGTATATTTTGACTTCTGTGCTTTTCCCCAATCTACTTTTAGAGCAAATTTTAAAGAGAGGGAAATGATTTTATATCATTTTTAATGACAAAAGCCCTTTTTTATGTATCCTGTGTGTGATTATAAAAAATTGTAATGAAAAATTATATCACACTGTTTCCATTTTTTATATTTTACTTATTTGAACAGAATTATATTGTGGTTTTAAACATGTCAGTGAACGCAGACAATTTCATTTTCAATCAAGAGCAGCAGCCTGCAAAAGATTGTGAGAAGGTTATACGTTATTATTCGATTTCTACGTTAGAAAAGTATTTGCGTAAAAATGGTTTGCGACCAACACGTCAGCGGTTAGAACTTGCTCATATGATTTTTTCTCAAGGTAACCGTCATATTGCTGCTGAAGAGCTTTATGAAGAAGCGGTAAAGGCAGGTGTGCCTGTATCTTTGGCAACGGTTTATAATACGCTCCATCAATTTACGGAAGCGGGGTTATTACGGATTATTGCTGTAGAAGGTTCGAAAACTTGGTTTGATACCAATACATCTGATCACTACCACTTTTATATAGAAGGTGAAAATCGTATTCTTGATATTCCTTGCGATTTAGGAGAAGCGCCTATTATTGGGAATTTGCCTAAACCACCAGAAGGTATGGAAATCTCACATGTTGACTTGATAGTTCGATTAAAACCGAAAAGCTAATTTGATTACAGAACATGAGAGAGTTCAATAAGAGATAAAAATTAAGCTTTATTGGTTAAAACGTTCATCAATTATTTACTTTTTCATCAGGATAGATCCCCCATAACAGGGATTGAGGAAGCCAGCCTCGGATATTATTGATGCTTAGTTCGCACCACTGTCCATTACATTGGCGAATATTACCAATGACATTGGGCTCTACTTCTGCTACAAGTTCTGCGTTGTCTGCGGGACTTTTGCGTAGCATCAGCCTTTTTGTTTTATCTTTTTGCCATGGAATGGTTATAGCGGTCCTTTTTCCAGAGAGAAGCGATTGATAGATCCACCCCTCATCACCTTCAGTATCACGAATTTTGCGCCATTGGTCGTATTCTTGAATAATTTCAATAGGAAGCCCCTGTTTTTTGTAGGTAAAGAGAATAGTATAATTGCTTCCTGGTCCGATGCGCACATTCACACGGGTAGGTTTAATGGAAGCAAACCGTGGCAGTGGTAAACCACTTGGTCCTAAATTCTGCCCTGAGTTTTGCCCTGAATTTTGATTGACTGTTTGTGCGTGCACAAAACGAGGGGAATTGAATACAAAAACACCTGCTGTGAGGATACATGATGTGAGTACTGAGAATCGAAACCAACGAGAATATTGCACACTTAAACCTTTAATTTTTTTGTTTCTCTATATTGGCAATCTAAGATCTGAAAGAGAGAATTGAGAACTGATAAAAGCTATGGCACACTGCTAGTTAAAGAGATCTAAACAATAAGGAAATGGTTACAAGAATCATGGAATAAGTTAAGATAAAAATTTAAACTGCTTAATGTTTTCTTTATGTATGAGAGGGTACCTTTAAATCAACAGTGAATTTTTCATCCAGTTATATGATTGAGATAAATATTGAGTGGATTGAAGTGTATACGAGTTATATCAGCTTTTATAAACAGATTTGCGGTAAGGTATTGTGCCTACCTATTTGATTTATTTCATCAAATGATGCAAAAGCTGTATTTGTCTTATGGTTAAAAAACTGTTCAATGAGAGCTCAATAGAGAAATAAGCATGTAACTTGAAAAGCAGTTTTAGAAGAGAGAGAAATATGCTCTCAATGAGATGTTCAAATACAAAAGCATTCGCACTATTGAGGATAAACCAAAATGGGAGAGGCTATAATTTCACAAACATGAGACAATTTCGGATGCTAACATTTCTTACAAGCTTTTTATTTTGGTTATAAAATAACACTATTTGTTTAATGAGTAATGCTAGAGTGCGGTAAAGCAAATACAGGAGCCTATAAGAGCTTCTCATGAATTCCAAATTGTCATGAAACACCAAAGATCATAGAGTTTTATTGTCTCATTTAATAAATGTTAAGGAGAAAGACTGCATGTCGGATATTTATACCTTCTACACGCTCAATTGCATATTGTCATAGCTAATTATAATTCGTGATTTGAGCTGATTAAGAGAATTTGAAAGATGCTAAAGAGTGAGTAGAAAATAATAAAATCCTCAAAAGAATGTACATATGAAGAAAAAATAATATTAAGAGGTAGAAAAATCTCTACACTATGTTATACTCTGCGTGATAGCAAACAGCTCCCACACACGGCATAATGAAGAGCTAAATAAACCCACTCATTATAACGAAGACTAACCGCTACGATCTAAACAACGTACCAACGCACAACAGCAGATGAACAAAACCAAAAACGATAAAGAATACCTCTCATCGTACTAAATTATTTGAACACTTTACCCACTGTTATTGCTACGAAATTCTATAGAGCAAAAAACACTACTTTATCGCACAAGCTCGACCGTTATTAAACAGCACCTTCTCTTTGCGCACGTTTACGAGCAAGCTTACGTGTACGGCGAACAGCTTCAGCTTTCTCACGAGCACGTTTTTCCGATGGCTTTTCATAATAACCACGCATTTTCATTTCACGAAAGATACCTTCACGCTGCATCTTTTTCTTCAATGCGCGTAGCGCTTGATCAACATTATTATCACGAACGAGTACTTGCACTATCTATCCTACTTTGTTTCACTGTCATACAATAATAGAAAAAACTAGTCTCTCTTAAATAGATATCTAAAAGGACATACATCATACGTACATTATACGCACAATACAGGTACACATACCACATAAAGAAAGTGTTTGTCTATATCGCTTTTAAAATTTTATTTTTTTGCTGTCGGATACTTTTCATAATGAATGATTGAATTTACAGATATAAGCTTATGAGAGTCCTTGTATCTGGTCATTTTCATCAAGATAAATTTTCTCAGCAACAGGGTAATGCGGTAAGCCAGGCATAGTCATGATATCTCCGCAAATGACAACAATAAAGCCTGCACCTGCTAAAAGACGAACTTCACGTATAGGAATTTCAAAATCAACAGGAGCTCCGTATTGAGTAGGATCAGCACAAAAAGAATAGGGTGTCTTAGCCATACAAATAGGGTATGTGCCATAACCTTCTTTTTCCCAACATTCAAGCTGCTTGAGAAGAGGGGCAGAGATCATAGCTCCACGACCACCATAGATATTTTTTATAATGGAATTAATTTTCTGAACGAGAGGAAGATCATCTTGATATAAAACTTTGAAATGAGAATCTTTTTCTTCAATTAAGGCAACGAGTTCCTGTGCAAGTGCTACTGCGCCTTTGCCCCCTTGTTGCCAATGTTTACAAATAATAGCCTTATGTCCGGTTGTTGCAACTATTTTTTGTAACGTACTTATTTCAGCATCGCTATCGGTATCAAAATGATTAAGTGCGACGACACATGGAATACCATAGTATTCCATATTTTTGATATGTCGTAAAAGATTGGCTGCACCCTTTTCTAAAGCGGCAATATTTTCTTTTGTCAGATCATTTTTATTCACACCACCATTCATTTTTAATGCACGAATTGTTGCGACAATTACTGTAGCATTCGGGATAATACCTGCTTGTCGACATTTTATATTGAAAAATTTTTCTGCTCCAAGATCGGCTCCAAATCCTGCTTCTGTGACAACATAATCAGCAAGTTTTAAAGCGGTTTTGGTTGCTATAACTGAATTACAGCCATGAGCAATATTGGCAAAAGGTCCTCCATGCACAAGAACAGGATTATTTTCGATTGTTTGTACAAGATTAGGTTGCATAGCATCTTTAAGAAGAACTGTCATTGCTCCCTCTGCATTGAGATCAGCAACTGTCACAGGTGTTTTATCATAACGATAAGCAACGATAATTTTTTTGAGTCTTTGCATAAGATTTTCTAGATTGTTGGCAAGGCAAAAAAGCGCCATAATTTCTGATGCAACAGTAATATCAAAGCCAGTCTGGCGAGGAAAACCATTGGTTACTCCACCCAAGGAAGTGACGATGTCACGCAATGTACGGTCATTCATATCAAGGACTCGTCTCCAAACAATGCGACGAGGATCGATATTCAGAGTATTTCCCCAGTAGATATGGTTATCTATCATTGCAGCAAGAAGATTATGAGCCGCTGTAATAGCATGAAAATCACCGGTAAAATGTAAATTAAGATCATCCATCGGTACGACTTGAGCATAACCACCTCCAGCAGCACCACCTTTGATACCAAAACAGGGACCTAAAGATGGTTCTCTCAAGGCGGCTATGGTTTTTTTTCCGATGAGATTGAGAGCATCATTAAGACCAACCGTTGTTGTTGTTTTTCCTTCTCCAGCAGGTGTTGGATTTATAGCTGTAACAAGGATAAGTTTCCCATCCGGATTTTTATTGAGTGATTTTATGTATGCAGAAGAAATTTTAGCTTTATCATGTCCATAAGGAATGAGATTTTCAGGGGCAATACCGATTTTTTTTGCAATTTCAGTAATGTGTTGCTTTTGAGCAGTGCGAGCAATTTCAATATCTGTTTTAGGCATGGAAGAACCCTTTAAACTTGGCTTTTGTTGACATTGAGAGCGTGTACTATAATCAGACAAGATAACCTATAGAATAAAAGGGTACAAGACATCATAAAAATTGATGACATACTGTGGAAGAGGGAATACTAAGGAATACTAGAGTGAAAGAAATGTTATAATTTAAAATAAAGAATCCCTCCATTTTTAATTCTGATAAGCTTTGAGAAAGGGTACGTGATTGAGAAAAAATGCATTTATATTAGAAACTGTTCATGAGAATGAACCGTTGCGTTTTTGGAGCTCATTACAACGCATTCTTCTCAATTTTCCTCATATTATGAAGGAAGAATGTTATAGCTTGAAAAGTTTTGTAATTTTTTAAGGGTGAAGATTTTTTCAAAAGAAGATAAAATATTTTATTTTGCATTTTAAGAAATGCAAAAAATTTGCAAAGATTTCCATTATTGAGGAATGAAAACGCATTAAATATCCGCTGTATCTAAAAATATCTCGAAAAGAAGCTTTGATTCGCAATTATTAAGGAGCAAGTATGATGCAATCTGACAACGCCACAAATACAATGGGAAATAGTTCAATAAAAGAAGTATTATTAAACCCCACTACTGAGGAAAATAGAGATTTATAAAAGTGGCGCACCCGAAGAGATTCGAACTCCTGACCCCCAGATTCGTAGTCTGGTGCTCTATCCAGCTGAGCTACGGGTGCATAGATTCCCAATTTTCTATCTTACCTAAGACAAAGGGTTCCTAATCGTTTCATGAAGGAATTGCAAGCAAAACTTGGTGGAAATAAAAATTTTACCTCTCCGTTTATGATATATTTTTAAAAAGGCTGCTCTATTTTCAGGTTTTAGTTGGATTTTGAGACGGTTGTTTTTGTATTTTGTAAACAGTATCATTTAAGATGAACGATAGTTAACTTGACCTTTTCGTTTACGAAAGATAGTCAAACGAAACATGAGATATGTTTTTTGCGGTGGGGGGGTAAGATGCGCTACCTGCAGTTCGGTTGTTGTATGAAACTCGGATATTACTGTTAAGGACTGTTTCAGATAAATTTACATATTCATGACACAGCAAGGGTAGATGTATGAAGCTGTTTAAAAAAGCCTTTCCACTGGTATTTCTCGTTATCGTTTTGATGGTTACTTATTGGGCAGGCAAACAAAGTTCACAGCAACGCATTTCTGTAGTGGATAAAACGATAAATATATCGCATAAAACTTCAAAAATGCCTAGCGGTAGTCCGCCAACGCATGTTGTTGTTGATCTTGTAAAAATTAAAGATTTTTATGAACAGTTGAATGCGCTTGGCAGTGGACAAGCATTAGCTTTTGTAGAATTAACGCCTTGGTCATCAGGCATTGTTGATAAGATTTTTGTGTCAGCTGGTACGAAAGTACAAGTGGGTGATGTAATTGCAAAGCTTGATTCTAAAAAGGAAGAAATAGCAGTTGCAAAAGCAAAAGTACAACGTGATAATAGTGCGCTAACACTTTCACGTATTCTTAAATTACGTGCCAGCAAAACAGCAACAGAGGTTCAGGAGATTACTGCCCACTTAGAACTGGATAACGCAAATTTGGCTTTGCGTAATGCTGAGTTAGATCTTGATAGGCGAATAATTCGAGCACCAATTAGTGGAGTTATTGGCATTTTACCCATTGGTGAAGGCAATGCTGTGACTCCTAATACCGTAATAGGTCGTATTGAGAATAGAGAACGTATTTTAGTCGATATATGGGTTCCTGAACGTTACATATCGCATATCCATAAAGGAGATGAAGTAACAGCGACATTAACAGCACAGCCTGATAAAATTTTTGTTGGTTATATTCATGCGATTGATAATATCGTTGATCCAGAAAGCCGTACACTTCATGTTCAGGTTAAAATCAAGAATGAAAAAGATACCTTCATGTCTGGTATGTCTTTTTCTATTGCTTTGCAATTTCATGGAGGTTCTTTCCCTGTTGTGAATCCTCTTGCAATTCAATGGAACAGCAAAGGATCATTTGTTTGGCGTGTAAGGGAGGGTAAGGTAGAATCCGTTCCAGTATCAATTATTCAGCATAAAGCAGATCAGGTATTTGTGAAAGCCTCCTTAAAAAATGGCGATCAAGTTGTCATACAGGGAGTGCAGATGCTTCATTCAGGAAGCCAAGTGATTATTGATGATCCAAAAACTGATCAACAGCAATTATCAACATTTCGTGAGCAGGATGTACAATGAGTCAAGAATTGAGCACCAAACATCCTTTAGCACAGGTCGATCAAGGTGGGATGATTGCATTATTTATTCGCAGACCAGTTTTCACCTTTGTTTTGAATGCGATGATTATGATTGCAGGGTTTGCTGCATGGTTGAATGTTGATGTACGCGAACTCCCCGATGTTGATACTCCAGTAACGACAATTATGACCACTTTTTCTGGTGCATCGGCGGAAACAATTGATCGAGAAATTACAAAAGTTATAGAAGATGCTGTTGCTCGTGTTTCAGGTGTTAAAACGATTTCTTCAAGTTCTTCTTTTGGCCGTTCTCGTGTAGAGGTTCATTTTAATGTTGGGGTTGATTTAAATATTGCAGCATCTGATATTCGTGATGCTCTCTCTCGTATTGCTTATTCTTTGCCTCCAAATGCTGATTCACCTATGATTATTAAAGCAGATTCGAATGCTGCTGCGATGATGTATTTGGTTGTGACTTCATCAACCATGAATATTGATGATTTAACAACGGTTGTAAATGACCAAATTGTCGATGCACTGTCCGCTGTTGATGGTGTTGGTGATGTACAGGTTGATAGTGCTGGTACAAAGATTTTTCAAATTGATGTTGATCAAGCAAAGCTTGCTAGCTATGGGTTAACTGTAGCAGATATTTCACGTGTACTTTCTGATATGGCAACGGATGTACCGGTAGGGTCATTACGTAATTCTAAGCAGACTTTAATTGTACGTGCTACCGCGCGTTTAACGACATCAGAAGCTTTTGAACAAGTTGTTTTAAAACCACATGTGCATCTTGGTGATGTTGCGCATGTTACTTTATCACCTGATGTGGAAACAGTTATTCTTCGTATCAATGGAAAGACAGGCATTGGGTTGGGGATTGTGCGTAAAGCACAATCCAATACCCTTAATATTTCTCAAGGTGTTCGAGAAGCTCTTGATCATCTTAAAACTGTTGTTCCTTCTTCTGTGCATATGAGTGTTATTAGTGATGATGCACTTTTTATTAAAAGTGCACTTCATGAGGTTGAGGTTGCACTGATTATTGCTATTCTCAGCGTTATCTTAGTTATTTTTCTCTTTCTGAGAGATATTCGTGTAACACTTATTCCCGCTTTATCTATTCCTGTTGCTTTGATTGGTACAATTGCTGCCATTTATCTTGTAGGATTTTCGTTGAATATTCTCACATTTTTGGGACTTGTTTTGGCAACAGGGCTCGTGGTGGATGATGCGATTGTTGTGCTTGAGAATATTGTTCGGTGGCGTAATATGGGATTAGGTTCTCGGGCAGCAGCAGTGTTAGGAACAAGGGAAGTATTTTTTGCTGTTTTAGCAACAACATTAACTCTCGTTGCTGTTTTTGTGCCTATTTCATTTCTTCCTGGGCAAGTAGGGGGACTTTTTAGAGAATTTGGTTTTGTATTAGCAATTTCGATTCTACTTTCTTCTATTGTAGCTTTGACGCTTTGTCCCATGTTAGCTTCACGCTTTCTTAAGGGACATGTTGAGGGTAATGGAGAAGGGGAACATTACTTTGCTTTTCTGGATAAATTAGGCTCTTTTTTTAGCAAATGGTATGCTTATAGTTTGCATAAATGTTTAGAAAGGCCTTGGACAGTTGTTTTTGCTTCGCTTATTTTCGCGTGTCTTTGTGTTGGAGGCTATACGAAATTACAACAGGAATTAACACCAGCAGAAGATAGGGCTCTTATCTTTTTAGTCATTAATGGACCACAGGGTATTTCAACACAATATCTCAATGAGCAAGTAGAGCAGATTGAAGCAAGTTTACAACCTTTACGTGATGCTGGAGAGATTGTTAATAGCTACTCTATTGCGGGGATTGGGGGTTCGCCCAATACTGCTTTTTTGGTTTTGTTGCTTTCATCTTGGGATAAACGCTTGCGTAGTCAACAAGAGATTGTAAAAGATGTTAATGCAAAGGTAAGACAGTTTCCAGCAGTTTTTGTGTTTGCAGCACAGGGAAATTCTTTAGGTGTGAGAGGAACAGGGCAAGGGTTGCAATTTGCAATTCTTGGCAATGATTACACAAAATTGCAGCCAATTGCTGATCAGCTTGTGAGTGCCCTACAAGCTGATCCACATTTTATTCGTCCACGTCTTACTGTTGATGCAACGCAACCACAATTTTTTATTGAAATGAATCGAGAAAAAGCTGCGGATTTAGGGATTGATATCACTAATTTGGGCAATACATTACAAGCAATGTTGGATGGTAAAAAGATAGGTTCCATCTATATAGATGATCATTCTTATGATGTTAAACTGACTTCGCGGAAGAATCCTATGAGAAGTCCTCATGATTTGGAAAATATCTTTTTAAAAACAAAAGGAAATCAATATGTTCCTTTATCCGTCATTGCAAATTTACATGAAAAAGCTATTGCGCCCCAATTAAAACGGGAAAAACGTATGAATGCTGTTATTTTAAGTGCCAATCTTGCTCCAGGTGTTGTTTTAGGGGACGCTTATCAGACTGTACAAAAAATTGCTGCTCCTCTGTTATCAAAAGGGAACTATGTGGTTCCTTTAGGGGAGGCGGCAACGCTTGATGAAACATCTTCCAATTTTATGATTGTGTTTGGAATTGCCTTTGTGATTATCCTCTTGGTTTTAGCTGCACAGTTTGAAAGTTTTATTTCAGGATTTATTATCATGGCGACCGTACCATTAGGGATTGGTTGCGCTGTGATTGCTATGTTGTTGAGCGGTGTCAGCCTTAATATTTACAGTCAAATTGGCTTGATTTTGTTGATTGGAGTTATGGCCAAAAATGGTATCCTCATTGTTGAGTTTGCAGATCAATTACGAGATCAAGGCAAAACTGTTCGTGAAGCCGTAGAAGAAGCAGCCAATATTCGTCTTCGTCCAGTTTGTATGACGATGATTTGTGCCATTTTAGGAGGAATTCCTTTAGTATTAGCCAAAGGTGCTGGTGCCGAAGCACGTGTAGCTTTAGGTTGGGTTATTGTTGGTGGTCTGGGTTTAGCAACTATTTTTACGTTGTATGTCACACCGGTTGTTTATCTTTTTCTTGGAAGTTTTGTAAGACGAAAAGCAGAAGAAGCGGTACGTTTAGCAACAGAACTCAGCCAAGTTGAATGATACATTTGATAAAAAGATTGAGAAGTTTTTTATTTGTTTTAAAAATGTCGTTTTCGGGTCTTATTTTTTCTTCTTTATACCCCTTCATTTTGTATGTGAGCAGTAAAAGGATGAGTAATAAAGGAGGTATTCGCTATTTTATGATGCGTTTTGTGTGTAGATTTCATTGTCAATAACTGTATGGGATAAATCTATGAAAGATCGTTTGTCGCTACGGAACGAGAAAGCTTTTGAGGGTACTTTGAAGGCTTTAAGAGAACACGCTACAAAGGATGGTGTGAGTGACATCCGTAGGCATTTTTTGGAAGATAAACAGCGTTTTTCCCATTTTTTTTTAAGACTTGACGATCTCCTTTTTGATTTTTCAAAATGTGGCGTAACGTTTAAAACATTACAACTCCTAGATGATTTGGCTGTTGCAGCAGATGTGTTAGGCAGGCGTGAAGCAATGTTTTCGGGGCAAGCTATTAATACAACGGAAAAGCGCTCAGTTCTTCATATTGCACTCCGTTTACCTGCTGATGAAGTTTTCATGTTGGATGGCCATGATTTGATTCAGGATATTCAAGCTGTTCTCCATGATATGGAAAGATTTTCTGCAAGAGTGCGTGATGGCAGCTATAAGGGGCACAGTGGTGAGAAGATAACCGATATTGTAAATATTGGTATTGGTGGTTCTGATCTTGGACCGGCAATGGTTACACGTGCATTAAAACCCTATCATGATGGTCCCCATTGCCATTTTGTTTCTAATGCGGATAGTGCAGATATTTTTGATGTTCTCTCTGTTTTGAAACCAGCAACAACGCTATTTGTCATTGCTTCTAAAACTTTTACAACGGCTGAAACAATGGCAAATGCTCAAGTTGCACGTCAATGGATTCGTTCACATTTAGGGGAAACGGCTGTTTGTAAACATTTTGTTGCTGTTTCGAGTGTCCTTGATAAAGTAGAGGAATTTGGCATAGATTCTTCGAGAGTTTTTCGATTTTGGGATTGGGTTGGAGGGCGTTATTCAATTTGGTCAGCTATTGGTCTTGTTGTGATGTTAGCAATAGGGGGGCATAATTTTCGTCAGTTTCTCCAAGGCGCTCTCCAAATGGATCAACATTTTAAAACAATGGCTTTCCATAAAAATATTCCTATTCGCTTCGCACTTTTAGGATTTTGGCATCGTGTTATTTGTGGTTATTCATCACGTGCTATTATTCCCTATGCACAACGTTTAGAGCATTTTCCAGCTTATTTACAGCAACTTGATATGGAATCCAATGGTAAGCAAGTTTCTTTGGAAGGCAAACCATTAAATTTTTCAAGTGGTCCAGTTGTTTGGGGTGATTCAGGAACCAATGGTCAACATGCTTTTTTTCAGCTTTTGCATCAAGGAACAGATATTATTCCTGTAGAATTTATTTTGTTTATCAAAGGACATGAGCAAAATTTATGTCCTATGCATGATATGTTGGTAGCAAACTGCTTAGCGCAATCCAAGGCCTTAATGAAAGGACGCAGTGTCGAAGATACGCGGCGTATTCTTTTAAAAAATGGCATTGATGCGTGTGAAGCGGATAAATTAGCACTTCATAGAAGCTTTGCAGGAAACCGCCCCAGTATTATGTTGATTCAGGATTTATTGACACCTTTCGCGCTCGGTCGTCTCATCGCACTTTATGAGCATCGTATTTTTGTCGAAGGTATTTTAATGGACATTAATTCATTTGATCAATGGGGGGTTGAGCTTGGTAAAGAATTAGCAGATGAATTGTTACCAATACTTCGCGGAGAAAATAAAGCAGATAAACGCGATAGCTCAACATTAGGATTGTTAGCACATATCCAGGCAAGACGTGCAAAATAACGCAGAATCCATTGTGTACCACCATCTTTACGCTTATGAGAGAATAAGCCAGCATCATTCTATTTATCAGCTCAAAATATTGCGATAATCCTTGTATTTAATAGTCTATAAAAAGCATTTGTATTTTTTAATTCACACCCTCATCCTCAGCTTATGACGTAAAAGGAGAGCACTCTACAATATTCGAGACTCTCATTCAACATACAAAAAGGTAAATTACCATTATAAATCAATACAGTGTCGCAACATAAGTTATAGTCGTTCTTAATGAGATGGAAAAGGGATCTATGAGAGAAGAATGCATGATAACCCACCATTTTATGCACATGTATCATTCATACATTGCTTGCTAATTGAATTTTAGCAGCAGAAAATCAACAAAGAGCGGACAATCATAAAAATTAAAATCGGTTGATCCTATCACATCAGCTGTTGCTTATATTGGTAGCAAAATCAGGTTAGAGAAGACTATAAAGTAGCGGCTTCGAGCAATAAGCGAGTAAAAAGATATAAATAGAGCACACTGCCAATGGAAGCATCACAAACTCTTGTTGAAAGATCCTCTAATAAGGTATATCGTGTCAAGCAACAGCTACTAAATCATGGAGAATTTATGAGTAATATTCCTACTTATCCTGTTACCCCAAATCTACAGTTGGTATACGTATCAAACGTAGAGCATTCTACCGCTTTTTACAAATTCATCTTCAAGAAAGAGCCTGTATTCATCTCGCCACGCTATGTTGCATTTGCTTCTTCGGGTGATGCACTCTTTGCACTCTGGTCTGGGGGCGATGCACCTGAGGAAAATATGCCTCGTTTTTCAGAAATTGGCATTATGTTGCCTCATGGAGAGGACGTAGATAAGCTATATGCGGAATGGCAAGAGCAGACCACCGTTGAGATAAATGTCTTGAAAGAACCGTATACTGATATATTTGGACGTACCTTCCTCATCAAAGATCCCGACGGCCATATTATTCGTGTTTGTCCACTAGATTAAATTGAAATGCAATTCGGTCAACTTGAATTCCTCAAAGCTTCTTTTGTTATTTTAATAATGCCTCAGAAATCCGAAAAGCTATCACACATTTTATGCTAAAGGAAACTATGCCATTTTATGCATGCTGCTTCTTAAATCATACGATTCTTTTAATAAGATTCCTGCTCACGACGGATCATCAAAAATTGCGATCTTTAAGAGAGAAAAATAAAGACTCATTAAAGAGGCTTTAAATGATCTTTGAAAGGTCTTTGAAGACCCTTTGAGACCCCCTTTAAAACACCGTGAAAAAAATGAATTGGTACAAAACCTGCTGGCAAGCTACAAAAAATATTAAAAAAACGCTTTATTGAGCACTTTGGCGGAGAGAGAGGGATTTGAACCCCCGATAGAGTTGCCCCTATGCCGCATTTCGAGTGCGGTGCTTTCAACCACTCAGCCATCTCTCCGTAAAAGTACAATAAGATTTACACTGTTTGAGTATATGACGGGTAGATAAACTTCAATTGCTCTTAGTACAACCCTTTTTTGTTTTTTTATATGACTTTATTGACAGAGAAGAGAAATTCGGTCATATACGCAAAATGCAAGCGTGGATAAATCTGCGCATATTTGTGTTTAGAGGGATATTTTGTCCTTCTTTTAAAATCTAATACGACTGATAAAAAGCGGCCTATTTTTTCTTATTGATAAGGTAGAAATTCAATAAGAATTAAATAAGAGCTGGAGTGAACGAAAGGATAAAAAATGTTCGCAGTCATTAAAACCGGTGGTAAGCAATACCGCGTTATTGCTAACCAAGTGGTGAGAGTTGAAAAAATTATTGGCACTGCCGGTGACATCATTGAATTTAATGATGTATTGATGGTAGGGCAAGAGGGTGATGCGGTTATTGGTGCTCCTGTTGTTGCGGATGCTTTAGTTACGGCTGAAATTGTAGAGCAAATACGTGGACGTAAGGTTATTGCATTTAAGAAGCGTCGTCGTCAAAATTCGAAACGTACGCGTGGTCATCGCCAAGAGCTAACAACACTGCGTATTTTAGAAGTGTTAATGGGTGGTGCAAAACCTAAAAAAGCAGCAACAAAACCAATTAAAGAAAAAGAAGAAGCAACTGCATTAAAAGAGGAAACAAAAGCGGTTCCTTCTGTTAAAAAAACAGCTAAGAAAGCAGCTGAAAAAAAGACTATGCCGCCCAAAAAAGCGGCAGGAGCATCAAAGAATAAAGAAGATTAAAGGAGAACGTCCATGGCACATAAAAAAGCTGGTGGTTCCTCGCGTAATGGTCGCGATTCAGAATCGAAACGTCTTGGCGTTAAAAAATTTGGTGGTGAAGCCGTTATCGCTGGAAATATTATTATTCGCCAGCGTGGTACACGCTGGCATCCTGGTAACAATGTTGGTATTGGAAAAGACCATACCCTTTTTGCACTGTCAAATGGCGTAGTTTCTTTTCAAAGAAAAGCCAATAATCGTTCCTATGTTTCGGTCATTCCTGTGGGAGAGGCATCAGAATAGATTATAATATTTTCTATATAAGCCGAAATTTCATTAGAATTTAGTGGTAAGATCATGAATATTAAAAAGGGAAAGATAGGATACTATCTTTCCCTTTTTTTTGTTGATGGTATAATAAACACAGAAGCATGTAGATAATTGAAATGGTAGAGTTTAGGCAACTATTTTTCTCAAATAATGAAAAAATGACGACTCTATTGAGTTTGTAATGAAGACGTTGATACGGTGATAGAACTTTCCGATAAATTGGTGTATAATATGAGTGGGAAGATTTTTTCTTTTGACGTGCAAAAAATGCTCAATAATTTATATTTTCAGAGAATTTTAGAGAAATTTGATGGGAATATTTGCTTGATCATTTGGGTAAGGGTGAACAAATTTGCAGAGGTTAAGGGTGTACATAAATATTCTTTAAACGGTTATAGATATTGATTGGGTTATCCGTTTAGGAGAGAAAAAATATTTAAAAGAGGTTATACAAAGTGTTGATCAAAACTATTTTGAAATGAAATGTTTTTAGGGAAGAACAATCTAGAAGAGAGGAAATCACCTTTAAGGAGGCGTTGTTTGAGATGATCGAAATGACAGGTATGTAATCAGTGATATCGAAGTTTTTTTGATCTATCTATTATGGGATGGTATGAACATAAATTCTATCAGTATTTAAGAGAAGATTGATCTAAGCTAAAAGCGTTTTTCATTTTATAATTTTATTTTCTTTAGCAATCTCACATATTTTTAGGGAGAGATACTTAACTGGTGCGGAGACAGAGGGGCTATGTGGTTGCATTATTGATTTGAGAAAGGAAAACATATGATATCGTTAAAGTGATATGGTGAGGATTTTATGTTATGAGATATTTAGCGACGCCGGATTTTAAAGAGGAAAATGACGTGTAGGTATTTGTGTTCTGTAGTGGATCAGAGAGAAGCAAAGAGAGAAATATGGCTTGCTGAGTTGAGAGGAGATCAGTTAAATTTGCAGATGATGGGGGAGTGGCTTTCTTAGTAATGGGGAATAATGACAAGTTATATAGAGTAACTTGGGAGAGTGGGAGCATTTTTAAAAATAGTTTTTTAGTAAGTTGGGTATGTAAAGAGCGGGGCATTTGTCTTTGTGAAGTACAGAAGGAAAATCATATTTGTCTATGATAGTTTTAGGGCAATTTTGGTGCCGTTGTTCTCTAATTATTGAATCAGTCATGTTGGGGCAGTTGGATACTTTACTTAAGTTATCTTCCGTATAACAGAGGCAAATTGTAGTGTTATTGATCGTTTGTATTTTTGAAAACTGCGGCTTTGAAATGAAATTGATCAGGCAGATTCATACTTAAATGTGAGGCAGTTTAAATTTATTATGAGACGTGAGGAAGTAGAGGCAATGGATACAGATTTTAATGAGGGTGAAATCTTGTCTATCAGATCTGTACAGCTTGCAGCTACTTTTGATCATAAGCATGATGTGATTCATGCTGCTGCTGAATTGCTTGTACAGGTTGGTGCCGTTAACAAATGTTATCTAGCAAGTATGCTCAAACGTGAAGCAATAACGAATACTTGGTTTGGGAATGGTATAGCAATTCCCCACGGAATGTTTGAAAGTGGTGATTTGATTATCAGGGATGCTATTGCTGTTATACAGATTCCTGCTGGTGTTGAGTGGTGGGATGGAAATAAGGCGCGTTTGGTTATTGCCATTGCTGCTTGTGCGGATCGCTATAGAGAAATTTGCCAACAGTTAACACCTCTTTTATTTGATAAGGAACGGCTTGAAACACTTTTGACAACTGCTGACAAACAACAGATTGTCACAACTCTTTTTGGTAAGGACGTGAAAATAGGAAAGGCATCTATAGGTGATCTTTCAGTGTGTCTAGCATGGACTTTAGATTATCCAAGTGGCCTTCATGCACGCCCAGCTTCTCTTTGGGTTGATTTTGCGAAAAAAGTTCAAAACTCTATCAGAGTTCGCCACGGTCAATATGCCGTTGAAATGAAAAATTTGGTTGGTTTATTGCAATTAGGAGCAAAAAATGGTGATGTTCTCATTTTTTCAACGGATGCTGTAGAAGGTATACAACTTCTTAAGAATGCGATTTCTGTTGTGAAGAAAGTGAGTATAAGTGAAAAGTGTATGGTGAGAGAAATGGAATCTCAAACAAAGACTTTTCATGGTTGGTATCCACGTTTCAGACAAAAAGAGATCTCTGGTGTTGGGGCAAGTTCAGGGTTAGCTTTTGGCAAGATTTTTGTTTTAAAGAAAAACAATATTTCCATAATAGATCAGCCAATAGGTTTTGCAGTTGGTGCAGCGTGTCTTGAAAATGCTCTTACAAAAACAAAACATAAAATGGCATCTGTTATTGCTGATATTACAGCGCGTATGGGTGCAGATTCGGCTGCGATTTTTTCTGCACAAATGGTTTTGCTTGAAGATGAAAATTTGATAGCTCAAGCTTATCGTTTTATGGCAGAAGGTCATGGTGTCGCTTGGTCTTGGGATAGAGCTGTTCGGCAATTTGCAGATATGTTCTCTAAGATAGACAATCCTATATTAGCAGGACGTGCTGTTAATTTAATTGATGTTGGTCGTCGTGTTTTAGGAGAAATCAATCCATCTTATAGATCATTTTTTTTAAATGATATTCCACGTGGTGTTATTCTGGTTACGGATGATCTCTCTCCTTCTGATGTAGCGCAGCTTGATTGTACAAAAGTACAAGGGTTAGCAACGGCATGGGGAGGTCCACTTTCTCATACGTCTATTTTGGCACGTACTCTTGGTATTCCCATGGTTGTCGCTATGGGTGTAGATGTTTTATCAGTTGAGTGTGGTGTTCAAGCTATTATTGATGGCGATAACGGGTTTGTTTATCTTGATCCTGCTGCTGAAGATGTTGAGGATGCTCAAAGGCAGATAAGTATTGCCACGCAAAAGCGTGACGGTGAGATAGGTGTGTGTAAATTACCAATACAAACGACAGATGGCCAAAGAATTCGTATCATGGCTAATGTCAACTACGCAAATCAGGTTCCTATTGCACTAGATTTGGGGGCAGAGGGTGTTGGGCTCATGCGTACAGAATTTTTGTTTTTAGATAGTCCACATATTCCAGATGAAGATGCACAATTTGATGTGTACCGTGCGATGATTGCAGCAGTAGGGGATAAGCCATTAATTGTTCGCGCACTTGATATTGGTGGGGATAAACAGGTTACACATTTACATTTGTCTAAAGAGGACAACCCCTTTTTGGGTGTTAGGGGAACGCGGCTTTTGTTGCGACGACGTGATCTTTTGGTTCCTCAGTTACGTGCTCTCTATCGAGTTGCAAAAGAAGGTGGAGATCTATGGATTTTATTTCCAATGGTCATGTCTGTTTCAGAAATTTTGTCTATAAAAAAGATCACAGAAGAAATTCGCAACGATATTGATGCACCAAAATTAAAGCTTGGTATTATGATTGAAGTTCCAGCAGCTGCCATTATGGCAGATGTTTTAAGTGCTTATGTTGATTTTTTTTCGATTGGAACCAATGACTTAACACAATATACAATGGCTGTTGATAGACAAAATCCTTATCTCGTTTCTGAAGCTGATAGTCTTGATCCAGCAGTTTTACGCATGATACATCAAACGGTTCAAGGCGCAGAAAAACACGGGTGTTGGGTTAGTGTTTGTGGCGGTATGGCTGGCGATCCTTTTGCAGCAATGATTTTGACTGGATTGGGAATTAATGAACTTTCTATGATATCCTGTGATATTGCTTCAGTCAAAGCGTGTTTGCAAGCTCATAGTTTTGAAGATATGAAAATTTTAGCAAAAAAAGCATTACAGTGTGAGACTGCGCGAGCTGTACGCACCCTTAGCAATGATATAAAGCAATAAGAAACTTTAAGAGGAGGAGAGTGCGCCAAATTGCAATTTGAAAAAGCAAGCGCATTATGAATTGTTTTTGTTAGAATGAATTTTATTATATCTATGAAGCATATTTAAATGTTGGAGAACCACAGATTAATACAGCCCTTTATTTAGCTGATTATGAGAGGCAATGAGTGATAACGAGTTTTGAGTAATGCTTTGTTAAAAAAACATTAGGCAGTGTAATCAATAATAGTGTTATTCATGAGTAAAAAGATAGTGCGTGAGCTAGAACTGACTGATTTATTAGTGATCATATTTAGCTGTCTATATCCACGGAAAAATTTTCTTCTTAAAAGGAGAGGATGTGCTTGTATTTCAATAAGTATCCCATCTTATTTTGGTAAATAAAGTTGTTTTTAAATTTTGAGTATATAGTTTAGGCTTGCACGTTATTTCTTTCTGGGTATAGTGTTCAAACCTCTGGAGAGGTGGCCGAGTGGTTGAAGGCGCACGCCTGGAACGCGTGTATATGAGAAATCATATCGAGGGTTCGAATCCCTCTCTCTCCGCCATCCAATTTTCTTCTATGTATAACATATTGATTCTTTGTAATCTTTTTAAAGGTTCGGGAGCGTTAACAAAAGTTCGGGAATAGGATTTTCCAACATACCGTTACAAAGCTCATCTTTTTCCTCCAACATTTTCTAATAATTCTTTGAAATCCACTATTTTAAATGTGTAAAGCTATTATTGATAGCCTCCATGAGACGTGCAAAATTAAGAAACCATTTTCTAAAGAATTTCGCGCGTCTCAGAGTATGTTTAGAGTCGGATATTTGGTTTTTGTGTAAAAATACTCTCTATGGCATCTAGGATACGTGAAAAATCAAGCGCTAATAAGAGTATAATAAGTACAATCCATTTCGTATAACGCGACATCACTTTTACACTTTTGTAGGTCATGATGATTTCTTGAAGGATTTCTTTTTCCGCTTCTGTAAGCTCTATATCGTCTCTTGTTTTTCTTCTAGCCATGTTCCCATCCACACAAACGTTCACCTAGGGTGTTATGTTTTAAGATATCTCTTGCTAAGTTTGAACTGATAACGTTAACATCTTGCCTCTCTAAATAAATAGGCAACCAACCAACACAAGAGACATACTTATTTGTCGCGCAACCAGCGAGAGAGAGCAGTGCGCACATCAGCATCGCTTTTCTGATTAACTTCATTTTCCACCTCCAGCCGTGTTGTTGCTGCCTTTAAAGTTTTTTCTGTTTGCTTTTGCTGTTCACTCTTTTTGCCAAGGGTAAAAGCTTTGGCCAAAGCCATAAAAAAAGCGGCTAGTGCCGCACCTGTGAGCAAGAGATTTTTTTTCATCCAGAACATCATAGGCGGTGCTCTTGAAAACGTTTAGCAACAAAGAAAATACCAGCACATGCCGCTAAGATCATAATGGTTGCCAAAGCCCATTGCACTGGTCCATTGCCTGCTAGTAAGCCGCCAAGACCTGAGAAAGAACCAATAATTGGTGCAATGGCTTCGGCTTTGAAAAGCCCTGTTGGTGCTTGTGTTTCTACGGTTTGATAGTTGGAGGAAACAAATGCCCCTTTTGCCCATAAGCCTGCTTCTGCGACACGTCGGTGGACAAGACCTTGCAAGCGCTTACCACCGGCTTTGGTCCATTTCTGTAATTCGGTTGGGATTGCTTCATATTCACCGTTATTGAGTTTTTTTAATAGGGTCGAATTGCAAAAGGCTCCTGTTCCTACATTATAGCAAAAGGAGACCAAGGCTGCGAATTGTTCATCGGTTAAGGAAACTTGAACCGCTTGTTCAACGGTATTTTCAAATTGTCTTAAGTCTTTACAAAGAAGTTCTTCGGCTTGTTTTTCAGTAATTGTCATGCCTTTGTGGACAAAAGGTTTACCAGCACTGTTGGTATGTCCATAACCGATGGTCCATACCCCGATGGCGTCTTTATAAGCATTGAGGCGCAAGCCTTCCCATTGTTGTATGAGAGCAAGCCCTTCTTGTGATATTTTCCGCATAAAGTTCTCCATAAAAAAAGCCCCACACAAGGTGAGGCTGAGTGAAAATCTAAAAATAAATTTTTTTCCATCTTGACAAATGTTCGTTTATAAACGAATATAGATTATGTTTGAAATACGTCACTACCTTACCTCTGATGGCAAAGACTTGATAACTGATTGGCTGCGAAAGCTGCGTGATGTGCAGGCTAAAGTTGCAATTATTCGCCGTCTTAATCGTTTAGAGCAAGGAAACTTTGGCGATTTCAAACCGCTTCGTGATGGTGTCTATGAATTGCGTATGAATATTGGTCCTGGTTACCGCGTTTATTATGCCCAGTCTGGCAAGACCGTATTATTGCTCTTATGCGGTGGTACTAAAAAAACACAAGACACCGATATCACTCGTGCATGTGCTTGTTGGTACGATTGGCAAAACCGTGAAGATTAAAGGAGTGCAAAGATGAAAGACCGTAGCCATGATGATGCAATGGCAGAAATATTCCATGATGACCCTGAAGTAGCAGCAGCGACCCTTGATGCAATCCTAGCAGATGGTGACCAGGGGGAATTGCTTGTAACACTTCGTCAAATGGCAAAAGCCTATGGTGGTGTTCAAGCTGTCGCTAAAGCAGCCAACCTAAATCCAACACAACTTTACCGGACACTTTCAGAAAAAGGTAATCCAGAGTTCCGTAGCTTGAATGCTGTACTGCGTACTATGGGATTTCGCTTGGCTGTACAGCCTCTTGAACGACCGGTTTCACACCTTTAATCTGAGTTTGCTACTTCCCCACCTTAAAGATGGGGAAGGGCATATTTTACTTTAAGCAACCTTTTTAATGGGGTTATCTAAATCTGGCTCGTAAGCGCGCAATAAAGAATCCATGCTATGCGGTAGTTCTGAAGAACCAAAATCTGTAAGGATTGCCAAAATCTTTGTAATATTAGGCACGTCATTTTGAAGCTTTAAAATCAAAGCTTTTTCTATGACACTCATAGTATCAACCAGAGCAGTACAATCTTTGTCACTCATATTTTCATGTCTAGAAAATTGAGATAATGCCATCCACAAATCGCATAAAAAATCAATACTGGTATTCATTGTACACCTCCATGGATTTGTTCTCTCAAACATGCCAATCCTCTGGAGGTGATTTTTGTTGAAGGCAGTATCTTTTCTGTCCCATCTGGTCTCTGAATGGTAATTGCAGGGCAATCCATGAAGCCTTTCTTGATCTTATCTTGATAGGGTAATAAAGGTGCCCCTGGAGCTCGTCGATAGACCCAATCATGTTTACGCAAGTAATCCGTTAAATCCTTTGGTCGTACCTCTAACATTTTTGCTGCTTCAATAAGACCAAACAAACCATCCGAACGTTTTAAACCATCCAAAGCCTCTGCTTTTGGAGTCAATTCAGCAATAACATGATCTTTTTGCTCGATTTGACTTTGTAGATGATTCAAGACGCCCAGTAATGCTTGAGGCGTTGAGTAATCTATTTGTGGTGTCACTACTTGTTTCAAAAGCCGTTCACATTTGATAAAGTATAAACGCGCTTCTCTTCCTTTCTTATTATTCTCAACCATAGAAAGTTCTTTGGCTACACTTAAGGTGAGGTGATAGTCTTTACGATTGTGACCACCTCTGCCTTTGCTCGCCAAATTTGGCGAGCAAACAAAGTCTTGGTTTTCTAATAAATTATATTTTTTGATACGGTCAGTAATCCAATTGGAAAAATCTTTACCTATTTCCAAAAATGTATGTAACTCACGCGCATTAACTGTTTGAACAGTTTCTTGATCAATAACCTGTTTTGATATTTCTATAAGTGTGTTCATAAAGAACTCCTTGGTAATAGAGGTTTCTTAATGACACTCAAAAAGAGCGCCGGGTGCTAAGAAACACGGTACCAAGTCCGTCGTTATGCTTTTCCTCAAAGGGTATTTTATGGCATAACCACACCCGACAAGATCATTATATGCGTGTAACATACAATGAGTCAAAGCCTTTAATGTGCGGAAAATAAACTATCTCGGTAGTTTGTCCGCTTGGTATTTTCTAAGGTGTTTCTTAGGCACCTGATTCGACAATAGACACATTGTTGCCATATTGTCAAGCAGCTTTCTGTGATTTTTAATATTTATGCTGATTGATATCTTCCTCATCCATATGGATGACGCCGTCTCCTTCGTCGCATGCATTGGGTGGGGCGTTTGGATCAAGGGTATCGTCTTTGTCTGGTATGGTGTTTGCTACGTTTTTTGCAGCATCTTCTTGGGCTTTATCAAAAAGTTCGCACTCTATTTTTGTTGTATATCCACCCGTCTTATCAAGCTTGTGTTTGACGCTTTTGATGCGCCATTCTGCTGGAATGTAGGAGCGGAAAGGGGGCTCTTGAACAAGCTTTGCTTCTGCTTGCACAAAGGGATCACCACCAATATCACATGAGAAAGAAGATTTCCCACGCGATGATTTGTTGCGATAAGCAGCAATGGCTGCAACCGCTTCTGATTGGTTATGGTAGGTATATTTGAGTTCATGAAAAGGTTCTTTACCAACCTTAACTTCCTTTTTCTCACCAGTGCGTACATCATGATAGCTTGCAAGTACACCGCCCTTTTTCTCTTTGTCTTCTTCTTTCTCAGATTCTTTTTCTGCTTTTTCCGATTCAGATGATGATGCTCTGTCACTGTCATCCATATGGATTACATCTTCACTCTCCTCGATTTCTTCTGGTTCCCTTGCATCAGCGGCGGCTTTTTGGTCATCTCCTGCATCTGTTGCTAAGCCATTGGCGCTACCTGCTTCATCTCGTGCACTATATTTAAAATCCCAAGAGGTACAGTGTTTTTCATGGATAACAACAATAGGGAGTGTTTCACCGGTAATGGCTTTGCCTTCACCCCGTTTGGCAAGTACCAATTTTCCATCAACGGGTTTTGCAACGG